>NZ_CP015136.1:6805209-7480314 GCF_001618865.1 Luteitalea pratensis
AGAGCGGTCCATACCTAACTCCGCTGCACGCCCAGGAGCACGACGACCGGCACGACGACCGCCGCCATGACGCCGGCCGTCAGGTGCATGGGGATCGTCAGGAGCGGGAAGCCGGGGGGAACGGGCATGCCATCAGGTAGTACCGGCGTGAACGGCGCGATGCATGTGGTCGCCGCGGTGGCCAGGCAGCCGATCACATAGAGCGGTGTGGCAATGATGAAGCCGCGCGACAGCAGCAGGTACACCCCCGCCGCCAGCAATACCGACAACACCGTCGCGATCGCCACCGACGCCGGATCGATCAGGTCCGGCACCGTGTACCCGGTGAGTCCCTGATACGCGTTGCGCCAGGCAAGGTTGACGGCCGCGGCAGACGCCGCGGCCACAATCCCCCCAACCACGTAGCGCCAGGCCGGCGCGGCGGCGGCACGCGTTGGAAGCGTGCCGCCTTCATGAAATGACGCGCCCTGCTCCGTCACGGAAGCGGGTTGCCGAGCGCGTTGGTGCCGACCTGGAACGTGATGCCGTTCACGTTGCGGTACATGGCCCGCTCCACCACCAGCGGCAACGTCGTGCCCTCCGACTCGATCAGCACACCAGCCTGCGTGTCGGTCGGCAGCCCGGCCGCCGCCAACAGGTCGTGGAGGTAATACGTCGTGCGCGACTGCGCTGCCACCGGCTGGCCCGTGAGTACGGCCGTCTGGCCGTTCGGCAACAGCAGTCGAATCCGCAACGATCCGGCAACCGAGCCGGTGTTGGCCACGAGGATGTACGTGTTCCAGCCGAAGCTGCTGTTGTGCTCGCCCTCGGCGACGACCCAGCGGCTCGCGGGGCGCGTCGAACCAGGCGAGTTGTGCGCCTCGTACCACGTGTTGGAACCGCCGGGCCACCACATCGCCCGCTCGACGATGATCGGCACCCCGTTGAGCGATCGGATGCGCACCGACACGTCGGTGTTGCCGGTCTTGAACGGCTTGTCGCCGGGCGTCATTTCTTCTTCGTCGACCCAGATGTTGAAGCGTGACGTGGGGTTCACCTGGTACTGCTTGGTGTAGATCGTACCGGTGTTGCCGACGATGAACTCGGCCTGCACCAGGGCGACGCTGCCCGTCGTGTTGCCGATCAACACGAACTCGTCGAAGAAGTCACCGGCGTTGCCTTCGGCCAGGAACCACTCGGTGGCGAGTTCTGTCAGGCCCGCACTCTCGTGGCCTGCCTTGAACAACGGCGCCGAACCGCGATACATCGCGCGCTCCGCGATGATGTTGGCGCCCGCTGTGACCGTGAACTCCGCCGACAGTTCGGCATTGGCCAGCGGCGTCGTGCCGTTGAAGTCCTCGACGTTCGCCCAGATGTTGAATCGGCTGTTGGGCGCCAGCGTGAACGACTTCGTGTGCACGGCGCCGGTGCCGAGCAGGAATCGACCCTCCACGGTGACTTCGGCACTGGACGGGTTCTGCAGCAGGTAGAACAGGTTGAAACCGCCGATTGTCGCGCCCTCGGCGAAGTACCATTTGCGCGAGGCGCTCACGACGCCGGTCTCGGCGTGACCCGCGTACGTGTTCTTGTCCCAGGTCATCGTGCGATCGACGCCGATCGGTCCGGTGGCCTTGACCGTGGTGGAGAACTCGTACGCCGGGTCAGGCCCGGTCTCGGCGATGCCGGGCTGTTCGTCGAGCAGCACCGTCTTGCGCTCGAAGGGCTGCAGCGTAAACAGCGTCACCGGGACAGGCACCCCCGACGGCAGCTGGTACGAAATCTCGCCCGTCACGACCGTGCTGCCCGGGTTGGCCAGCGCAATGCGCGTGTCGAAGTTCAGGCCCGCGGTCTTGGTCGCGCCCTCGGCGAAGTAGCGTGTGAAGGCTCCGAGCAGCGGGTTGCCGTCACCGCCCTGACCCGTTCGCTCCTGGTCGTTCGTCCAGCCGTCGCCGTCCGGATCGGCAAACGGGGACCCGGCGTTGCTGCAGGGATCGAGACCGTACAGATTGGCGAACGCCGTGTAGCCGACGAGCGTGCCCTCGATGAAGTCGCACTCGCCGTTGCCGAAGATGCCGGCGCGGATGAAGGCGTCTACCATGCCGTTGGTGTCGCCAGCCACGAGATTGGTGAACCCGGACTGGTACACGGTGGAGCGAGCGTTGCCGGCGATCTCCGGGTTCTCCGTGTCGAAGCCGGTGCCGCCGCTCGGTTCGGCGCCACCCGCGGTGGCGCTGAGGCGGACGATGCCGCCGAACGCGCCGGCCGGAGGCGCCCCGCCGGCGGCTGCGCCCAGGATCACCCGCGCGAACACGTCGGCCGCGTTGTTGGTGTCGGGAGCGGCCAGGTCGCTCGCGTATGAACGGTAGCTCATGAAACGGCCGAACATGCTCAGCGTCGGATCGTAGGAGCCCTGCGTGGTCCCCGTTCCCTCGGTGACTCCGTTCACCGGCCCCCGCACACTGGTGCCGTCGCTGCGCGCCACGTACACGTCGGACGTCGCGGCGGCCTCACTGGTGAGGATGGAGCTCGAAAGCAGGTAGGTCACATAGCGCCCATCGGCGTTGATGAACGCGTCGCGGGCTTCGATCGACGTCGGCTGTGCGTCGACGTTCGTGCTCACGCGAGTGATCGTCCCGGTGTCCATGTTGCGGACGAACACGTCCGATCGGCCGTTGAGGTCGCCGGCAGCCAGGGTCGCGTCCGAGGACACGAATGCGACGAGCTTGCCGTCGGCAGAGATCGTCGGAGTGTTGCCGCCGACGGCGGCGGCCGCCTTGCTCACGAGTACCTGCGTCCCGGTCATGCGGTCGAACCGGTACACGTCGATGCTGCCGTTGCCGTCGTTGGCATTATCGAAGTTCGCGTTCGTGAGGAAGGCGACGTACCGGCCGCTCGCGCTGACGCGCGGCTGCGCGCCTGCCGCCGCCGCAGATCCCGGCGACGCGGCACTCACGGTCTGCGTCGTACCGTTGAAGCGGTCGTAGAGGAACGAGGCGCCGCGGTTGTAGGCGATGAACCGCCCGTCATGGCTGATCGTCACCCAGTCGGCGTCAACCGTGTCTAACCCGGCCGGAATCGGCAGGCGCTCGGTGGTTCCGGTGACGCGATTGCGCACGAAGACGTCGGTGTGCGAGTTCGTGTCGCCGGGCACCACGTTGGTCGCCGAGGACAGGAACGCAACGATGGTGCCGTCGTAGCTGGGCGCGGGCCGCAGGCTCTGGCCTGAATAGGTGGGCGAGACGGCGGCCGCGGTCGCGGTCATCTTCGTGATCGTCGTGCCGTTGCTGGTGAACACGTCCGTGTCGCCGTTCGTGTCGCCCTCGACCAGCGTCGGCTCGTCGGACGCGAAGACCGCCAGGCCGGCGTCGCTCACGCCGGTGCCACCGACAAAGGTGGCAGTGGTCGCTTCCGAGGCGCTGACGCGCGTCAGCGCCGTGACCGACACTGGCGATGTGGCTCGCGACAGCGTGGCGCGGAAGACGTCGAAGTAGGCGTCGAAGACGTCGTCGAAGTTCGACGCCTGCGAGGTGAAGACGAGGAAGCCGCCGCTCGGGCTGAGGGCGCCTTCGAAGCTGTTGCCGTTGCCACCGGAGCCGGCCGCCGTTCGCGAGACGAGCACGGTGCTGCCGCCGATGCGGTCCCGCACGTAGATGTCGCTGAGGCCGTTGGTGTCGCCAGTCACTGCCGCCCCGGCGGTGTCGAACGCGACCAGCTGCCCGTCAGCGCTGATCGACGGGCGGCTCGAGGGCGAGGTGAGCTGCGCGCCAGTCGCCGACACGCTGACACGGATGGTGGTGGGCGCGCCGCCCGTCGCGCCGAGGCGCAGAAAGACGTCGGACACGGCGTTGGTGTCGGCGCCGCCGGCGACCAGGCCGCTGGTGATGCTGGCAAACGCCACCGTGCCGTCATTGGCCACGCTCGGACGCACGTCGGACGTGCCGAGCGCGCCGGCCGCGCCGTCCGCACGCGACACGAGGAACGTGTTGCCGTTCAGCAGGTCACGCAGGAACACGTGGATCGCGCCCGAGCCGCCGGCGAGGTCGGCGGCGTCGCTCAGGAATGCCACGAACTGTCCGTTCGGGCTGATCGCGCTCGAGAAGCTCCGGCCGTTGCCCTGCGTCTCCGTCGACGACAGCGAGGCGCGAGTCAAGGTGCCCGTGGACCGATCGAGCACAAAAACGTCGCTGAGACCGTTGGTGTCGTCGGCGACGAGGTTGCTCGCGCACGAATCGAAGGCGACGAAGCGACCGTCTGCCGAGACCGAGGCGCGCTGCGACGCGCAGTTGGACTGCACCGCCCCGTTGCCGAGGATGCGCGCGACAGTGGAACCGGTGGCGATGAAGATGTCGCTGACCAAGTTGGTGTCGCCCGCCACGAGGCTCGACACCGGACTTTCGAAGACGACGACCGTGCCGTCGCCACTCACGGTCGGCCACGCGACGTACCGTCCGCCGATCGCCTGCCCCCCCGCGCCCGGGACGCTGACACGCTCGGTCGTCTGGCCACTCGAGGGCGTCGCGGCCACCAACACTGCGGCCACGATGGCCCCGCCCCACGCTGCTTGCCTTCTCTGCATGCTGCCTCCCCCAGGAGCCGCCCATAGGCACACTCCCACGCTGGTGCCGTGTCTCGGCGCGGCCGGGCCACTGCAATAGAGGGGCCGCAGCCGGTCCGGTTCAAACGATCGGTCCGGTTGCCTCAAGAAGACGCCGGATCCCGTCGATTCCTCCTGCGGCACCTATCGAATGTCCAGTCGCCCCATCGCGCTCGAACTCGCCCACGGTCTCCCGTCGCATGCCGCGGACACGCGTGCAGCTCTCGACGGCGTGGTCGACGATCTCGTGGCGCTGCTCGAAGCACAATTCCCGGCCGGCCCGGACTTCCCGGCCGATGCCCTGCGCACTCGCCTGTCGCAGTCCCGGGAACGCCTCCGAACGAGCGAGTGTGCTCCGGACGCCTCGGGCGCCGGCCGGCGATTGATCGGAGATGCCTCGCAGGCGTACGCACGCCTGTCGGCCCACGCGTCGGCCCGCGAGGCGGAGTTCACCGGCGTCATTCGCCTCCTGCGCGAGCTCGTGGATGGTCTCCGCGGCGACGCGGTGGCCTTCCGGCATGATCTCATCCGCAGCAGCGAACGGGTCGCCGATCTCACGCAGCTGGAGGATATCCGGACCCTGCGCCGCGCCCTCAACCGCGAGGTGGACCAGTTGCGGCAGTGTGTCCAGCAGGGCGAACGGCAGGAAGCGGCGCGGCTCTCCAGGGTGGCCGGTGACCTGCGCAAGGTCGACGAGACCATGGCCCAGGCCACGGGCATAGGCGAAGGTTCGCACGGCCTGCTGGGCCGTCCGGCGCTGCTCCGCGACCTCGCCGCCGAGCCTCACGCGCATGCCTCGATCGTGATCTGCCGTATCGACGAGGCGCAGGCCATCGTCGACGGCCACGGCGCACCGGTGCTGGAACGGGTCATCATCGCGCTGGCGCACCTGCTGAAGGGGTCATTTGGCAACGACACGAGAGTGTACCGGAGCAGTACACAGTGTGTCGCGATGTTGCTGCCCCGGTCGGCGGCACGTCAGCTGGCGCAACAGGTGAGGAAGGTGCAGGCGCGAGTCGCGCCCGAGTACGAGTACGAGCGCAACGGCGTGACGCGGCGGGTGGTGTTCACGTTCAGCAGCGTAATCGCGCACACCCCAGGGCGGACGGCCAGCAACGGCGTCGATGCCCTGGCGCGGGCCGAGACGCAGGCCGAGGGCGTCAAGGGCCTGTCGCAGCTGCAGACGGAGTCGAGCGGGCTCGAACGCCTCGTCGACTGGTTTTCGTCGGCTGGTTAGGATATACTCCGTCGTCTTTGCGTGGGCCTGTAGCGCAGCTGGGAGCGCGCCTGAATGGCATTCAGGAGGTCACCGGTTCGATCCCGGTCAGGTCCACCAACCTTTTATTTCCCTCCTCAATCGGCTGCAAGTAGTTGAACGCCCTTGCGGTTACGGCGGTTCCAACGAAGTCGCGGCCGTCGAACGTCATCCCCTCCGGAAAGAACAGCTGTTGGAACCGCTGGCGCTGCGCCAGTGAGGCCTGCACCCACAGGTCTGCGGCGCGGGGCAGCACCCGCTCGGCAAACGCCAGGATGCCCTCAACGTCGAGCTCTTCGAGCTCCGTGGCGTGCCGGTCGATGCGGACCAGTGTGAGCTCCTCGCGCAGCTTCTCCGCGTGACGGTCGTACACGTCGATATCGATCGAGCGCTCGAACAGGAACGCCTCGTCCAGACGGTCGAGCTTCTTCTGAATGGCTTCGGCCTGGCGCTCGGCGCGCGCGAGGTCCGCACGGGCAGACTCCTTGCGAGTCTTCCATACTTGGAGGACCGATTCCTTCAGCAGCCGCATGTAGCCGGCAGTCGGCTGCAGCCGGGTCAGCTCCTTCTCGAATAAGGTCTCGAGCCTGGCTTTGGTCACGTTGACGCCGCGACAGCCCGGCCGGCAGTGGTAGTAGGCGTAGTAGCTGCTTCGTCCCTTCGACCAGCTGCCTGTGAGGCCGCGCCCGCAGGACTCGCACCGCACGAAGCCACGCAGCGGGAAATCCGGGTGCCCCTGTAACTGCGGCGCCAGGCTCGGCGTGTGGCCCGACAGCACGGCCTGAACTCGGTAGAAGGTGTCCTCGCTAACGAGCGGCTCGAAGTCCCCACGTCGGCCGCGCACCCCGTACTCGGCCACGTCGACGATGCCGGCGTAGAGCTGGTTGCGCAGCAGCATCCCGATCGCCTGCGAGCTGAGAGGCTGACCGCGCCGGTTGCGCAGTCCCCAGGCCGTCACCTGCTGCAGCAACTGCTGCTTCGTGAATCGTCCGGTTGCGTACTCCTCGACGGCCCGCCGCACGAGCGGCGCGCGTTCCGGGTCGGGAATCAGGCTCTTGCCCATCGCGCGCGGCGCATTCATGTATCCGAGCGGGGCCAGGAACACCCAGCGCCCGAGTTCGAGCGCCGCCTTCATGCCGGCCCGTGTGCGGTCCGAGCGCACGTCGTTGTCGAACTGCGCGAACGCCGCCAGCACGCCTTCCATCAACTTGCCGGTGGAGGTGTCGTCGATCGGCTCCGTCGCAGACCGCAGCGAGATGCCGAGCGACTGCAGATAGGAGCGCAACGCGAAGTGGTCGTACTTGTCGCGAGCGAAACGCGTCAGGTTGAACACGACCACGAAGTGCACGCGGCCCTTGTTCGTGCGGCAGAAGGCAAGCAGTCGCTGCAGTTCGGTGCGGTCCGCTGTCTTGGCGCTCTCACCCTCTTCCCTGAAGCGCTCGAGGACATCGAGCCCTTCGCGGCGGCAGTACTCCTCACAGGCCCGGAGCTGGGTCGGCAAGCTCAGGTTCTCCGTCTGCTCCTTCGTGCTGACGCGGATGTAGACGACGGCGCCGGCCATGGATGGCAGCGTAGTCCCGTCGCCGGGCGGCTTCAAGGCGTTTGTGGTCGGGCGCATCGGTTCACTCGGCCTGGGCTCGCTAATGCAGAAACACCTCCAGCAGTGTGTGGGCGAGCACGTGCGCGTGACGGCGAATCTCCTCGATCTCGGCGTCGGTCAGGTCGATGGCCTCGTCGCCCAGCAGGCGACGGCAACACGTAATCGGCAGCACGTCTCTCGCGTTCTGCGGTTCGACCGTGTCGTCCATGGCGGTGTCCTGTCCTGACAGGGCCAGCGCCATGCAGGGCGGGGGACGGGTCTTGGACCATCACGTAATTGCCGGTCTCCCGGCTCGTTCAAGGGTCCCGTCAAGGTCGAAGCCGCGCCGCCGGCGCGGGCCGAGCGCCAGCGAGGCGCCTTGACGGGCACGAGAACGGGCCGACCATCGAGCGCGTGATGGTCCTGCTCGTCGAACTGGTCTGGCGGGCGCCACTGGGGCGCGTGTGGTGGTACCGCCCGGGCCGTGGTGGCGCGGGCGCGGACGACCACTCAGGTCGCCGAGAAGTGAGACCGATGGGTCACTGTGGAGATCACCGCCGGGTCGGTGGCGCCGTGCGGCACGCTCCACGAACGCAGCGCCGGTGTGGCGTGCGCGACGACGTTGCTCCGCCCGGCTTCGAGCATGCAGCGCCGTATTGCTCTCTGCTTACCTGAACTCGCGTTCGCGGCGGAAGCTTACAGCCGGCCCGTGATGCGGCGCTCTGCTTCCCGTCTGGAGGTGCCACCAGATGGGCCGGACAGTTGCACCTGCAGCGGGCGTGAACGACCCCCTCGGGGCCGCGGCGTAAACCGCGCCGCGGGTCTAAGGTGGGGGTCGTTCACGCCCCAATCTCGCGCAATTGCCTGGTTGGTCGGAGCGACGGTGGCGCCACAGAGCGCCGCCACCGTACAGTCGTCTAGTTCTCGCAAGTCGCCGCGTCGGCGCGGGTTGCGACGTTGCCTCAGTTCACCAGGCGGAAGAGACAGAGACGGCGCCACTCGATCAGTCGTACCGCTTACGGGCGAAGACAGGCCCCACGACCATCTTCGCGCCCATCTTCGGTGCAAACGAGCGGCATCGACCCGCCGCATATCGATCCCGGCAAGCCTTGCCCGAACGGCCGCGACGAGAGCTTCAACGGCAAGTCTCGCGACGAGTGCCTTAACTTCGAGTGGTCACGGCGACGCCACGAGGCGGTGGTGCTGATCGAGCAGTGGCGGCAGCACTACAATGCCGTCGGTGCGCACGCGAGCCTTGGCTACCGAACGCCGCACCAGTACAAGGCCACCCTGTGCCAACCAAGAAGAAGGTGTCACGGAGCGTCGGTCTCCAGTGAAGATCGGCCTGAGGAAGTCAGGCGGGTCATTACGACGTGACATGCGTCGAGGCGCGGCGGTCAGCTGACGCTCGCAACCAGACAATTGAGTGCACCGATGGCCGACTACGATTTCCGATCCCTGTCACCGCACGACTTTGAATTGCTATCCCGCGACGTGCCGCAAACGGTGCTCGGGGTACGGCTTGAGAGTTTCACGACGGGGCGGGATTCCGGGATCGATTTCCGTTATCGCGGAGGCGGGATCAACCTGATCGTGCAGTGCCTTAATTAAGGTGCAGACCGCAACTGAAGTAGCCGAATTATTGATTCGCACTGCCGCGTGGGTGGTACCCGCGACGACGGCACTCGTCGCCGTGGCGAAGTTCGCACTCCAGTGGCAGTCCCAACGTCATCGCCTAGGACGGGCAAAGGTCGCCCTAGCAACGGCTCGCGGGCTGTCTGCCTGGCCATGGGCGGCTAGCTACGGCTTCCGTTTAACGGCTGCTGCTGACGCCACGTCTTGAAGTGCGTCTCGAGCACACCCAGCGCCTGTGATGGGCCGACGGGCCGTACCCGTCATGGATCTCGCCAGTGAGCGAGCGCGCTCAACCTTCCGGAGAATAGGGTGACCGTCGTGCAGACGAGGTGCCGTGGGTCGTCCCAGAAACGAGTGTTTGTCCCGCGGTTTAATGAGGCTCGTCCTCGCGGCCAGGACCCACGGTGACGAACCCGAACATCCAGTTCGACAGGTAGTGGTTTCGATTCATGCAGACAGCCAAATAGCGACCCGCCTTCGTAAAGCGAAACTGGAGCTGCGTCCCGGCAGTCGTTTCAGTCGCCCCCGCGAGAAAAACGCCAGAGAGGTTACCGACCTGAGTGGATGTCGCGAACAGTCTGTCGGTTGGATCGTCAACTCGCTGGAATGGCGGATTTGGTCCCGTCACGATGATGACGTTGCCCTTGCCATCCAGAATCGTGTGATCGCCGTTCGCAAATAGCGGGTCCGTGCATTCCTGGGTCACCGGATCGTGACCGCAGAGCTGTGCGGCAATGCCGTCGCGAGTAGTGTTGGCGCTGACCGGATACAGAGCGATTCCATGGCCGGCTCCGTGGACAACGAAGGTGACGTTCTGGTCTTTATCGATTAACACCTCCTCGGGAACGACAACATGGTTGCCAGCTCCCGCCAACGTGACTGGATCGCCGAAATTCACGACGACGTTGACCTCGTTGTGCCCCGTTCTGGCGTTTAGCGGAAATGCCAAGGTTAGAGCGAGGGTGGCGCTCACGATCGGAACGGATCGGCGATTTGCCATTTCGCTGCTCCTTTGAATTGAGAGCTCTTCAGTTGCCGGTATACCGCTGTTGCAGGGCTGCGGCGCAGCTTCCCCGATCGCGCTTGGGTTCGAGCCAGCCATCAATCTGGACCTTCAGCGGTTTGTCGTGCTGGGTCGAAGACGGAGCATGAGGCATCCGCGACACGAGAGCCCGCAGCACGGCCCGATTCTACTCCCAACCCTTGACCTCGAATGCGGCTCGCCAATACTCGGCCCGATCGACCATCTCGCCACCGGAGCGGCACACGTGAGACTTCATCAAGTCGCCATCGCCGAGCGCTTCGCCAACGTTCCGCGCACCTATCGCCTCCGCGGTCTCGGCGCCACGGTGTACCGCCTCGGTGTGCCGAAGCCCGACGCACCTTGGTGGCATTTCGAGGCCTACGGAACCATAAAATGGGGCAGCGCGGCGAACGGGGCGTCGAAGCTCGTCGAGGACTTCATCGAGACGAACTACGACGCGATGGCGCCGGCGAGCCAGTAGGCCGCTTGCCGAGGCGGGAACCGTAGTTCCCGTCCCGTCGAAAGTCGCGCTACTTGCCCTCGAGGTTGAGCACCACGTCGTCTGCTGCGATCCGCAGCGTGTAATGCTCACCAACCGTCGGGACGCCGAAGGTTGGGATGCTGAAGCCCACCACCCGGGCCGTCCACTTGCCCGCGACCGGCTCGGTAACCACGCACAACTCCGGCGTGCGGTTCGTATTGCAGGAGTTGACCACCGGCCCGGATGGCGGCGTGAGGATCACGTCGACGTCGCTGATCGGGTAGTTGCCGTTCATGTTCATCCAGGTCAGACGGGTCTCGAGTGCGGCCGTGCCCGCGGGCACGTCGAAGGTGTAGACGTGACTCTCGCCGTTGCCGATCTTCGCCTTCGCGCTGTGCTGCGGGAATGTCTCCTTGCTGGTCCAGATGTCCACGGTGTAGGAGACGGTGCCCGCGTTGGTCCAGTCGCCAGCGGGCGAGATCCGCCAGATGCCCTCCTCCGGCCGGGTGAACGTGTACAGCCGTTCCTCTCCCGCGGGGAGGAAGGGCACGTTGCCCTGGCGCATATCGTCGTTGTGCACGACCGAGCTCTGGATCTTCAGGAACACGTCGTCGGTGAAGAACGGGTTCTGCTGCGCGAGCGGCAGGTCCGCGGCGATGCTGTGGATGCGCACGAACAGCTGTTCGGTCTTTTCGCTGACCACGAACGGGATGTCGGTCACCTGCGCCGGCCTGACACCAGCGAAGTGGAGCGACGTCGGACCCGCGTACACTTTGTGTCCCGCGCGCTCCATGTTCGCCTTGAGATTGCGCGTGAATGGCGCGGTGTCGTAGCTGTCGGCCGCGTTGCCCGCTTGCAGCAACGCCAGGGCCGCGGCCGCATTGATGAACCCGGCGCCCTGGTCGTTCGCGTCGGCGGTCGGCACCTTCGACGCGTCCGCCGACTCGATGATCGCGCGCCGCACCTGCCGCGCCGTCGCGCCGGGCACCGCCTGCCGCAGCACGGCGGCAATCCCGGAGACCGTCGGCGTCGAATAGGACGTTCCGCTGCCGAAGTTCACGGTCGTCGCGCCGCCAGATGACTGGCTGTAGTTGAACGACCCGACGGCGACGACGTCCGGGTCGGTGCGGCCGTCATGCGTGGGGCCGCGCGAGCTGAACTCGGAGATCTGCACGTTGGTGTCCGGACGGTACGACTGCGCGCACGCGAACACCATCTCCAACGGGGTGCTGGCGAGGCCGCAGGGGGCGGAGAATTGCGCGCGAAAGATCTGCTCGTGCCGATGATCGTTGGCGCTGCCCACCGTGAGGGCCGCAAACGACGTGCTCGGCGATCCCGTGGTCACCGACGAGTGGCCCTCGTTGCCTGCGGCGACGACGGGGACGATGTCGGCGTTGATCAGGGCTTCGACGGCCTCGTCATCGAGCTCCCGTGCCGCTGCGTTGGTCGGCCCCCCGAGGCTCAGGTTGGCCACGCGGATGTTGAGCCCGTCGGCCTGTCCCGTGTCGAACTTCTGGCGCAGGTCGATCGCCGCTTCCATGGCCGCGATCACGCGCGAGGTCGGTGCGCCGCCGCCGCCCGCCGGAAAGACCTTGATCGGAAAGATGCTCGCGCCGGGCGCGCTGCCGACCATCGGCACCAGCCGGGCAGTTGCCGCGCACGGTGGGCCGGCAAACGCCGCGCCGTAGAACTCCGCGACGACCACGAAGCGGGCCGCCGCGCTGAAGCAGAACGCGACGTTCGCCGCCGCCATCCCCGATACGAACGTGCCGTGCGGCTCGTTCAGGTCGCTGATGGCGGGAGGCTCCGTGGCGCCCTGGACCAGGTTCAGGCCCGGGGCGATGATGCGCGACGGCGCGACATGGACCTTGATGGGACGGAAGCCGCTGTCGATGACCGCGATCACGACTCCAGCGCCGTTCTGCCCGGCAGCATGCAGCGGCGCCACGTTGGTCAGCGCCGCGTTGAAGGCATAGTTGGCCGGGTCGATCGAAACGCCACCTGCGTCGAGCGCGACGATGTCGTCGGCCTCGGCTTCGCCGTCGACGGAGCCGCCGCGCGGATCGGTCGTAGCGGGGAGTGGAATCAGCTCGTCGCGGCCGACGTTGTCCGGGCCAACCAGTCGTTCAATCAGCCCCATTGCCGAATCAGGCACCTCGGCCGCGATGCCTTTCACGTGCTTGAATCGATGGGTGACGGTGCCACCGGCCTGCTCGATCGCTCGAACGAGCGAGTCGTGCGGCTGGGCCGCTCGGATTAATACGCTACGACGACCTTGTGCCGACACGTCGGAAACGAGGAGAAGCAGCACGATCACCAGACAAATTCGCTTCATGGACGCCCCCATCTCTGTTCCAGGCCGGTAACCGCCCAGCCGGTACAGGGCGCAAACCTATGAGCGGTGGTCAGCGACGTCAAGCTAAAACTAAACAGTTGGACCGGCACCCATGATGACGAGGGTTCCTGAAGCTCGAGCGGTCGCTTGAGGCGTGTCCTTCAGCGAGGAATCGCCGCTGGCCTTCCTGCGGTAAAGCATGCGGAGGGACGGCATGCTTCGAGGTCGGGTCAGGCGGCATTCCGGAGTCCTTCGAGTCGCCGCAGCCAGCCGGCGACCTGGTTCCAACTGGCGCTGTTCTGGTCCACCATTCTTCGCTCACGCGAGCTAACGCCGAAGCGTGAGCTTCGGCTCGGCGAGCCACGTGAAGGATGTCGCGCCGGAGCCGCGCAGCGGCGAAGGCGGACCCTCTGCGCCCGAATTTTCCACCCTTTTCATGTCGCCAGGTCGCAGAAGCTGCGATCGTCGCAAGGCCATGACGCCGATTCCGTGGTTTTGAAGCCGTCAGCGTTCGGCATTGCCGTTGCCTCCGGCCTCGTATGCCGGGAGGCAAGCGCTTCGTCTACGTTCTCAAGAGTGGCGGTCCGAACCCCAACTTCTACATCGGCCTGACCTCCGATGTCTCCGCGCGCCTCGCCGACCACAACGCCGGCCGCTGCCCCACACGGCGCGCTACCGCCCCTGGCAACTTCACGTCACCATCGAACTGCCCGACGAGCAACGAGCTGTGGCGTTCGAGCGCTATCTGAAATCAGGCTCTGGTCGCGCCTTCGCGAAGCGTCATTTAGGGTGATGAGTCGCTACGCGTCTTCGAGCAGCTGCCGGTGAGGCCTCGACCACAGGACTCACTGCGCACGAACGCGCGCCATGGGAAGTCCGTTCCCTTCGCGCGCCCCGGCAAGCGGCGTTTCCGAGGCACGACTTCTACTCGACGCTGATCATGTGATGGCCGACGCACCGAGTACAGGAAACGAAATCAGCGCCCAAAGCGCAGTGCGTTCGTGCGCGATCTGCGATGAGTGCGTAACGGACAACGCACTCGCAAACCGACAGCAGATCACTCACCGCTTCGATGGTGGTTTGCGACAGCGGCAACGGGGCGTTAGCAACCCTCCGGGCCGGCTTCAGGAGGGCAGTGGGTCCAGAACCGGGGGGTGCTCACGCCCCCGCTCCATCAGTGACACCGGCCAAGTGGGTTTCCTGCGCGGCACAGAACGCCGCGCTCGTTGTTCTGCCTCTCAACTTGCAAGTCGTCGGTGTGGAGACCTGCGACAGGAGTTCCCACTACCTGAGCACATCATCTTAGGGCCGGTAATGAAAGAGTCCGAAATGCGGCTCGCCGGAATCGAGATCGGTGGGCTTGTGTGACGCAGAGGGGGCACACCCGCGTCGAGCCCTGTTCCCCCTCGTGTTCCCCCAAGCAGCGCCGTCGACACCTTCCCGAGTCGCCGAGGTCGGCTCACTCCTCTCGCGCCCTCACTCATCTGCATAGGCATCACCTCAGTCACTCCGCCGGACATCTAAGAGGAAGGCGTATATATAATCGGCCCGTTCACAGCACACGACGGCTGCTCTTTCTGCGGCGCCCGAACGACGACAGAGACGCGGTCGGGCCGCGTGGGTGATGCTCCAGGATCTGACCGATGCGCCTCCGTCTTCTGGCACTCGTGGTAGCGGCTGCCGTCATGCCCGCGGCCGCCGGCGCGCAGGACTACTCCATTGCCTTTACCCACTTCGGGCCACTGAACTCGGACATCTTCATCGCCGATCGCGAAGGGGCGGGCGCGGTGCCGTTTCTGCCGCATGTCACCGATGCGGGCCAGCGGCCGACGCATCGTCGCGACGAGCCCGCGGGCGACGATCTCCCGTGCAGGTCGGGCACCGACCAGTGCGCCAGCGGCACGCCCAGGTCCGTCGGGCGTTCACAAGCGATCCGCTTCACCTCGACGACGAGGCTGGGGGGAAAAGCGGGCTGGACGCCCGCCGCGCGGTTGCTCGTCGAGGCCCGCGAGGCGGTGGCGGTGGAAGCGCTGGCGCCACTTGCTGACGATCTGGCGCGGCGTGTCCAAGCGGGCCCCGATCTCGTCGTTGCCGAGGCCGGTCGCTGCCAGCAGGACGATTTTGGCGCGAATCACGTCGCGATACGGTGACGTATATCGACGTGCCCTGGCCTCCAACTCGCGTCGCTCCGCGCTGGTGAGACTGATGATGAATGGGCTGGTGCGTGGCAGATGATGGCCCTCCCTTGCCTGGCAGAGGGTAGCAGCTCGGCCGCATTCTGTCACTCAAATACGTCACTGTATTTATGAAACAGAGGACTAAGGTGGCGCAATGAAACAACGGATCATCGTGGTGGCGCTGGTCGTGCTGCAGATGGCGGCCGCTGTTCATGGGCAAGCGCCGGCACTGACCAAGGCGGCCTTCGGCAAGCTCCCTGCCCCACAGGCCGACGCCTATATCGACGGGCTGCAGGACGGCCTCCTGGCCGTCGTCTTGATGCTGAAAGTCAAGGGTGGAAGCGAGGCGCCCTTGCATCCCTGCGTAAACGCTTGCGCCACTCTTCCGCGTAGCGCTTTCAGGCGACAGGTGCGAGAGTTCCTGTTCAGCCTGGGCGATGACGCCTTGGCGGTGGTGAGCCTGATCCAATTGGTGGACCGTTGCGAGGAGGCCACCGCAAACGCCGCAGCCGCACCTCCAGGCTGATGGTCTCTTGACCGCAATCGGAGGGCCGATCACCGTCGTGATCCATTGCGAATCGGCCTCCCGGTCGCCGTCGATAGCTGCCTCGAAGTCCTCCGCCAGGGCGTCACACGCCGCGGGGGATGGCACGGCGGCCGCGTGTCCCAGCGTGCGGCGCAGTCAGCCGCTCCCACTTGGTCGGCTCGCGCGTCTCGGGCGGCAGTGAAGGCGTCCGGACGGCCGCGGCCGGACTCAGGCAGAGATCGATGCTGTGCTGGCGGCACTCCAGGCGGACCGCCCGGAGTTGGGAGACCAGCGGATGCGCCTTCAGCGCGACCTGCTCTTGCCCGGCGCCGTCGACAGTCGTCACGACGTGCGCGAGCGGCGCCGTCGCGATCTCGGCCTGCAAGCGGTCGCGCAGGTCGAGCGCCTCGCAGTAGCTCCTGAGCGTGTCGCGCGCGCTTGACGTCCAGAGGGTCACGCCGACGCAAGAGCGGCGCGTAGCAGGTCCAGTAGGCGAGCGCCGCCGGCGTGAGGTCGTCCGGCGCCGTCACGTCGGCCGTGCGGTCGCGCAGCGACGCCGGTGCGTCCGCCTTCCACGGGCCGCTCCGGATATGTCCGCCGCTCCGTCCTCTGGCGCCTGCCATGCGTCCTACTCCTTTTGCTGCGTCAACCTCCCGCGGTCGCCCTCGGGAGGTCCGGAACCATTTGACCGGCGTCTGTCTGCAAGAGGGGGAACCGGGTCGCCACGGCCGCAGACGCCAGAGATTTTGATCCCCCAGTGGAGCTGCTGACCGACCACTCCTTGGCCGCTGACGGTGCTGCCCCGGCCGACCGCTTGTGTCGGTCGGGGCTACCGTGCCGGAACCTCGCGGCCAACATAATGGAAGTGCAACCTTTCAGCCCGGCTGCCTCTTTCCGGTTCCGCGCTTGATGGTCTGGCTTCGCTCCAGCATCTGCGCGATATGCATCGTCTCGCCTTCCAGCGTTAACGAGATCAATGCCCAAATGGGCTGGCCGTTCTCAAGGAGCCCCGGCCGCGCCTCGTGGCTCACTGACAGCACCAGCATGTCGCCGTCTTTGACCATGCCGGTAACGCCGGTCGGCGGAAACTTCTCCACCTGCACGCTGGCTTTGAGGGCTCCGTCCTCTTCCCAGATCCTTACGGTCTGTTGCGAGCCAGCGGGGTTGCTCATGCTGAACACCCATGTACCTACGAATGCGCGCGCGTTCGTTGCCGTGACATTCGCGACCTGTGCATTAGCGGGCAGAGCCGCCGACATGAGAAGCGCCGCGATTGCCCTCAACAACCATCTTCGAAGCGTGATCATCTGAACCCCTGTAATCATGATCCGAGCGTAGGGCCTGCGTTTCCGTGTTTGACACCGGACGAGCGTGGAAGGTTCTTCAGGGAGGGCGCAGGCCGCGTTGCAGACCCTGACGGATGCCGGCCTGCTCACGACACGCGGACGGTGGCATACGCTCATCGAGTCCGAGGCGCCGGCCCATGCCTTTCTGCCCCTCCTCCCGCTCCGGCTCGGCGGCCGCAGCCGGCGACGCGCGGCGCGGTAGCGGCAACGATCCGACCGCGAGCCGCACCGATCAATGCCGCGCGGTGCGTCGTTCTGAGGGCGCTGTAGGCGGCGCCAGGACAGCGGTGTCCTTCCGACGCGGACGCGCCCATTCGATGAGCGCGACGTTGCGGTTGTGGCGCAGGCACCAGACCTGCACGCCGGCATCCGTGATGCCCACCGTGAACCGCATGTACTCGCGCGGCGACTGGTCACCGCCACGCCGCTCCAGGTCCGTCATGCAGCGGGCGCAGTTGAAGTACAGATGCCCCACGTCCGGGACCGTGTCGGCGCTGTCAACGGTAGCGCCCATCAACTCTCGTGTCGTCGTCGCCATGTCGGTGTGCCTCCTGCATCTGTCGCGCCGGAAAGCCGGCGGTTAGCCAGAACCATGCCAGCCACGTCCACGAAGCACGGGCAGCCTGACCGAGACATGCGCTCGGCCAGGCCGGATGAGTCCCGTCCGCGTCCGGAGGAAAGTGGCCGCGGCACGCCCGCCGTGCGGTTGCTGGCGCACGACGAGCGCGGCATCTGGTAGGCGCGCGGTTACTTCTTCGCGGCGCCCGGCTTCTCCCGCTCGGCGCGGACCTCGACGCCGGTCGTGATGATCTGCACCGCGGCAGGATGCAGCGGCGCGATGGCCCAGCGGCTCGTGACGCGGAACGCCGACTGGTCGAACTCGCTGCAGCGGTACGGATCGTAGTGGACGGTCACGCGATCCCTGACACCGACCGCGACGTGGCGCATGTCGGCGACGACGATGCTCGTCCCCACATGCGGCGTGATGAAGACGGGCACGCCGAAGACGACAGGCCGCGTCGCCGCGCTCGCATCCGGCTGCAACACATAGCCGCCAGTCGCGCCGCCGTCGCGTTCCAGGCGCAGCGCGCTCCAGTTCGCCGGCGAGATGAAGATCGCGGTCGGCGAGGCATAGGCCGCCTCGACACGCGCAATCGCCGCTGCGACGTTGTCGAGCGTCGCGGCGCCCGGCGTCGAGACCACGCCCGGCCAGGTCAGGATCCCGCTCAACTCCGGCGCGATCCCGGTGCCGTTGAAGAACTGGTCGTCGAGCGCGATAGCCATCTCGCGCAGGAGGTTCTGCTCGATGACACTCCGGCCATTCGGCCCGCGTCATTGAGCCACTCGTTCGACGCGCGGACCAGACCGGCGAGCTTGCGCGCTACGCCTAGCCGGCCTCGACCACACCGATGGGTTGTCGGTCGGGAAAGTAGCGCACCGTGACGTCGGGCGGTGTGCCGAACCGGAGGTGTGGCAACCACTCCAAGGTGAGCGACGTGCCGAACGTACGAACGAAGTGGTCCCACTTGTCGCGCTCGGTCGCCAACCAGGGGATCGATGGCGGCGCCGGAACCGCGTCCAGGATCATCAACCGCTCCATGGCCCGCCCCGCAGGCAGCGGCTTCCGAAAGCGGCTATGTGGCTCGCCAATGGCCGTGTACAGCCGACGATGATGGATGTGGTACAGCCGCGCCCGCGCATGCAGCGCCGCGTACGGCGTCGCGATGCGACGCTCGACCAGGCGGGCGAAGAACTCACGGGCGTTGTGGCCGTGGGCGATGCCGGCGAAGGCACAGTATTGCCGCACCATGCAGACGCCCGCGTGCAGCATCACGGTGACGACGAAGGCAGCCTGGCGCTGAGTGAAGCCCTCGTTCACCATCGCGTCGATCCGCGAGTCGAGCATCCATGATGACGACGCTCCCTTTGGCAGGTCACCGTTCACCGCGTCGGCAGCGCGCAGGATCGACGAGCCGTCGCTCCTAGCCGCCCCGCCTAGTCCGGTCGCGCTCCTCGAACTGGCGCTCAGTACGTCACCCTGCGACGGTATGACTTCTTCTTGCTGCCGCCGCATTGCGTTCCGCTCGCGTGAGGGCGATATGTCCTACACATTCGTCCTGCACGGAGTAGAACTCGCGATGCGAGCGGGACCTTACGCTGCTCGGCGGGACAGGCGATGGATGCGGCAGAGCGTCGGGTGGGTCGGACTCGCGCGCCGGCTCTACGCCGGCGCGCCCTCACGTATGACGTGTCTAGGCCTGTTCGATATGGCGATCGTCGGGCCGTACCTAGCATGTGCGCCTGACCGCGGTGTGGCACGCCGGGGGGGTGTTTCGTGCCCGAAGTCTGACACCGGGTGACACCCCTGTATGTGCCCTCCGCGCCAACGGCTGGGCTGCGTGTCGTTGCTGCTGGGGTTGACGTAAGGAATTCGCTCGGTCAGTCACTACGGGCCGGACGATGACTGGGTTCGACTGGCCCATCATCAAACCGATCTGCGGCGCGGACCGACGGGCCGGACTTGCGATGAAGCAAAGTGGGCCGCTACAGCGTGTGTGTTCCGGCCGACTTCAACCCGGCAAACAATAGTCGTGATGGCGAGACAGTTGCGAGACTCAAACTGTTCTTGTCCACCACGTCAGAGATGGCGGCTGAGAGGGCGCTGATCGGCGAGATCATCGACGGCGTCAATCGCGTCATCGAGGACCTGTGCGGAGCCACCATCAGCTAGGCGGCTGTCGGCCTTTGTAGAGCCGTTAGCTGAGAGCTGACCTGACAACTGCGATTGTTTTCTCCTATGTCCACTCGAAAGAATTGCGGGAACGCATCGAACGGGAAAAGCAGGACGCCATGAACATTCGTGTCCGGCAATTGTGGGCTCCGGTTCTGTCTACCTTCCTCATCTCGGTTGCGGTGCAGTTCGTAGCGCTGCGCGTGCCGCAGTTGCCACCTTGGGTATTTTTCACGCGGAATGGCGTATCGATCGTGCTGGCGCCGCTGTGGATACTGGCGCTGCCGTTCATCGGCGCCCTGGGAGCCTGGATCTCCCTGCGCGCCGGCGGGAATACCCGCGACCGCCTGCTGACCGCGCTGGGCTCAGCCTGGTTGAATGGAGCCATCCTGACGCTGGGGGTTCCGCTGTCGATGATCATCGAACGCCACTTCTCGCTGAGCATCAAGCTGACCGCCTACATCGTGTACATGATCGCCTGGTGCCTGGTCCCGGCGGTCTTGCTGGCGCTGGGGGCCCTGCCGTGGCTGGGACGCAAGGCCACGATGCGCGCCCGGGGCGCCACCGGCCTCTAGCGACCCCAATCTTCTCGTAGTAGGGTCTGCCTGTACCAAAAGTTCGCTTGTGAGGCACGAGGCAGGATCGATAGCTCGCGAGTCGAAGCGCTTACGCGAGACGCGAATCCGCGGTTGAGGGCGGCACGACGAAAGGCGACGTGATCCGCTTTTTCGGGAGGATGAACCTTACCCGGATCGCGAGAGGGCTCTTTCAGAGAGACGATGGCGCTGTGATCCGCAAATATCTCGGACGCGTAGCTCACGCGGCGTGTCGCTCAAGCCGGTATTCGTGATGGAGGCCGCTCAGGATTGGCGTCGCCGCGACTCGGCAACGCGCCGGAACCGAGCGGCCGTTTGACTCTCGGACGACCGGAGCAACGATGGAACCCTCCGGACCGGTGTTTTCAGGATCCTCAGGCCCATCGCCTCAAGCGTGCGGTCGACGCGTTTGCAACCGTCGGTTTCTCGACCGCGCACGTCCCTGCGTTTAGGCGCGTTGGCGCAGGAGAGCATCAATAGGTTGCGCAATCCGTCCAGTACGGCCTGGGACGCCGCAACACATCGAGAACATGCGACTTGCGCGCTGTCCCCGATCAATCTGTCCGCAAGTTCCTGATTTTATTGATTTTACAGGCGTGGCTCGCCAGGCTGGACTCGAACTTACGCGACACTTCTCAGCGCCTCGATCCGCCGTAGCCAGCTGATCAATGGGTTCCAACTGGCGCTGTTCAGGTCCACCATCCTGTCGTTTCCCCTCTCAATCGGCTGCAAGTAGTTGAACACCGGTGCGGTTACGGCGGTTCCAACGAAGCCGTTGCCGTCCAACGCCATCCCCTCGGGAAAGAACAGCTGTTGGAACCGCTGGCGCTGCGCCAGTGAGGCCTGTACCCACAGGTCTGCGGCGCGGGGCAGCACCCGCTCGGCAAACCCCAGGATGCCCTCCACGTCGAGCTCATCGAGCTCCGTGGCGTGCCTGTCGATTCGAAGCAGCGTGAGTTCCTCGCGCAGCTTCTCCGCGTGACGGTCGTAGACGTCGATATCGATCGAGCGCTCGAACAGGAACGCTTCGTCGAGCCGGTCGAGCTTCTTCTGGATGGCTTGGGCCTGGCGCTCAGCGCGTGCGAGGTCGGCGCCTGGCGGACTCCTTGCGCGCTTTCCAGATCTGGAGGACCGACTCCTTCAGCAGCCGTAGATAGCCAGCACTCGGCTGCAGCCGAGCCAGCTCCTTCTCGAACAACGTCTCGAGCTTGGCCTTGGTCACGTTGACGCCGCGACAGCCTGGACGGCAATGGTAGTAGGCGTAGTAGCTGCTCCGGCCCTTCGACCAGCGGCCGGTGAGGCCGCGGCCGCAAGCCGCGCAACGCACGAAGCCGCGCAGCGCAAAATCCGGGTGCCCCTGCAGCTGGGGCGCCGTGCTCGGAATGCGGCCCGAGAGTACTGCCCGGACTCGGTAGAAGGTGTCTCCACGCTGTCGCCTGCTGAAGCAACTGCTGCTTCGTGAACCGGCCGGTCGCGTACGCCTCGAAGGCCCGGCGCACCAAGGGCGCGCGTTCCGGATCGGGCATCAGGCTCTTGCCCGACGGGCGCGGCGCGTTCATGTATCCGAGCGGGGCAAGGAACACCCAGCGTTCGAGTTCGAGCGCGGCCTTCATGCCGGCCCGCGTGCGGTCCGAGCGAAGTCGTTGTCGAACTGCGCGAACGCGGCCAGCACGCCTTCCATCAGCTTGCCGGTAGAGGTGTCGTCGACGGGCTCCGTCGCGGACCGCAGCGAGATGCCCAGCGACTGCAGGTGCGAGCGCAGCGCGAAATGGTCGTACTTGTCGCGTGCGAAGCGCGTCAGGTTGAACACGACCACGAAGTGCAGCCGCATCATCGACCAGAGCTCCAACGCGTACCTGCTGGTGTACGAGTCGCCGGTGTCCCGGGAGCGTGGGCGACATCGCATCGAGTTACGGGTGAGGCGACCAGGCGCACGAGTCTCGGCTCGCAGAGGCTACATCGTCGAGCCGCCTCGCCCGGCGAAAGCACCTCCGCGACCACGGCCGACGACGCTTGCTGCGTCGCACGTTGCTCGGCAGTGCCCCTCAGGGAAAGCTGCGGCTCATCGTGGATGCCGTCCCCCGCTCCGCGAACGGCAAGACCGGATCGGTGTCGGTCACCGTACTCGCCGACGGTGGGGATGAGCGGATCGGCGCGCCGGTCGATGTCGTCCTCGCCACCTTCGACGATGAGGGGCGGGCAACCAACCAGCATCAGGTACGCCTTGACTCGCCGCCGGCCGGGCAGCCGCTGGAGTTCACCACGGAGTGCCTCTGCCGCCTGGGCGACACCAGTTACGGGTGGCCGCCGTCACGGCTGACGCGACGAAGACTGGCCTCGTGATTACGCCCGTGGAGGTCATCGAACCTGGGCGCCAGTTGATGATGGCGCCACCGGTCGTGCCACAGCGCGTGGGTGAGCAGGTCGCGCCGACGGCTGCGCAACGTTTCGCGCCAGGTAGGCCACCCGGCGTACAGGCCGAGATCGCAGGTCGGCCGGTTCAGGAGGGCACGGTCGTCGTCCGGATCTCGCTAGCCGATCGCGCCGGTACGGTCGTCAGCAAGGCTGATGGCGCCGTCGACGCGGGCGGGCGCCTGACCGGCAGCGCGCCACCGGGCTGATCGACACGACTGGTCTGGGCAACGGAGCCTACCTGCTCACCATTGAGGCTGTCCCACCCAAGGCCGCCGACGCCGTCCGACACGTCATCCCTATCCGCTTGGACTCGGCCACGAGTACGGCCGTAGGACCGCGTCACCTGGTCGTGGCGCACGGCCCGTCGTCACACCATGCTGCTGCGGGGACGTTCGTGATCCGCACCGAGGAGGAGTGGCGCGCATTCTGGAGCCACCTGCCGACGCGGCAGACCGTGCCGCCCATCGACTTCAGCCGCGCGACATTGTTCGCCGTTGTCGGCGGCGGCGCCGACGCACCAGCAAGCAAGCCTCTCGTGGTGTCGGTGAACGACAATGCCGGCCAGACCGTGGTGGTCTGGCGGAGGGAGCCCGACGTCTCCCCGACCGACGAGAAGCCCTTCACCGTGGTCGCGATACCACGAACAATCGAGGGGCCGGTCAGATTCGAACGACAGCAGTAGTAAGTCGTCGCACTGAGCCCACATCCGAACAGAGATGCGTTCTCGTTCAGTACAAGCGGAGTCGAATTCCGTGGCGAGGCGGGAGGGACATCCGCCGGTGATACAGCTGAGGGGCCGGCATGACCACGCTCGCTGAGCGCTCAGCGAACCTGAAACTGAACGCCTTCGGCCTGCTGCAATTTGGCGAGCACTTCGAACAGGTTCTTGGCCTGCGGATTGCCGCTGGGTCCGAACATGCGCATCAGGCTCTTGGCGGGCGTACGCGTCCGGTCGCCGAGTTCCTCGAACCCGATGGTGCCGTTGATGTAGTCGCGAAGGATGGCCTTGCCCGTATCGACATCACCGGAGAGAAGGCACTCGATCGCTTCACGAAGCATCGCGCGGCGAAACTTCGACGAACGCTCCATGCGTGCCTTCACGGTGTCCTTGAAATCTGTCGTTAGCGGCATCGTCCTGCTCCTACGTCTTGCGCTTCTTGTACTGCTTCCAGTGGTCCCGTGCGACCTCGATGTCTCGGCTTTGGCGCTTCTTCGTACCGCCGCCAAGCAGGATGACGATCCTGTCACCGTCCTTGCCGAGATACACGCGGTAGCCAGGGCCGAAGTCGATCTTGACTTCGAATACGCCTGCGCCCACAACCTTCACGTTCGACCAGTTGCCGGTGCCGAGCCGTGTCAGCGAAGTGGTGACGCGGGCTGCAGCCATATCGTCCAGCCGGCCGAACCACTGATCAAAAGGGCTCCGGCCAGCAGCGTCGACGTACTGGCTGAGTTCAAGCGATGGTAACATTTACGTTACCATGCGTCCACTGGGCATGCCCTGGACGGTGGGCGCGCCTGCGCCACCCTGTCAACACGACCTTCGGCCGCCGGCACAGCCGATTCATCGGCTGGCGTCACCCAGCGGCGCGAGCCCTGTGAGGACCACTGGCTCCTGGTCCGGGAACTCCGCTACCAGCGAGAAGCTTGCCGCCCATGGCTTCGACGTAGTCGCGCAGCGTCGAGATCAGCAGGTCGCTGCGCTGCTCGAGCCGGGAGACGCCGTCCTGGCCGATGCCGAGCACCTCGGCCATCTTCTGCTGCGTCAGCTTGTGCGCGCGGCGCAGCTCCAGCAAGGAGCAGTCCTCGGCAACGATGGTCGCTGCACGCGCCGCGACCTTCCGCTTGCGTCCGGGGCTGAGCCCCTTGCGAAGGTGTGCGATGTTATTCATGACTTGCGCGCTCTTCGTCGAGCGTCGGCGCAATGCTCCTGCCTGAAGTGCTGCCAGGTGAGCTTCGAATCGGGCATTGGCTCTCTCAATAGCGGCCGATAGAGCCGCTTCTGACCGCCGCCGGACTTGTCGCCCTCGTACAGGATGATGGCCCTGCGTCCTGCACCTCGTCGTCCAGCGCCCCGAACTATCAGTCCGTCGTTCTGGCTCGGACACGACCTGCTCGCGACGTCTACCAGCAGATGGGAACAGCGAGCTGGCACTCAAAGCTCTGGACGAAGCCGACGCCTTAACCCCCAACAGCAAGAACCTGTCGCTTCGAGGATACATCCTGGCGAAATCGGGGCGCAGGAATGAGGCCGAGCAAGTGTTGCGCACACTGGAAACCCGTGCTCGCGAAAGTGTTGCTCGCGAACGTTACGTGCCACCCTCTACAGTCGCGATCGTGTACGTTGGGCTTGGCCAACGCGATTTGGCCTTCCACTGGCTCGAGAACGCCTTACAAAGCGCGAGACGTTCACCTTGTCTATCTGGCAGCCGGGTCTTCCGGGTGGGACGACCTTCGCGAGGACCCACGCTTTTGTGCACTTGTCGAACGCTGCGACTTCATGCGCACGGCGAACACGGGTGGCCACACAGAGCGATAGAGGCGAAGGCAGCGGTTCAATGAACCGTCGTGCGATTTGGCCTGTTCTGTAGACTTTCGATTGGTAGTACTGCGGCACAGACCGTGCTAGATTCGCGAACTGCCTTCCTGCGACTGGCTGTCGTTTCAAATTTTGCCGAGATACTTGATGGGGCTTTCTGCGCGAACTACGGCATTCTGTGGTCCATCGTTGGTGGGAAGCGTCACGAGGGCGTTGCACGTCCTGCTCGTGCTCCTGGTTCCGGGTTGCAGCCCACTGGCCGCGCAGACCAACGCCACACCTCCCCCTTCGATTGGCGCCGTCGTGCGGGAGATGCCCCGCGACCTCTGGCGCTTCATTTCGTGGGACACCGGCATCGTCCTCGGGATTGGCGGTGGCGCCGCCGCCATCGGACATGTCTGGGACGACGATCTGGCGGGCGAGATCGAGACCAACGTCAGGCTCAACAATGCGATGGAGCCGGGGCACACCTACGGCGCCTTCTCAGTTCAGGCGCTCCTCGGCGTCGGCTTGTATACCGGCGGGTGGCTTGCCAAGGAGGGACGGCTCGCGACCACGGGCGCGGACATCATGCGCGCGCAGCTCCTCAGCCAGGCGTACGTGCAGGCGATCAAGTACACCGTGCAGCGTGAGCGGCCGGACGGATCGAACTCGGTGTCGTTTCCGTCGGGTCACTCTGCCAGCGCATTCGCGACCGCGAGTGTGTTGCAGCGGCACTACGGCTGGAAAGTCGGTGTCCCTGCCGCCCTCGCCGCTGGGTATGTCGCGACCGCGCGCGTGCACGACAACAAACACTACTTGAGCGACGTGATTTTCGGAGCCGCCATGGGCATCGCTGCTCAGCGGACGGTCACCCTGCACGCCGGCCGCTACGGCATGGTGCTGACGCCCGTCGCCGGTGGAGGACGTGCTGGCGTGCTGGCCGTCATTCGACCGCGCTGACCCCTACCGCGGGGAATCCACGGGGTCTGGTGCGGTGTCAGGGAACTCGAATGGCAGCCGCGAAGACCGGACGGCGCGGATCGATGACCGCCCAGCAGCCGGCGCCGATGAGAAACAGCACGCCCATCACGTAGAGCGGCAGATCCCAGTTGGCGAACCATTCAACCGAGTAGGCGACGATGAGCGGGTTGAGCATCGCGACGAGGTTGCCGATGGAGTTCATCGTGCCGCCGACGACGCCCACGTGGCTGCCGCCGATCTCGATTGCCGTCCCCCATGCCGCGCCCAGCGTGAACATCGTCAGGCCCGTGCCGATGGCAATCAGGCCGGCCGCCGCGACGGGCGACGAGGCGTGGCCGGCGGCAATCAGGCAGAGGCCGACGACGAAGTAGGCGACGCCCCCCAACACACAGCGGCCGACGCGGAGCCCGTAACGGCTGCACAGGTGGTCGGTGAGCCATCCGCCGAGCAAATCGCCCGGCATGCTGACCAGCAACGGCAGCCCGGCAAACAGCGCCATGCCGGAGATGTTGAAGCCATGGCGCTCCAGCAGATATGTCGGCAGCCAGGTGATGCAGAAGTAGAAGATCATGCAGTTCGGGATGTACATGACGCTCAGTGCGATCATGTTCCGGCTGCGAATGAGCTCTCTCCAATACGCCCAGCCGCTCGGGTGAGCGGCCTCGCGCGGGCGGCCGGCGACGATGGCGTCCAGTTCTTCCGCGTTCACCGCGGGATGTTCCGACGGATCGTTTCGGAACCAGTACAGCCACACGGCGACCCACACCACGCCGACCAGGCCGAAGGTGACGAAGACGCCGCGCCAGGACATCACACTCAGCATGCCGGGCCACCAGCTGCCCAGCAGGCCGCCGCCGACGATCAGGCCAGGAGTCAGGCCGGCGACCAGGTGAGCGCCGGCAAAGAAGATGCCTTGCGCCCGTCCGCGCTCGCTGCGCGGAATCCACCGCGAGAACGTACGCGCGACGCACGGCCACGCGCCCGCCTCGCCGGCGCCGAAGAGGAATCGCACCGCCAGCAAGACGGGATAGTTGAACGCGGCCGCCGTCGCGACGGTCAACGCCGACCACCAGATCACGATTCGCGCGACCACCGAGCGCGTGCCGACCCGATCGGCCCACCGGCCGGTTGGCACCTCGAACAATCCGTATGCGAACTGAAAGGCGGTGAACACCCAGCCCATCTCGACGGCGGTCAGCCCGAGGTCTCGACGGATTCCTGGAGCGAGCGTGCCGATGGCAACGCGGTCAAGGTAGGTCACCATCGCCAGCGTCGTGGCGAGCGCAACAACCCGATAGCGCGCGCGGGTGGCCGGCATGGGCGCCCTATCTTACAGGTAGTTCGACGGCACGGACACCGCCGCCGTCGGCTCATCACGTGACTTGCGCCGCCCGGCGCCGGCAAACGCACGTGTTCATTACGAGCTCGGTGGGTTGACGGTCACACGTGATGGCCGATGGGCGCTCGCCAACCGTGACCGATCGGTGGGAGAGCGACATCATGGCCGCCGAGAGCGTGCGCTGACCGAGACGTGATTGGCCCGACGACAAGTCCGAGGACCGCGGCCTTACCGTGGCATGTCGCGGGGGGCTGTATGACTGTGACGCCGATCCTCAGGCCTCGCGCAGCGGTGGCCGCGTCGGACGCCAGTGCCGCAGGTGTCGTGCGACGAGGTCCACGAGCAGCGTGCTCGACACCGGCTTGCGGGCCGAGTCCGAGAATCCGTGGTCGCGCAACGTCGCTTCCCGGTCCTCGCCGCTGCCCGAGATCGCGATGATCGGGCCCTCGTAGCCGTGCGCGCGCAACTGAGTGGCCGTGACGAGACCGTCCTGATCGGGCAAGTCGAGATCGAGCAGGATGGCTTCCGGCGCGAGGGAGTGCGCGAGGGCAACGGCCTCCTGTCCGGTGCCGGCCGTGACGACGCGGGCACCCGCGCTGCTGAGCACGACGGCAAACAGCTGCCGGATGTCCTCGATGTCGTCGCACACCAGCACCAGCGGTCCGTCGCCGGTGCTCTCGACGACATCCTGCTCGTGCGGCGCCGCGAACACCGTCGGCGGCGTGGCTTCCCGCGCCGGCAGCGTCAGGGTGAAGCGACTGCCGCATCCCTCGGACGAGGAAGCCTCGAGGTCTCCTCCCATCAGCCGGGCGAGTCGGCGTGACACGCTGAGGCCGAGGCCGGTGCCGCCCATGCGCTGCGCGCGCTGGTATCCCTGTTCGTACTCCTCGAACATGCGGGCGAGCGCCTCGGACGGGATGCCGCTGCCGGTGTCCTGGACCACGAGCGTCAGTCGCCCGTGATCCCAGGCGACGACGAGGCGAATGTCGCCGGCCTCGGTGAACTTCATCGCGTTGCCCAGCAGGTTCAACAGGATCTGGCGCACGCGAAGGGCGTCGATCAAGAGGTACGCCGGGACGCCAGGGGCGACATTGCCGGAGAGGGCGACCCCATCGTTGCGGGGCAGACCCTCGACGGTGGCCAGCACGTCGCTCAACAGTTGCCGCACGTCCACCGGTTGCGGGTCGATGCGAGCACGTCCCACCGCGATCGTCGCATCGTCCAGGAGGTTGTTGACCAACTGCAGCAGGTGCGCGCCGTTTCGCGAGATCACTCGAGCGTACTCCTGTACCTCACGAGGGTCGCGACCCTCGACGATGAGGCGCCCGAAGCCGAGAATGGCGGTGACCGGCGTGCGCAGTTCGTGCGCGATGTGGTTGAGGAATTGCGTCTTGAGCTCTGAGGCGCGCTCCGCCGCCTGACGCTCGGCCTCGATGAGGCTGCGTTCCCGACGGAGCCGGACGAGGTCGGCGAGGGTCAGCAGCCCAGCCGATGTGGCCGCCGCGACCAGTGGGCCAAACAGCCACGTGCGCTGCTGCAGGAGCACCAGCATCGACGCCGCGAGGGCAGCGGTAGTCAGGCCCGAGAGCAGGAGCGCGACGAGCGTGGTGCGTGACCGATCGGGACGCCATGCCCAGCCGAGCAGCAGGACGCCCAGCGCGAGTGCGAGCCCGATCGTGTCGATCACCGCGACGCGCGGACGCACGACGGCGCCGTCTCGAAGGAGGACCGTGGTCAGGCGGATGAACTCGACGCCTGGCACTCGTCCGACGGGCGTCGGCACGGCTTCTTCCAGCAGCAGGGCCGTCGCCCCGATGAAGACGCGACGTCCGCGCACGTGCGCGGCGACGTCCGGGTCCCCGACATCTGTCACGGCCGCGCGCACGAGTCGCGAGAACGCCAGCGTGGCCAGCGCGGGCTGCGCTGATGGATACCGGAGTTCGACCTGGCCAGCCCGGTCGACGGGGAGCGCATGCCCAGCGATGAAGATCGTCGGCCCTCGCCAGCCTGGCCGCCACGTGACGTCGTCTTCACTCCCGAACAGGGAAGCGACCGCCATCGCCGGCAGCCACGCGCGCCCGACGCGCGTCAGCACGGGGAGGCGCCGGACGATGCCGTCCTCGTCGGCCCCGGCCGTCGCCACACCCAGTCGCGCGGCGGCCTGCAATTCGGGCCGCGGCGCCACCAGGCTGATCGCTTCGCTCGCCGGCGTCCCGTCCGCCACCGTCATGCCGGACGTGGCTCCGGGCGCAACGGTACGGTCCGTCGTCATCCTGAAGGGAACGGGCACGGCGGGCAGCACGATGCCGGGGGTGCGGGCCAGGGCTTCGCGCAACTGATCGTCACCGTCGCGCGGATCCGCGGCCAGGACGTCGAGGGTCACGTGTCGCGCGCCCTGTGCGCCGAGGTAGTCCACGACATGCGCCCAGACATCCCGACGATAGGGCCATCCGCCGATGAGCGGTTGCAGGTCGGCCATCGAGGCGTCGTCGATCCCGAAGACCACGGTGCCGTCGTCGGCGAGAGTGGGAGCGAACAGGGCCGCCAGACGATCCCACAGCCATGCGTCCAGACGGCGACCCGGACCACTGACGTCGAGGCCGACCGCGACAGCGATCGCCACGATGACGATGACCTGGGCTGCGCGGGCGTGGCGCAACCCGGTGTGCATGTCAGAACGCGGCCACGAGGGCGCCTGCCCCGAGTGGCAGGAGGATCCACCACCACTTGCTGCGTGGCGGCTTCGGGATGTCGAGCGACTGTGTTGGACCGAAGGGACCGCTCACGCCCTCGGCGTTCACCACGCGAACACGGACGTGGTAGCGGCCTGGTGTCGGCCTCGGCACGGTGATCATCGGCGCGTCCACCTCGGCGTCGACGATGGCCGCTCCGAACCATGGATCGGCCGCCATCTGGACGACGTAGCGATCTCCGGGCGCGCCCGCCGACCAACGTAGCGTGAGGTCGCGCTTCTGCACCGAGGCATCGGGCGCTGGCCCGGCGGCGGGCCGCGCCCGCAACTCGACCACGGTCGGGTCTCCCCATGGGCCGCGATCCTCGCCCACGCGCGACGCCACGCGCCACACGTATCGTCCCGGAGGCAGCGCCAAGGTGGCGGTCACCTCGCGGATCGCCGTCTGCTCCGACCGCGTGGCCGCGAAACCATCATCGGTGGCGACCTGCAGGTCGAACGCCTCGACGCCGTCGGGACGGGTCCACTCCAGCGCCACGCTGTCGCCGTACGTCACGCCGTCACCGGACGACTTGACGAGTGGCGGTACGGGGCGTGCGTCGACAGTGAATGTCGCGGTCGCCTCGAGCCCCTCGAGGTCGTCGGCATCGATGCCGCGGACGGCGATTCGGTAGATGCCGTCGGCAAGGTCCGGCCACGTCACTTCGGGTGAGGGGACCTGCTGGTCCTCCAGGGCAGGCGCGTCGCCGGAGGGTGCAACGCTCACGCGATATGCCGTCGCTCCGGCGATGGCAGGCCAGCGTACCCGCACTGGCAGCCGGGCGGAGGAGGCCGACAGTGCCGCGAGATCGGTCTGCGGCAGCAGGGCGCGCGGCGGTGCGAGCGGCACGCCGACGCGTGCGCGCATGCCGTACCCGGCGGGGAGCGCCACGTTCTCGGGGCCACGCCCGACGCCGACCGATCCATCTGTAACCTCGGTGGCCACCGACGCGGCGTCGGTACCTACCGACACGCGGAACTCCGTGCCGCGCACCGTCGCGATCACGACCGGCGTACTGATCTCGTGCTTTTGCGCCGGATGGGTCGCCGGTACGACCGACGATTCGACGCGGCCACGCTGGACGTCCACCCGCGTGCGGCTGACCTGTGGTCCCGCCAGCGTCCGCAGTTCGACGAGCGTGATGCGAGCCTGCTCGCCGAGGGTGACGAGGCTGCCCGTGGACAACTGCAGCTTCACGCTCTCGTCGTCAGCGGTCACGACGGAATCGCCGGGAGCGAGCGTCGCGCCGAGCAGCGCGAGCACGGTGCCCGCGCCGGCCGTTTCGACGCGCGGCTTGCCGCGCACCCAAAGCACGCGTGCCTCACCTGGCAGGCTCCGCATCCGATCGAGCGGGAAGGCCAGCGTCCGACCCGGCCGCAGGCGCTTCGGGTTGCGCACCTTGTTGAGGCGGGCGACGATGGACCAACGGTGTGGCTCGCTGAGTAGTTGCTCGGCGAGTCTGATCAACGTGTCGCCACGCACGATGGTGTGCGTGTACGTGTCGTCGGGCGTGAGGGGAGCTGGTGGACCCTGCGCCTCGACCGTGGCCGACAGGCCCGCGATCAGCAGGCTGCATGAGACTCGCCGCAGTGACACTGAAGGTGGCTCCCCTTTCGTCGGCACGCACGGCGCTTCATGCGATGCGGTTCACGATAACAGACGGACCACTGCTGAGTTCCGAGGGACTTGCCTGTAACTGCCCACGCGTCCATCCTTGCCGTGGCCATCGCCATCGCCACCTTGTGTGTGTCCTTCCGCCAGAAAGAACTCGCGGGGCCGACCTACTGGCTTGCTTCTGGGCACGGTTCCCTTACGCGCCGGTTGAGCGATGAGCAACTTTCCCAGCACCGCCTGGACAGGCGTTTCGCGAGCGCGCAGTGGCGGCGAGCCCGGGGCGCGAGAGGCGCTTGCCTTTCTGTGTGCGGCGTACTGGCGTCCCCTGTATGGCTTCGCCCGCGGGCTGGGTTATATGACTGAGGACGCCCATGACCTCACGCAGGGATACTTTGCGCTGCTCATCGAGAAGGACTACCTCGGTGACGTGCGGTTGCGGGAGGGCCGATTCCGCGCGTTCCTCCTGACGTCGTTCAAGCACTTTCTGTCCAAGGAACGCGACCGCGCGCGGGCGCTGAAGAGAGGCGGCGGCCGAGTGCCGGTGGCGATCGACGTCCGGGAAGCGGAGGCGCGGCACCCTGACGATACGCTCGACACTCTGGATCCCGAGGCGCTCTTCGAGCGGCGGTGGGCCTTCACCATCCTCGAGCGGGCGATGGCACGTCTCGGTCAGGAACTGAAGCACGCAGGTCGCGGCATCGAGTTCGAGCAGCTTGAAGGCTATCTGACGGGCCGTGAACCGCGGGTGCATTACCACGACGTGGCCGAACGCCTCGGGACGACCGAAGGCGCCGTCAAGAAGATGGTGCACCGGCTGCGTCGCCGCTACGGTCATCTGCTCCGCGAAGAGATCGGGGCCACGGTGGCCGAACCGGGAGACATCGACGCCGAACTTCATCATCTGCTGTCGGCAATCAGGCCGTGGGAACCTCCGGTGGCCCGAAGCCTGACCGATACCCAGGCTGAGACCATCGTAGGAACCCCGGGGTACATGTCTCCGGAGCAGGCGGACGGCCTTCCCGTGGACGCGCGCGCCGATGTGTTCTCGGCCGCCGTGATTCTCGCGGAGATTGTCTCGCCGAGGACGATCGGAACAGGCGAATCAGCGAATGACAGACGCAGCCTGTGGGCGGAGTTGCGTCAAGACCCCCCTCTGGTTTCGGCCGGACCTTGGAGTGCAGCGCTCCGCCGGGCACTGAGCCATTCCCCTGGGGACCGTTATTCGTCCGCGGGTGCGCTGGCGCGCGCCCTGGAAGTCGAGCAGCGGGAGACGAATCGCGCCGACCAGAGCCCGTACCCGGGTCTTCTGCATTTCACACGAGAGAACGCCCGCTTCTTCTTCGGGCGCGAGCTCGAAGTGGAGTCGCTGCTTCGTCAGTTGCGACGCCCTCGCCTGCGAGCCGTGATCGGGCCGTCCGGTGCCGGCAAGAGCTCGGTGCTCCGCCAGGGCGACGGCCGCAGCACGCGGCGCGTGTCGCTGCGCAACGTCCTCGTCGTGGGCCAACTCGCGGTGGCGCTCGTGCTGCTGGCGACGGCGTCGCTGTTCGTGCGCAATCTCGCGCAGGCGCATCGTCTCGATCCGGGCTTCGACACGGAGAACACCCTGGTGGGGCTCGTGAGTTTCGTCGAGGGCCGCTATACCGACGAGACGCGGACCGAATTGCTGGACCGCGCCGCCAGCCGGGCGCTCGCGCTGCCTGGCGTCGTCGCGGCGGGATATGCCTACGGCGCACCGCTGACCATCCGGAGCGGGATGAGCACCGGCGCCGATCTGACGCTCGAGTCGACCGGCGCGAAGTTTCAGGCGAGCTATGAGACCAACTTCGCGGGGCCAGGCTTCTTCGAGGCGATCGGCATTCCCGTCGTCGAGGGTCGTACGTTCCGTGGCGACCACAGGCGGGGTGCGCCGGCCGTCGCGGTGGTCAACGAAGAGTTCGTCCGGCGTTACATGGCCGGCGCCGACCCGATCGGCCAGCGTCTGCACCTGCCCGGGCCCGAAGAGAAGACGTACCCGGTCGAGATCGTCGGTGTCGTCGGCGACAGCAAGTTCCGATCGCTCGGCGAGGACCGTCGGCCGGCAATCTACGAGGCCTACGCGCAGCGCTCCCATGGACAACGGGTGGCGCACGTGTTCGTGCGGAGGAGTCCCGGAGCGGCAATGAGCCCGCACGAGGTCGTCAGTGCGCTCACCGCGCTCGATCCGTCCATGGCGGTCGAGGTGAGCACCATGCGCGACACGCTGGCGTTTGCGTTCATGCCGAGCCGACTCGGGGCGGCGTTACTGGCAGCGCTGGGCGCGCTGGGGCTGCTGCTCGCGATGGCGGGCCTGTTCGCCGTGGTGTCCTACTCCGTCAGCCGGCGCACCGGCGAGATCGGCATCCGGATGGCGCTCGGTGCGAACCGCTGGCGAGTGACGCAACTCGTCCTGCGCGATGCGGTGCTCCTGACGGCCATCGGCGCCGCGCTGGGGCTTGCCGCGGCCTGGTTCGTCACCCAGCCGCTGGCGATGTTCCTCGTTGCGGGCGTGAGCGGAGACCCGATCGCGTTTGCCGGCGCCGCCGCCCTGCTGGTGCTCGTGAGCCTCGCTGCAGCGTGGGTGCCTGCGAGGCGCGCCGTCCGCGTCGATCCGGTAACCGCCTTGCGGTGCGAATGAGCGCCGCGCTCTCTCCTTGACGCCCTAGGAGAGTCGTGATGCTCTCCTTGACGCCCTAGGAGAGCCCTGCATCCTCTCCTGGCGCGTCCAGGAGAGCCGCGTGAGCGACACCACCGAACTGCTGCTAGGTACCCTCAACCTCCTCATCCTCAAGGCCGTCTCGCTCGGGCCGCTGCACGGCTACGGCGTGTTGCTGCGGATCCAGCAGATCTCTCGGGGCGAAACCTTGCTACTGGTGACCATCGGAGCAGTGCTCGGCACGCTGTCCTCACTTGCCGCCAACCGCTACATCGCGGCGCAACTGTTCGGCGTCACGCCCCGCGACCCGGCGGCGGTCGGTGTCGCCCTGTCGGTGCTGGGCCTCGTCACGATGCTGGCTGGTTACCTGCCCGCGCGCCAGGCGAGCCGCATCGACCCGGTCAGGGCGCTGCGGACGGAATGACGGTGCCCGATCCGCCCGTCGTGGGCGAGAGTCGACAAACGAGGTCCCTCATGACGTTCGTCGCATCGCCGGCTGCAGCGGCCCTCGCGAAGGGCGTTCAGCGCACGAGCCTCCAGACTCCGGCGGCGTTCAGGATCACGCCGGTGATCCGTGCGGCGTGCGCGCCCAGGGGCGCCAGTTTTTCGAAGGCGACGAATGCGGTCAGCGCTGCAATGACCGTCAGGTTCATCACGCCTCCGGCAAACAGCAGCAACATCAGCGCCCAGCAGCAGCCCACGCAGTAGGTGCCGTGCTCGACGCCCATGGCCAACGCACCAGGCCATCCCCCGCGCCATCGGCTCATCAGGAAGCCCAGCGGGGACTGGCACGTTCGCAGGCACGCGTGCTTGATCGGCGTCAGCTGATACACGCCGGCGAGAAGCAGCAGCGTCGCACCAACCCGCGAACTGGTGACCTCCATCATCGGCGACACGAGCCGGAGCACCGCGAGCCACGCTGAAGCGCGGTGGCCACCAGGCTGAACACCGTCCACACGAGGAGATAGCCCGCCGCAAGCGCATAGATCTGGCGCCCCGCCGTTCCGTGTGCGGATCGTCGGGCGCTGGCACCGTACAGGAGCACCAGGGGCGAGGCAGACGGAAGCATCATGCCAGCCATCATGACAATCCACATTGCCCAGAGCAGCAACAGGTGTGGTACGTCCCAGTCCGCCGTCATCATCCACGCACTGGCGCCGGTCATCGATCCGTACATGTCGCGCGCCATCACGCCGATCCACAGCCAGCAGAACACGGGCACCAGGACCAGGACGACCACATCGGGCGCGCGGTCGTACCGCAACGCCCGGTCGAGGATGGTGGACGGACGCTCGGCGGGAGTGGCGGGTCCGGGCATCGAGGGAGACGACGACTCGCGATGGTGACGCAGTCGCGGCCAGCGCAGGCCGCAATGAAGTGCTTACGCGTTGCGCCAGGAAAACGGCGCGTACTGCCCGTTGTTCTTGCCGCTTGCGTCTTCCCAGGCCAGGCCGAGGGCACGCACGCGGCTGTTGGCAGCGCGCGCCAACGCAAAGCGACCGGCGGCCCGATGGCCCGTGTTGTCGAGGTACAGCGGCTCGGTGGCGTCGGGGTTGAGTCCCTTCGCGCCCTCGGCAGTCATGTCAACGAAATCCGACGCCTTGACGGTCCACTTCGCACCGCTGCGATCGAAGCGGATTGGTGCGGGCTGCACGCCCAGGAACGTTCCGATCAGTCCTGACAGTGCCGCCATCGGACCGCCTGCGGCTCCGCTGGCGATAGCCGTGATGGCCTCACCCTGCTCGGCGGTTGCTCGCTCGTCCGCGATGAGCCCGACCGACCAGTTGCCATTGGCCATCGCCTCGGGCGTGAAGCCTAGGATGATGAAGCCCAGGCCATCCAGCGGGACGTTTCCGTAGGTCCCGCGATTCACCTCGAGTGCCATGGCAAACGTGCAAGATCCCCTGGTGGGTCGTACCGCCATTCCTCCCGGGAGGCAGGGCACACGAAGTCGCAACTGCACGTCTCGTAGTACTGGCCGCTGACCTGCCACGTTGGTATCGCCACGATCCACCTCCCAGAGCGGCGATTGTAGTCCCGCCCATCTCTCCTCCTCGAGACGACCGGGCGGTTGTTTGTCAAGAACCTACGGCCGAGGTAGCATGGACGCCTCAGAGCGGTCAAGTTCCACCTCTAGACCTACCCGCTCGCCCTGGTAGAACCGCGGAGCCGTCGAGCACCATGGCCCAGATTCCAAGCCACGCCCAGTGGATGAAGGACACGCATTCCCTCACGAGCCCGCGGAGCCCGTTGATCAAGGCGGTGGATGACGCCGTGGACCGCTACGGCAAGACGCCGAACGCGCAGAACAAGGAGGCGATCAAGACCGCGCTCGACAAATGGCGGTTCGACCAGAGCCGGCAAGGCAAGGACTGGAAGAAGAGTGTCCGCAACGAGAAGGGCGCCGTTACCAACCTTCACCGGGCCCTGACCGACCTCGACAAGCGCAAGCTTACCCGCGAAGAGCTCGAGGCGATGCAGTACATCGCCCGGATGCAGGCGACGGCCCTGCAGCGTCAGTTCGATGGCAAGGAACTGAAGTTCAAGAGCAACACGCTGCTGGGTCTCGCGTCCAACACGGGTAGCAAGTGGCAGAAGTTCAAGGGCGCGTCCGCCTTGGTGGCCGGCGGTGCATCGGGCGCCGCGTCGGCAGCGAAGACGGGACGATCGCTCGCGCAAGGCGCGAGCCTGGTCCATCAGGTCGGGGGAGCCGGCGCGATCGCCGCATCGCAGGGGTCGATGGTCGGCATCGTGATGAAGATCAAGGAACTGTGCCGGGAATTGTGTCCCGGCCTCGATCCCGATCAGGTGTTCCAGGCACTGCACCTCGGCAACATGGAACAGTTCGCGGCCGAGTTGGCGCCTTTCGTCGGCGCGATCTCGTCCGGCGGCAAGGCGATCATCGGGTGGGCCGGGGTCATCAAGCAGCAGTACGGCCAGTACAAGATGCAGGACATGCGGCAGGACATCGCGCCGGGCGATCCCGAGGCGGCGTTCGACGCGCTGTCGGCGTTGCTCGACCGTGAAATCGCGTCGGCGGCCGCTCGTGCCGCGGTCAAGACCGGCGCCTTCACCGCGAAGACGGCCGGCGCATTCGCCGATGCGGGAGCGGTCACCGGTCCGGTCGTGGGCGTGCTGGAAATCCTGGCGGAAGTGATTCAGTCGATCGTCGAATACGTGCGCGATTACAAGGAGTGTGAAGCGGCGAACCAGCTGCTGCGCGTCGGCGCCCTGAATCTCGAACTGTTCGGCGTCTGCCCGATCCTGGGTTGCTATTTCCTGGTGATCCAGGACCACAGCACGATCATCAATTTCGCCGTCGGCGAGTACGGCACCGCGAACTGGATGTTCGACGTCGAACGGCTCGTCACGAAGGTGCAGGCCGTCCTCGAGAAGTGCCGAGAGCTCATTCGCCTCTCGCGTCTCGAAATCCTGGGAATGGACGGCGCCAAGGGCCTCGTCGAGGAGAACTACAGCGTCAAGAGCGGCATCGGCAAGGTCACCGGACTGCCAGGCGCGATCGCGGACACGATCGCAAACCAGCTCGAGTCGTGGTTTGGAAACCCCGTCAAGCCCAAGGAAGTGGACAAATCGCGCATCCAGGGGATCGCCAGCTCCAAGTGGCGCGAGTGACGCGATCAACCGGCCCTGCCCATCACCGAGGTCCGTCCGCCCTCCGGATTCACCCCGATCCGCCGTCAGTTCGTGCATTCGTCGGTGGCACTGGCGGCGGCGTTGGCGGCGTCAGGCACCGTCGCACGCGCAGTCGCGCCCAGGACGCTGTTGGTCCTCGGTGGCACGGGCTTCATCGGTCCTCACCTCGTGCGGCGGGCGGTGGAGCGTGGTTCATACCGACCCGGCAGATCCGAAGGACGGCTCGGAGAGCTTCGGCACGCGCAAGGCCCGATGCGAAGCCATCCTCGCGCGCGTGTTCGGCCCTCGCGGCATCGTCGTCCGCCCGACCTACATCGTTGGGCCTGGCGATCACACCGACCGTTTCACCTACTGGCCGGTGCGGCTCGCCGAGGGTGGCGACGTACTCGCCCCTGGCAGCAAGACCGACCCCGTGCAGTTCATCGACGTGCGCGACCTTGCAGCCTTCATGCTCAGGCTCGTCGAAGACGACGCGTCAGGCATCTTCAACGCCATCGGCCCCGGTACGGCGATGACCATCGAGACGTTCCTGCGTGAGTCGATCGCCGCGCTGAATGTCACGGCGCGACTGGTCTGGGTCGATGAAGCGGCCTTGAAGGCGCGGGAGATCGATGGGATGGTGCCGTGGATCCTGGCGCGTGGCAACGACCTGGGACACACGAGCATCCGGACGACGCGGTCGGTGGCGGCCGGCCTGTCGCATCGCCCCGTGACCGAGACGGTGCGCGACACCCTGGACTGGTTCACGGAATTGCCGGCCGATCGGCGTGCGAGCGCGAAGTGGGTGATCTCGCGCGAGACGGAGCGCGAGATCCTCTCCGCAACGCGCACGCGTTAGCGGAGGCCGCCCAGTCAACTTGCCCTGACGACGGCGCTCGAAGGTCGGCCTTCGTCAATCGGCCTTCGGCCTTCGAACCCACCTCAGCGCGCGGGCATTGTCTGCGCTGGCAGCAAGCGCTCCAGCGTTTCGGTCATCGCCGCGGCCCACAGGTCGTAGCCCTTCGCCGTAGGGTGGAGGAAGTCGTACATCACCTCCCGGGCGATCGTCCCGTCGGCGGATACGAACACCGACCCGATATCGAGGTACGTGATGCCGTGGCGGCCGTCGAGCGTCGCGAGACGTCGATTCACTTCTCCGACGGAGTCGCGTGCCGGATTCGGACGTTCACCGCGGGGCAGAAGTCCCAGCAGCAGGATGCGTGTCTGCGGCGATCGCGCGTGAATCGTCGAGCAGATCGCCTCGACGCCCGCGGCGATGTCGTCGGCCGTGTTGAGCCCGATGTTGTTGGTGCCGATCAGCACGACCACGACGGCTGGCGACACATCGTCGAACTCGCCGTGCGTCAGTCGCCAGAGGACGTTCTCGGTCCGGTCCCACCCGTAGCCCAGGTTGACGACGCGCCGCCCCGCGAAGAATCGATCCCACTCCGCGGCGCCGTTGCGTCGACCGCCCACCGGATCGCCACCCCAGAAATGCGTGATCGAGTCGCCGAGCATCACGATCTCGGGCCGGCGCTCGCGCATCAGGGCAACGGCCGCGGCGTGGCGATCCTTCCAGTCGTACACGCGCCAGTCGCGGTTCTGGGTGACGGGCACGAGCGATGTCGGTGTCCGAACGGTACCGTCAGGCAGCGGCGTCTCGCGCAGCGCGACATCACCAGCGGCAGTACCGTCGTCGGTGAACGCGCGCACTTTCAGCACGTATCCGGGCGGCACGTCGACCGACGCCAGCCATGCACCCGAGTCCCGTGTCGGCTCCGTGCCGTCGAGCGTGTAGCGGAGGATCGTGCCTGCCGCTGGCACAGAGGCGTCCCAGGGACCATCCGCCCGCCGCGTCAGCGCCGGGGGTTCGGCCTGCGCGTTCGCGGGCGGCGCGCACGGCAAGAGCGCGGTCACCATGATCCACGCCAGGATGCGGCCCGCGGCTCTCGTGGCGCGTGTCTTCGCTGTCACTGTGCCGATCCGGCGCGCCATGAACGAGCGCCTGTCACTGACGATGGATTCAAGCGGGCCGGAGCACATGGTTGGATTCTCGATCAAGGGTTCAAGGCAGGGCCAGCGCTCCGAGCGCGGCCGGTGCTTGCAAGAGCCTCACCCGCCGCTTCTCAACCCGCCGGCACGTACCGCCCAGCGCAGTTTGGCGGACGCCGCACGCCGATTCGCGAACGTCTCCTCCCTGGCAGACCGCACGACCGTCTCCGCGATCTCGGCATAGACGCCGGCCCGTCGACCACTGCGGAAGGCCTGCTTCACACGCCGGTCCTCTCCCGAATGGAACGTGAGGACGACGACGCGGCCGCCCGGTGCGAGGCCGGAGGGAAGTGCGGCCAGCAGCGTCTCGAGCGCGTCGAGTTCGTCGTTCACGAGGATGCGCAGCGCCTGGAAGGTCCGCCGTATGGACATCTTCACCTCCGCGCGGGGTAATGCAGGCATCGCCGCGGTGAGCCCCGCCCGGATGAGCCGCTCGAGCGCGTGCGTCGTGCGGGGCAGTGCCTCCACGAGCAGACTGGCAATGAGATCGGCGTGTGGTTCGTCGGCGTAATCGACGAGGATCGCACCGATCGCGGCCGCGTCCAGAGTGCCCAGCCGTTCCCATGCAGGCGGTCCGCTGGTGGGATCCATGCGCAGGTCGAGGGGCCCTGGATGCTTGTAGCTGAAGCCACGCGCGGGCGAATCGTGCTGCATCGACGACACACCGAGGTCGACCAGGATTGCGTCGACGCGCTCGTACCCGTGCGAGGCAAGCACGGCAGGCAGCGAGCGGAAGTTCGCCTGCTGCGCGATGAACGTCTCGGGGCCGAACCCTGCCTCCCGAAGGCGGGCGAGCGTTGCTGGCAGTTCCACGGGGTCGACGTCGAGTCCGATCAGGCGCCCGCCCGGCTGAAGGCACTGAAGGATGGCCTGCGCGTGGCCGCCGCCGCCGAGGGTGCAATCCACGACGGCCTCGCCAGGTGTCGGCCGCAGGTGAGCCAACACCTCCGCAACCATGATCGGCCGGTGTGGCGACGCGTCTGCCGGGGTGCCCCCGATCACTTAACGAAGTCTCCTGTCTTCTCCGCGGTGCGGCCGTTCGCTAGCGGAGCTCCGTCACGCGAAAGAACTCGCCGGTCTTCTCCAGCAAGACCCCCGCAGTCCCATCGGGGAAAGTGAAGAACCTGGGATCTGGCCGAGCGTTGCCAGCAAGCGCCTTCAAGGTGGTGTCCTTGCCCTCGGCATCCACGACGCCGACTTCGAGAACCGCCTGCCTGCGCGCGGTCATCGGCCCCGTTGTCGCGAAGACGCGACCGCTGACCAGGTCACCGAACAAGAGCGTGATCCGCGAGAACGAAGGGCCGCCAGGTACGGGGCCGGAAACAGCGATTCGCTCGCCCGTCGCGCGTCCGACCTGCGCGATCGGCTGCACGAAGCCCGGCTCGTCGTCGGGCAACTGCGCTGCCGAGTTACCCAGGCGATCGATGTCGTAGGTGCCCTCGCGCGCCTTGCCGTCGACGGGATGTCGGCCCCAGCCGAAGTCGAGCGATGCAGACGACGAGAAATCGGTCAGGCGCGCGCCATTCACTTCCTCGGAGATCCAGCCACCCGGGTCGACGAACGTGAGCCAGCGCTCGCCTGCCCACGTGCCGATCGCCAGCCGCTGCGCGGCGCGCACACCGAGCGCCGCCACCGAGACCGCTCCATCGGATGGCGTGATCCGCATGATTTTCGCGAGATGTGTCTGCGCATCCTGACCGTGCCCGCGTCCGTCCTCGTACGAGTCGCCGTTGTCACCGACGGCAAACAGCACCAGGTCATCGTCGGCAACCACCAGTCCGCCGCCTGTGTGGCCCTCGCTGCGCATTTGCAAGGCCACGATCGGCCGTGGCGAAGTGAGAGTCTGGCCGTCGAACTGGTACTGCACCAGTACGTACCAGCCGTCTGGGTCGCGCGGCGACATCAATCGCTTCACCCCCTTGGGCACCAACGACGATACGAATACAGCGTAGACATGGGTGCCGGCCCGATCGGCGGCGACGTTGATCAAACTCTCTCCGCCTAGCAGACGCACGCCTGGCGGCAACGATTTGGGTGTCAACAGCGTCGTCGCGGCATGGCCGTCCCAACGCGACAACGTGCCCGCTTGATCGACCAGCAGGAGTTGATCTCCCGCAACAACGGGAGACGTCGGGTTGATGTGCGTGGGCATCACACCCACGCGATCAACGCGCACGCGGAGGTCCGATGGCGCCGGCGGCGGTGGAGTCAGTCCTGGCTTCTGAGGCGGTGCTTGCGCGCCACGCAAGGTCACGCTGGCAGCGATGATCCCGGCGCACGCAACGAGGATCCGTGATTGGAGCCTCATGGTAGCGGCCTCACGAACACGTTCGCGAACTCGACCTTCCGGCCTGCTGGAACGAGCGCGATGCGTCCCCTGGCAGGCAATCGGTCCTGCGGCACGTCGGCCAGCACCACCGTGCCGTTCACCGTCATCGTCAACCGGTTGCCCTCGATGCGCTGGACGACACGGTTCCACTTGCCGGCAGCCTGTGCCGGACCGCCGGGCTGGGGCATTACCACCGTGCGAACACCCGGCAGCATGCGAGCCGAGACGACCGCTGCGGCCTGAGACGCGGCGGGCTCGGCCTCGTCGACCCAGCGCCAGTCGGCGATCACCTCGATGTCGCCGTAAGGGTCCGACGAGAGCAGCGGCTTGCCGGGTGCAGGTATCGCGGCCTCGTAGGCGATGGTCCAGTCGTTGGTACGCCACCGCGGCGCCTGATCCGGCGGCAATTGCCACCCCGTCATGGTCTTGCCGTCGTAGAGCGCCTTGTGACCCGCGTCCGCGGCGGCCACCTGCTCCGGTGGGAGCGTGCCGGCACTCAGTAGCTCCCGGATCCGGATGTTACGGAACAACGTGGGCGCGCCCTCCGACTCCAGCGCGATGTAGCCCTTGCGCGGCGAGATGTCGTAACCGCCCGACACCTCCTTGCCGTTGACGGCCAGCTTCAGGGAGCCCTTGTTGGCCGTGATGCGGTAGTGGTTCCACTCGCCAGGCCCCTTCGCGCGGTGCTCGCTCGGCAGGCTGCGCATCGTGCCCTTCGGGTGTGGCCGGTCGGGCGTGAGTCCCGCGCCGTGGATGGCAAAGACGTCGCCGTGGCTGGTATACGTCTCAGAGTTGCGGCCGTCGAGCACCTGCACCTCGATGGCGCGTTCGAACGGCTGGCCCCGCGCCGGCAGGGCGTCTGCCCAGATGAACACGCCGGCGTTACCCAACGGCTTCACGTGCTGGTACTCGAGTTCGAGCACGAAATTCTCGTACATCCGCTCGGTGCGAATCTCGCAGACGGGGACACCGGTCGAGGTGATCATGCCTTCGCGCACGCCGAAGGTATCGGGCGCACAGTTGATGTTCACCCACCCTTTCAGCGTCGTGCCGTCCAACAGCGGGACGAACCCGGGCTCCGGCTGGATGGCGCCGATCGACAAGGCGCCGACGAGAAGGAAGATGGCACGTCGCGACATGCGGGCAGTCTAACTCGTCTACCCTGTCTGGCATGCCAGCTCGACGCCTCGCCTGCGGACTGTTGTCCGTGCTCGTGTCTGCGGCGCCCACCGCCCGCGCGCAGGACGCGGCGCTGCCGGCGGCCGCGCGTGCCGCAGCCGACGGGATCACCGCGGCAGCACTGGCGCGTGATCTCGACTACTTCGCGGCCGACGCGTTGCGCGGACGCGACACCGCGTCGCCCGGTTTCGACGCGGCGGCGACGTACATCGAGGCGCGCCTGAAGGCCGCCGGCGTGACGCCCGCCGGCGATGCCGGCACATTCCGGCAGCACTACGACTTGCGCGAACTGCGGGTGAACACCGCCGCCGCGTCACTCGAGATCGCCGGGCGTCGGTTTGCGTTCGGCACCGACTTCGTCCTGCGGTCGTTCGCCGGACCGATCGATGCGACCGTGCCGGTGGTGTACGTGGGGCACGGCTGGCATGCCCCGGCGCGCGGCTTCGACGCCTGGGCCGGCCTCGACGTGCGCGGCAAGCTGGTGCTGGCGCACGGGCCACGCGCGATGCCGAAGGGCGTCACCATCACGCAGATCGGACGCGTCGCCGTTGGCGCCTCCTCGGTATTCGCCGAGGCGAAGGCGCGCGGGGCGGTCGGCGTCCTCTTCCTCACCGCCTCTGATCCCAAGGCCGACTGGACCACGATGCAGTCGGCCAACCTGCTCCGCCGAGAGATCGACCCGGTGGTGCCATCGGCCTACGCGGCGCCACCCATCACGTCACTGCTGCTCGCCCGGCCAGCGATAGAGGCCCTCCTGGCGGGCGATCGCGTCGACGCCGGCACGCTGGTCGCGCGCGGCGACAAGGGTGACTACCCTCGACCGTTCCAGCTGGCGCGGCGCATCCGCGTGCACGTGCCGCTCGCGTCGGTGGCGAGCGAGCGGCCGTTCAACGTGGTGGCTATGATCAAGGGCAGCGATCCCCTTCTGGAGGACGAGTACGTGACGGTCGCATCGCATCTCGACGGCGCCGTCGGCATGGGCGAAGTCGACGGCGACCGCATCTACAACGCGGCCGACGACAACGCCACCGGCAGCGCCGGCACGCTGGCGATCGCCGAGCAGATCATGAAGGGGCCACGTCCGAAACGGTCGCTGATCTTCATCTGGGACAGTGGCGAGGAACGCGGGCTCTGGGGCACGCGGCGATTCGTGCACCAGCCGCCGGTGCCGCTCGACCGAATCGTCGCGCACGTCAACGTCGACATGATCGGCGCGACACGTGCGCCTGGCACTCCCGACGCGGGCTCGGCAGACGCAACCGGACCGAACGAAGTGTTCCTGATGGGACCCGGCGTGCTGAGTCCCACCGTCGACGCCCTGCTCGAGCGCGTGAACGCGTCGTACCTGCGGATGACGCTCAATCGCCGTGACGATCGGCCGGAAAGCGAGTACTTCTATCCGCGCACGGATGCCGGGCCATACCTCGAGCGCGGCATCCTCATCGTCGGCTTCACCACGGGATCGCATCCACGCTACCACCTGCCCACCGACGAGGCGCGGTACCTGGACCCGGCCAAGATGGAAGCCGTCGCGCGGACCATATTTGCCAGCGTCTGGGCGCTCGCGAACACTGCCGACCGCCCTCGTATCGAACGAGAGATTCCCGCGACGGTGCCGCGATACATGACGCACCACTGAGAGCGGTGCGTCGGCCTCGCAAGACCTCACACACCGAATGCCTGCCCGAGGAGTAACGCGATGCGCAGAATCGTGCTGACGTTGTTGGGTATCGCGGTGCTGGCGACCACCGGTGTCGCGCAGTCGCCCGCAGTCCCGGCAACCGGGTCCATGGACCTGTTCCTGCTCGTCGGCCAATCGAACATGGCCGGACGAGGCAGGGTCGAATCGCAGGACACCGCGCCCATCCCGCACGTGCTGATGCTCGACAGGCAGCGGACCTGGGTACCCGCCGTCGATCCGATGCACTTCGACAAGCCCATTGCAGGGGTCGGCCTCGGCCGGAGCTTCGCCGCCCGCATCGCCGACAGCCACCCCGGCGTGACCATCGGACTGATTCCGGCCGCGGTCGGTGGTTCACCCATCGACGCATGGCAGCCCGGCGTGTACTACGAACCGACGAAGAGCCATCCCTGGGACGATGCGATCGCTCGCGCGCGCGTCGCCCTGGCATCAGGGACGTTGAAGGCAATCCTCTGGCACCAGGGGGAATCCGATGCGACGGCCGACCTCGCACCAGGCTATGAAGCGAAACTGCACGATCTGATCGCTCGCCTCAGGACGGCACTCGACGCTCCGGACGTGCCCTTCATCGTCGGGCAACTCGGGCAGTATCCGGACGTGCCGTGGGACGCGTCGCGGCGCATCGTCGACGCCGCGCACCGCTCGCTGCCGGGCAAGGTTCGACGCACCGCGTTCGTCTCGAGCGACGGCCTCGTGCACGGCGGCGACAAGGTGCACTTCGACACTCCGTCGTTGCGCGAACTCGGCCATCGATACGCGGACGCGTACCTGTCGCTCAGCGCCCGCCCCTGAGCAACGCGCCGGTGCCGAGCATGGCGAGGATCGTGAACAGCACCGCGGAGGTATCGGGGCCTCGCCCGGGAATTCGCGTTTGCGCCAGTTCGAGCGCGAGCACGAGCACGAGCATCGCGAGCGGCCAGCGCCGGGCCTGCGCCCGGTCTCGCTGCCGCTGGGCCGTGTGGGCCGCGACGACCACGCCGCAGCCTGCCCAGGCAAAGAGCGCCGCGAAGTCGAGCGCGCCGAGGCGTTGGCCGAGTCCGACGAGCGGGATCCAGCTGAAGGCGTGCGTGCCACCGGCCGCCGGGCGCAACTCATAGGTCGCCACGACCATCACGACACCGGTCAGGAGCACCCGCGGCCACCAGGCATGGCCCTCCGGGTACGGCATCAGCAGCAGGGCCGGCGCTGCCAGGCCGATGGCGGCCGCGACGCCAACGAGTTCCTCGACGGTCAGCGGCGACGGGGCCGCGAGCATCACCTGTAGCGCGAGGCACCCGGCCACGGTGGCAAACAGCGACGCGGTTGCCATGAGACGAGACGATGCCGCGAGGCGACAGGCGGCGACCAGCGCCAGCCAGGCGCCGAAATGGCGCAGCAGGTTCCATCGGTCGAGTGGAATGGCGTCCTGCCAGTGGCGCAGGAAGGCGAGGTTCCTGGCAAAGGTGCCCACGTCGGCCGTGAACGCCCACGGCATCGTCTGCGCGAGGACCCACAGCATGACGATCGACATCGCACCCACGCGGAGTCGCGCGCCAGAGGCACTCTCGTGCGTGCCGGGCGCCCGGGCCGGCTCCATCGCCCGGGCCACTGCCGGCAGTATCAGCGCCAGGGCCGCGCCAAGGGCCGCGCCGGCTGAATTGGTGGCCCAGTCGGTCGCCGACGAGACGCGGTTGGTCTGGCAGGACTGCGCCATTTCGAGGGCAAGGGAGAACAAGGACACCAGCGCGACGCTCGCGAACATCGAGGAGATGCGACGCCCCCTCCATCGCGCCTCGGCGCTGGCCGTGACCGCGCACAGCCACCCGAGTGGGACGTACCCCAGGACGTTGGCCAGGACGTCGATGCGCGAAACGTGGTGCGATGGCCACGCGAGCACGTCACCGCCACACACCCATGCGCCGCCGTCGGCAAGCGACTGGTAGGCGATGAACGCCGCGTAAAGGAGCACCGGGCCGATGCTCCTCCAGCGGAGGTGCGTCTCCGCGTGCAGGGGCCATTCCACTCCTACATCATCGCCTGCCCGTGAGACTATCGCGCGGCGGCGAGGTCGCGAACGATCTCGAAGTGCACGCGCACGAACTTCAGGAAGCCCTCTTCGAGGATGCGCTCCTGGTCGCTGTGGGCCCCGAAACCGAGTGTCGCATCCTCGGTGTCGGCGACGGGACCGATGCCGTAGCACTGCACGCCCCGGGCCCGGACCTGCGCCATGTCGGTGCCACCGGTCAGCATCGACGGCAGCGTCGGCACGCCATATACCTTCTTGTGCGCCGCTTCGATGGCCTTGAAGGCCTCGGTGTCCAGGCGCGACGGCGCCGACCCGGGACGCGTCGGATAGCTCTCCACCCGGGTCACGGCGATGGCCGGGTCGTCGACGATTGCGCGAAGGCGCTCGAGGAACGCCGGGAAGTCCTCGTCCGGCAACGCGCGGATGTCGAGCGTCGCCTCGGCCTCCGACGGAATCACGTTGCGCAGGTAGCCGCCCTTGATGATGTTGGGCGAGATCGACGTGCGGATCTGCGACGACAGCGACGGCTCGTTGGCGGCGAGGTGGTCCTGTACGCGCTCGAGATCTCGGCCTTCCACGAGCGCACGGTAGGGTTCGGCCTCCTCGGGGGACGAGAGCCGCGCCAGGCCAGTGAAATACGCCCGCGTGGTGTCGTTGAGGCGCATCGGCGTGCGCCACGCCGCGATCCTGGCAATCGCCTGCGACAGGTGCACGATCGCGTTGCTCTGGAGCGGCACCGACCCATGGCCAGCGGTGCCACGCGCCACCAGGCTGATCGTGTGTGCGATCTTCTCGGTCGTCGCCACCGCGGCGAACCGGACCTGCCCGGCAGTCCGCTCCACGCCACCGCCTTCGGCCAGGCAGTACTCGGCGTCGATGTCGGCCCAGTGATCCGCCACCATGTGGTTGATGCCGAACGGCCTGTTGCCCTCCTCGCTCGCTTCGGCGAGGAACACCACATCGCGATCGAGGCGGACTCCGCTGCGCTTCAGTTGCAGCACGGTCATGAGCCCCGCGACGACGCTCGGCTTGTCGTCCTGCGTGCCTCTGGCATAGATGTAGCCGCCTTCACGCGTGGCCGAGAACGGCGGGTGCTTCCATTTCGTCGCGTCCACGGTCACAACGTCTGTGTGGCCCATCACGAGCAGCGGACGCTTCGTGCCAGAGCCCCGGAGGCGAGCCACCAGGTTGGGCCGCTTCGGATCGAGCGCAAACACGCGAGTCTCGATGCCGGCCTCCTCCAGCACGCCCTTCAGGTACTCGACGACGAGCACCTCGTTGCCTGGCGGGTTCTGGGTGTCGAGGCGGAGGATGGCGAGAAAGTGCCGCAGTGCCTCTTCGTCTGGTGACTCGTAGGCGCCGACCTTCGGGTAGGCCGATCGGTAGGCGTCGACCTTCAGGTCGACGCCCAGCAACAGCATCGCCGTCACTGCAATCGCCAGCCGTCGCGATTTCGTCATGCGTGAGATTGTGACGCAAGGACGCGCTGGACACGCGAGCGACACGACTCGCCGATGCGGCGCCGGGGTCAGGCGAGGTGTCGCACGAGCCAGGGCACGACGGCATCGCAGACGGCGGGAATCGCGCCCGTGAACCGGTGGTCGACGCCTGGCAGGACGACCAGATCAGGACGGCCGCCGGCCGCCGCCCGGGCGTCGAGCGAGTCCTGCAAGGGCACGAGTTCGTCGGCATCGCCGTGCACCAGCAGCCACGGCACGCGGACCGCCGCGGCCTGAGCCGTGAGTGAGGCGAGCCGCGCCGCGTCCGCCTCGAGCGCGTGATTCCAGGCACATCCGGGCTTGTCGAGCATCAGCCCCCCGTACGGCAGGTGGCCGAAGGTGCGCTGCATGAAGGTGTGAACGTGGAACATGCCGGCCAGCGAGACGAGCAACTCGATGCGGTCGTCTGCGGCGGCGCGGATGGCGCCGACTGCGCCCCCCATGCTGTGGCCCGCATACATCAACCGCGTTACACCCCACGCCTGCAACGCATCGAGCACGCTGCCGAGGTCGGCCACTTCCTTTGTCGGCGTCACGTCCTCGAAGCGTCCTTCGGACGCGCCGTTGCCGGCAAACGAGACGAGCACCGACGCGATGCCCGCATGGCTCAGCGCGGCACTCAGTTCGGTCTGCCAGGGCCGGTCCCAATGCGACGTCACACCGTGGCCGATCACGACCATCGGTGCTGACCGCGGATCGGAACTCGCAGGCGACCGATCGCCCCTGGCGTGTCGCCACGCCGCGTCGATCCGCTCGCCCTCGGCATTACGGATCTCGAACGGCAGCAAGCGGAGGTCAGAAGCGGCCGACATCGTCTCGCGGTCCCTGAAGGCGTCCAGGTCAGGCGCGGCGACGGGCGGCGGCACGCCTGCCCGTCCGGGTGCCGCCAGCCTCGATCAGGGCGATGAGACGGTCCACCGCTTCCTGCACGAACGCCGGATCCTCGGCGTGCAACGGTCGCTCGACGATCTCGATCGTCGTCGGTACCGCCGCCTTCAGGGCCGTGAAGTACGCGCGATCGTCTTTCGGATCGTTCAACGGCCCGCCCGGCATCGCGTAGCTGCCCGTCCCGAGGGTCGGGATCATCAGGACGGCATTGCCGCGCGTGGACTGGAGTCGCGCACCGACCTCTCGCGCCACCATCTTCAGTTCCTTCGCGTTCAGCCGCGGCGCGAGCACCACTTCGTTGTGCCACACATGCTTGTGCTCCTTCCAGCGCTCCGGCAGCTGGTGCGGCACTGACACGAGGATGCCGAGATGCTCGGATCCGCCGGGACACAGGACCTGCGGCAGGCCCAGCGTTCCCGCCACCGACAGCCGTTCCTTGCCACCGGCGCGGAGACCGTGGAACAGCTCGTCGCTGATCTCGCCCATCGCGTAGTCGAAGACGGCACCGATGATGCCCTGCTTCATCATCAGCTCCATCGCGCGGCCACCGGTGCCGACGGCGTGGAACACGATCGACTCGTAGCCGCGCTTCCGGAACAGCTCGATCGCGAGCATGGTCCCGCGCGTGAGTACGCCGAGGTTCGAGATGCCGATCAGCGGCCTGGCGCCCTTCGCGCGCGCCTTCACCGCCACCTTGACCTGCGCCATACCATGCGCGGCGCCGGCGGCGTTGGCGAGCACCTTGCGCATGAACGAGTTCAGGCCGAGGATGTCGCCGACCGAGAACATCATCGTGATGTCGGAGATGCCGACGTACGACGAGGTGTCGCCCGAGGCCACGGTGGAGACCATCACCTTCGGGACGCCGTACGGCAGGGCGCGCATCACGGCAGTGCATGCCGCCGTGCCCTGAAGTCCACCGAGCCCGATCACGCCGTGGACCTCGCCCCGTCCGATGCGCTGCAGCAGCAGCTTCGTGGCCCCGGCCGACATCACCGGCTGCGCGGCTTCACGCGACTTGCCGGCCTTGAGGGCAGCGAGGGCCGTGCCACCGGCGCGTGCGACCTGTGCCCGCGTGAGGTCCGCGGCCGTCACGGGCGCGTTCATCACGCCAATGTCCACCAGCAGTGCGCGGCTGCCCAGCGCCTCGAGCTGCTCGCGGAGGAACTCGGCCTCCTGCCCCTTCGTGTCGAGCGTCGCGAGGACGGCAATGACTTTCTTCGGCATCGTGGCTCCGTTACCGGTTGTCTGGGAAGCGAAGCGCCTGGAATTCCTTCGCCGCGGCCGAGACGGCGCGTTCGATCGGCAGGCGCTCGGTGGACGAGCCGGTCCAGAAGCCTTCGCAACTCGTGTGATCGAGGATGTACTGGGCGTCGGCCGGTGACTCCATCGCGGCCCCATGCGCCACGAGGATGATGTCGCTCTTGAGCCGGCGCAATTTCTCGTTGGCTTCCTCGGTGCGCCGCGCCGTCTCCTCGATCGTCTCGCCCGAGTCGTAGCCGCGCAGACCACCCTTGGTGGTACCGGCATGGAAGCAGAAGATGTCGGGCTGCGCGTCCTCCACCAGGCGCATGCTGTCCTCTTCGTCGAAAGCCAGCCCGATCGTCACCATGTCCATCTCGCGTCCGAGCCTGAGCAGCTCGATCTCGTTCTGCAGGGTGATGCCGGCGCTCGTCAGCACCTTACGGATCTCGCTGCCCTTGTCTACGTAGGAAATCGACGGTCCGATGTTGGAGACCGAGTACACGCCCATGCGCAGGCAGTCGTCGAGCACCATGCGCATGTCCTTGAGCGGATCGTTGGCATTGAGGCAGGCGCACACGAACGCGTCGCCCTTCATCGCCGGCATGATGTCCTCGCGGGTGTAGTCGAGGGTCTGCTTGTTGGAGTCGAGAATCGGCCAGAGCATCGACATCGTGCCCATGCCGTTGGCCCGCAGCCGCGCTCCAGAGAACGTGTTCACGCAATCGACGCCCGCTGCCTCGAGCAGCTTGGCGACCAGGCCGCTGCCAGCGCTGGCGATATGGATGGGAATCCGCTGCGCCACCTTGGCGCGCAGCTTGTTCATGATCTCGGTGCGGGACGTGCGCGGGACGATCACTGCTAGCTCCTATCGGAGGCGGGAGTCGGGAGTCGGGGATTCGGACGTCGGGTACCGGGTACCGGGCACCGGGCACCGGGCACCGGGCACCGAAAGCGTGGACGATGGTACCGCTGTTGGCAGGGCCGACTCTCCGATTGGTAGGGCCGGCTCTCCCTGGGCGCCGAAGCGCGTTGTGCGAAGGTGGCCGAGCCCGGCCTACATTGGGCCGCGTTCGGAGAACGGGCCCTACCTTCCCGCGTTCGTCACCTCGTCAACACGCGGCCGGGACGCTCCTGAGTGGCCGCCCCGTCTCGCCATACGAGCACGCCGTTAACCCACAACATGCGCACGCCCTCCGGCAGTGCACGCGGTTGCTCGAACGTGGATCGGTCGATAATCGTCGACGGATCGAACAGCACGAGGTCGGCCCTCGCGCCGGGAGCAATCCGTCCACGATCGGACAGGCCGAGGCGGGCCGCCGGGAGCGAGGTCATCTTCCGGATCGCCTCCGGCAGCGTCAGCCAGCCCTGCTCACGCACGAGTCGGCCGAGCACACGCGGAAACGTCCCGGCACCGCGCGGATGGTTGTTGGCGACGCCGCCGTCACTGGCCACCATCACCCACGGCTGCTGATAGAACGCACGCAGATCCGGCTCGGCCATCGTATGCCCGATGATCCCGACCTCGTCGTCAGCAATCCGGATGAAGAACTCGACTTCGCTCACGCCCTCGGCCGCGGCGGCCTCGCTCAGCCGCTTGCCGACGTATTGTGGGAATCGCGCCAGCCGCGTGAACTGGATGTTCTTGCCGCCACCCACATCGTCCAGCGCTTCCTTCACGCTCGCCGGATCCTTGTACTGCTTGTTGGGCACCAGTACTTTCAGGTTCGACTGCCATGCAAGGTAGGGGTAGGCATCAGCGGTCACGTCCACCCCGCGGGCGCGTGCCGCCTCGACCAGCGCGACCACCTCGTTGGCCTTGCCCCACACGCCAACCGTGCCGAGCTTGATGTGCGTGATCTGCGCGGGCAGGCCCGCGCGCTCGCCGATGGCGATCGTCTCCCTGACGGCGTCCATCGTCAGGTCTGCCTCGTCGCGGATGTGCGAGATGTAAACGCCCCCGTGCCGGGCCGCCACCTTCGCGAGTTCCACGACCTCGTCGGTCGTCGCGTAGCTGCCGACGATGTATTCAAGGCCCGATGAGAGCCCCATCGCGCCCTCGCGCATGGCGCGATCGACGAGAGTAGCCATCTGTTCGACTTCGGAGGACGTGGCCGCTCGGCGGTAGTCGTCGCCCATCACCTGCTGCCGCACGGTCGCGTGCCCGACCATGGTGGCAACGTTCACGGTCGCGGGGCTGGCACGGCGCGCTGCCAGGTAATCGGCAATCGACTTCGGGGAACTGCCATCGGGCCCGACGAGCAGCGTCGTGATGCCCTGGGCAATCTGCGAAGGGGCCTCTGGGTCGGTGGCGAGGCCGTCGGTCGAGTGATTGTGGACGTCGATGAAACCCGGTGCGAGGACGAGGCCGGTGCCATCAACCGTGCGGTCGCCCGCCTGCGGTGGCTCCTGACCAATCGCGACGATGGTGTCGCCCACCACCCGCACGTTCGCCTTGTGCAGGTCGGCGCCAGTGCCGTCCGCGACTCGCGCACCCGTGATCGTCCAGGCCGTGGGCGCCTGGGCGCGTCCGACCTCCACGACGCCGGCGATCGACAACGAAAGGAAAGCAATTCGAACGAAGAATGCCCGCAGCCGCATGCGGGGCTAGTCTACCCTTCGACACGTACCCATTCCGAAGCGCCGGCGCGCCCCTGGCGGCGCAGCGCCTGACGCGGGAGATCCTCACGATGACGCTCGTGCGACTTGCCCCTTCACTGGTCCTCGCAGGCGCCCTGCTGGCACCGGCGGAGACGCAGGAGGCCACCGCTGACAAGGTTCCTGCCCGCCTGACGGCGGAGCGCGTCGCCGCGTTGCCGGTGGCGCAGCGCCCCGCGTGGACGGCATATCTCGAGGCGTCGGACGCCGCGCGCGCTGTCGATCACGCGGCGTTGGATCGCGAACTGCGCGGGCTCGGCACCAATCCCCTGGCACGCGCGCCATTGGGCCGCTCGATGGACCCGTGGCTCGACAAGGGTGACGCCTGGTACGCCTCCGACGAGGCGCGGCGGATTGCCGACGTCGTCATCAGCTACCAGACGCCGTCGGGCGGATGGTCGAAGCGCCTCGACTTCACGGGCGGCAGCCGCCAGCCGGGTCAGGGCTACAGCGCCGAGGGCGACTGGTCGTACGTGGCGACCTTCGACAACGACGCCACCACAACTCAGATGCAGTTCATCTCGCGAGTCTTCGATGCGGCTGGCAGAACCACGGACCGGGACGCGTTCGAGCGCGGCCTGGCGTACGTCCTGCGCGCCCAGTACCCCAATGGCTGCTGGCCGCAGGTCTATCCCCTGGCCGGCAGCTATCACGACGCCGCGACCTTCAACGACGACGCAATGGCCAATGTGATCGGCCTGCTGGACGCCATCGCGCAGGGACGTCATCGCATCGTCGCGCCCGAGCAGCGCGAGGCCGCTCGGGCCAGCGCGGCGAGGGGCGTCGCGTGTGTGCTCGCGGCGCAGATACGCGTCGATGGCGTCCACACCGCATGGGGCGCACAGCACGATGCGCTCACGCTCGCGCCGGTCGGCGCCCGCGCCTACGAGCACACAGGGGTCGACGCCGCCGCCAGTGCCCGCATCGTCGAACTGCTGATGACGCGTCCGCGCAGCGACGCGGCAATCCGTGCGGCGGTGGACGCTGCAGTCGTGTGGTTCCGGGCGACGGCCATGCACGGCTACGCGTACGAGAAGGGCGAGTTGATCGCGCGTCCCGGCGCGGGGCCACTCTGGCCGCGCTTCTCGGAACTGCGTACCAATCGCGCCATCTTCGGCAATCGCGATGCGATCGTGCGTTACGACCTGTCGGAGATCGTGCCCGAGCGCAAGTACGGGTACGGGTGGTACACGACGAGCCCAGCACGCGTGCTGGACGCCATCTCGCGGTGGCAGGAGTAGGCGATCCGGCTCAGCGCAGCCATGACAGTGACACACCGGACGCGACGGCCATCGCGACGAGCGCTCCGGCGGCGATGACCCTGAACGGCATCGAGCCGAATACCGTGGCGATCGCGGTCTTGAGGAGCGTGTTGGCAAGCACGCCGATGGCAATGGCGGTGGCGGCGGTCTCGAGCGAGATCGATCGCGCCACATCGCGCGCCATCGACAGCGTCAATGCGTCGACGTCGGTGAGGCCGAGCACGGCGGCGCTGGCGAACACACCGCTCGCTCCCTGAGTGACGCGCGCGAGGTGGACGAGCATCAGCACCGCCTGGAATAGCACCGCCATCTGCAGCGCGGACCCGAGCGCCAGCGGATTGGACGTTTCGGCGGCGTGCGACCCGGCCGGCACATCGCGACGGGCGGCGATCACGCCAGCGACGGCCACGAGCGTTGCCACGGCTGCCGGCGCCACGAGGTAGCGCGCGAGCACGGGAACGAGCGGCGTGTTGAGCACGGCAGTGGCCGCCAGCACGCGCGGATAGAGCACCGCGTTTGCGGCCACGGCGCCGAAGCCGAGTGCCCGTGACAACCCGGGGTCGGTGCGACTCAGGCGGCCGAACGTCCACGTGACATTGGTCGAGGACAGCAGTCCACCTGCCGCGCCACTGAGCAGGTAGCCCTGTCCCGGGCCCACGGCCTTGCGCAGCAGGTGCCCGAGAAAGCTGAGGCCCGAGAAGAACAGGACCAGTGCCCACAACTCGCGTGGACGCACGCCGCCGAGCGGCCCGAATGGTCCTTCCGGAAGCAGCGGCAGCACGACGAGCGCCATGACGGCGAAGCGCGCGGCCGCGCGCAGGTCCATGTCGGCAATGCGCCGTACCCAGCCGTGCAACCGCGTCTTCTCTACCAGCAACAGGCTCGACACCGCGACGACCGCGCTCGCCACCTGCACCTGGCCCAGGCCTGACAAGGCGCCTGCCGCAATCACGACGAGCGCCGCGACCTCGGTCGTGCCATCGACGTCGACCGCACTCACGCGCACGTAGCCTGTGATCACGACCATGATGGCGCCAGCGACGAGCATGACGGCCAGCCACCATGCGGACAGCGTCCACAACCAGCCGCCCAGGCCGCCGATGAGGCCGAGCAGCGTGAACGTGCGGATGCCCCCGAAGTGCGGATGGGGACCATCGGCGTGGCCGGACCACTGCCGCTCGACGCCAATCGCGGCGCCGCCGAGTGCGGCGATCAGGAGTCGGAGAGTCTCTGGCGGCAGCATCACTGACGTCCATTCTCGCTGAATACGGTCGGGCTGGTATCGTCTGCGGATGCCCACACGCAGCTCCCGCGCCCGTCCTTCCCGGCGTGACTTCCTCGGCGCGCTGAGCGCATCGTCGCTGGCGGTCGCTGCCCGCCCACAATCGCCGGTGGGAGCGGCCAGTGCATCGCGGCTGTTGCGGATCCGTACTTTGACGGCAGGCGTACCGCTCACGACGCTGGACGACCTCGCGCCGGTGCGGGCCGCATTCGACGGGCTGACGCGGGCGCGCGATAGGTGCGTCGCCGCCGGCTACGAAGTGCAGACGATCCGTATCGCATTGCCGCCCCTGATCGCGACCATGACGCAGGAGGCACGCGACGCGGCACGGCCAGCGCTGGTCGCGCTCGACACGCTGGTGGCCGGGCGTGGCGCGGTCGTGAGTCTCGGACCGGTGCTGATGGAGGACCGCGCGGATCGGATGCTGGCGACATGGGCCATGCATCTCGTGACAGAGACACGCGTCACGAGCTTCAGCGTCATGGTCGCCACGCCGGACTATCGGCCTCTGCCCGGAACTTATCGCACCGCAGCAGAGATCATTCGCGTCCTGACCGCGGCGGTGCCTGGCGGCATCGCCAACTTCCGCTTCGCAGCGGCTGCGTGCGTGCCATCGGGTACACCCTTCTTTCCTGTCGCGTGGCACGACGGCCCGGCGTCGCTCGCCGTCGGTTGCGAGACGCCGCGCCTGTTGCTCTCGGCGCTCGCGGACACGACGGCCGGGGACACGCCGGACGCACGCATGCGCGTCGTGCTCGACCGCGAACTGACTCCCGTGGCGGCGCTCGCGAGGGCCGCTGCCGAGGCGGAGGGTTGGCGCTATGGCGGTCTCGACCCCTCGCCGGCGCCCGGCCTCGACAGCAGCATCGGCCTGGTGATCGAAGCGTTGCGACAAGGCCTGTTCGGCGGCGCCGGGACCCTCGCAGCCTGTTCGACGCTGACTGCGGCGCTCAAGTCACTCTCGGTGGAGACCTGCGGCTACGCCGGCCTGATGCTGCCTGTGCTCGAGGATCCCATCCTCGCGATGCGGGCGGCAGAGGGGCGCTACTCTGTCCGCGATCTGCTGCTCTATTCGTCGGTGTGCGGGACAGGCCTCGACGTGGTGCCGCTGGCCGGTGATGTGCGCGAGGACGTGCTGGCGCGGACCATCGGCGACGTCGCGGCCATGGCGGCACGGTTGCGCAAGCCGCTGTCGGCGCGGCTGTTCCCCGTGCCCGGCGCGAAGGTCGGCGATCCGGTACGCTTCGGCGACCCGTTGCTGACCTCGTGCGTCGCCATGGCGCTGGCGTGATCAGCGCGGCACGCGCGTACCTGGAGCCGGATAGCCCTTGGCTGCATCGTCGAGCACCAGCACCCAGTCGAGCATCTCGCCGGCGTCTGGCGGCATGAAGGCACGTTCGCCGGTGTTGGGGAACTCGCCTATTCGCGTCGCCGTGCCGGTGCGCGGATTGAACCACCAGGCGTTCACCGTCGCGCCAGTGATCGCCGACATCCGGACACGGAACGTGCGCCCGACGGGAGCGTAGACCATCGCATACGTCCCGTCCTCGTCGCGCGTCGCAGCGAAGTGATAGCGCCCCGTGCCCGGCATGGCCGTCGCGATGGACGTGTCGACCAGCACCGTCGGATCGGGGATGCGCGTCAGGAACGGACGCGACTCCAGCAGCGCCCGCGCGTGCTGCATCTGCGCGGCCCCGGGTTGGGCGATAGCTTCCTGCCACGCCAATAGCGGATTGTTGACAGGCTGCCGATCGGGCGTCCACATCTGCCAGACGGAGTGGTGGCCGTACGTGTGGCCGAACGCGCCGTCGAAGAGGTCCCAATACAGCGGCCGGCGCACGTCGCTGGCGATCGAGTGCCCCATCTGCTTGGCGTTGAACGAGACCGGATGATCCTCGTAGATCGGCTCGCCGTCGAGCACGGGCTTGATCGGGGTGCGAGCGTAGTCGACGCGCGTCTGGTCGTACTTGCCCGTGTACTCCGGCGTGTGACCGTTCTGGCGCATGTTGAAGTCGAGCCAGTCGGCATCGTGGAAGTACTGGGCGGAGCCCTGCCCACCGGTGGGGTGGAAGGTGATAAGGTGCGACCCGCCATCACCGGCACGAAGGCCGCGCGCGGTGGCCTCGATGATCGCGCGGTGCACCTCGGATTCGATCGGTCGGTCCCCGCCGAGGATCCAGATCACACCCGCGTCCTTGTAGCGCGCGCCGAGCCAGCGGCCGTAGGCCTCCGCGTTCGCGGGGGTGAAGATCTCCGGTCCGACACCCCATTTCTTGTTCCACTTGTCGCCCCATGTAGGCAGCAGGCCGACGTAGAGGCCCAGACGGTTGGCGGTGCGCACGATCCAGTCGACGTGCGCGAAATACGCCTCGTTGGGTCGGGTCGGGTCGTTGTCGACGAGCGGACGTTCGCCGTAGGCATTGGGCGTGCCCAGGCCATCGAATTCGGCAAGCGCGACGGCCTGGATGACGGTGAAGCGCCGCTCCGCGCGATCGCGCAAGTACCGCTCGGCATCGTCGCGCGTCTGGCGATGGAACAACTCCCAGGCCGTATCGCCGAGCCAGAAGAATGGCTGGCCGTCGGCGGTCACGAGGAAGCGCCTGTTCTCGGACACCTTGAGCCTTGGGAGGGTCTGCGCGGACAAGCGGTCCGCAAGGCAGAGGGCGACGAGCAGCCACGCCACGCGCGCGACCAACCGGGAGCACGGCATCGACATGCGCGCAGCCTATGCCAGGTCGCGGTGCGCACCAACCCGTTCCAGGGCCGCCTGACAGGCCGCTGAGCCCGTTGGGCAGCCATCCGCGCGTAAGCAGACATGACCAACCAGCCCTGCTTCCGCAACGTCCTCCGCCCCATCAGCCAGGCAGCCTTGCTCACCTTGGTACTTCAGGGGAGTCCGGCCCGCGGGCAGGACCTGATGGCGTCCACCACGAGTTTCCAGGCGATGACGGACGGCCCGCTCGTGCCGATGCCGGCAGCGGTGGTGCCGTCGTTCGGCCACCCGAACCGTCTGGAGCAGGAGGCGTTCCTCCGGTCGGCGCCGATCCGCCAGGTGCGCGGGGTGAAGGCCGGTGTCACCGGGACGCAGCGAGCCGCCCTGTCCTCAGGCCGTATCGCGCACGATGCCAGCATCCAGACCATCGACGAGTCCAAGGCGATGTTCCAGTCGGCGAGGCGGACTGAGCTCAACTTCCGGGATTTCTGGGGCTACAACGTGGCCGCGTACCGGCTCGGCGTCATGCTCGGGCTGGACAACATCCCGGTGTCGGTAGCCCGCCACTTCAACTCTCGTCCGGCGGCGTTCACGTGGTGGGTGGACGGGGTGCTGATGGACGAGCGGGCACGGGCTGCGCAGCGGGTTGCGCCTCCGGCCCCCGCCTCCTGGACTGCCCAGGTCCACGTGATGCGGGTGTTCGACGAACTGATCGCGAATACCGACCGCAACCAGGGCAACATGCTGATCGACCGCGACTGGAAGCTGTGGCTCATCGACCATTCACGCGCCTTCCGCCTCGAGGAGTCATTGCGTTCGCCGATCCACGTGCGACGCTGCGACCGTGAACTGCTGATGCGGATGAAGGCGCTGACGCGCAAGGCGGTAGACGAGGAACTCGGCGACTACCTGACGACGCCGGAACGCGAGGCCCTCATGGCGCGGCGCGATGCGCTGGTCAGGTTGGTCGAGTCGCTCGGGCCGAAAGCGCTCTACGACCTCAACACGTCCCGGCCATAGCCCAACCCCCGAAGGGGTCGAGCCTCCCGCCAGCGACCCCCGCCGCGGCGCATGGCCGGATGGCTGGTTGGTGAGACAGGGCCGGTCTTCACGGCATAATCGACGCTTTCGCGGAGTTCTGCCGGCAGTCCGCGTTGGCGTCCTCGCCGGAACCACGATGAAACGCGTCCTCGCCGCGCTGCTGCTTCTTGCTTGCATTGGCCTGCCGGCTGCTCAGGCGCCATCCCGCATCGTCGTGGTGGGCGACGTGCACGGCGACCTGGCCGCGCTGGTCGACACCCTCGTGGATGCCGGCGTGATCGACAGCCGTCGGGCCTGGAAGGGCGGGAGCGCGATCTTCGTGCAACTCGGTGACGTGCCCGATCGCGGACCGAATTCGCGGCAGGTGATGGACCTCCTGACCGACCTCGAGAAGCAGGCACGCAGGGCCGGCGGTCGTGTGCACGCGCTCCTCGGCAACCACGAGGTCATGAACATGTTGGGTGACCTGCGGTACGTGACGCCGGAGGAATACGCCTCCTACAGGTCATTGAACTCCGAGAAGTTGCGCGAGAGCGTATTCCTTGCCAACGCCGACCCGGCACGTCGCGAGGATCCCCTCTACAGATCTGCATGGATGGCCGACAAGCCGCTCGGTTGGGTTGAGCTGACCCAGGCGTTCAGCAAGCTGGGCAAGTACGGGCGATGGCTACGCCAGCACGACACGGTGGTGAAGATCGGCAGCACGCTGTTGCTTCACGGCGGGATCAGCCCCAAGTACGCCGCGCTGCAGGCCGACGAGATCAACACCCGCATCAAGACGGCCCTCGCCTCGGACACGCCGGGTGCCGAGACAATGCTGACCGACGAGGAGGGGCCGCTGTGGTATCGCGGCCTGGCGCTCGGCCCTGAGACCGACCTCGCCGCGCATGTCGATGCGCTGCTGGCCCGTCACGGGGTCTCCCGCATCGTGATCGGTCACACGGTCGCGCCGGGAGTCGTGCTGCCTCGCTTCGGCGGCAAGGTGATCCTCAACGACGTCGGCCTCTCCGCGGTGTACGGCGGCCCGCGCTCGTCGCTCGAGATCAAGGGCGACGTAGTGTCCGTGCGGCACCGTGGCACCCTGCTGCAGGTGCCGACGAAGCCGGACCTGACGAACTACCTCCGGGCGGCGCGAGCCCTCGAACCCGCAGGATCGACGCTGGACGGCTGGATGGAGCAGCGCGCCATCTGGCCACCATCAGCCCCGGCGCCGCAGCAGCGCTGACGCGCCAGCCAAGCGCCTCGCCTACTTCTGGATGAAGTCGTAGAGAGCCGACGGCCCCAGGCCCTCGACGTGCGCGACGAGCTTGTCGCGACGCGCAAGGATGGACTCGATCTCATGCTCGGTCAGATAGTCGTTCAGCTGCGCCTGCAGGTCCTCCAGCGTGAGTGTCCTCATCTTCGCCAGAAGCGTGCGTTCACAGCGTCGGATCGAACGGGGTTTGTGTAGATCGCTCGAGGTACGGAAGGCGCGGGAGTGATCGATCAGCCAGAGTTTCCACCGGTTGTCGATGAGCACGTTGCCCTGGTTGCGATCGGTGTTGGCGATCAGTTCGTCGAACACCCGCAAGATGTGCAGTTGCGCATTCCACGGCACCATGTTCGGCGGCGACACCTTCTGTTTCTGCCGCTCCATCTCGTCCATCATCACGTCGTCGACCCACCACGTGAACGCCGCCTTCTGCGCCCTGAATGGCCGCAGTACCGACGGCGGAATCATGTCCATTCCCAACATGACCCCAAGCCGGTAGGCGGCGACGTTGTAACCCCAGTAGTCACGAAAGTTGAACTCGAGGCGACGCGCTGTCTCGTAGCGAGGCTTCGACTCGTCGATGGTCTGGATGCTGGCGTCGTGCGTCAATGCGCCGTCGGAGAGCGTGGCCCGTTGGGTGCCCGTGACCCCCTTGCGCACTCCCTTGACCTGCTCGATGCCCCCACTGAGCAGGAACTGTTCCTGGTCCGCAAGGGAGAGCCGCGTGGAGGACGCCGGTGCGACGCTCGCGATCGTGGGCTGGCTGAATGAGGCGGTCTCCTGACCGGCCGCGGGCCAGGCTGCCGCGAGAATGCAGAGGGCGAGAGCTCGATGCACCATGATCCGACTCCTGGAGGGGTGTGCGTTCCCCTGCCTCTCTAAACTGCGTAGAGCGCCGGTCCGAACGGATTGCGTTGGAGAGTCAGACGGAATTCGGATCCGCACCAGCGCGGCGGACGCAGGAGCAAGGCAACCGACGCGGTAGACTCGGGTTCATGGGTGGGTGGCGACGTACCGCGGCATCACTCGTCGGCCTCGTCGCACTCGCCTGCCTCGTCCTTGCCCGTCGTGACGCGGCCGGCGCGCAGGCTGTCGGCGTCCTTTACATCTCGGTGACGATCGGCGGCGGCGACGGCGCCGCCACGCCGGTGCCTCGCCACGCGCTCCTCGTCAGCGACAACCCGGCGAGCCGGGCGCCATGGCGCGTCGTCACCGCGCGCGACGGGACCGCCCGCGTGACGTTACCCCCAGGCAACTACACGGTCGAGTCCGAGGAACCGCTCGTGTTCCAGGGCAAGGCCTACGAGTGGCGCCAGGTCGTCGACGTGGCCGGAGGTGGCGACACGACGCTCGCACTCACGGCCGGCAATGCCGACGTCGGCACGGCCAGTACCGAATCGGCGTCCGCTGGAACACCACCGAAGGTCGACCAGTGGGAACTGCTGATCAAGTGGCAGGACAGCGTCGTCTCGCTCTGGACACCCAGCACGCACGCATCCGGCACCGTGATCGCCGCTACTGGTCTCATCGCGACCGCCCAACGTGTCGTCGGCACCGCCACGAACGTGGAGGTGCAGTTCACGCCGACCGTGAAGGTGTCGGCACGCGTCATCGCATCGGACACCGCCCGGAATCTCGCCATCCTGTGGGTCGATCCGGCGTCACTCGGGCCGCGAACGCCAGTGCCGTTTGGTTGCGACGGCCACGCGCGGCCGCTGCTCGAACGTGGCCAGCGTGTCTCCGCGATCGGCACGACGCGTTTTGGACAGCCCACCACGGCGCCAGGCACGATGCGACGTGTCGCCGGTGGCGTCCTCGCGGCGGAATTCGACTTCGACGTCGGCAGTGCGGGCGGGCCTGCGTTCGCGGCAGACGGCACCGTCGTCGGCCTGACGTCGGTCAAGGGCGACAGCGCCGACACGAGCATCGGCGAGGACAACACCGGCCTGGTCTCCGTGTCGGTGGTGTGCGACATGCTGGCAACGGCGCAGGCAAAGACGACAGGGGCCGTGCCGCCCACCGGCACGCTGCTGCCGGTGGAACCGACCCAGGTCGTGAGTGAGGCCGTCCTGCGGGAGAGCGCGAAGCGTCGCAGCGGCAGCCTGAACGGGTACAAGGCGACCACGCCCAGTTTCGAGATCGCCTTCATCACGCCGGCAATCGCGTTTGCCGGGATGCAGGAGACGATGGACTTCGGCCAGTGGTCGTCGTACGTCGCCGATCACCCTTCGGTGCTGCTCGTGCGCGCAACGCCGAAGCAGGTCGAGAGCCTGTGGGTCAAGGTGGCGCGCGGCGCGGCGATGACGCAGGGCATGGCGCTCCCCCCCATCAAGCATTTCACCCCGGGTGTCGCACGCATGCGCGTACTCTGCGGGACCAGTGAAGTGACGCCGGTCCATCCGTTCATCGTCGAACGGCGGATCTCCGAGACCGACGCCATCCATGAAGGACTCCACGTGCTGGGTGCCGATGCGATCGGCCCCCACTGCGGCGGTGTCACCCTCGAGGTGTACTCGGAGAAGGAACCAGACAAGCGCGAAACGACCACGATCGATCCGAAGGTGCTGCAGCAGATCTGGGATGACCTGGCACCATTCCGGCCGCCGAGCGCACGGCCCTGAGGTCAGGTCGCACCCCATCGCATGCGCCGCGGGTGGCCGGACCGGCCCCGCAGTGCGGCGCGCGAGCCGAAGTTCAGCGAGGCTTCAGCGCGTCGCGCAGCTTGTCGGCCAGCGAACCAAAACCAGCGACCTGCGGCACGGTGGCACGCGACGTCGCCTCGGCCTGATCGGCAGCCTCCGCGGCCAGGCTGGCTGACGTCGTGCCCTCGGGCATGAGCGTCACGCCGATGCGCTTCTTGTCGGGGTCGACGCTGAGCACCTGGAAAGCGCCGGTCATGCCGACCTGCACGGCGCGACGCCAGCTGCCGCGCTGCGAGGACGGCGGGAACGTGGAGGCGTGGGCAAGCCCTTCGACGCCCGGCTCGAGTTCGACAAACGCACCGAACTCCGCCAGCCGCGTCACGCGGCCCGGACGCACCTGCCCCACCTCGTAGCTGCCGGCCACCTTCGTCCACGGATCCTCGGCCAGTTGCTTCAGGCCGAGCGCGATCTTCTGCGTGGCCTCGTCCACCCGAAGCACCTTCACCGTGATCTCGTCGCCGACCTCGACCACCGCGGAGGCGTCCGCGATGCGCGACCACCCCATTTCCGAGACGTGGAGCAGCCCCTGCACACCACCGCCCAGATCGACGAAGGCACCGAACGGGGGCACCGAGACGACGCGGCCCGTGAGGACGGCGCCGGGCACGATCGTCCGTCGCACTTCTTCGGCCCGCGCCTGCTGCTCGGCCTCGAGGACGACCCGGCGCGAGACGACGATGTTGCGGCCGGCGTCCTTGAATTCGGTGATCCGGAACGTGTAGGTCTGCCCGACATGCACCTCCGGAGTCTCGGTGCGGACGGTGTCGATCTGCGAGAACGGACAGAAGGCGCGGCTGCGTCCGACCCTCACCTCGTAGCCGCCCTTGACCACGCCCTGCACGACGCCTTCGACCGGCATCCGGGCGTGGTAGGCATCCTCGACTTCCTTGTCCGACGCCGCCTTGCGAACGAGTTTTCGCGACAGGGTCAGCCCACCGACGGTGTCGACGACGACCGCCGAGATGCGGTCGCCGACCGCCGCCTCGAGCACACCGTCATCGTCCTTCAACTCGGCGACGTCGAGCACCGCTTCGCTCTTGCTGCCGATGTCGATCAGGGCCACCTCGTCGCCGATGCCGACGATCGTGCCTTCGACCGCCTGGCCTTTGCTGAAACGGCTGGCTCGTGTGGACGCCTCGAACAGCGCCGCAAAATCCTCTTCCGGATGGAAGTCCTCTGGCTCGCTCATACGACCACCGATTATCGCAGCACGGAGACAATCCGGGTACCGGGTACCGGGTACCGGGTATCCGGTAATGCCTGATGCCTGATGCCTGATGAATGTAGCGGTCGACCTTGGTCGATCGTCGCCGGGCCAGTCGGCGGCGCGTCGAGCAAGCTCGACGCCTACGGTTGAATCGGGAGTCGGGAGTCGGGAGTCGGGAAGCGGGAAGCGGGAAGCGGGAAGCGCAGCCGCTGGCGCCGCCGGACGTGTCCGGCGGTCCCGCCCCGCGTCGGATAGGTGTCCATGGCGCCAGCGCCACCGGTAGTCACGATATGCGGTCCGGGTAGGCTGCAGCCCGCAGGCCGTAGGCGGTGAATATCGTTGGAGTCCGACGCCTACCCCTTGGACCGACGCAGTTTGGCAAGGCCGGTCGTCCTTGCAGCCTTCGGCGTTCAGCGTTCAGCGTTCGGCGTTCGGCGTTCGGCGTTCGTCAGTGATCGTCCCTACGGCGTTCGTCAGAGTTCGCGGTGATAGCCTGTCCCCGGATGCCGACCACCGCCATGGATCCGCCGCCGCTGACGCCGCCCTTGAAGTGGGCCGGTGGCAAGCGCTGGCAGTTGCCGGTCCTCCGACCGCTGTGGGCGGGCTACCAGCATCGACGGCTGGTCGAGCCGTTTTGCGGCGGACTGGCCGTGCCGCTCGGACTGCGCCCGGCGACGGCGCTTCTCAACGATCTCAACCCGCACCTCGTGAACTTCTACCGCTGGGTGCAGCGCGGCCTGTCGGTCGACGTCGCGCTCGAGAACGTCCGGGACCTCTACTACGCGCATCGCACGCGCTTCAACGCGTTGCTCGAGGTCGGCGGCGGCGACACGGCCGAGGCGTCGCTGTTCTACTTTCTCAACCGGACCGGATACAACGGGCTCTGCCGCTTCAACCGGCGCAACCAGTTCAACGTGCCGTTCGGGCGCTATCGCTCGATCCCGTACGTCTCGGATCTGCATGGCTACCGCGACGCGTTGCGATCGTGGTCGTTCACCTGCGTGGAGTTCGATGCGATGCCGCTCGCGCCCGACGACTTCGTCTACGCGGACCCGCCGTACGACGTCGAGTTCCGCCAATACGCGGCGCGCGGCTTCAGCTGGGACGATCAGGTACGAACGGCGCAGTTCCTTGCCGCACACCCCGGGCCGGTCGTACTCGCCAACCAGGCGACGCCCCGGATCCTTGCCCTCTACGAGTCGCTCGGCTACACACTGCGCCTGCTCGACGCGCCGCGGCGCATCAGCTGCGACGGCAACCGAACGCCCGCCCGTGAAGTACTCGCGCTGCGAAACCTGTAGCGGGGCACCGGGCAGCCGGGCACCGGGTTCCGGGGCCGACTTTGATGCCTGATGCTGATGCTTGATGCTTGATGCTTGATGCTTGATGCTTGATGCTTGATGCTTGATGCTTGATGCTTGATGCTTGCGGATGTAGCGGTCGACCTTGGTCGACCGTCGCCGCCGTCGGTCGGCGGAGCGTCGAGCAAGCTCGACGCCTACCCAATTTGTAGGGACACGCTGCGGTACGCCGAATCCCGAATCCCCAGTCTCGCAGCCGTACTCCGTGTTCCGTAGGCTGTGTTCCGTATTCCGTAGGCCGTAGGTTGCAGGCTGCAGGCTGCAGGCTGCAGGCGACTCTACGGTCCGCCCGCCCGCGTCAGCGCCGCGTAGTCCTCAGGTGTATCGAGGTCGTTGAGCACACCGGCATCGTCCACCGGCATGTCGCACACGGCGCCGTGTGCCGCGAGCGACCGCATGATCGTCCGTGCGCCTTGTGCGGGATCGGCCGCCTGGAGCAGCGCAAGGACATCACGCCTCCAGACCACCGGGTGGCCATGCCGGCCGTCGCACAACGGGCGAATCGCCCGCACGTCCGCGCTCACGGGCGCCTGGGCCACGGCCCGAACGGTCGAGCTTCGCACGCGCGGCACGTCCACCAACGTCGCCAGCGCCCAGTCGCCGTCGGTCTGCGCGAAGGCCCAGCGCAGCCCGTGCAACAGCGATCCGAGCTGTCCCTCGAGATGTCGGGGGTTGTAAAGCACCTCGACGTCGGCGCTCACAAGCGCTGCGGCGATCAGGTCGTGGTGCTCCCCGGTGACGACGCCGAGTGGGCCGATGCCGGCTTCGCGTAATGTCTGCATCACATGTACGGCGAGCGGCTCCTGCGTCGCCGGCCACGGCAGGAGCGCCTTGGGCCGACCCATCCGTAAGGAACGGCCTGCAGCCAGGACAATTCCTGGCATAAGACGGAACGCAACTTGCCCCATTAGCGTCCAAACTATATCGTTAGGCAGGATCAGGGGCGGATAGCTGTGTGCGGGCGGGTCGCCATGGACCCGTTGTGGGCGGTGCCACCGTAGCCTGCATTTGCTGCCCGGACACGCCGGAAGAATCGACGGGATGCGTACGGGACGCACCAGTCTTCCGGCAGCCACTCCCGCATGTGCTGCCCACAGCCACGCGGGGCCTCCCGCCGCACGCCGCGGCAGGGGGACATCGGAGGTTACGGTATGCCGTCGGGAACAATCGCTCGCCTTCTCATCGACAAGGGCTTTGGGTTCATCCGTGATGAGACGGGCGTTGAACACTTCTTCCATCGCAGCGCCGTTCGTGGCGCCGTGTTCGAGCTGCTCCGCGAAGGTCAGCGAGTCGAATTCAATGCCGAGGACTCCGGCAAGGGGCCCCGGGCTGGAGACGTGAGACTGCTCGACGCGTAACGGAACGCACCACGCGTCGCCTTGATATGGAAAGGGCCGGCATCTTCGTGATGCCGGCCCTTTTTGTTGCCTGCGGTCTGCCGCAGGCGGTGCTGGCGGAAGCCCCTGGGAGTCGAACCCAGCCATCCCGCATGACGGGACACCACCGGTTTTGAAGACCGGGAGGGCCACCGGGCCCCGTTGGCTTCCAATGTCGCTGTCGATCAGGGGGAGACGCGTGCCCCCGCGCCTGCGAGTACGCGAAGTACTTCGTCGACGTCGCTGAGGTCGTGAAAGACGACATCGGCGCCGGCCGCAAGAAGCGCTTCCCGATTGAACTGTCCGGTGGTGACACAGACCGACCGGGCCCCGCCGGCACGCGCCACCTCGACGTCGTTCGGTGTGTCGCCGATGATGACGATGTCGGCCGCGGTGATGTCCTGGCCGGTGCGTGCGTGGTAGCGCGCGATCGCCACCGGCAGCAGGTCATTGCGTTCCACGGCGTCCTCGCCGAACGCGCCCCACGCGAATTCCCTCCAGAGGTCGAAGTACGAGAGCTTGATCTCCGCGGTTTGCGAGAAGTTTCCGGTCAGCAACGCCACTTGGAACGCAGGATCGCCTGCGAGCCGCGCCAGCAGTTCGCGCACGCCCGGCAGCACGCCCGGACCGCCCTGGACCAGTTCGATCTCCGCCTGCAGCGTCCCCATGTAGGTCTCGCGTACGCGATCGAGCAAGTCCTGTGTGAGCTCACGCCCGTCGATGGCTCGCATCGCGTCACGCAGGATGATGCTGTCGGTCCGCCCCGCTACGGGGATGCCCTCGAGCGCGTGGTCCACACCCATCGTGATCTCGACGGCCCGCTTGATGGCGCGGTAGCCGGCGCCGCCTGTGGTGATCAGCGTGCCATCGATGTCGAACAGCAGGAGCGTCGGCATAAACAGGATCTCAGGAACTCAGGAACTCAGGACGGAGGATGGAGGATGGAGGACGGAGGACGGAGGACGGAGGATGGCGGATGGAGGATGGAGGAAAGGACGGAGGACGAATGGCGAAGGACGAGGGCCGACGATGGGTCTTCATCCGAGCGACATGGGGTTGAGCGCGCCGGTGCCTGGGTGCAATTGCAGGTATCTGGTGGCGACGCGCCGGGCGAATTCGCGGTCCTGGCTGCACGCGATCAGCGTCAGGGCTCGCGCGTCTGCGACACGGCGGACGTCGTCTGCCAGCGCCCGGCGGTCCACCGCCTCGAGCGCGGCGGTCGGATGCTCCAGGAGCACCAGTCGCGGCGCGAGCGCCAGGGCCCGCGCGAGGTGAATCCGCATCCGCACGGGCACCGGTGCCTCGTGCGCCATCCGATCGAACCAACTGTCGTCGATGCCGGCCTCACGTGCGAGCGCATCCACCTGCGGCAGCAGGGTGTCGGGAACGGGATCGATCTCGATCGTGAGCGGCAACGCCACGTTCTGGCGCACCGTCATGCCCTCGAGCAATACCGCGCGTGCGGTGACGATGCCAAACTGATCGAGGCCTGCGAGCCATGCGTCGCCGTCGGTGATCTCGTGTGTGGCCTGGCCGAACACCCGCACTTCGCCCTGATCAGGCAGTGTGGCTCCGTTGATCAGGTTGGTGACGACCTCGGCGCCGATGACGTCGATACCACCGAGCACGACCCGTTCGCCGGCCGGGACTCGCAGGTCGAGCAGGCGCAGTGGCCGCAAGCCCCGGTAGTCCTTGATCACGCCGGTGCATTGCACGACGGGAACGTCGGCGCTCACGCGCCCGCCTTGCCCTTGCCCTGGTCCTTGCGGGTGAGGATGCGGTACTCGCGAATCAGCAACTCGAGGTGATCGCGCTCTTCGTCGGCGAACTCGAGGAAGACACGCTTGCCTTCCGAATCCTCGAACTTCTCGCCATAGCGCTTGAAGAAGCGATGCGACCCGCGCTCGCAACGGATGCCGATCATCAGCGCGTCCTTGTCGCCCGTCACGTTGCGCAGCGCGTCCACCCCGGCGGAGAACAACCCGTTGGCGGCGCCGCGGAAAAAGAGGAACTGCGGCTGTGACTCGAGGTCGGGTTCTTCGGCGAGCAACTGTTTGTACCGGGCCTCCAGGCGCTCGAGATGATCGTCCTCGGCGGTCGAGAGCCGCTCGAAGACCGACCGGGCACGCGCGTCCCGGGTCATGGCCGCGGCACGGGTGTAAAACTCACGGCCCGACCGTTCGGTGGCAATCGCAATCCGCAACGCGTCGCGCGCGAACAGCGACTCGGTCGACGCAAGCCTCGTCGTGGCTGGTCGTCCCGTCGTGCATGCCTCGCAGGTCCCATACAACTGCACGACCGCCTGCGTGACGGTGAACTTGCGGGCCTCGGCGACCTCCTCGATCATCTGTTCGATGTCCGAGCTGAGGAACTCCATCGACTGATTGCAGCCCTTGCAAATCAGGTGGAAATGCCGCGGATGCCGGTAGCTGTGCTCGAAACGGAAACGGCCCTCGCCGAAGTCCACCTTGCGGGCGATGCCCGCCGCTTCCATCCAGGCCAGCGTGCGATACACCGTCGCCCGGCTGATTCGCTGATCCTCCTTGCGAATCAGGTCGACCAGGTCGTCGGCCGTGAGATGCCCTTGCTGGCGCAGGAAGACGTCGACGATGCGATCGCGCTTGCTGGAGCGCTTGCTGCCGGCCGGCCGCAGGCTGTCGACGTAGGCTGCCGTGGTCTTCTCTGACTGCATGATGGGCACGCCCGCGAAACCGTATCAGGCCAGAGGATCGACGGCCGCGAGGTAACCGGGCGCGCCGAACCTGGAGACGCGACGCGCGGAGCCACTCCGCGGTAGGAGGGCGAAACTAGACCGAGAAGGACGACCCGCATCCGCAGGTCGACTTCGCGTTCGGGTTCTTGATGGTGAAGCCTCCCCCCGACAGGTTGTCGACGAAGTCGACCTCGGCGCCCTTGAGATAGCGCACGCTGATCGGGTCAACGAACAGACGGACACCATTGGACTCGACGATCCGGTCGACGTCGGCGGTCGGCTCGCCTTCCTCGATCATGAGCCCGTACTGGAACCCGGAGCAGCCGCCACCCTGGACGAACACGCGCAGGCCGGCGCTCGGCTTGCCTTCGTCGGAAAGCAATTCGCTGATCTTCTCGGCCGCGATGGAAGTGACATTTATCATGGAAGAAAGACTCCTGAAGGCCCTTGGGGGCGCCAAAGCCCGGAGGGCGAAGGTGCCTCATGTCAGTATAGCGACCGGTCAGAGGCCCGGGCAACCGCCCGGACGGCTGGGCCATCCGCGGCCGTCGCCGCGTCACAAGCTACATGTCTGCCGATTTGCGTCCACTGTTCCTGGCCGGCACGCCTCGCGAGACGCGTACCACCGTCGAGGTCCGCTCCCCCTATGACGATGCGCTGGTGGCGCGTGTCTCGGCCGCCGGTCCCGTCGAGTACGAGGAGGCCGCGAGGGCGTGCGTCGCTGCCGCGCCGGTCGTGGCTGCCCTCCCCTTACACGAGCGGTCCCGCCTCCTCCGCGTGGTGAGCACCGCGCTCCGCGAGCGCCGGGAGACCTTCGCCCGGTGCATCGTCCAGGAGGCCGGCAAGCCACTGCGGGATGCCCGGACAGAAGTCGACCGGGCGGCGATGACCTTCGAGGTGGCGGCCGAGGAAGCCCGGCGGCTCCCTGGCGCCGGCGAAGTCGTGCCCATGGACCTCGCACAGCACGGCGAAGGCCGTTTCGCCCTCACGCGCCGTGTGCCCCTCGGTCCGATTGCCGCCATTTCCCCGTTCAACTTCCCGCTGAACCTGGTGGCCCACAAGCTCGCGCCAGCCCTGGCCGCAGGGAACCCATTGGTACTCAAGCCAGCGAGCCGCACGCCCCTGTCGGCCCTGGCGCTTGCCGGCCTGATGCACGAAGCGGGGCTGCCGCCCGGCGCTCTCAGCGTGCTGCCGATGACCCGCGAAACCGGCGATCTCCTCGTCAGGGACGACCGCTATCGCCTGTTGACCTTCACCGGCTCGGCCGAAGTCGGCTGGGCGATGAAGGCCCGCGCCGGCCGCAAGAAGGTGGTTCTGGAGCTCGGCGGCAACGCGGCGGTCATCGTGGACGAGGGCGCCGATGTCGCCGCAGCTGCAGAGCGGGTGGCAATCGGCGGGTTCAGCTACGCCGGCCAAAGTTGCATCTCCGTACAGCGCGTGTACGTGCACGAGCTGGCGTGGGATGCGTGGCTGGAGGCGTTTGTCCCCCTTGTCGAGGCGCTGGTCGTCGGCGACCCCATGGATGAGCGGACTGCTGTGGGGCCACTCATCTCGGCAGATGACGTCGACCGAATCGAAACGTGGGTCCGCGAGGCCGTCCAGGGTGGCGGCAAGGTACTCTGCGGTGGCTCGCGCCGTTCAGACCGAATCTACGCACCCACCGTCCTTACCGGCGTAGCTCGGCATGCAAAGGTCTGTGCCGAAGAAGCCTTCGCCCCGGTGGTCATCGTCGAGCGCATCGCGAACGTGGACGAAGCCATCGACGCCGTGAACGACTCGGCATTTGGCTTGCAGGCTGGATTGTTCACGACACGGATCGAAACCACCCTGTCGGCCTTCGACCGCCTGGAGGTAGGCGGCCTGTTGATCAATGACGTGCCCACGTACCGGATCGACCACATGCCCTATGGTGGCGTGAAGGATTCCGGACTTGGCCGCGAGGGGCCGCGGTACGCGATCGAGGACATGACCGAATTGCGACTGCTGGTCGTCCGGCGATGAGCCGGCGATGTGTCGCACGGATGGGTTGGGCGAGCGTCCGACGACGCCACGCCTGACGGAGGACGACACGACATGAGACGCGCACCCGTTGGACTGGCCCTGCCGGCACTGATGCTCCTTGCGGCTACCGCGTGCGGACCACGCAGTGAAACGCCGCCGAGCGAAAAGACCGCTGCGGCCCCGGCCGCAACGCCCGCGGCGTCAGGAACCGAGGCGTCCGTGAACCCGGCGCCGCCCGAAACACCGCCTGCGGGTGCGCCTGGCGCGACCACGCCAGCAGCGGCCGGCTCGACCGACAACGCCGTGGCCGGCAGTCCGGCGGCGGCGGCACGTCCTCCCGGAGCCCCGCCCCCGCCAATCGCCCCTGCCAGCAACGAAGGGAGAGGGACCGTCGGCGCCGCGTCGACTGCCAGGACTGCCGAAGCGGCACCCGCGCCACCGCGCCCGGCTCCGTTGCGGATGGTGACGGTGCCTGCCGATACGTCGCTGCGCGTGTCGTTGGTCACCGCGGTCGCCTCCGACACCAGCGCCGTCGAGGACAAGGTCACGGGCAGCATCGTTCGCGACGTGATCGTCGATGGCGAGCCCGTGATTCCGGCCGGTTCCCGCGTCCACGGCGAAGTGACCCTCGCGCAACCCAGTGCGAAGGTGAAGGGCCGGGCCGCGCTGACGCTGCGGTTCCACACGGTCACGATTGGATCGCGCAGCTACGACATCGCTGCCGCACCGATTCGCCGCGAGGCGGAGGGCACCAAGAAGAAGGACGCCCGTGACATCGGCATCGGCGCCGGGGCTGGCGCGGTGATCGGCGGCATCATCGGCGGTGGCAAGGGCGCGGCCATCGGTGCGGGCGTCGGCGGCGGCGCGGGCGCCACCAAGGTCCTCGTCACCAAGGGCGCCGAGGTCAGGCTGCCGTCGGGGACGATCGTGACGACCCACCTCGGCTCACCGCTGGTCGTCGAAATGCCGCGCGCGGCCCGGTAGCATCGACGCTGATGGCTCGATACACGACCCTCGCGTCGGCGATTGCCCCCGTCACCGGAATTCTCCTGGCGACGTGTATCGCCGTGCAGGCACAGGCACCCAGGCCGCGCGAACCCCAGCCGGCAGGACCTGTACGTCCGCAGGGCCTGACGTCGGCGCCGCGCACGGCGCCTCCTCAGCCTGGGGCACCTCCCGAACCGCTGCCCAGACCGGTCCGGCAAGCGCCCGCACAACCCTCGCAGCAGCGTGGGCACGGCCGGCTCTTCCAGCCGCAGGACCTCGGCAAGCTGGAGGGTCCCGACCGCGAGGCCTGGCAGCGCCCGGAGCTGATCATGGACGCGCTGGGTATCGGCGACGGATCGGTCGTGGCCGACCTCGGCGCGGGTGGCGGATGGTTCACCGTGAGGCTCGCCAAACGCGTGGGTCCGAACGGCGTGGTGTATGCCGAGGACATCCAGCCGCAGATGATCGAGGCGATCCAACGACGGGTGCAGCGCGAGGGGTTGCGCAACGTCTCGACGGTCCTCGGGGCGGCCGATCATCCGTCGCTGCCGCAGGCACGCCTCGACGCCGCGCTGATGGTCGAGACCATCTATGAGGTCGAAGATCGTCACTCGCTGCTGACCAACGTACGGGCCGCGCTCAAGCCGGCTGGGCGGCTCGGGATCGTCGAGTACCGCACCGATGGCGGCGGTCCGGGGCCGCCGCCCGAACAGCGCCTGCCGGCGGCGCAGGTGATCCGAGCGGCGGAGACCGCGGGATTCCGCTTCGTCCGCCAGGAGCAGTTCCTCCCCTATCAGTACCTGCTGATCTTCACGCGCTGATCCGTCGTGTACGTGCTGGCGTGCACTTTCCGCGTCGGATACGCTGGGCGCACGTGAACATGTCCCGATCGCGCATCGTCGCACTGGTGTGCCTTCTGCTGGGAGCGGGAGCCATGGCCGCCGTCCTGCTGCGAAACGCGCCGCCGCCGGGGACGGAACGGGCCAGCCTTCGACGCGATCAGGCGATTCGCGAACGGATCTACGCGGCGCTGCAACCAGTGCATCTCACCGGCTGCACGCTGAAGCGCATCGGCGAGGCGCATGACGGCGGGTACCTGATGTGCGCCAACCTGCTCGAGGCCGAGGCCGGCTACTCGTACGGCATCTCGAACTACGACGGCTGGGGCTGCGGCATCTCCACCGGGCTCGGCGTGCCCGTGCACCAGTACGACTGCTTCGACCAACGCGTGCCGCGTTGCGAGGGCGGGCAGACGCGGTTCCATGCCGAGTGCATCGCCGCCTCGTCGAGCGTCGACGCGGAAGGCCGACGATTCGATTCGCTTGCCAGCCAGATCACCCGCAACGGCGATGCATCGCGACGGCTGGTCATGAAGATGGACGTGGAGGGCGCCGAGTGGAGGAGCCTGCTCGCGACCCCTGACGAGGTCCTCGCGCGCATCGACCAGTTCACGATCGAGATGCACGCCAACGTGACCGACGCGGCGACGCAGCAGCGTGTGATCGAAAAACTGAAGACGCACTTTCACGTCGCTCACCTCCATTTCAACAACTTCGGCTGCATGGCCACGTACCATCCGATGCCGTCGTACGCATGGGAAGTCCTGTTCGTGAACAAGCGGTTGGCTTCCCCCACGACCGACACGAGTCCCATCACGCGGCCGGACCCGCTCGATGCCCCAAACAACCCCAACGTGGCGGACTGTCAGTACGCCCCCGGCTCCTGAACCCGGTTTCTGCGAAGGTTTGCCGTGCGTTACGTGGATCGCGTGGTCGTGGTGACGGGCGGCTCGCGCGGCATCGGTGAGGGCATCGTCCGGGCCTTCGTCGCCGAGGGTGCACGCGTGATCGCGGTCTCGAACGATCGCGAGGGCGGCGCGGCGCTGGCCGCCGCACTCGGCCCGACCTGCGCCCACGCCTGCGCCGACGTGCGGAGCGAAGACGCGCTCGCCGCGACGTTGGCCGATGTGCTCGACGCGCACGGCCGGCTGGACTGTCTCGTCAACAACGCCGGCACGCACCTCGCGCACCGACCCATCGACGCGATCACGCCCGAGCAATTGCGTGGCCTGCTCGAACTCAACTTCGTGAGCCAGTTCGTGGCGTGTCGCCTGGCGCTGCCGGCACTGCGCCGCTCGAGCGGCTGCATCATCAACATGGCGAGCCTCGTCGCTTCGATCGGCCAGGAACATGCCGTGGACTACGTCGCCACCAAGGGCGCCATCGTCGCCTTCACCAGGGCGCTCGCGATCGACGAGGCGCGGCACGGCGTCCGCGTCAACAGCGTCTCGCCCGGCAACATCGACACGCCATTGTGGCGGTCGTTCGCGGACGCGTCAGCAGATCCGAAGGCGATGCGCGAGGAGGGCGCGGCCGCGCAATGGCTGCCGCGGCTCGGCACGATCGACGAGGTTGGTCGACTGTGCGTCTACCTGGCCGCCGAAGCGACCTACACCACGGGCGTCGATCACGTCATCTCGGGCGGGGCGGAGCTGGGCTACGGGAGGAAAACGCCTAACGCCTAATGCCTAGCGCCTACGGTTAATGCCTGACGCCTGACGGCTAATGCATCTCCGAACCGTTGGGCGCGTGACATTCGCAGGCCCGCCTCTCACGCTGGGGACTGCGAGGCGACGTTAAGGCCGGCTCTCCTTGGGCGCCGAACCGCGTAGCGCGAAGGTGGCCGAGCCCGGCCTCCGACGTGCGGGCCGCGCGCGGAATTGGTGGCGAAGTTCCGAAATTGTGAAATTCTGCGATCGCCATGGCTACGGCACTCACAATCGCGGGCAGCGACTCCGGCGGCGGCGCCGGCATCCAGGCAGACCTGAAGACGTTCGCCGCGCTGGGCGTGTTCGGCACCAGCGCCCTCACCGCCATCACGGCCCAGAACACCACCGGGGTTCGTGACATGGTCATGGTGCCGACCGCGATGGTCGTGGCGCAGATCGCGGCCGTGCTCGAGGACATCGGCGCCGGCGCCATCAAGACCGGCATGCTGGGCACTCCCGAGATTGTCGAGGCAGTCGCGCGGTTGCTCAGGGATCGCGGCGCTGGCCCGTTGGTCGTCGACCCCGTGATGATCGCCAAGAGCCTCGACCGCCTCCTCTCCGAGGATGCCGTCTCCGTCTTGATCAGGGATCTGCTGCCACTGGCAGCGGTCGTGACCCCCAATGCGCCTGAGGCGGAAGCACTGACGGGGCGAACCGTTCGCACCGAGGCGGAGGCCCGCGAGGCGGCGCGCCACCTGCACGACCTGGGACCTCGGGCCGTCATCGTCAAGGGCGGCCACCTCGACACCCCCGATGTCGTCGACGTGCTGTTTGACGGCCATGAGTTCCACGAGGCACGCGGCCCGCGCCATGTGACTCGAAACACGCACGGCACCGGCTGCACCTTCGCCGCGGCCATCGCCGCCCATCTCTCGCTCGGCCATGACCTGCCGGAGGCGTTCCGTCGGTCCCGGATCTACCTCGATGGCGCCATCCGCCACGCGCCCGGCCTCGGCCACGGGGCGGGTCCGGTCGACCATTTCTGGAACGTCGAGCGCCGAACGCCGAGCGCCTGAGGCCTCGCGTCGACCTGAAGGTCGACGCCTACAGTCGATCTAACGCTAGAGAAAGCCTTCAGATCGCGGGACGCTGCGGTAGCCTGCAGCCACGACGCGTGGCGGTCTGGGCCGGCTCGGCCGAGGTCTGTAGCCGCCGACCTTCAGGTCGGCGGTCCCGGTACCCGGAACCCGGTTCCCGTCGTCGAGGCGAGCGCAGCGAGCCGAGTCGTATACTGAGATGTTGCTGCCGTTCGCGATTTCCGCAGATCCGCTCGACCTTGCCGGCGTGCTGGCGCTTGCGCAGCATCGGCACGCGCTGCAGGCCCGCCGCGACGATGTGGAGGGGCCAGGTGCGGTGGTGTTGTTCGTGGGTGCGGTGCGCGGACGTCATCAGGGCCAGGAGGTGCGGGCCCTCACGTACGAAGCCTACGAACCACTCGCGGTCGGATCCTTCGAGCGCATCAGCGGGGAGGCCGCGGCACGAGTGCCGGGCGTGGTGCTCTGCATCCACCACCGGATCGGGACCCTCGAGGTCGGCGAGCCTTCGATCGTGATCGCGGCGGTCGCCGCCCATCGTGCCGAGGCCTATGCCGCGTCGCGATTCGCGATCGAGCGGGTCAAGCAGATCTCGCCGGTGTGGAAGCGGGAACACCTCGTGGACGGCCTGTCGTGGGTCGAGGGGGCCACGGTCGATCCCGATGACCCCGCTCCGCTCGAGGAGGCCTGGAGGCGCGCATGTCCGTGACGGTGCGGTTGTTTGCCCGCCTGCGTGAGATTGCCGGCACCGACGAACTGAGTCGTCCGGTCGGTGCACCGGCAACCGTGGCCGACGTATGGCAGGGGATGACGGGGGAATGGCCAGCCCTGACGCCCTACGCCGGCAGCCTGTCGTGCGCCGTCAACGCGCAGTACGCGCGCATGACGACGGCCGTTCAGGACGGAGATGAGGTCGCGTTCCTTCCGCCGGTCTCCGGCGGGTAGGCGGCGAACGCAGAACGCCGAACGCAGGACGTCGAAGCCGAACACATGTGTAGCCGCCGGACTTGTCCGGCGGTCTGTAGGCCGTAGGCCGTAGGCAACAGGCTGTAGGGCCGTAAGGCAATTCCAATGTTGGACAAGCTCGCGTCGGTCGAGGCGCAATACAACTACCTGATGGGCCTCATCGCCGACCCGGCGGTGCAGGCCGACGCGCAGGCGTACCGGACCCACACCAAGACCCTGTCGGAACTGCAGGAACTGGTGGACGCGTACCGGTCGCTGAAGTCGCTCGAAGAGCAGCTGGCGCAGGCGCGTGAGCTGGTCGCCGGCGGCGACGCGGACATGGCGGCGCTCGCGCGCGAGGAACTCGCCGACCTGGAGCCCCGGCACGCGACGCTGCTCGAGCACGTCAAGTTCCTGCTGATCCCGAAGGACCCCAACGACGCCAAGAACGTCGTCCTCGAAGTGCGGGGCGGGACCGGCGGCGAGGAAGCGGCGCTGTTTGCCGCGGAGCTGTTCCGCATGTATGCGCGCTACGCGGAGCGCCAGGGCTGGAGGTTCGAGGTCATGTCCACCAGCGACGCCGATGCCGGCGGCATGAAGGAAGGCATCGCGACGATCGAGGGCAAGCAGGTCTACAGCCACCTGAAGTACGAGAGCGGCGTGCATCGCGTGCAGCGTGTCCCCGCGACCGAGGCCAGTGGCCGCATCCACACCTCGACGGCGACCGTGGCGGTGTTGCCGGAGGCCGAGGAAGTCGACATCCAGATCAACGACAAGGACCTGCGCATCGACACGTTCTGCTCCAGCGGGCCCGGTGGCCAGAGCGTCAACACGACCTATTCGGCGGTGCGCATCACGCACATCCCGACCGGGACCGTCGTGTCACAGCAGGACGAGAAGTCGCAGATCAAGAACCGCGCGAAGGCGATGAAGGTGCTGCGCTCGCGACTCTACGAGATGGAAATGCGCAAGCAGCAGGACGCGATTGCCAAGGACCGCAAGAGCCAGGTCGGCACCGGCGAGCGATCCGAGAAGATCCGGACCTACAACTTCCCACAGAGCCGGATCACCGATCACCGGGTGAACTTCACCACCCACCAGCTCGGCGGGGCCATGGACGGCGACCTGCACGAACTGATCGATCAGGTCACCACGTTCTACCGCTCGGAACTGCTGAAGGACGCGAGCCGCACCGAAGCGGTGGACGCCTGACCGTGCGTCGCGCCGTCGCTGCCGCCCGGGCCCGCCTGCTCGCGGCCGGCCTGGACCAGCGCCACGCCCACCTCGACCCCGAGGTGCTCGCGCGCCACGTCCTGCAGTGGGATCGCGCCACCTGGATCACGCGCGCCGACGAGCCGGCCTCGTCCGAATTCCTCTCGGCCTTCGACGTGCTGATCGCGCGCCGCGCGGCGCGCGAACCGGTGGCCTACATCATCGGGACGCGCGAGTTCTACGGCCGCGACTTCCTCGTCAACCCGGACGTCCTCATTCCGCGGCCCGAGTCCGAGCTCATCATCGACTACGCCCTGCAACGTGTCCCGGCAAGCGGGTTCGTGCGTGTCGTGGACGTGGGGACGGGCAGTGGCGCCCTCGGCCTGACGCTCGCCTGCGAACGGCCGGCATGGCACGTCGAGGTGACCGACGTCTCTGCCGCGGCGATCGCGGTAGCCCGCCGGAATGCCCGCGCGTTCAACGTTGCGGATCGGATGACGTTCCTGATCGGCGACCTGCTCGAGCCGACGATGGGGCTGTTCGACGTGATCGTCTCGAACCCGCCGTACGTGGCGCGGCGAGACGCGCCGGGCATGATGCCCGACGTCCGCGATCACGAACCGCATGTGGCGTTGTTCGGGGGGCAGGACGGCATGGACATCCCGCGCCGGCTGCTGTCGCAGGCGGCCGAACGGCTGGCGCCCGGCGGCTGGATGGCGATGGAGTTTGGCTACGGAATGCAGGAACCGGTGGAGCACGCCGCGCGCGAGGCCGGTCTCGAGATCCAGGAAGTACTGGAGGATCTCCAGGGTATTGCCCGGACACTCGTCGCTGGCCGCTGAGGGCGGATCACGGAATGCCGGAATGCCGAGAATGCCGGAATGTCGAGAGCATTCAGGCTGTCGTCATGACCAGCGATGCTCAAACGCCGGAATGCCGAATGTCGAAGGCATCGTGGTTGTCGACATTGCAGCATTTCGGCATTTTCGGCATTTCGGTGCGGGGCCGTGGTCGAGGCCGCGGGCCTAACCGGGCGGCCAGCCCAGCCGTCGCCCCGCGAGCAAATGCAGGTGGATGTGGAATACGGTCTGGCCGGCGTCCGCGTTGCAGTTGATCACCGTCCGGAAACCGCCGTCCGCGTATCCCCGTTCGCGCGCAATCTGCGCTGCCCGGTAGTGCATCGTCCCCACGAGCGTCGCGTCCTCCGGCGTCATGTCGTTCAGTGTTCCGATGTGCCGCCGCGGGATGACGAGGCAGTGCAGCGGCGCCTGCGGATTGATGTCCTCGAACGCCACGAGGTCGGCGTCCTGGTAGATCACCTTTGCCGGAATGTCGGCCGAGGCGATGCGGCAGAACAGGCAACTGGACATCCGCGAATCATAGAACGGGCACCGGGTACCGGGTACCGGGTACCGGCTGGCGGCGGTGGGCGTAGGCGTCGACCTTCAGGTCGACGCGCCTGAACCGTTACAATTGAAGGTTCATGGCCGACTGGAAGAACTCCGTCAACCTGCCCCGCACCGACTTCCCCATGAAGGCCAACCTGCAGGTGGCCGAACCGGCGGCGATTGCCCGCTGGGAATCCATGGACCTGTACGGGCAGATTGCGCGCGCGCGCGCCGGGCGGCCGAAGTACGTGCTGCACGACGGGCCGCCGTACGCCAACGGCCAGATCCACATCGGGCACGCGATGAACAAGATCCTCAAGGACTTCGTCGTCAAGTCGAAGTCCATGGCCGGCTTCGACGCCCCATACGTGCCGGGCTGGGATTGTCACGGCCTGCCCATCGAGCTTCAGGTGGACAAGGAGCTCGGATCGAAGAAGCGCGACATGAGCCTGGCCGACATCCGGCGCGCGTGTCGCGCCTATGCCGAACGCCATGTGGCGGAACAGTGCGCCGATTTCAAGCGGCTCGCCGTCTTCGGCGACTGGGAGCACCCGTACCTGACGATGCGGTACGAGTTCCAGGCAGCGATCGTCCGCGCGCTCGGCAGGTGCGTCGAGGATGGACTCGTCTACAAGGGCAAGAAGCCCGTGTACTGGTGCATCTCCGACCGCACTGCCCTCGCCGAGGCTGAGGTCGAATACGCGAACCATTCGTCGCCGTCGATCTATGTCGAGTTCAAGCTGGACCCACGTGACGCCGCGGCTCTGGCCGCCCGCGTGCCGGCGCTCGGCGGCCGCGACGTGTCCGTGCTCATCTGGACTACGACCCCGTGGACGATCCCGTCCAACCTGGCGATCGCGTTCCAGCCCGGGTTCGACTATGCGGCGTACGACGCCGACGGCCGCCTCGTCATCGTCGCCGAGGCGCTGGCCGACGCCACGTTTGCCAAGGTCGGTCGTGTCCCCGGCGAACCGGCCGCGCGCATGCAGGGCGCGGTCTTCGATCGGATCCGCTTCGTGCACCCGCTCTACGGGCGCGAGTCGCTCGGTGTCCTGGCCGACTACGTCACGCTCGAGCAGGGCACGGGAGCGGTGCACACCGCGCCTGGCCACGGCGCCGACGACTTCAACACCGGCCAGCGCTATGGCCTCGAGACGTACGCGCCGATCGGGCCGTCCGGCGAGTTCCTCGACAGCGTCGAGCTGTTTGGCGGACTGAAGGTGTGGGACGCCAACCCGAAGGTGGTCGAGGCGCTACGCGAGCGCGGCGCGCTGTGGTTCAGCGAGAAGCACGAGCACCAGTATCCGCATTGCTGGCGTTGCCACAAGCCGCTGATCTTCCTGGCGACGCCACAGTGGTTCATCGAGATGGACCACGACGGCTACCGCGAAAAGGCGCTCGAGGCGGTCACGCGCGTCGAGTGGCTGCCGCCCTGGGGCGAGGAGCGGCTCCACAACATGCTCGCGAACCGGCCGGACTGGTGCATCTCGCGTCAACGCGCGTGGGGTGTGCCGATCCCGGCCGTCACGTGCACGACGTGTCGCGAGTCGATGCTCACCACGGCGTTGACCACCCGCGCGGCGGATGTCTTCGCGCAGCACGGCGCCGACGCCTGGTACGAGCGGCCGATCGGGGAGTTCCTGCCCGACGGCCTCAGCTGCGCGCATTGTGGCGGCACGTCGTTCGAGCGGGAGCGCGACATTCTCGACGTCTGGTTCGATTCCGGGACCAGCCACGAGGCGGTCCTCGCTGTCCGCCCTGATCTGCAGTGGCCGGCCGACATGTACCTCGAAGGCAGCGACCAGTACCGCGGCTGGTTCCAGAGCTCGCTGCTGGTCGCGCTCGGCACGCGTGGCGATGCGCCGTATCGGTCAGTGATCACACACGGATTCGTCGTCGACGAGGATGGCCGCAAGATGTCCAAGTCGCGCGGCAACAACGTCGTGCCGCAGCAGGTGATCGAGCAGAGCGGCGCGGAAGTGCTCCGGCTGTGGGTGGCGATGGTCGACTACACGGAAGAAGTGCGCCTCGGCAAGCAGATCCTGGCGCGCACCGTGGAGGCGTACCGCAAGATCCGCAACACGGTGCGCTATCTCGCCGCCAACATGTACGACTTCGATCCGTCGACGGACCTGGTGGCGCACGCCGATCTGCTCGAGGTCGATCGGTACGCGCTCGCCCGCTACGCCGATGCGGCGGTGAAGATGCGCGCCGCGTACGACCGGTTCGACTTCCAGACGATCTTCCACGAGCTCAACCGCCTCGCCGTGGTGGACCTCAGCGCGTTCTACTTCGACGTCTCCAAGGATCGACTGTACACGTTCGGCGCGGCATCGCAGGCGCGCCGCTCGGCGCAGACGGCGATGTACCTGATGGCCGACGGCCTGGCACGGCTGCTCGCGCCGATCCTGCCCGTGACCGCCGACGAACTCTGGCGGGTGCTGCCCGGCACACGCGAACCGTCGGTGCACATGACGCTGTTTGCCGAGGGCGTCGAGGCCTGGCAGGACGACGCGCTCGTGAGTCGCTATGCGACGCGACTCGAGATCCGCGACCTGGTGAACGCGAAGCTCGAGGAGCAGCGGCAGGCGAAGGTGATCGGGACGTCGCTCGAGGCGGCGATCACGGTGGCGGGCACCGGCCGCTTCGCCGACGTGTTGAACGGACTCGGCCCGGACGAGGTCGCCGCCTTCTGCATCGTGAGCGAGGCGACGGTGGCAGCACCAGCGGCGGACCAGCCGGCCGATTCGCTCGTCGTAACGGTGAGGCGTGCCGCCGGCGAGAAGTGCCAGCGCTGCTGGCGGTACGTCGCCGGCATCGCCGCCGCGGCCACCGTCGAAGGCCTGTGTGATCGCTGCGTCGATGCGCTTGGCCTGGGAAGCGACGCGGCATGACGCCAGCGGCGGTGGCATCTCCGGGCCGGTTGGCGGGTGCCGATGCGGCGCCCTGGAAGAGGCCTGAAGTCTGGGGCACCGTGCTGCTCGTCGTGTGTGACCAGTTGAGCAAGCTGCTCGTCCTGCAGCGGATCGGGCTGCATGAAACGGTCACGGTGATACCGGGGTTGCTGAACCTCACGTACGTGCGCAACACAGGTGCCGCGTTCGGGATGCTCAACGCGCATGATTTCGCCTACAAGCCGGTCCTCGTGGCCGCGCTGGCGATCCTCGCGCTGCTGGGCATCCTCTGGTATGCCCGAAAGTTCGCCGGCGACGCCTGGCCGGCACGCTACGGATTCGTGCTGATCGTCGGCGGCGCCGTGGGTAACCTCATCGACCGTGTGACGCTGGGTTTCGTCGTGGACTTCGTCGACGTGTACTTCGGCACCTGGCATTTCTGGGCCTTCAACGTCGCCGACGCGGCGATCAGCATCGGAGCCATCCTGTTCGCGGCCGACACCCTGTTTTCGAGGCGCCATGTTCCCGAAGCTGTTTGACATCGGCCCGCTGACCGTCTACTCGTACGGCGTGCTGCTGGCTGCGGCGTACCTCGGTGGCCTGCAGTTCGCCCTGGTGCGCGCGCGCAACCGCGGCCTGGACGCGGCGCGGGTCATGGACCTCGGCATCTACATCATCGTGAGCGCGCTCGTCGGCGCCAAGCTCCTGCTGGTGATCGTCGATGCGGACCACTTCCTGCGCGAGCCGGCGGACCTGCTGTCGTTGGCCCGATCGGGCGGGGTGTTCTACGGCGGGCTGATCCTCGCCGTGGTGGTCGGGCTGTGGTACGTGCGCAAGCACCAGTTGCCGACCTGGCGGGTGGCCGACGTGATTGCGCCAGGAATCGCATTCGGCCATGTCGTCGGCCGAATCGGCTGCTTCCTGGCCGGCTGCTGCTACGGACACGAGACGACTGTGCCATGGGCCGTGACCTTCACCAATCCGCTCGCACAGGAGAACGTCGGCACACCGCTCGGTGTGCCACTGCACCCCACGCAGCTCTACGAGGCTGGCGCCGAAGCGATCATCCTGGGGCTGCTGCTCGCAGTCGAGCACAAGGGACGGCCGTTCCCCGGGCGGACCTTCTGGGGCTACATGCTCGTGTACGGCCTCTCCCGCTTCGTGATCGAGTTCTTCCGTGGCGACCCGCGCGGGATGGTGCTCCCCAACATCTCGACCTCGCAGTTCATTTCCCTGCTGATCGTGCCGCTGAGCGTCGCGATGCTGTACTGGTTGTCGCGGCGCGATCGCGGCGCCGTCTCCGTCTCGGCGCCGTCGGCCCGCCCTCGCACGGCAAAGGCGTAGGCCCACATGCACGAGTTCGACGAGGACGACGAATTCGATCCCGACGACGCAATCGGCGACGCCACGGAAGGCGGACGAACGGTCTCGGTGGAGATCGGCGAGGACGAGGCCAATCAGCGCGCCGACCAGGCCCTTGCCGCGCTGCTCGCGGGTCTGTCGCGATCGCAGGTGCAGCGGCTGATCAAGGAGGGGCAGGTGCGCGTCGGCGCGGCGGTCGATGCGGAGGGAGAACCGCCGGGACGGGTCCTCACCAAGGCCAGCGAGGTGCTGCCGCCCGGAACAGTGCTCAGCGTGACGCTGCCGGAGCCCGTGGCCTCCGAAGCCGCGCCAGAGGACATCCCGCTCGACATCCTGTTCGAGGACGAGCAACTGATTGTCGTCAACAAGGCCGCGGGCATGGTCGTGCACCCGGCAGCGGGACACGCGACCGGCACGCTCGTGAATGCCTTGCTGCACCACGTGCAGGACCTCAGCGGCGTCGGCGGGACCCTGCGTCCGGGCATCGTGCACCGGCTCGACAAGGGCACGTCGGGCGTGATGGTGGTTGCGAAGAACGATGTGGCCCATGCGGAACTGGCGCGCCAGTTCCACGACCGCGAAGTCGAGAAGGAGTACGTCGCGCTGGTGTGGGGACTCGTCCACAGCGGCCGTCGCATCGAGGCGCCAATCGGGCGCGACCAGCACTCGCGGCAGAAGATGACGACACGGGCGCGGCGTGCCAGGTCCGCCGTGACGCGCGTCACGTGGGCGCTGCACCTGCCGGGCGTCTCGCTCATTCGCGTGGCCATCCATACCGGCCGCACGCACCAGATCCGCGTGCATCTCAGCTCGGTCGGACACGCGATCTGTGGCGATGCCACGTATGGCGGGATCCCGCGGCGCATTGCGCCGCACCTGAAGGCGCTGTCGTCGCTGCAGCGGCCCTTCCTGCACGCCGAGCGGCTCGTCTTCATGCACCCCACGGAGCGGCGGCGCATGGAGTTCGAGGCGCCGTTGCCCGAGGATCTGCATCACGTGCTCGAGCAGCTCGACGCCGCCGTCGCACGCTTCGGCTACAAGACGCTGCAGAACCCGTAAGCTGACCAACGCTAAACGCTGAACGCCGAACGCTGCCGCACACCGGGTACCGGGTACCGGGTACCGGGTACCGGGTACCGGGTACTGGGTACCGGGTACCGGGTTCCGGGTTCGACATTCCCGGCATTCCCGGCATTTCGGCATTCCATGAGGTGGTGATGTCCGAGAACGAATCGACCCTGGAATACACCGGGCGCGTGTTCACCGTGACCCGTGATCGCGTCCGTCTGCCGCACGGTGTGGAGACGGTCATGGACATCGTCCGTCACCGCGGATCGGTGGTGCTGATCCCGATGCCCGACGAAGCGTCGGTGATCCTCGTTCGGCAGTACCGCCACGCGATCGGCCAGCACGTCTGGGAGTTGCCTGCCGGCAGCCTGGAGCCGGGAGAGGACGCTGTCGCGGCGGCGCTCCGCGAATGTCACGAGGAAATCGGCCAGCTGGCAACCACGGCCGAACGCGTGGCCTCGCTGTACCCGTCGCCGGGATACACGACCGAGGTGATGCATTTCTACAAGCTGACAGGCCTGCACGTCCCCGATCACGCCGCCGAGCAGGACGAGGACGAGCACCTCGAGCCGCGAACGTTCGGCCTGGGCGAATTACGGGCACTCGTGGCCGCCGGCGACATCACGGACATGAAGACCGTGGCGGCGTTGCAGTGGCTGCGGTGAGGGTGCCACGCCACAATTCGGTACGCTGATCACATAAACGTCGAGCCGCTGCGCAATTGCGCAGCGGCTCGATTTTCACAGGCGGCGAGCGTGCGGGTCATCGGACCCACGTCAGACGTCAGCTCGCGATGTCCAGGATCGCGGCCGTGGTGCCGCGACGGGCGTAGAACTTGTCCCGGGCCTCGGCCTGCTCGCGCTCCTCCTCGCAGTCCTTGCAGCGGAGGGCGAACGGCAGGGCGCGCAGCCGCGCCTCCGAGATCTCGTCACCGCACTCGTAGCAGAAGCCGTAGCGGCCTGCCTCGAGCCGGCCGAGCGCCTCGTTGACCCGGCTCAGGGTCTCCGACTTCATCTGCATGAGGGCGATCTCGATGTCTTCCTGGATGTCGGACACGGAGGCTTCTTCGGCGTCCACAACGCCCTGCGCCAGGTCGGCGGGGCCGATGGCCCGGACGTGGTGGATCTGGCGGCGGAGTTCGCTGCTCAGCTCCTGTCGGCGCTCCTCGAGAATGCGGCGCAGTTCGTCGTGACGGTCTGTATTGATGATGCGGGTGGACTTCCTGGTCGACTTCATGTCCGGTCCACGCTCCTTTCGACGTTCGTCAAGTGCCGATCGACTAAGCACGCCTCGTGCCACGCCTTGCAGCACCGGGCACCCTCCAGGCCGGTACGGCGACGACGGCAGAGCCCCGGTGCCGTGGCGCCGGGGGCGAGTCCTCGGGGATGCTGTCGGGCGCCAGACGGAGGGAAGACCTACCGCGAGACCCTCCAGGCCTCGCCGAACCACAAGGTACTCATTCGAAGCGACTTGCCTTCGCGCAACGGAGGTAACACCCTCGCCGCGTCTCGGCAGTACAGCGAGTTAGACGCGGGAGCATGGCCGATGGTTCTCGACTGAACGATCGGCATCCTCAGGCTCATCCATATCATTCCGGGGCCCGCGTTGCCCGTGTCCATGATTACTGCAAGCGGACGCTACGTCCCCGTGCGAGGACGACACCCCGTTCGACAAGCAATCGTTCCGTGACCCTGCTTCCCGACCGCTGCCACGACTCGAGCGCCCGCACCAGCCCAGCTGGGCTCTGCATTTCGGCTCGCTGTCCGACTTCACCGAGCGCATCGGCATACTGGGCGAACCGGGCCGCGAGGTCCTTGAAGATCGGCGCCAGCGCCTGTGATTCCTGGCCCAGGGCGCCGTAGGCGAAGCCGCCGACGCGGTGGTAGTACGTTGCCGGGACACTGCGCGCCGAGGATGCCGCCGAGCTGAAGTAGCCCCCCAGGAGCAATGCCGCGTCGGCGACGTCGCGAAGAGCCTGGCCGGGCGCCGGGCACCGATCGTCCATGGCGGCCGCCAGCCGGAGGGCCAAGGGACGCGGATCCAGCAGGGCCGCAGCCCGGCCGTGCCTGTCGTGGCGCATCGTGTCGGCCAGGAGTTGGACGACGTAGTGGGCGGTGTCGGCGTGGACCGGAACCCGCTGCTGGGCAAGGGCGCCCTCCAGCTGATCCTTGAAGTATTCGACGAGCGACGCGCGTGCGATGACCGACATGGCGCAGACCTCCCCCGCGAGGGCAGCCGCCTGCGAGCTGGTGCCCGCGCTACGGATGTGCCGATATCGAAGAGCAATTCGTGTTCCAGCCGAGTCTGGCGCCGCAGCGCGCCAACCCGACCATTGGCGCCCACTATACGCCGTGGGCTGACGAGTCCCCAGCATGATTGACGAGCCGGCGTCACTATGCCAGCCTCGCCGGATGGCGTCATGCCCAGTGTGTGGTGGCGGCAAGGCAAAACGGCAGTGCCCCGCCCTGAGCAAGGTGATCTGCGCGACCTGCTGCGGGACGAAGCGGCTCGTCGAGATCGATTGCCCGCCGACCTGTGGGTGGCTCAAGGCCGCCCGCGCCCACCCCCACGCCGCACAGCAGCGACAACAGGAACAGGACGCAACGCGTGTGGTTCCCCTGATCCGGGGACTTGATGATGGCGGCTACGCGGTGCTGATGGCGTGCCTTCCGGCGGCCGTGGCCTGCAGGACCACCATGGACCCGCCGCCGCTCGATGCAGATCTGCAGCTCGCGGCAGCCGCGCTTGCCGCAACGGCTGAAACCGCCATGCGCGGCGTACTCTATGAACACCAGCCGGAGACGCCCGTGGCTGCCCGGCTTGCGCGTGCCATGTCGGCGCCGCTTGCTGAAGCCGCCGAAGCGGGTGTCAAGCGGCTGGACGCGTCCACCGCCGCCGCGATGCGCCGGGTCGAGGAGGCGGTGAAGGAGTTTCGCCGATCCGGCGTGACGGCGCCGGATGCGTACTTCGCCTTCCTCGGACGGGTGCTCAAGCCACGGCTGGCTGACGCGCAGACGGGCCAGCCGCTCGCGCCGGGCGCTGACCCGCGGCTGACGCCGCTCGGCGGTGCCGAGGCGAGCGGGGCAGACGGGCCGCGGATCATCATTCCGTGAGGCCGGTGTGTCGGTCTGACTTGTCCGCCGTAGCCTTGGCGAAGGTGGAAAGTCGACGTCTGCGGGGAGGGATGACCGTCGACCAAGGTCGACGGCTACAGGTTTGCCAGGTCGACGGCTACAGGTTTGGGTGTACGACGGCTACAGGTTTGGGTGTAGGGTCGAGCTTGCTCGACGCATGCGCCAGGCAAAGCGTGGCGGTCGACCGGCTCAGGCCCTGTGCTACACTTGGTGGTTCGCGCGCCCGGCGGCGTCTCCTCCGAGACTCCTCCTGCAGGTCAGGCCGAGGTTGCGCATCACCACTGAGTCATGGCTAATCGTTGCGAAGTCTGCGGCAAGGGTCCCACGTTCGGCAACAACATCAGCCACGCCCACAACGTGTCGTCTCGCCGGTTCAATCCGAACCTGCAGACCGTACGGGCGCTGGTGAATGGCGCGGCAAAGCGCCTGAAGGTGTGCACGCGCTGCATCCGGTCGAACAAGGTCACCAAGGCCGCCTGAACGTGGCCACCCGCGCGTCGGTCTCCACGCCCGACGCCCCGCAGGCCATCGGGCCGTACTCGCAGGCCATCCGGGCCGGCCAGTTCCTGTTCCTGTCGGGGCAGATTCCCCTCGATCCCGTGACGGGCGAGGTGGTGGCGGGTGACGTGCGCGCGCAGACGCGCCGAGTCCTCGACAACATCAGCGGCATCCTCACCGCTGCCGGCGTCTCCATGGACGCCGTCGTCAAGACCACGGTCTTCCTGATCGATCTCGCCGACTTCACGGCCATGAACGACGTCTACGCTTCGTCGTTCGAATCGCCGGCGCCGGCCCGGTCCACGGTGCAGGTCTCGCGGCTACCCCGCGACGTGCGGGTGGAAATCGAAGCCGTCGCGCTGCTTCCGTAGCGGCATCCTGAAAATTTCAGAAGTTCAAAAGTTTAGAATTTCACCACCTTCAGAAATGTCTCGAAGGGTTGGCGGTACTGTATGCAATTGTGAAATTCTGCAATTCTGAAATTCTTACGAGGCGCGCTCTTCCGCGCTTCCGCCTGCGTGTCGCTCGACGTTCAGCACGCCCGGCAGGCCCTTCACCGCGCGAATGACCTTGTCCAGGTGCTTCACGTCCTGGATCTCCACGGTCATCTCGATGAAGCCCTGCTCCTGTGACGTCGTCGCCTCCATCGTCCGGATGTTGGTGTTGATGGCGGACACCTGGCTGCTGATCGCGGCGAGCATGCCACGGCGATCCTCGACCTGGATGCTCAGGCGCACCGTGTAGGGCGCGCTCGGATCGTCGCCGGTGTCCCATTCGACGTCGATGCGGCGCTCCGGGTCGTACATGAGGTTGGTGACGTTGCGGCACGACGCGGAGTGCACCGAGACGCCCTTGCCGCGGGTGATGTAGCCGACGATCTTCTCGCCCTTGATCGGGTTGCAGCACTTGGCGCGGAAGACGAGCAAGTCGTCGGCGCCCTTGACGCGGATCTTGTCCTCGCCGGTGCGCGGGCGCAGCACCTTGCGAACGGTGGCGAAGATGCCCGTGTCGGGGGGCCTCTCCTGCAGATCCTCAGCGGGGACGAGCTTGCCGAGCAGCAGGCGCGCGGTCATCTTGCCCCAGCCCACCGCCGCCAGCAGGTCGTCGACCTTCTGCATCCCCGATTCCGAGGAGACCTTCTGCCAGGCCTCGGCCGGGATGCTCTTGGGGTTGACGTCGAAGCGACGCGCTTCCTTGTCGAACAGCTTCCGCCCGAGTTCGACCGAGCGGGTCTTCTCCTCGAGCTGGATGAAGTGGCGGATCTTGTTCCGGGCGCGGGAGGTCTTGACGTACGACAGCCAGTCGCGGCTCGGCTTGTGTCCTGCCTGCGTCAACACCTCGACGATGTCGCCGTTCTTGAGCGGATGGCGCAGCGGCGCCATCTTGCCGTTGACGCGACCACCGACGCAGCGATGACCGACGTCGGTGTGCACGGCGTAAGCGAAGTCGACGATGGTGGCGTCGCGCGGCAGTTCCTTGAGTTCCCCGCCGGGCGTGAAGCAGTAGATCTCCTCGGGATACAGCTCGATCTTGAGGCTGTTGATGAACTCGTGCGGGTCGCGCACGTCCTGCTGCCATTCGAGCAGCTGGCGCAGCCACTTGAAGTACTGCTCGTCGCGTTGCGCGCCGGTCCGGCCTTCCTTGTATTTCCAGTGCGCCGCGATGCCTTCCTCCGCCACGCGGTGCATCTCCTCGGTACGGATCTGGATCTCGAAGGGCAGGCCGCGGTCGCTGATCACCGACGTGTGCAGCGATTGGTAGCCGTTGGGCCGGGGCATCGCGATGAAGTCCTTGATGCGTTCGGGCACGGGCTGCCAGGTCTGGTGGACGATGCCCAGGACCGCGTAACAGTCCTTGACGCTGGTCGTCACCACCCGCAAGGCGACGAGGTCGTACACCTGGTCGAGGTCGATGCGTTGCCGGTGCAGCTTCAGGTAGATGCTGTAGAGACGCTTGATGCGGCCGTCGATGGAGACGACGGGCACCTGCGCTTCGGTGAGCTTGGCGAGGATGGTGCCGCGGAGTTCCTCGATCAACCCCTGAGTCGCGCGCCGGCGCTGGTCGACCTTGTCGCGCAGTTCCTCGTAGGCGCGGGGTTCGAGCGCCTTGAACGACAACTCCTCGAGTTCGTTCTTGACCTTGCTCATGCCCAGCCGGTTGGCGATGGGCGCGTAGATGTCGAGGGTCTCCCGGGCAATGCGCTCCCGCTTCTCGTCGGGAACGTGCCCGAGGGTACGCATGTTGTGCAGGCGGTCGGCGAGCTTGACGAGGATGACGCGGATGTCGTCGACCATCGCCAGGAACATCCGCCGGAAGTTCTCGGCCTGCTGGGCCTCCTTGGACGAAAAGGGGATGCTCGAGAGCTTGGTGACGCCCTCGACAACGTGGGCGACCTCGGGCCCGAAGAGCTCGGCGACGCGTTCGATGGAGGTGAGGGTGTCCTCGACCACGTCATGGAGCAGGCCGGCGGCCACCGCCACGGCGTCCAATCGCATGTCGACCAGGAGGTTGGCGACTTCCAGGGGATGGACGAGGTAGGGTTCGCCCGAGTGGCGGACCTGGCCCTTGTGCTCCCTGGCCGAGAACACGTACGCCCGCCGGAGCAACTCGAGATCGGCGTCGGGGCTATAGCTGCGGACCTTGTCGACGAGGTCCTCGAACCGAATCATGGAGAGTGGTGTCTAATCGCCGTTACACGGAGATCGGATGCTCGTGGATCATAGCCCACGGGCGCCTTGACCGTTGCAGAGGCGGTCTTTATACTCGCGATGATTTTCCGCTTGGAATCGACCCTGGCCGTGGTTCGCGGCCGATTCCCGTCCTCAGGCTTGACGCGCAGGGCTGACCGGGGTTCCGAGGTCCGCGAGCACCCGCGCGAGCGGGCGTGCAAGGAGTAGATGCAATGTTGAAGCGGTTGACCATCATCCGGCTCGTGGCCGTTGCCGGCTTGAGCCTCTCGCTGACCGCCTGCGGTAAGGTGACGGCTCAGATGTCGTTCAAGGACGGTATCGCTGCCTACCAACAGCAGAACTACCGCATCGCCATTGCGGAGTTGGAGGAGGCGGTGAAGCACGACTTCGAGTACCGCCCCTATGCGTACTTCTACTTGGCCAATTCCCACGACAGCGCCTACAAGTTCACGCGCAAGGGCCAGGCGGACAACGACGCACACCTGCCCGAAGCGGAGAAGTACTACAAGCTGGCGTTCGAGCAGATCGACCCCGCCTCTCGTGAGGGACAGGGCGCGATCTTCAAGAAGCGCTGCCTCGAGTTCCTCGTCGGCGTGTACGGCAAGGAGAAGCTCGACGCGCCCGACAAGGCCGAGGCGGTCGGCAAGCAGATCGTCGATCTCGACCCGAAGGACGTGAACAACTACTTCGGCATGGCTCAGCTCTATCAGGAGGCGGGCCGCGTCGAAGAGGCCGAGCAGATGCTGCTGCGCGCCAAGGAAGTCGCTCCGAACAACGTCGACGTCCAGCTGCAGCTCGCGGGCTTCTACAACAAGCAGGGCAACTTCGACAAGACGATGGAAGCGTTCCAGACCCGCATCCAGCTCGAGCCGAACAACCCCGAGGCGTACCACACGGTCGCCGGCTACTTCGAGGAGAAGGTCCGCAAGGACTACACCATCAGCCCGGCGGTCAAGGCCGACTACATCAAGCGCGGTCTCGACGCGTCGACCAAGGCGATCGAGATCAAGGGTGATTACGTCGACGCGATGGTCATGAAGAACCTGCTGCTCCGCCAGCAGGCGCTGGTCGAGAAGAGTCCGGCGCGGCAGCAGGAGTTGCTGAAGGAAGCCACGGCGTTGCGCGACAAGGCCATCGAGACCCGGAACCGCTTGCAGGGTGAGTCCGACGCCCAGGCTGCGAAGGCCAGGGACGCCAAGAAGTCCGAGTAGTCCACCGCACCTCGGGGACGTGAAACGGGGGGCCGGCGCGACGCGCCGCCCCCCGTTTTTTGTTCGCCTTGGAACAGGGCAAGACGCCGTAGCGGACTCATCTGTTTACGCGGTTGAAACAGATCGCTGTTAGGCTAGTCCGCGGTCTGGTTCCCGTCCGGTTTTCTTCGGGCGGAGTGCAATTGCGAGCTGTTCCTTCGGCTCGGCAATCCTTCCCGGTGTCTGTGTGGGGCCGGCTCGCGGAGCCCGGCCGCCGTGTTGTGGGTAGGGCCGGCTCTCCGAGCCGGCCGCCATGTCCATTCAGGAGAGATTCATGGTGAGTGCGTTTCAGCGATTGCGCGAAATGCGAGCGGCGCGACCATCTCGCGCGCGTGGAGCATGGTGGCACGTGCCGGTGCTGGCCCTGGCGTGCGTCATGGCGGTGATGGCGCCTGCGCGGCAAGCTGGCGCGCAGGGTGTCACGACCGGTTCGATCGGCGGCACCGTGACCGACGCCGCGGGTGCGCCCGTGGCCGGCGCGAGCGTGATCGCGATCCACACGCCGTCAGGGACCAACTACGAGGCGACGACACGCACGGACGGCCGTTACTTCATCCCGAACATGCGCGTCGGCGGCCCGTACGTGGTCACCGTCACGTATGTCGGCGGCGCCAGCGCGTTCGAGCCCTACACGAACGAGAACGTGACGGTCAACCTCGGCGTGACCACAGACGTCAACGTCACAGTGAAGAACATCGCTGTCGAGGAATCGGTCACCGTCGTCGCCAGCAGCGACGCCGTGTTCAGCTCGACTCGGACGGGCGCGGCGACCACGGTGTCACGCGACATGATCCAGAACCTGCCCAACGTCAGCAACCGTCTGGAGAATTTCACGCGCCTCACGCCGCAGGCGAGCGGCAGCAATTTCGTCGGCCAGGACAACCGGATGAACAACATCACGGTGGACGGTTCCTACTTCAACAACTCGTTCGGGCTGGGCGGCGCGCCTGGTGATCGTACGAACGTTGCGCCGATTTCGCCGCAGGCGATTGAGCAGATCCAGGTAAACGTGGCGCCGTACGACGTGCGCCAGGGGAATTTCGTCGGCGCCGGCATCAACACCGTGACCCGCAGCGGCGGCAATACTTTCCATGGCTCGTTCTACCACCAGTTTCGCGACGACAGCATGGTCGGCACGCAGGCCGGCAACAACGTCGTCAATGTCGGTACCTTCGAGTTCGCCAACACGGGCGGCTGGGCGTCGGGCCCGATCTGGAAGAACAAGGCGTTCTTCTTCTTCAACGTCGAGGACGAGTCACTGACGCAGCCGGGGACGACGTGGCGCGCCAACAACGGCGGTGAGCCGGCCGGCAGTGGGATCACCCGCGTGCTCAAGACGGACCTCGACAACCTGAGCACACTCCTCGCCCGCGATTTCGGTTACCAGACGGGCGGCTACCAGGGGTACGACTTCGAGACACCGGCGCGCCGTTACCTCATCAAGGGCGACTACAGCGCGAACACGAACAACAAGATCACCTTCCGGTACACGCACCTCAACTCGATCACCGACGTGCTCGCCAACAACTCGGCCTCACTTGGCTTCGGCAATCGTCAGGGCCGTCCGGATGCGCTGAACTTCCAGAACTCGAACTACCAGACACAGGAAAACATCCGCTCGGGTATCGGCGAGTGGAACTCGACGTACAGCAACACGATGGCCAACTCGCTGATCGTCGGTTACACGTCCCAGGACGAGAGCCGCTCGGTCCGCGACGGCGTGACGATGTTCCCCCTGGTCGACATCCTCGAGGCGAACACGACCTATACCTCCTTCGGCCTCGAGCCGTTCACGCCCAACAACGAACTCCGCTACAAGACGTTCCAGATGCAGGACTCGTTCACGAAGTTCGCCAACAAGCACTCGTTCACGTTCGGCGGCACCGCCGAGCGCTACGAGTCGGAGAACGTCTTCTTCCCGGGCTCGCAGAGCGTGTATTCATACAACTCGCTTGCCGATTTCTACGCCGATGCAGCCGGCTACGTCGCGAACCCGAACCGCACGACCTCGCCAGTGACTCTGCGTCGCTTCCAGGTCCGATGGAACAACATCCCCGGGCAGACCAAGCCGGTGCAGCCGCTCGAGGTGTGGTACACGGGCGCATACGCCCAGGACGAGTGGGCGGTGCGCGACAACCTGAAGATCACGGCGGGCATCCGCTTCGACGTGCCGCGGTTCGGCGAGACCGGCTACCAGAACGTAGACGCCGATGCGCTCGTGTTCCGTGACGAGAACGGCAACCCGGTGCAGTACGAGACCGCCAAGCTGCCGGACCCGAAGTACCTCTGGTCCCCGCGTGTCGGCTTCAACTGGGCGGTCGACGAGAAGCGCAACACGCAGGTGCGTGGCGGCACGGGGATCTTCACGGGCAAGCCCGCGTACGTGTGGATCTCGAACCAGATCGGCAACACCGGCATGCTCACGGGCTTCGAGGAGCTCAACAACGTCACCAACCGTCCGTTCAACCCGAATCCGGACGCGTACAAGCCGGCCAACGTGACGGGCGCACCTGCCTCCGCCTACGAGCTCGCCCTGACCGATCCCGATTTCACATTCCCGCAGCTCTGGCGCACCAACTTCGCGGTCGATCAGCGCTTGTGGGGAGGGATGATCGGCACGGCCGAGTACATCTACAACAGCGACGTCAACGGCATCTACTACATCAATGCCAACCTGCCGGCCGCGCAGGGTGCGTTCACCGGCGTCGACGCACGTCCGCGCTGGACCAACAACCGCATCCACAGCAACGTCGCCAATGCGGTCGTGCTGAAGAACCAGAACGTCGGCGACTCGTGGAACTTCGCGACGACGTTGTCGAAGAACTTCACTGGTGGCTTCGTGAAGAGTGCGTACAGCTACGGCGAGTCCAGGAACACGGTCGATCCGGGCTCGATTGCCTTCGGCTCGTGGAACGGCAACGCCAACCCGGGCGACCCGAACAACCCGGGTATGGGTTACGGCCTTGGCTCACCGGGTCATCGCTTCTTCGTGGCTGGCTCGTATACGAAGGACTGGTTCAAGTTCGGTGGCACGTCGTTCTCGGCCTTCTGGGAGTCGCGCACCAACAGCAATGCGACGTACACGTTCGCGGGCGACCTGAACGGCGACGGCGGCACGAGCAACGATCTGTACTACGTGCCCCGCGATGAGTCGGAGATGAACTTCCAGCCGTATGCGGCCGGTGCCATCACCTACACGGCCGCCCAGCAGGCCGCAGCGTGGGACGCCTACATCTCCCAGGACGAGTACCTGAGCACCCGTCGCGGCCAGTACGCCGAGCGCGGCGCCATCTTCCTCCCGTTCGTGCACCGCCTCGACTTCAGTGTGACGCAGGATTTCTTCGCGAGCATCAAGGGCCACCGTCACACGTTCCAGATCCGCGCCGACTTCCTCAACTTCGGCAACATGCTGAACGAGGACTGGGGCGTCGGGCAGCGGTTGATCAGCACGCAGCCGCTGATCGTGCCAACGGCAGCTCAGGGCGGCCAGGCAGATGCGCAGGGCCGTGCGCAGTATCGGCTCCGTGCCATCAACAACGAGCTGATGACCAAGTCGCTGGAACCGACCGCCGGACTCGGCGACGTCTACCGGTTCCAGATCATGCTGCGGTACCTGTTCTGAAGGTGGGGCCGGCTGTCCCAGCCGGCCACGACGTCACGGCCTTCGGCCATCGGCCGTGGGCCTTCGGAAACCGGAAGGGCGCCTTCGCAAGGGGGCGCCCTAATCTGTTTCATGGTCATGCCGCAATGCCGAATGCCGGGATGTCGAAACCAGCTGCCAGATCAATAAGGCAGGCCGGCTCTCCGAGCCGGCCATCACGAACACGATAAAGGGCGGGCCGAGCGTTCGGCGTTGACTTTGGGGCATTAGTCGTCAAGCGTCAGGCATCAGGCGTTAGGCGTTAGGCGTTAGGCGTTAATGTGATCCCCCGCAGCGTCCCAGGTCGGAGCTCCCTGATGCGCAGGTGCGCCGTGGGCGCTGCAGTCGCCACGGCTCTCACCGCCGCGCTCGTCACCGGTCTGCCCGCGCAGTCGCCGCGCCCGCCGGGCGACGCCACCATCCTCATCCGCGACGTCGGCATCATCGCCATGACAAGGCCAGGTGTCGCTACTGGTTCTGTCCTGGTACGCGATGGCCGCATCCAGTACGCCGGTCCTGCCAACGCGACGCCCGCATCGGAGGGCGCCCACGTGATCGACGGCCGCGGCCGCTTTCTCGTGCCCGGATTGATCGACATGCACACGCACGTGTCGAAGACGCGCGCGTCGGCACTCGGGTTGCTCGTGTCGGCCGGCGTGACGACCGTGCGTGACATGGGCGGCGACCACGAGGAGCTGCTGCGATGGCGATCGGAGATCAGCGCCGGGCGCCGCGTAGGCCCGCGGCTACGCATCGCCGGACCGTACCTCGAATCCGGCCGCAATGCGGACCGCCAGCACCGCACACCGGTCGCCGAGATGGCCGAACCGGTCGAGCGCACGCGCATCGGCGTCGCCACGCCAGCCGATGCCGACCGCATCATCGCGGCGGTGGCGGCACGCGGTGTCGACCATCTGAAGATCAGGACGACGCAGGATCGGGACACGTACCTCGCGATCGGCGCGGCAGCGCGGCGCCACGGCCTGCGGCTGACGGGGCATGCGCAACCCTTTCCAATCGATGACGTGATCGCGGCCGGGCAGGCGACGATCGAGCACGTCTTCGTCCCGTCACTCGAGGCGCGGCCGGCCGCCGAACGGGCAGCGTACATCGACGGGCTGGCACGCGGCCACGTCGATGTGGTCCCGACGCTGGTGGTCATCGAGAGGATTGGCGTGCCGAGCGCTGATGCTCTCGCCGGCGCGGTGCGTGAGGCCACGGCAGGCCGCATGTTGTCGGCATTCCTGCTCGCAGATTGGCGCGAGCAACTGGCCGAGCAGGATGCGGATCGCCAGAGGTTGTACGGTCAACTCCAGGCGTCGGCACGGCGTGATCTCGGCCGCCTGCGTGCGGCAGGCGTCCGGATCCTCGCGGGCACGGACGTCGGCGTGTTGAACGCCTTTCCCGGGCGTGCACTGCACGAGGAAATCGCCTTGCTGGTGCGCGATGCCGGGATGACCGCCTATGAGGCGTTGCAAGCGTCCACGATCAATGCCGCGGCGTCGCTCGGACTCGATCGGGAGTTGGGCACGATCGAAGCGGGCAAGGGCGCCGATCTCGTGCTCCTCGATGGCAACCCGCTACAGGACGTGTCGCAAGTGTCGCGAATAGCGGCGGTCATCGCCGCCGGCCGGCTGTTCGATCGCGCGGCGCTCGATCGCATTCGGCACGAGGTGAGCGCGGCGCCGGATATTGCGGTCAACGACTGGCCACGCGTCCCCGAGCGGTAGGCGGATCGCCACATGTCATGCCTGATGCCTGATGCCTCATGTAGCCGTCGAGCTTGCTCGACGGTCAGCAGTGCGGCGTACGGCCTGGAGCCGCATGACGATGCGTCGGCCGCAGCCCAGTGGAAGCTCGAAAGGCAGGCCAGGCAGTCGTCAGTTCCGGCTTACGCCGGTGTTCGACACTCCGCAGTCGGCATCTCGGCACTTCTGCCCGTCCTGGCGAAGGCCGACCTGTCCGCTGAAGCCTTTGGCGAAGGCGGACGGCGTATCGTCAGACGCGGACGCCGAGGACGCGCAAGGCCTCCCGGCACTGCGGCGGCGACACGAAGTGGATGGTGTGGAGGCCCGCATGACGGGCGCCTTCGATGTTGGGCAGGTTGTCGTCGATGAACACCGTGCGATCGGCGACAAAGCCGGTGCGCGCGAGGGCGAGCGTGAACATCTCGGGATCGGGCTTGGCGATGCCCTCGACGCCGGAGATGACGATGTCCTCGAACCAGTCCAGGAACGGGAAGCGCTCGCGAGCGACGGGAAATGTCTCCGCCGACCAGTTGGTCAGCGCCGCGACACGATAGCCGGCCTCGCGCAGTTCGGCCAGCAGCGTGACGCTCTCGTCGATGGCGCCGCCAAGCATCCGCTCCCACTGCGACTTCCACTCGGCAAGCAGTGTCCCGTGCTCGGGATGAAGCGCCGAGCGCTCGGCGATCGCCTGTGCGAACGGCTTGCCGAGATCCATCTCATGGTTCCAGGTACCCGGCGTGATCTCGGCGAGGAAACGCTCCATCGCCTCGGCGCTCGCGAACCGATCCTGGTAGTGATTGCGGGGATCCCAGCGGATCAGCACGTTGCCGAGATCGAAAAGCACAGCGTCGATCATGCTCGGCCATCGTCATTCGGCCATGGGCATTCGTCAAGCACGTCGCCTGACACCGCGAGTCGACTGTACGTCTCGGAATCAGGAAGACCCGTTCCTGGAGTCGTCCTGCAGAACCGTAATCCGGGCACCGTTCTCCGTTCTCCGTTCTCCGTCCTACCTCGGCCCTCCGTCCTCCCTCTTACCTCCGTCCTCCGTCCTCCTTCCTCCTTCCTCCTTCCTCCGTCCTCCGTCCTCCTTCCTCCGTCCTTTCCCTCCAACACCTCCTCTAGTTCCTGCAGCTGGCGCAGAGTCCTCTGTGACCGACCGGCGTCGACTCGCCGATCCAGAGAGCGGTAAGAAGGTGGCGCGAGCCGATCAGGCGAGCGGCCTTGTTGGGCATTCCGGCCTTGCGGCATTCCGGCCTTGTCAATGAAACGAAAAACGCCGGCTCCCTTTCGGGTGCCGGCGTTTCCGGGCCCCGCTCGGGAGAGCGGGCCTACCTTCCAGAGCTGAGGCTAGTCGCCGCCAGAACCGCGACGCATGCCTTCCGTGACGATGCCGACCTTGTCGACGCCGGCACCGCGGGCGGCGTCGATGGCCATCACGATGTGGCCGTACGGCAGCGTCGGAGCGCCCAGGATGAACATCGTCTTCTCCTTGCGCGTCTCGAAGATTTCGGTGAGACGCGCCTGGAGGTCGGCCATCGGGACGTCCTGGTTGTTGACCGACAGACTGCGGTCGGCGTTCATCGTCAGCACTATCTGCGTGTCGGAGCTGGACTGCTCGGCACTCTTGGTCTCGAGCGGCAGATTGATGTCCGTGCCCTTCTGGGTCATCGGCAGCGCCGCCATGAAGATGACGAGCAGCACGAGCAGCACGTCGATCAGCGGCGTCACGTTCATGTCCGAACTGGCATGCGGGGTCTCGCCCCGCTGGACCGTTTCGGCGCCGTGGTGTTTGTGGGCAGACATGCTAGTCGCCTCCCCCTTCTGCCTTCTTCTTGCTCTCGGTGATCAGCGCGACGTTCTCGATGCCCACTTCTCGCAGCTTGTCCATCATGTTCATGATGGCGGAGTAGGGGGCGTCGGTGTCGGCCTTGAGGTAGACCACGCGTTCCGCCTTCTCTTCGAGCGCAGCCTTGATGCGGTCCACCGCCTCGGATTCGGAGACCTGGATGTTGTTGACGTAGAGGCTCTTCTGCGCGTCCACGTGCACCACGGTCTGTTCCTGGGTGGAAGGCTTCTCCGTGGTGTTGTCGGCGAGCGGCAGCCGGACGTTCACGCCCTTCTGCAGCAGGGGCGCGATGAGCATCATGATGATGAGCAGCACCAGCATGATGTCGACAAGGGGGGTGACGTTGATGTCGGCCTTGATTGCGCCCTTCCCGCCCCCCAAGTTCATTGACATGGCGTCTTCTCCTGATCGGGGACGTGCCGCAAGGCACGTCCCTGTCAAACCCGATCCTGCCCTGCGGACAGCGGCCGGCTCGAAGAGCCCGCCCTACCTGTTCCCTAGTTGCTCTTCTTGACGAAGTAGTCGACCATCTCCGACGAACTGTTGTCCATCTCGACGTTGAAGTACTCGAGACGGCCGGTCAGGTAGTTGTAGAACCACACCGCCGGGATGGCGACGACGAGACCGAGCGCGGTCTCGACGAGCGCTTCCGAAATACCGGCCGACACCGAGCCGATACCGCCCGAGCCCGTCGCGGCGATGCCCTGGAACGCCGAGATGACGCCGACCACCGTGCCGAGCAGACCCACGAAGGGGGCCGTCGAACCGATCGTCGCAAGGGAGGAGACGCCCTTCTTCAGGTCGTTGCCGGTGAGCGCCGTGGCGCGCTGGATGGCGCGACGCACCGTGTCGAGCAGGTCGTCACGGGTGAGCTGCTGGCCGCTCTCGGACTGGAACTGGTACTCCTGCAGGCCAGCGAGCACCACCTTGGCCAAGTGGCTGTAACGGAAGTTCTTCGACTGCGATAGCGCAATCGCGTCCTTCAGGCGACCTTCCTTCAGGTGCTTGGCCACCTGCGGCGCGTACAGCTTCGACTGCTTTTGCGCCTGCGAGAAGGTGTACCACCGCTCGACGAACACGCCGACCGACCAGAAGGACATGAAGAAGAGGATGTACGCCACGGCCTTGGCGACAAAGCCCATCTGCTGCCACATGTGAATCAGATTCAGATCACCCATTGCGCTCCACCCCTCCGGGGATGACTGCCCGGGGCGCCCCACCGCGGCGACGCGCCTCGTTCGTGTGTCGTGTACGACCGGTCGTGCTGTTGACGATGACAGACTCCCGTGGCCCGACGATGGCGGGACGCGGGAACCCAGGTAACTACTGCAACGTGAAGTTCACCGTGACGGTCATGATGACCGGCACCGGCACGCCGTTGAGCAACGTGGGGGTGTACTCCCACTGCTTCACGGCATCGAGGGCGGCCTGGTCAAGCAACGGGATGCTGCGGAGCACGCGCGCGTTCTGCACCTTGCCGTTCGGTCCGATCGTCGCCTCGATGATCACGACGCCGGCCACTCGGGCCGACTGCGCAATCTGCGGGTAGACCGGCTTCACGTCGCGGGTCTTCTTCGGCGGGGCGATGTTGCCTCCGACACGGACCGGCTGGGTCGGCGCCGGCGGCGGCGGCGGCGGCGCGGACGGCAGACCACCCACGACACCACCCAGCGCGCCACCGGGAATGCCACCCTCGACACCACCGGGCACGCCAACGCCGATGTTGGCGGCGGGCGGCGCGGGAGCCTCGGGCTTGATCTCCTTAGGGGGCTCGATCGGTGCGGCGTTCGGGTTGGCCGTCGGCGTCGGCGTCGGCGTCGGCGCAGCAGCAGCAGGGGGCGGCGGCGGCGGCGGGGGTGGCGGCGGCGGCGGCGGCGGCGCACCCACGAATGCCGACATGCTCCCCGTTACCTCGGGCAGCGCATCCATCGCCATCAGCGGGATAATGATCACCGATCCCACGACCAGCAAGTGGAGGATGATCGAGACGGGGACCGTGTACCACTTCTGCGACCCGACCTTGATGGACGGCTCGACCACATCCCCGAACATGTCTTTCGGCACTGGCCTGTCCTCCTACCGACCCAGAGGCTGCTGCTATACCGCCGTGAGGCGGCGATTATAGCGACAGCAAAAAAACAGTGTCAACGAACCCGATGTCCTCTTTGACACCGGTTTTCCGGAATCGGGCCACGAGTGCCGTGGACTGATCTTCCGTCGCTCGTCCGCATGCTTCAGCCGGCCCACGTGCGCCACCCGTACGCGCACATGGCGCGCAACGCGCGTCGGCTGAAATCGCAGAAGGCGGATGTTATGCGCGCCGCTCCGCACGTGTCAAAGCCATCCTGGCGGCGGATTTTTTCCTATCCCACATCCAGGGGTCGCGAGTGTGGCGACATGGCAACCACAGCGGCCTAGCGCGGGCTGGTGCGTTCCGCAACTGATGCCGCTCGACGATCGCCTGGCGCGCCCGCTGCCGTCGTCAGCGACTCCGGCAGGGCCATGCCTCCGGTCAGGAAGATCCGCAGGCCTTCCTCGACCGTCAGGTCGGGGTAGCGCACACGTTCCTGCCTGTAGAGCAGGACATCACCGAGGTAGAGGTGGTTGGTCGGCACGTAGACGGCGACCCAGGGCTCTGGCACGCCGGTCGCATCGGGCACCGTGAGTTCGCGCGTGAGAAAGCCGAGCACCATGCCCCGCTGCGGCTCGTCCACCAGCACGACTCGCTTGAACCCGGATGCGTTCTGCGGATTGAACGCCCACACCAGCTGCTTCACCGGCGCGTAGATCGACCGGAACAGGGGCACGAGCAGCAGGTAATGATCGGCGCGCTGCAGCAGTCGCCTGCCCAGCACGTTGGCCGCGAAGACCCCCACGACGAGAATCCCCGCCGCGGTCACCGCGATGCCCAGCCCGGGGATCCGACGCCCGAACGCGCGCTCCACCAGCGGCGAGGTCAGCGCATCGGCAAAGCCGAAGATCCAGATGAGGGCGGCCAGGCTCAGCGCGAGCGGCACCGTGACGAAGAACCCGGCCACGAAGCGACGCCGCAGGTAGTTCCACATGTCAGCGTCCCAGTGCCCGGGTCAGAGCCGCATCATCGGTGTTCGGCGCGGCGACGGAGCGACGCGGCTGGGAGCATGCCGTCGAAGGAACCTACGCGTTGCGCCGCTCGCGGCGGCGCTGTCGGTCCGCCGCCGTGCGTGCCGGGGCGGCAGGAGCCGCCGGCGTATTCGCCTCGTTCTTGCTCAATGCGATGGCAATCGCCGACGCGATGAACACGGTCGAGTAGGTGCCGCTGATGATGCCGACGAGCATCGTGAAGGCAAACCCTTCGAGCACTTCCCCGCCGAAGATGTACAACGCGAGCACCGACAGGAACGTCGTGCCGGCGGTGATGATCGTCCGGCTCAGGGTCTGGTTGACCGCGGTGTTGACCTGGTGCTCGAGCGAGGAGCCGCGCATCGTGCGGAAGTTCTCGCGCACACGATCGAAGATGACGATCGTGTCGTTGACCGAGTAGCCGGTGATCGTCAGGATCGCGGCGATGATGTTCAGCGAGAGTTCGTAGCCGAAGAACGTGAGCACCGCGAGGGTGACGACCACGTCGTGCAACGTCGCGGCGATGGCACCGACGGCAAACGACAGCCGGAACCGGAACGCGATGTACATCGTGATGCCAAAGATGCTCGCCAGGGTCGCGTAGATGCCCTTGCGCTGCAGGTCCTTGCCAATCACCGGGCCGACGATCTCGGTGCTGATCGTCTCGAACTGGCCGATGTTGGCCTTGCGCACCGCTTCGGTCACCTGCCGCGCACCCTGCTCCAGGCTGGTGCCCTGCTCGACTTCCGGTCCCTGCGGCAGGCGCACGAGCACCTCGTGGGCCTGGGCGGCGCCGTACTGCTGCACGACCTTCTCGCCCGGCAGCACGTCGAGCGCCTTGCGCACCGCCTCCTCCGAGGTCGGTTGCTGGAACTTCAGCACGACGATGGTGCCGCCGGAGAAGTCGATACCGAGCGGCAGGCCGTGGCGCGCGATCTGCACGAGCCCGAGCAGCACGATCAGCGCCGAGAACGCCAGCGCGTGCCAGCGCCACTTGGTGAAGTTGTAATTGGTGTTCGAGAACAGGTTCATGGCGGCCTCAGATGCTCAGCTTCGCGGCCTGCGGGCGACGCGAGAGGATGAGTTCGAACAGCGTCCGCGACACGAACACCGCAGTGAATACGTTGGACAGCAACCCGAAGAACAGCGTCGTCGCGAACCCGCGGATCGGACCGGTGCCGAACTGGAACAGGAAGGCGGCCGAGATCAGCGAGGCGACGTGGGTATCGAGAATGGTGAGGAACACGCGGTCGAAACCGGACGCGACGGCCGCCCGCGCCGACTTGCCGGCGCCGATCTCCTCCTTGATGCGCTCGAAGATCAGCACGTTCGAGTCCACGCCCATGCCGATCGTGAGGATGAAGCCGGCAATGCCCGGCAGCGTCATCACGGCGCCGATGTAGGCCATGAAGCCGAGCAGGATCAGCAGGTTCAGCGACACCGAGACCAGGGCGTTCAAGCCGGTGAGCTTGTAGTACCCGAACATGAACAGCGTCACCAGCCCGAGGCCGATGACCGACGCCATCACGCCGGCGCGAATCGAGTCGGCGCCGAGCGAGGGGCCGACCGTGCGCTCCTCCAGGTAGGTGAGGCTCGCCGGCAGCGCCCCGGACCGGAGCGTGAGCGAGAGGTCCTGCACTTCCTGTTGCGTGAACGACCCCGAGATGCGGCCTTCGTCGTAGATGCGCCCCTCGATCGTCGGCGCGCTGTGGATCCGGCCGTCGAGGATGATCGCGAGCTGCTTGCCGATGTTCTCGCTGGTCAGCTTGCTGAACTTGTCGGCACCTTGCTGGTTGAGCGAGAAGCTCACGGCGGGCTGGTTGTTCTCGTCGAGCGAGGGCTTGGCGTTGCGCAGGTCACGGCCGGTGATGCCCGCGACACGCTTGACGAGGTAATACACGGGACCCGTGCCACCCGCTTCGGCCGCGCCGGGTACGACCTCGAGGTCGGGCGGTAACTGCCCGCCGCGCGCCGCGAGCAGCGCCTCCTGGGTCGGCGCCGGGCCGTCCTGCACGATCTTCAGTTCGAGCAGCGCCGTGGAGCGGATGATTTCCTTGGCACGCGCCACGTCGGTCACACCGGGCATCTGCACCAGGATCTGATCGCCTTCCCCGTGCGGCGCGACGATCGGCTCGGCGACGCCGAGTTCGTTGACGCGTCGTTCGATGGTCTGCAGCGCCTGCGCCACCGCCTCCTGCCGAAGGCGATTCACCTGCGTGGCCTTCAGCGTGAAGGTGTAGGCCCCGCCGGCCGCAGACGATCGGTCGAACACCTGCCCGACCCACTCCCCTGCCACGCGGCGGAAGTCGGCGTCACGATCGGCCGGCACGCCCTCCACGCGGAACGAGCGGACGTCCTGTGGCGCGATGGCGCCCACCGATACGCTCTGCCGCGACAGTTCGTCACGGAGGCGCTCGGCAGTCGTCTCCGTCTCGAGCTTCAGCGCATCGTCGGTCTGGACGCGGAGCACGAGATGAACGCCACCCTTGAGGTCGAGCCCGAGCTTGACCTTGTCCTTGGGTGGGTAGAAGGCCACGACGGCCAGCGCGACCACCACGAGGATGGCGATCACTTTCCAGCGAAGGTTGCTTGTCATGAGGAATTACGAGGCGCCCTGGTCGGGCACGACGACGGGGTCCTGCCCCTGGATGCCGCCAACGGCAGCACGGGCCACGTCGATGCGGACCTGAGGCGCGATCTGGAGCTGCACGTGCCGCTCGGCGAGTCGGGTGATGGTGCCGTAGATACCGCCGGTGGTGACGACCTTGTCACCGACCTTCAAGCTGTCCTGGAACTCGGTCACCTTCTGCTGCCGCTTCTTCATCGGCATCAGGACCATGACGTAGAAGATGCCGAGAATGATGACGAATGGCAGCAACGACAGCCAGGGGCTGGCGTTTTGATCGGCCGGAGCCGACAGCGCGACGAGCGAACGAACCAACACACTCGAGGAGGGCATCAGGAACTCGGGGATGTCCGGGAGAAGCGGCGGTGGAAATCCTGTCGGAACTGCGCGAACAACCCGAAACCGATAGCCTGTCGGATCCGCCTGAGGGTGTCAAGGTAAAAGACGAGATTGTGGACGCTTGCGAGCGTCCCCGCGTTCATCTCCTTGTTGTGGAACAGATGCCGCAAGTAGGCCCTGGAATGACGACGGCAGGTGTCGCACGGACACTGCTCGTCGATCGGCCGGTCGTCGCGGGCAAAGCGGGCATTGCGCAGGTTGATCGGGCCGTCGGGGGTGAACACCTGGCCGTTGCGGGCGTTGCGGGTGGGCAGCACGCAATCGAACATGTCGATGCCCCGGGCGACGCACTCGACGAGGTCGTCTGGCATGCCGGTGCCCATCAGGTAGCGTGGCCTGTCGTCCGGTAGGAAGGGCGTCGTGTCCCCCACGACTTCGTACATCGTCTCCACGGACTCGCCGACGCTGAGGCCGCCGATGGCGTACGACTCGAATCCGATCTCGCGCAGCGCCGCGGCGCTCTTCTCGCGCAGGTGGGGGTAGATGCCGCCCTGGACGATCCCGAACTGGGCCTGCCCTGGGTTGGTGACGGTCACGCCGGCAACCGGGCCCGCCTGCAGTTGCAGGAACCGGTCCCGGGCGCGACGGGCCCAGCGGAGGGTGAGGTCGAGGGAGGCGGCCGAGGCGGCTTCGCTGGCCGGCGCAGCGAGACACTCATCGAGCACCATCGCGATGTCGGGGCCCAGTTGCGCCTGGATGTCGACGACCTTCTCTGGCGTCAGGGCGTGCCGCGAGCCGTCGAGGTGCGACTGGAAGCGGGCGCCCTCTTCGGTGATCTTGACAAGCGGACCGAGGCTGAAGATCTGGTAGCCGCCGCTGTCGGTGAGGATTGGCCCGGGCCAGCCGATGAAGCGATGCAGTCCGCCCCGTTCGGCGATGAGGTCGTCGCCGGGACGGAGATACAGGTGATAGGTGTTGGCGAGGACGATGGCTGCGCCGGCCTCCTCGAGAGTGCGTTGGGTGACGCCACGCACGGCTCCGCGGGTGCCCACCGGCATGAACGCCGGGGTCTCGACGAGACCATGCGGCGTCTGCAGGCAACCGGTGCGCGCCTGCCCGTCCCGGCCCGTCAGCGTGAACGCGAAGGCCCCGGGCATTCGGCTATACTACGGCATCCATCCGGCCATTCCGGCCGTCTCCTGGACTCCTAAAGACCTTGAAGAAACTGCGGGTGGGCGTCATCTACGGTGGCCGCTCGGGCGAGCACGAAGTCTCGATCGCCTCGGCTGCCGCAGTCATGGCCAACCTCGATCGCGCCCGCTACGAGCCGGTGCCGATCCGCATCGATCGCGATGGGCGCTGGTCGCTGGCCGACAAGCCGCCAACCGCGGCCTCGGCCTCAGAGGTGATCGAGCAGACGCGCGCGGAGTTGAAGGCGCTGCGGGCCGGACGCGAGGTCCACCTGCTGCCCCGTCCGAGCGAAGAGACCATCCTCGCCATCGATCGATCGCATGCGCGGGGTGACGACGAGTCGCGCGCCATCGTGACCGGGGTCGGCCTGGACGTCATCGTGCCGGTGTTGCATGGGCCACACGGTGAGGACGGCACGGTGCAGGGCCTGCTCGAACTCGCCAACGTGCCGTACGTCGGCTGTGGCGTGCTCGCCTCCGCCGTCGGCATGGACAAGGCGCTGATGAAGCGCGTCTTCGGCGCGCACGGCTTGCCGCAGTGTGCCTACGCGGTCGTGCTGCGGCGGCGTGTGCTGGCGGAGCCGGACGTCGTCGCCGGCGAGCTCGAGGCCCGGCTCGGCCTGCCGATGTTCGTCAAGCCCGCCAATCTCGGCTCGAGCGTCGGCATCTCCAAAGCGCGCACGCGCGAGGAGTTGGTCGAGGCCCTCAAACTCGCGGCCGACTACGATCGCAAGGTCGTGATCGAGGCCGCCGTGCCGAACGCGAGGGAGATCGAGGTCGCCGTGCTCGGCAACGACGATCCGATCGCGTCGGTCCCGGGCGAGGTCGTGCCCGCGCGCGAGTTCTACGACTACGAAGCCAAGTATCTCGACGGCGCGAGCCGTCTCGCGATTCCGGCCGACGTGCCCGACGAGATGGGCGAGCGCCTGCAGGCGCTCGCCGTCGACGCCTTCCGCGCGATCGATGGCGCCGGGTTGAGCCGCGTCGACTTCCTGATCGACGGGCAGCGCGGCGACGTGTTCGTCAACGAGATCAACACGATGCCGGGCTTCACCACGATCAGCATGTACAGCAAGCTGTGGGCGGCGACCGGCATCACCTACCCCGAACTCGTCGATCGACTCGTGCAGCTCGCGCTCGAGCGGCACGCCGAGAAGCAGCGGCTGCGCGTCTCGGCTTTCTGAGATCGCGGCGCCGAGCGTCGCGCCCAGGGCCGGGCGACCAAAAAAAATTTCGTTTTCGATTCTAGGTCTGCCCCCCGAAAAGCCATCAGCGGGCGCTTCGGCGCCCTGCGACACGCCCTGATCGAGCGCTCCCTGCGCTCGCATCCGGCGGCGTCAATTTGGTGCGTTCATCCTTACTGGTCAAGACGCGGCCGGGGGCAGGCGACCCGCAAAGACGTGCAGGATTGATCGTCGGCGAGCGCCTGAACCGCGTAAGCAGACGGTTTGATTTGTCAAGTTTGACAAGACCCGGCATTTGCGCTAGCAGGCTCGTCCTGGGCCAGGGGCGGCGGGTCAAATTTTTTTGACAATCACGCCGTCTTTGTGCTTGACAAGGCTATTTTCTCATCCATAATCTACATCTTGTGTGAGGCAGGGTAGCTCAATCCACCTGTAGTGATGGGGCCAATGACGGCTCACGGGGCGAGCACCGCCAACCAAGGAGGAAGAATGGCGAAGAAGGCAGCCAAGAAGGCCGCGGCGAAGAAGGCCGCTCCGAAGGCCACGAAGAAGGCCGCGAAGAAGCGGTAGGTGGTTTCGCGGCTACGGCGCTTCAACGCCACGCCGCAGCGGGTGCCGCCATGGTGGCGCTCGTCAGTTGGACACGCGGCGGCTGCCAGTCTGGATCGGCGGCCGCCGGCCATTCTCCGGCCGCAACGAACGGCTGCGCTCATTCGCCACTCACGGGTCGTGAGCGCGAGAGGCAGCGTTGCGAGCGCACGCAATTGCGGCGAGCGGCCGGCCAAGTACACCGCCTGGAAAGGGGGTATACGCCATGGCCAAGAAAGCAGCAAAGAAGGCCGCCGCGAAGAAGCCGGCAGCAAAGAAGGCAGCCAAGAAACGGTAAGCGGTGTCAGATTAGAACCGCAAGGGGCGCGGCACCACCGCGCCCCTTTTGATTTCTATAGAGGTAATGCCGCGATCCCGGAATGCTGGAATGTCGAAGGCATGAGGTTTCGACATTGCCGCATTCCGGCCTTCCGGCATTTCGCGCTGTCACTGTGGTGGTGGCGTCACCCCGTCCCAGACCCGCACGCGCGTGATCGTGTCGCCGACTTCGAGCCGGTCGACGACGTCCATGCCCTGTACCACCTGGCCGAACACCGTGTATCGCCCTTCGAGGTGCGGCTGCGGCGCATGCGTCACGAACCACTGGCTGCCGCCGGTGTCTGGTCCCGACAGCGCCATGCCGACGGTGCCGCGCGCATAGGCGCGATCGCTGAGCTCGTCGCGGATGCTGTAGCCGGGCCCGCCACTGCCATCACCGCGGGGATCACCGCCCTGCACGACGAACGCAGGCACCACGCGATGGATCGGCAAGCCGTCGAAGTAACCCCGGCGCGCCAGGGCGATGAAGTTCTCGACCGTCAAGGGTGCATCGAGCACCGCCAGTTCCACCTGCACCGTGCCCTTGGCCGTGTCGATGTACACCTGCGGCGAGAACGACGGCGTGATCAGGCGCGGCGCGTCGTACAGGTCGGCCGCCACGGCTGTCGGCGCCGGCCGGATGCGTGACAGCGCGTCGCTGGCCGGGTCCTGCGACACCAGCCACCGCGCGGCCCGCAACCGCATCGACCAGTCGCGATCGGCGAGCGTTTCTTCCATGGGCGCTCGTGCCGCCGCCGGATCGATGACCGCCAGCGACTCGAGCGCAGCCCAGCGCGCGTCGTCGCCGGCGTCGGTGCGGGACCGCTGCCACGCGGCGACGAGCGCGTCGCGCATCGTGGTGATCTTCTGCTCACCGGCAAGCGATGCTGCCGCCGCCCGCACGGGGACGTCCTCGCGAGTGAGTGCCGCCGTCAGGTGCTTCTCGAGGTTGGGCAGCGTCAATTTGTGCCATGCGCGCAGCGCCGCCGGCAGGACGCGCGCGTCCTTGTCGGCAATCAACTGCTCGAGCATCGGCGTCGCGTTCTCGGGAGAAAGCGTCGTCAGTGCATCCGCCATGGCGGCACGCACGCGCCAGTCGTTGTCCGGATCCAGGCCTGACAGCACCGTCGTGAACGAGAGCGCGTCCACGCGCGCCAGCGATCGTAGTGCCGCGGCGCGCACGAACGGCGATTTCGCCGTGAGTCGATCGATCAGTTCGGGCTCGGCCTCGCGCCCGCCAATCTGCGCCAGCGCGTCGATGATCTCGAGTTCGAGCCCCTGCGGGACCTCCTTCTGGCGCAACAGCGCGAGCAGTGGCGCGGTGGCCCGGGCGTCGCGAAGCTGCCCGGCAGCCCTGACGGCGACGACACGCACCTGCGGGTGGACCTGGCGCGCGACGTCGAGCAGGGGCAGGAGCGTGGGCACGGCGGCAACCGCCTTCCGCTCGCCCAGTCCGCGCAGCGCATAACCGGCCGTGTATGGCGACGGTGACGACACCAGTTCGGTCAACGCCGGCACGGCGCGGTCGTCACCCACCCGCGACAGGGCCGCCGCGATCGGCCACCATCCGCTCCGCGGCCGCCCCTGGGCGTCCAGCACCGCGGTAGCCAGGCCGTCGTAACTGCGCAGGGCGGTCAGCGCGATCAGGCCACGCCGCACGGCCTCGGCCTCGCCGCTGCCGCGTGGCTCGTCGTCGGGCGGCGGCGTCGCGATCGCACCGCCGTCTACCAGCAACTTCACCATCTGCGCGATCGCGGGCGCGGCCCTGGCAGCCTTTTCCGTGCCGAGCAACCCGAGAGCATGCGCGGCGCGTCCCTTCACCAGCACGCTCGGGTCACCGAGGGCCGTAATCAGCGGCTCGACGCCGGCGGCGTCGCCGATCAGGCCCAGCCCGAACGCCACCATCGCACGCACCTCGGCATCGGGATCCTGCAGGCGGCCCGCAAGCGCGGTCCCACCAGAGGCGAGGCCGACGCGACCAATGGCCAGGGCAGCGCGACGACGGACACGCGCGTCGGTGTCGCCGAGGAGGCTGACCAGATCCATCGCCGGAGGCGGCGGGGGCGCAGGCACCGGGCGCCCTCGACGATCCACGGCTGGTGGCGGCGCCGGGGCCGGCCGCGACCGTTCGTCCTCGAGCACGCGGTGATCCTCCAGGCGCAGGATGCTGGCGATTTTGGGTTCGTACGGAGGGGCGACAACCGGGGCTGGCGGCGGCGGCGCCGACGCACAAGCGGTAGCCACCGCCAGTGAGGCGAGGGGCAGCAAGCGACGCGTCATCACTCGGGCGCATGCTAGCACGCGCGACTTGCTGCCCTTTGAAGCGCGTCGATATACTGCGCGCCATCGTGGACGCGCGCTACCTCGCGATCGAGGGTCCTCCAGGCGTCGGTAAGGCCGTACTCGCCGAACGCCTCGGTCAGCAACTCGATGCGAGCCTCGTCCTCGACGAGGTCGAGAACCCGTTTGCCGCCGACCGCAACGCCCGCGGCACGGGCGCCGCCTTCCAGGCCCAGCTGTTCCACCTGCTGGCCAGGCATCGTCAGCAGGAGACGCTCCGCCAGGGCGACCTCTTCAGCCAGGCGACGGTGTGCGATTACCTGTTCGACAAGGACAAGATCCTCGCGTACCTCACCCTCGACGACAACGAGCTGTTCATCTACCAGCGCCTCTACGACCTGCTCGCGCGCGACCTGCCCACTCCCGATGTGGTCGTCTACCTCCAGTGCCCGACCGACAGGCTCCGGAAGCGCCTGAGGGACCGGGCACGGCGTTCGCCGGATCGCCGCAGCGTCGACGACGAGAATCTCCGCGAACTGAACGACGCGTTCAACCACTTCTTCTTTCACTACGCTGGCGCGCCACTGCTGGTGGTCGAGACGTCCTCGCTGGACCTCGACTGGCAGGACGAGGACGTCGAGGACCTGTTGCGCCAGATCGAGCACATGCAGCAGGGGACGCAGTACTACGTGCCGCGCCAGCGCTGAACGGCCTGAGGCTTGCGTTCGCCCGACGGGCTGACTACTCTTGCTCCTTCGCCCGGTACGATTTGGGGCGCCGATTCCCATGGCCTGGTTCAAGCGCGTCCCCAAACCCATCACCGCAGCGCAGAAGACGAGCCGCATCCCGGAAGGCGTCTGGGTCAAGTGCCCCGACTGCGGCCAGGCGCTCTACAAGAAAGACCTCGACGGCAATCTCCAGGTGTGCCCGAAGTGCGCGCATCATTTCCGCCTCGGCGCCGCCGAGCGGCTCGCGATGCTGTTCGACGGCCCGTGGGTGGAACACGATCGCGATCTGGCTTCCACCGACCCGCTGAGCTTCATCGACACCAAGCCCTACTCGCAGCGCCTGCGCACGGCGCAGGAGTCGAGCGGCCTCAAGGACGCGATCATCTGCGGCACCGGCACGATCGACGGCACCGAGACCGAGATCGCCGCGATGGAGTACTCGTTCATCGGCGGCAGCATGGGCGTGGTCGTCGGCGAGAAGATCACGCGCGCGATTGAACGCGGCCTGCAGCATCGGCGGCCAGTGATCGTCGTCTCGTGCTCCGGTGGCGCACGCATGATGGAGGGCACGCTGTCACTGATGCAGATGGCCAAGGTCAGCGCCGCGCTGGCCCGCCTCGATCGGGCAGGACTCCCGTACATCTCCGTGCTCACCGATCCCACGACGGGCGGTGTGACGGCGAGCTTCGCCATGCTCGGCGACTTCAACATCGCCGAGCCGAAGGCCCTCATCGGCTTTGCCGGCCCCCGTGTCATCGAACAGACCATCCGGCAGAAACTGCCGGAGGGCTTCCAGCGCGCCGAGTTCCTCGTGGAACATGGCATGGTCGACATGATCGTCGACCGCCGCAAGCTCAAGGCCGCGATCGCCGACGCGTTGAGGTTCATGCACACACCGGCATGACGCCGCAGCAACGCCTCGCCACGCGCGAGTTCTTCGGCATCAAGCTCGGGCTCGACACCATGGCCGCCCTCGTCGAGGCGCTCGGCCATCCCGAACGTACCTTTCTTCCGGTCATCGTCGCCGGGACCAACGGCAAGGGCTCGGTCACCGCGATGGTGTCGCGTGCGCTCCGCGCCGCTGGCCTGCGCGCGGGCCGCTATACCTCTCCGCATCTCGTGCATCTCCGCGAACGCTTCGCCATCGACGATGTGGACGTCGACGATGACGTGCTGGACAACGCTTTGGACGCCGTGTTCGACGCCGAGGCGGCGCTCCTGTCGCGCGCTGCCCTGCCAGGGCCGGCAACCTACTTCGAGCTGACCACCGCCGCGGCGCTCGTCGTCTTTCGCGCGGCCGCCGTTGACGTCGCGGTTGTCGAGGTCGGGCTCGGCGGTCGTCACGATGCCACCAACATCGTGCGTGCGCCGTACGCCGCGATCACGTCCATCGCGTTCGACCACATGGCACATCTCGGCGACACTCTCGCGGCGATCGCACGCGAGAAGGCAGGCGTCATCATGCCCGGCGCGATAGTCGTCAGCGGGGTCGGCGACCATGAAGCCGCCGCAGTCATTGCCGATACCTGCGCGGCGCAGGGAGCCAACCTCGTGCGCGCCGACGAGGACGCGGAGGTCGACGTCACCATGCACGGCGGGGAGACGACGATTCGGCTGCGGACGCCGTTTCGTGCCTACGGCCCGGTGCGCCTTGCGCTGCGCGGCGGTCACCAGGTCACCAACGCCGTCGTCGCCGTGCGTCTGCTCGAGGCGCTCGAGTTCGCCGGTGTCGGCGGCGGTGCGAAGGCGATCACGACGGGCCTCGCCGATGCGTCATGGCCCGGACGACTCGAACGGCGGACGCTCGCGAACGGCGTCCCCCTGGTCCTCGACGGTGCCCACAATCCTGCCGGCGCCGAGGCGCTCGCTCGATGGCTGCGCGAGGCGGGATTCTGGCCGATGACGTTGGTCACTGCCTGCATGCGCGACAAGGACGTCGAGGGCCTGCTGTCGCCCCTGCTGCCTCTGGCTACTCGCATCGTCGCCACCGCGGTGGACTTCCCGCGGGCGCTCCCGGCCACGGACCTGGCGGCAACGATCCGCGCCCTCGCGCCCGGTTTGCCGGTGCAGGTCGCGCCAAGCCCGGCCGCCGCGATGGCCGCGGCGTCGGAACACCGTGCACGTGCCGTCGTGGCCGGCTCGCTGTTGCTCGTCGGTGCGGTCCGCGCATGGCTCGACGCGGCACCGGTCACGCGAGATCCCGCGTGATATTCTGCGGGTCGCCACGCCCGACCTTCCTGCCCAGCCCGTGCACTCATTTCTGACGCTCCGTGTCCTCACGCTCTTGTTCGCCCTGAGCGTGGTGCCGTGCGCCGCGATCGCGCAGCAGGTCCCTGGCTTCAAGCTGTCGCGGCAGCTGAAAATCGAGATCGAAGGCTCGAAGTTCCACTTCCTCGGCGAGGTGGAGATGACCGACGACGGCGGCAAGCAGAAGTTCTTCGCCGACCGGGTCGACTACGACACCGAGACGCGCCTGATGGTCGCGACCGGCAACGTCGTCTACACGTCGCCGCAGACGCGCATTGCTGCCGAGAAACTCGAGTTCGACCTCGACACCAAGGTCGGCACCTTCTACAACGCCACCGGATCGAGCTACCTCGGCGACAAGGTCGACAAGAGCTTCTTCGGTACGCAGGAGGCCGACGCGCTGTTCTACGGTGAGGTGATCGAGAAGGTCGGGCCCAAACGCTACAAGATCACGCACGGCGGGTTCACGAGCTGCGTGCAGCCGACGCCTCGCTGGGAACTCGTGTCGAGCACCTCGACGGTCGAGCTCGACGAGTACGCCCTGCTCAAGAACACGGTGCTGAAGGTGAAGGGCGTGCCGATGTTCTACCTGCCGGTGATGTACTACCCGATCCAGGCCGACGATCGCGCCACCGGCTTCCTGCTGCCGACCTATGGCTCCTCGATCGTGCGCGGGCCGAGCATCAGCAACGCGTTCTTCTGGGCGATCAATCGCAGCCAGGACGCGACCGTCTACCACGACTGGTTTACCAAGCGCGGCCAGGGCCTCGGCGCCGAGTACCGCTACGTGGCCGGCACGGGCTCGCAGGGCAACTTCACGACCTACTACCTGAAGGAAAAGGAAGCCACGTACACGAGCTCGTCGGGCACGGTGACCACGCCGGCGGCGACCAACTACGAGGTGCGCGCGAACGTCGCGCAGGTGCTGCCGCTCAACCTGCGGGCGCGCGGGAACGTCGACTACTTCTCCAGCATCGTCACCCGGTCGACGTTCAACCAGAACCCCTACGACTGGTCGTCGCGCACGCGCAGCATGCGCGGCAACCTGTCGGGCAACTGGGGTCGGCAGAGTGTCAGCGCCAGCTACGACACCACGGAGTTGTTCTATTCGGAAACCGCGTCCAGCCTGCAGGGCGGCACGCCGCGCCTGGCGTACAGCCTCGCCCAGAGCCGTATCGGGGAAACGCCGCTGTACTACAGCTTCAACAGCGAGTACGTCTCGATGGCACGCCTCGACACCGATGGTGACCGCGAGATCGACCAGGGACTGAACCGGTTCGACGTGAACCCGACGCTGCGGGTGCCGTTCAACAAGCTGCCGTACCTGACGTTCAACTCGTCGGTGTCCTATCACTACACGCGCTACAGCGAGAGCTACGTCAAGGATCTCACCAACCGCGACGTGCAGGCCGAGGTGCCGCTGACGCGCAGCTACTGGGACCTGCGTACCGACATCGTCGGACCGAAGTTCACCAAGGTGTGGGACACGCCCGACAACGGTTACGCGGAGAAGTTCAAGCACACGATCGAGCCGACGTTCACCGTGCAGCGCCTGACCGCCTTCGACGACTTCGATCGGATCGTCAAGCTCGAGGGCTACGACTTCACCTACGGTGGCACGACCCGCATCGCGTACGGGATCGTCAACCGGTTCACGGCCAAGCGGCGCAGCGGGGCGTCATCGGCGCGGACGAAGGACTTCCTGACCATCGGTGTCACCCAGAGCTACTACAGCGACCCGCAGGCGAGCCTCTATGACTTCGGGGCGTACCCGCTGAACTACTACGGGCGGGCGCCGAGCAAGTTCTCGCCGATCGCCCTCGGCGCCACGCTCGCTTTGGCCGAGAAGACCTCGATCAGCACGCGCCTCGACTGGGACGATCGGGCCGGCGAGTTCCAGAGCATCCGCCTGAACGGCTCCTACGCGCTGCGCGAGTGGCTCGACGTGAACGGCGGCTGGAGCCAGCGCAAGATCTCGTTCTTCCCGGATCGGCCCGACAAGTTCTTCAACGCGAGCACCAACTTCAAGACGAAGACGAACCGGTTTGGCGGCACCTACGCGTTCTACTACGACCTCGGTCGCAAGGTGATGATGGACCAGCGCATCGTCGGCTACTACAACGCGCAGTGCTGCGGGGTGGTCGTGGAATACCAGCAGTACAACTATCCGCAGTACTCGACGTACGCGGTGCCGCAGGACCATCGGTTCAACATCGGGTTCACGCTGGCCGGGCTCGGCACGTTCTCGAACTTCCTGGGCGCCTTCGGCGGCAACACCGGCCAGTCCGGCGGCTTCGGGAGCCGCTCCTTCTAGCATGGCGGGGGTCCTCGTCACGGGCGCGGCCGGCTTCGCAGCCGGTCACCTGCTGTCGCTGTTGCGGCACGAGGGGCCTGTCGAGGGCTGGTACCGACCTGACGTGCCGCCGCCACCTGACGCGCCAACGCCGGAGCAGGGCGTGAACTGGCGCGCCGTCGACCTGCGCGATGATCAGGCGGTCAACAGCGCGATCGCGCACCTGCGGCCCGCGGCGGTCTACCATCTCGCCGGCGCGGCCAACCAGGGCGCGGCGTGGGCCAATACCGACGTCGCGCTGGAACTGAATGCGCTCGTGACCCACGTCCTGCTGCGTGCGGTCGCGCAGCACAGCCCACACGCGCGCGTGCTCGTGACGACGTCAGCGGCCGTCTACGCCGCGTCCGAGGCGCCACAGCGCGAGGATTCGCGATTGGCGCCCGCCACGCCCTACGGTGTCAGCAAGCTGGCGCAGGAGATGGTGGCCCTGCAGGCCGCCCGCAACGAGCATCTCGACGTCGTCGTCGTGCGGCCCTTCAACCACATCGGGCCGGGGCAGGATCTCGGGTTTTTCGCACCGGCATTCGCGCGCCAGCTGGCGCGCATCGAGGCGGGGCTCGAGGCAGGACCGATGCGGGTGGGCAACCTCACGCCTCGCCGTGACTTCTGCGACGTACGCGACACGGTACGTGCCTATCACCTGCTGATGCGGCATGGCGCCCGGGGCGAGGTCTACAACGTGTGCCGCGGCGAGGCCGTCGAGATCGGCATGCTGCTGGACATGCTGCGGTCCGAGGTGACCACGCCGGTGGAGGTGATGGTGGACCCGGAAAAGCTGCGCCCCGTCGACATGCCCTTGCTCGTCGGCGATCGCACCCGGCTCACGAGCAGTACCGGCTGGGAGCCGGAGATGCCGCTCGCCCGGACGCTGCACGATATCCTGGCCGAGCAGCGAGCGCTCGTCGGCAACACGTAAGTTCAGAATTCCACAATTGCAGAATTTCATTACCACCGCCAACCTTCGCAGGGACGTGCACAAGAGGTGGGGTGAAATTCTGCATTCTGAACTTCTGCAATTTCCTAGACTCGCAGGAACGTCCCGTTCCTGTAGAGGTACCGCAACAGAAGCCACCGCAGGGCCGTCGCGCCGACGGCCAGCACCACTGCCGCCGCGGCTCCCGTCAGCATCGCCACGCCGCCAAACAGGTACTTGGCCATCTCCGGGAAGCTGACGAATTCCTGCAGCACGTAAATCGTGAGCGCGTTGACGCCAATCACGACGAACGGGAACGCCCACCGCGTTTTGCCGCTGATGTCGATCACGAAGTAGAAGGCGGCAACGAGCAGCAGGCTCCAGCCCGCGGCGATCATCACGTACGAACTGGTCCACAGGTTCTTGATGATCGGGAACAGCGGCGCCCACGCGACGCCGATGATCAGGCTCGCCACCCCGGCGAGCACGAGTCCCTGGAACTTCCGCATCACCGGCCGGGGCTGCGTCAGCCACCACCCGGTGAGCGCGCCGAACAGGCAGGTCGCGATCGCCGGGATGTTCGACAGCAGGCCTTCGTTGTCGCCGAAGGGATAGCAGCAGAACTTGCCCGGGATGAGAAGCCGATCGAGATAGCCGACCAGGTTGCCTTCCGGGGAGAGGTCGTAGGCGCGGAAGCCCGGCGCCGGGACGAAGGCGAGTAGCGCCCAGTAGCCGAGCAGCAGCGCGGTCGCGAGGATGGCCTGACCTCGCGCCTTCAGGTGCTGAACGGCGATGGCCGTGAACAGATAGCTGATGGCGATGCGCTGAAGCACGCCAGGCCATCGCATCTGGGCGAAGTCCAATTGCAGCAGCCCGCCATGAATCCAGCCGAGCAGGAGCAGGAGCACGAACCGCCGCAGGATGCGGGGGTAGGCCGCCGAGGGACGGCCCTCGTACTTCTTGAGCGACATCGGCAGCACGATGCCGACGATGAACACGAACAGCGGGAAGATCAGGTCATAGAACACGAACCCTTCCCAGGGCCGGTGTTCCATGTGGTGGCCTAGCCACGTCCACCCGAGCCAGACCGCAAGGGCGCGGCAGATGTCGTCGCCGCCCGTGATCCAGAACATGTCGAAGCCTCGCAGGGCGTCGATGAACAGGAGCCGTGGCGACGACCCGGCCGCGGGAGTCGTCAACACCTTGCGTGGAGAGGGGGTCACGCGCTTATGGCTTGCGAGTGGCCGACCACGACCCGGTGTCGCCGCCGATATCGTAGCTGCCCTTCAACACCACGCCTTCGAGCGTCGCCTTGACTTTGCCCGAGATGGAGTCGCCGGTGACGGCGAGGTCGAGTGCGTTGTTCTCGAATGTGCCCTTCAGTGGAATCTCGACGCCTTTTGGCGTCTTGGCGACGCCGCTAACGGCCGTACCTTCCTGCGCGAGCTTGAACGAGTAGCCGCCACCACCGTCACGCGTGACGTTCCACGTGCCGGTCACGCCGGCCGCTGCGGGCGTCGCTGCCGCGCCGGGAGTTGCGGCGCCAGCCTTGGCGCCCGTGAAGTCGCCCGTCGCGGCGCCGTTGGCGTAATCGACGGTGCCCTTGAGCTCTGTGCCAGTCAGCTTGCCGACCATCACGATATCAACCGGCTGCCCCTGGTAATCGACAGCGAACGACATTCGCACGCCGGCGTCACTGGTCGCCACCTTCACGTCGCCGATCGTCGGCAAACCCGTCATGGCTCCCACCAGTTGCCCAGCGTCTTCCTTGATCGCCAGGGTGGTCGGGCGCGAGCCCTGCGGCGACGTGAGGGTGAGGTTCCAGGTGCCCACGAGGTCCTGCGTGGAGGGAGCTTGAGCCGAAGCCGCGGTCGCGCAGGCGACGACCGACGAGGCGACGAAAGCCCGGAGGATGAACTGTCTGGTGCCCATAGACGGCCCAGTTTATCCGAACTTAGGCGGTTCAACGGCGGTGCTTGACGCCGTGCACGGGCTCAGTCACAATGCGAACAAAAGGCGAAACATGGCACGACAGATCGCGCTGTTCGAAGCCCCGCTCACAACCCGGGGCGTCGCCGATATCGTCAGGACCGAAGGCGTGGCCGGCCTGCCCTCGGCGACCCGGCTCGCTGACGACGCGCACTACCAGGAGGTCGTGTGCCGCTCGGCCCTGAACCACACGAAGGGGATGCCGTTCCGCTGGACGCTCAACCCGTATCGTGGCTGCACGCATGCCTGCCAGTACTGCTTCGCCCGTCGCTACCAGACACAGCTGGAGATGGGCGTGGGCGACCAGTTCTCGTCCTACATCTTCGTCAAACGCAACGTGGCCGAGCAGCTCGCGCGCGAACTCGCGCGCCCGGCATGGCGGCCGGAACTGGTGGCCGTGGGGACGGCGACCGATCCCTACCAGCCGATCGAAGGCCGCTACCGCCTGACGCGCACATGCCTCGCGCATCTCGACGCCGCGAACACGCCGATTGGCCTCGTCACCAAGGGGCCGATGGTCGTGCGAGACACCGACATCCTTGCGAGGATGTCGCAGCGTGGACTGGCGACCGTGTACGTCAGCGTGCCGACGGTCGACGCCGTCTGGGAGCGCCTCGAACCCGGCACGGCACCGCCGATACAGCGGTTGAGGGCGGTGCGCCACCTGCTCGACGCAGGCGTGCGGGCCGGAGTGCTCATGAGTCCCCTGGTCCCCGGCTTCACGACGCACCCCTCGCGAATCGAGGCAACGCTGGCGGCCATGGCGGACATGGGAGTGCCGTTGCTCGGTGGCAACGTCCTCCATCTCCAGGACGGCAGTCGCGATCACTTCCTGCATTTCCTCGAGACGGAGGCACCACACCTGCGCGAGAAGTACGCGCGCCTGTACGTGGCCAAGTATCCCGACCCGTCCTACACGGCGCAGGTGAAGGGCATCCTCGCGGCCCTGCGCGCCCGATATGCAAACCGCCGCACGCCCGGTGAGGACGTACGGCGGAAAACGGACTGGATAGACGATGAACTCTGAGAATGTCAAATTTCAGATTTCAGAACTTCACTACCAGCGCCACGCGTCGAACTGCCCCATGGTGGTGAAATTCTGCAATTCCTGAAATTCTGCAATTTCTAGAGGTTTCTTCCCATGAGGGCGTTGATGCGCTGCTCCGTCGGCGGGTGCGTGCTGAACAGGGAGAACAGGCCGCGGACGCTGAACGGCTTGATGATGAACATATGCGCGGTCGCGGGGTTGGCGTCCATCGGGATCCGCTGGCTGTACCCCTCGATCTTGCGCAGCGCGCTCGCGAGGCCCATCGGCGACCCGGCGATGGCGGCACCGCCCGCATCGGCGCCGAATTCGCGTGAGCGCGAGATGGCCGCCTGGATCAGCGCCGCCGCAAGGGGCGCGACGAAGATCCCCACGAGCAGCACCAGTGGGTTGGAACCCTCGCCGTCGTCGGATCGTGAGTGACCGCCGAAGAAGCTGGCAAACTGCGCCAGCCGCGCGACCATCATGATTGCCGCCGCGATCGTGGCGGCGACCGAGCTGATGAGGATGTCGCGGTGCTTGACGTGGGCGAGTTCATGCGCCATCACGCCAGCCAGTTCGTCGCGGCTCAAGAGCCGGATGATGCCTTCGGTCGCCGCGACAGCGGCATGTTCGGGGTTGCGCCCGGTCGCGAAGGCGTTCGGGGACTGATCGGGGATCACATAGACCTTCGGCATCGGCAGCTGGGCCCGCTGCACGAGTTCGGCGGTCACCTGGTAGAGCGGGTGTCCCGGTCCGACCTCCTGCGCCCGGTACATCCGGAGCACGATCTTGTCCGAGAACCAGTACGACCCGACGTTCATGACGACGGCGAACAGGAAGGCGGTCATCAAGCCACCCTGGCCACCGAGCAGTTGTCCGAAATAGAGAAACACGGCGCTGAGCAAGCCCAGCAGCGCGGCGGTCTTCAGTGAGCTGGTCATTCCTTGGCCTCTTCCAGGGCGAGCGGCGCCCATCTCATACAATAGACGCATGACGCGTGTGATCGAGCTGACCGTCTGGGTAGCGCTGGTAGCGGCGGCACCGGCGCTGGCGCAGAGTCGGCCGCAGACACCTCCACCACCGCCTCCGGGCGTGAACCCGCAACCCGTGGGCCGCGGTGGCCCGCCGGCAACCGTACCCGGTGGCGCGACGACCACACAGGCGCCTCGTCCGCAGTCACCGCCAGCGACGCCCGACACGACGCGCAAGACGCCCGCCGCGCCGACGACCACCCCGGCCCCCGTGAGCGTGCCGGTCGTGCCCACCGAAAAAGCGCCGACGGAGGCGGAACTCGGCGTGCCCGTCTATCCCGGCGCCACGTTCCTGCGCTCGTTCGATGCGGGCCAGGGGCAGCGGTACTACCTGTTCGGGTCCACCGCCTCGTTCGTCGAAGTCGTCAAGTACTACCGGACACAGCTCAAGGACGGGGGAGACCTCGTGTACGACGTGCCGCCGGTGCATATGTTCGAGGTCGGCAGGTTCAAGGAGGAGACCATGGCGTTTCCTCCGGGCGTGACGGTCAAGGACTACACGTGGGGAGGCGCGAAGGGGTACCTCAACACGACGCCCGGGGCCCACCCGAGCCGCTTCCCCAGCGTGATCCAGATCGTCCCGGTCCTGGCGGCGAACAGGTAGGCGGCCGGTCGACCTGAAGGTCGGCCGCTAGGAGTAGGCTACAGCCTACAGCCTGCAGCCTGCCAGAGGCGTTGGGCCGGCGGAGGTGCCCCGGCCGGCCCTACGCCTCGGCCTTGACGTAAATCTCGCCCGCTTTCCCGAACTCCTGCGCCTTCTCCTCGAGACCCCGCGCAAGCGCCTGATCGGCTTCGAGGCCCTGTGCCGCCGCGTAGTCACGCACCTGCTGCGTGATCTCCATCGAACAGAACTTCGGTCCACACATCGAACAGAAGTGCGCGACCTTGGCGCCCTCGGCCGGCAGCGTCTCGTCGTGGTACGCACGCGCCGTCACCGGATCGAGCGCCAGGTTGAACTGATCGCGCCAACGGAACTCGAAGCGCGCCTTCGAGAGGGTGTCGTCCCACACGCGGGCATGCGGATGCCCCTTGGCGAGATCGGCCGCATGCGCGGCGATCTTGTACGCGATCACCCCCGCCTTCACGTCATCGCGATTGGGCAGCCCGAGGTGTTCCTTCGGGGTGACGTAGCAGAGCATCGCGGTGCCGTACCAGCCGATCATCGCCGCACCAATCGCCGACGTGATGTGGTCGTAGCCCGGCGCGATGTCGGTGGTGAGCGGGCCCAGCGTGTAGAACGGCGCCTCGCCGCACCACTCGAGCTGCTTCTCCATGTTCTCCTTGATGAGATGCATGGGGACGTGGCCTGGGCCCTCGTTCATCACCTGCACGTCGTACTCCCAGGCGATGCGCGTCAGCTCGCCCTGCGTCTGCAACTCGCCGAACTGCGCCGCGTCGTTGGCATCGGCAATCGAGCCGGGGCGCAACCCGTCGCCAAGCGAGAACGACACGTCGTAGGCGCGCATGATCTCGCAGATCTCGCGGAAATGCGTGTAGAGGAAATTCTCCTTGTGATGCGCGAGACACCACTTCGCGAGGATCGAGCCGCCACGGGAGACGATGCCGGTGACGCGCCTGGCAGTCAGCGGGATGTATCGCAGCAGCACGCCCGCGTGCACGGTGAAGTAGTCGACGCCCTGCTCGGCCTGCTCGATCAGCGTGTCGCGGTACAACTCCCAGGTGAGTTCCTCAGGACGGCCGCCGACCTTCTCGAGCGCCTGGTAGATCGGCACCGTGCCGATCGGCACCGCGCTGTTGCGGATGATCCATTCGCGCGTCTCGTGGATGTCCCTGCCGGTCGAGAGGTCCATCACCGTGTCGGCGCCCCAGAGCGTCGACCAGCGGAGCTTGTCCACTTCTTCCTCGATGGACGAGGAGACGGCGGAGTTGCCGATGTTGGCGTTGATCTTCACCAGGAAATGGCGACCGATGATCATCGGCTCCAGTTCGGGGTGATTGATGTTGGCCGGGATGATGGCGCGGCCGCGCGCGACCTCGTCGCGCACGAATTCGGGCGTGAGGCTCTCACGCGTGGCGATGTAGGCCATCTCCGTCGTGATGTCGCCCCGCCGCGCGTAGGCGAGCTGGCTCACGGCCTGGTCGCCGCGCGCCCGGCGCCGCGTACGCGTCCGTGCGGCCAGGGCCGGCGGCATCTCTCTCGTCCACGCCTCGAGCAGGAGGTGGCGCGGCTCCTCCACCGTGTCGCCACGACCCTCGATCCATGTCCGGCGCGACTGCGGCAGCCCTTCGCGCACGTCCACGCCCTGCGGCCCGCTGGTGTCGTACACCCGCAGCGGCGCATTGCCACCCGACAGCTCGATCTCGCGCATCGGCACACGGACGCCGAGGGGACCCTCCACGAGCACCTTGCGGGATCCGGGGAACGCCTCTTCGTAGGTCAGCAGGGATGTGGCGGCAGGTGCGGGCGACTGTGACACGTCGGGAACTCCTCTTGGGCCGGGCTCGGAGAGCCGGCCCTACCTTGGCCGGGTTCCGCCTCCGCCCGGCTGCGGCGGACAGGTCGGCGAGCCGGGCCAGACTCATGGCAGGAGACGACGCGCCACTTGGCGCTCCGCGCTCCCTTCGCCGGTATCAACCGGGCAGGTTCCAAGGGTGTGATCTCAATCCCTCGCGGGATACCCCTGGCGGACTCCTCGCATCATACCCGGCATCAGGCATCAGGCATTACGTTAGGCTGAACCGTGCCCGCCCTGCCTCCCCTGCCCATCGACGAGCACGTGGCGACGGTTCGCGAACAGCTGCGACGGCGTCGGGCGGCGGTGCTGGTGGCGGCGCCCGGCGCCGGCAAGACAACACGCGTGCCTCCCGCGCTGGCGGTTGACGGTACGGTGCTCGTGCTGCAGCCGCGTCGTGCCGCCGCTCGGGCGCTGGCCCGGCGCGTCGCCGAGGAACAAGGGTGGACCCTCGCACGCGAGGTCGGCTGGCACGTCCGGTTCGAAGCACGCTTCTCGCGCGAAACGCGCGTCCTGTTTGCGACCGAGGGCATCCTCACCGCCCGGCTCCAGCAGGATCCGCTGCTGAGCGGAATCACGACGGTCGTGCTGGATGAGTTCCACGAGCGCAGCGTGCATGCCGACCTCGGGCTCGCCCTCGTGCGGCAGGCATGGCTCGCGCGCGACGATCTGCGCGTGCTGGTGATGTCGGCGACGATCGACCCCGCGCCGGTCGCGCGGTTCCTCAATCAGTGCCCCGTCGTCAATGTGGCCGGCGACCCGCACCCGCTGTCGATCGCCTACGAGCCGGATGCGCCCCTCGCCTCGGTCGTCGAGCGCGTGCTGCGCGAGCGGCCCGGCAATATCCTCTGCTTCCTGCCCGGCAGCCGTGAGATCGATCGCGCGGCACGCGAGGTCGAACCGATCGCTTGCCGCCTCGGTGCGGAAGTACGTCCGCTGCATGGCACCCTTTCCGCCGAGGAGCAGGACGACGTCCTGACGCCGGGCACGACCCGACGCATCGTCCTCGCCACCAACCTCGCGGAGACGTCGGTCACCGTCCCCGGCGTGCGCACCGTCATCGACTCCGGCTGGCAGAAGGTCGCGCGTTACGACGCCGCGCGCGCGCTCGACACGCTCCAGACCGAACGCGTCTCCGCCGATGCCGCCGATCAACGGGCGGGCCGCGCCGCACGACTCGGCCCGGGTGTTGCGATTCGCCTGTGGGCGGACCGCGACAAGCTGCGCCCGTTCCGGGAACCGGACATCGCGCGCATCGACCTCGCGCCGGTGCTGCTCGCCATCCTGGCCTGGGGCGGCAACGAGACGACGTTCGAGTGGTTCGAAGCGCCCGCTCAGCAACGTCGTGCGGACGCGCGGCGGCTGCTCGCGCGATTGGGTGCCGTCGACGAAACCGGCCTCACCGCGGCGGGTCGGGTGCTGGCGCGGCTGCCGTTGCCGCCGAGGCTGTCACGCATGGTCGTGGAAGCTGACGGGCATCCGGACGCCTGCCTGATCGCCGCGTTGCTGACCGATGGCCGCGCGCCGACGGCCGACGGCCGAACGACGGCCTCCGACCTGCTGTCCCTCATTCCGGGCGCACGTGCGCTGCCACACTTGCGTCGCGCCGCCAAGGCCGTGCGTGGCGCCCTTGCCGAGAGCCAGGTCGCCCGGACGCCGGTACGCGGGCGCGATCGTCGGGCCGACGCGTCGATCGACGAAGACGTGTTGTGCCGCGCGCTGCTCTCGGGCTTCCCGGATCGCGTTGCGCAGCGGCGCACCGAGCATGGCGATGCGCTGCTACTCGCCGCAGGCACGGGTGCGCGACTGTCGCCAGCGAGCGGCGTGCGTAACGCGGCGTGGCTCGTCGCGCTGGATGTCCGCGGCATCGAAGGTCGCGACGCCGTTGTCCAACTCGCCAGTGGCGTCGAGCGCGACTGGTTGGCGCCGACCCACACGGAACGCAGGGTCTGGGTGGACGAGACCGGTCGGCTGCGGGCGGTCCGCGTGCGCCGTTACGACGCGTTGACACTGCAGGAACTCCACGATGCGCTGCGGCCCGAGGACCGGGCCGTGCTCGCACGTGCATGGCAGGACGCGCCACGCACTCCCGGGGACCAGCAGTTGCTGGCCCGGCTTGCTTTCGCAGGCGTCGAACTCGACGTCGCCGACGTGCTCGCGTCGACAGCCGCCGACCTGACCCGCCTCGACCAGATCGATCTCGAGGGCGCCCTGCCCTGGGACATCCGTCAGCGCCTGCTGACCGATGCACCAGCGCGGCTGGCGCTGCCCAGCGGACGCACTGCCGTGCTCGTCTACGACCACGGCCGCGTCGTCCGCGCCGCCGTCAAGCTGCAGGAACTGTTCGGCCTCGCCGAGACGCCACGGATCGGGCCTCGGCGTGACCCGGTCGTGTTCGAGTTGCTCGCGCCCAACGGCCGACCGGTACAGACCACCCAGGATCTGCGGAGCTTCTGGACGACCACCTACGCGGAGGTCCGCAGGGAACTGCGGGCCCGCTACCCGAGGCACCCATGGCCCGAGGACCCCTGGACCGCCACACCAACACATCGCCCGCGGCCAAGAACATGAGGGCGGCGTTCAAGGGACAAGGGACAACGAAGAAGTCAGCCTCTCCCTTGTGTCTTCTTGGGCGACGAGCTTGTCCCTTGTGTCTTGACGCCCTTGTCACGTCTTCCCTGTCCCTTGTCCCTTGATCACGCGGCTCTGCGAAGCACGAAGCATTTCAGATAGTACGTCTCCGGGACGCTGAGCAGCACCGGGTGATCCCGTGCCTGCATGCGCTTCTCGACGACGACGACCGGTACCTGCGCGTCGGTGGCGGCCGCGAGGATGATGCCGCCGAACATGCCCTCGTCCACGTGTGCCGAGCACGTGCACGTGATGAGGTGGCCGCCCGGATTCAGCAGCCGCAGCGCCCGCAGGTTGATGTCCTTGTAGCCACTCATCGCCTTGGGGATGGCGCCCTTGTGCTTGGCGAACGCGGGTGGGTCGAGCACGATCGTGTCGAACCGGGCGTCGGCGCGCTCGAACTCGCGCAAGGCGTCGAAGACGTTCGCCTCACGCGCCTCGACGTTGGCCAGTCCGTGACGCGCCGCGTTGGCGGTGATCGCGGCGACGGCATCGGCCGAAGCATCGAGTGCCAGCACGTGTTGGACGAGCGGGGCCATGCGCAAGGCAAAACCACCCTGGTAGCTGAAGGCGTCGAGGGCGCGGCCTCGCGCGTAGGAGGCCGCCGCTTTATGGTTCTCGCTCTGATCGAGGAACAGGCCGGTCTTCTGCCCGTGCCATGGATCGACCCGGTAGGTCAGCGGCCCCTCACGCACCTCGACGACGTCGGGCACTTCGCCGTACGCGAGCACCACTTCCTGGGGCAGCCCCTCCAGCGTGCGCACCTTCGGGTCGTTGCGCAGCAGGACGCCGCGCGGCTGCAAGAGTTCCACGAGCAACTCGACGATCAGGTCGCGGTTCGCCTCGGTGCCCTGCGACAGCGTCTGCACGACGAGCACGTCGGCATAACGGTCGACGATGAGCGACGGCAGCAGGTCGGCTTCACCGTGGACGAGCCGCACTGCCGTCGCGTCGAACTGCAACCGTTCACGCACCGCGATCGCCGACACGAGCCGCTCGCGCCAGAACGCTCGATCGACTATGGTCGCATCACGGGTGAGCATCCGCAGCGTGATCTGCGACTCGTTGGACGACAGCGCACGGCCGAGCAGGGCGCCTCGGCCGTCGCGCACCTCGACGACGTCGCCGCGATCGGCGTGGAATTCCGTGACGTCCGAGCGATAGATCCAGGGATGGCCGGCGCGCACGCGGTCCACCCCCTTGCGGGAGATGACGGCGGTCGGAAGGCGGGGCGGAGCGTCGGAGGCTGACATAGGGTGAACCGGCCGGAATCGGGCGGAATGCGTATAGTACAATTCGCCTCTATGCGCGTGGCGCTGGGCGCCGATCATGCGGGTGTCCATCTCAAGGATGCCGTCCGTTCCCTGCTGGAGGCCCGGGGCGTCGAGGTGCAGGATTTCGGTACCGTCGACGAGACCTCGGTGGACTATCCCGACTACGCAGCGCAGGTAGGACGCGCAGTGGCCGCGGGCGAGGTCGATCGCGGCATTCTGGCGTGCGGGACCGGCCTCGGGATGGCGATTGCGGCCAACAAGATCGACGGCGTGCGTGCCGCACCGGTGGTCGATCTCGAGAGCGCCCGCCTGTCACGCGAACACAACGACGCCAATATCCTCGCGCTCGGCGCGCGGGTGACGTCGTCGGACATGGCGCTGCAGATCGTGTCGACGTTCCTCGACACGCCCTTCGCCGGTGGGCGCCACCAGAGGCGCATCGACAAGATCACGGCGCTCGAGCACGAGCGCCGCACGTAGCCCGCAGGTTCTGACACGATGTATCACCTCACGCCCCAACACCTGCGCACGCTGGCCCAGGTCGACCCAGACATCGCCCAGGCGATCGCCGACGAAACCTCGCGGCAGAACCTCGGCCTCGAGCTGATCGCCTCCGAGAACTTCGCGAGTGTGGCCGTCATGGCCGCCGCGGGCTCGGTGATGACCAACAAGTACGCGGAGGGATATCCGGGCAAGCGCTACTACGGCGGCTGCGAGTTCGTGGACGTCGCCGAGTCGCTGGCCATCCAGCGGGCGCTCGAACTGTTCCAGGCCGAGCACGCCAACGTGCAGCCCCACTCGGGTGCGCAGGCCAACATGGCGGTGATGCTGTCGTTCCTGAACCCGGGCGACACCATCCTCGGCATGAACCTGGCCCACGGCGGGCACCTGACGCACGGCCACCCGCTGAACTTCTCGGGCAAGCTGTACAAGGTAGTGCCGTACGGCGTGCGCGAGGACGACGAGCGCCTCGATTACGACGAGCTCGAGCGCCTTGCGCACGAACACAAGCCGAAGCTGATCGTGGTCGGGGCCAGCGCCTACCCGCGCGTCATCGATTTCGAACGCATCGCGACCGTGGCCAGGTCGGTGGGCGCGCGCCTGCTCACCGACATGGCGCACATCGCCGGACTCGTGGCCGCCGGCGTGCATCCGAGCCCGGTGCCCCACAGCGATTACGTGACGACGACCACGCACAAGACGCTGCGCGGTCCGCGCGGCGGGTTGATTCTCTGCCGGCAGGCGTACGCGAAGGAGATCGATCGCGCCGTGTTTCCGGGCGTGCAGGGTGGCCCCCTGATGCACATCATCGCCGCCAAGGCGGTGTGCTTCCGCGAGGCACTCGAGCTGCCGTTCCGGGCCTACCAGGCGCAGGTGGCAAGCAACGCCAGGCGGCTTGCGCAGGCGCTGCGCGACGAGGGCTTCCGCCTGGTCAGCGGCGGCACCGACAACCACCTGATGCTCGTGGACGTGTTCTCGAAGGGCATCACCGGGAAGCAGGCCGAAGCGGCGCTCGGCCGGGCCGCCATCACCGTCAACAAGAACGCGATTCCGTTTGACAAGAATCCGCCGATGGTAGCCTCCGGCATCCGCATCGGCACACCGGCCGTCACCACGCGCGGGATGGGCGAGGCAGAGATGGATCGCATCGCCGACCTGATCTCGGCTGCGCTCACCGAGCCCGAGAACGAGACCGCGCTCGCCAGGATCAAGGGCGAAGTGGAAGACCTGTGCCGGGAGTTCCCGCTGTACCCACTCCCGGCCTGATCGACGGCGTTCGGCGCGTCCTCGGCACCGGGGGCGCGCTCGCCTCGGTCCTCGACGGCTTCGAGCCGCGTGCCAGCCAGCAACAGATGGCCGAGGCCGTCGCCCGCGTCGTCACCGACAGCGGCGTACTGCTGGCCGAGGCGGGCACGGGGACCGGCAAGACGCTCGCGTATCTCGTGCCGGCCATCCTGTCGGGCCGGAAGGTGCTCGTCTCGACGGGTACGCGCAACCTCCAGCAACAGCTGATCGACAAGGACGTGCCGCTCCTGCAGCGGGCACTCGGGCCGTTCCGTGCCGCGTGCATGAAGGGGCGCGCCAACTACCTGTGCCTGCATCGCTTCGAGCAGGCGCTGCACGACGACCGGCCGCGCGACGACGACACCCGCGTGGCGATGACGCTCATAGAGCATTGGGCGCCCCGCACGCAGACCGGCGATCGCGCCGAACTGGCCGACCTGCCGGAGGACCTCCCGTTCTGGCACGGCATTGCCGCGACCACCGAGAACTGCCTCGGGAACGAGTGTCCGCGCTACACCGACTGCTTCGTCACGCGCATGCGCCAGGAGGCTGCCGACGCCGACGTGGTGATCGTCAATCACCACCTGCTCTGCGCCGACGCCGCGGTCCGACGCCATTCGTTCGGCGAGGTCATTCCCGAATGCCAGGTCGGCATCGTCGACGAAGCGCACCAGCTCGAGGACGTGGCCACGCAGTACTTCGGCGTGACCGTCAGCAACTACCGCGTCGAACAGCTGTTCACCGACGCGGCGGCGATCCGCACGTCGCCATTGTTCGTGCCGCAACAGGATGCGCAGGCAGTGGCGCGGGCGATCGAGGGACTCGCGTCTTCCTCACGAGGGTTCTTCCTCGACCTGCAGACACGGCGTCCCGGTGTGCGCCAGTCCGCCGACCCTGGCGCGACACTGTTCGACGAGCGCCTGCGTGTCACCGGCGAGACGCTGGCCGAGGCCGCGGGCGAAAGCGGACTGCAGTTGATCGACGCGCTCACCGCCCTCGAGGAGGCGCTCGCGCTGCTGAAGGATGCGCCCGAGGACCTGAGGGCGATCGGCAGGCGCGCCGGCGAGATTCGCGACGACATGAAGTTCCTGTTGCGGGCACGCGAGGAGGAATACGTCTACTTCCTCGAGATCCGCGGCCGCCATGTCGCGCTGCGGGCGGCGCCGATCGACGTCTCGCACATCATTCGTGACGTGCTGATCGACCGCTTGCCGGCGCTGGTGCTCACGTCGGCGACGCTCTCGATCGGTGGCTCCTTCGGTTACGTACGCGCTCGCCTGGGCATCGGTGAGGCGCTCGAAGTGCGCGTCACGTCCGAGTTCGACTACCGCACGCAGGCGCTGGTCTACCTGCCGCGGAAGATGCCCGATCCACGGACGCGCGAGTACGCCGCCGCCTTCGCCGAGGAAGCGGCCCGGCTCCTGACCGCGAGCGAGGGCCGCGCGTTCCTCCTCTTCACCAGCTACGCGGCGTTGCGCGACGCGCATGCCCGCCTCTCGACGCGCCTGCCGTACCCGATGTTCGTGCAGGGAACGGTGCCGCGCGGCGTGCTCATCGAGCAGTTCCGGCGTACGCCCAACGCCGTGCTCTTCGGCACGTCCAGCTTCTGGCAGGGCGTCGACGTGATGGGCGACGCGCTGAGTTGCGTGATCATCGACCGGATCCCGTTCGCGTCGCCCGGCGATCCCGTCGTGGCGGCCCGGATCGAGGCACTGCAGCGGCGCGGCATCGACGCCTTCGCCGGTTTCCAGGTCCCGCTCGCGATCCTCACGCTCCTGCAGGGCGTCGGCCGCTTGATCCGGCATCGGCAGGATCGCGGCGTCATTGCGCTGCTCGATCCGCGTCTGCAGTCGATGGGGTATGGCCGGCGCTTCCTGAACGCGCTGCCGCCCGCGCCGGTCACGCGGCGTCCTGAAGACGTCGAGCGGTTCTTCGCGGAAGTGTAGGGGCGCCTCTCCGAGGCGCCCATGACCACGCCCATCATCCGTACGGCGACGATGGACGGTTCGGTGGTGGACGGCTCGAAGAGCCGTCCCTACCATATGTCCTGGACATGGACCCAGCCTCCCGCCGCATTCCGGTTCCCGCCTGGCTCGTCGCTGGCGGCCTGTTGCTCGCGCACCTGCTGACGCTCGGCCGCTACGGCATCTTCCGCGACGAGTTCTACTACCTCGCCAACGGTCGCCACCTGGCCTGGGGCTACGTCGACCATCCGCCAATGGTCGCCGTCATCGCGTGGACCGTCGCGCACACGATCGGCACCTCCGTCTACGCACTGCGCACGCCGAGCCTGTTCGCCCTCGCCGGAGTGCTCGCCATCATGGCCGCCCTCGTACGACGCATCGGCGGTGGCGGGCTGGCCGTCACCATCACGTGGCTGGCCTTCGCACTGAGCCCGTACTACCTGTACACGTTCCATTACCTGTCGATGAATGCGCCGGAGGTGCTGTGGTGGTCACTCGCCGCGCTGCTGCTGCTAAAGGCCACCGACGCGCACAGGGCGCCTGACCATGGCGCTCGTGCGGAGGCGTGGCCGTGGCTGGCCTTCGGTCTGGTCATGGGGATGGCCGTCCTCACGAAGGTGTCCGGATTCATCTGGGGTGCAGGCCTCGCGCTCGGCCTGCTGCTGTCGCCGGCGCGGCACCACCTGCGATCACCGTGGCCCTGGGTCGGGGTCGCCGTCACGGCGCTGGTGTTCGCCCCGCACGTGGCGTGGCAGGTGGCGCATGACTTCCCGACCGCCGAGTTCGTCCGCAACGCGCAGGCCAACAAGATCATCCCGCTGGCCCCGGCGGCATTCCTCGGCGAACAGGTCATGTTGCTGGGGCCGATCGGCGCCCTCGTGGCGGTCGTGGGCGCGATCGCCCTGGCGGCGCGGCGACCGTCTGGTGGACGTGTCTGGCTGGTGGCCGTCGTTGCGACGCTGACAGTCTTCCTGCTGCAGCGATCGAAGGCCTACTACGTGATGCCCGCGTATCCGGTGCTGCTGGTCGCCGGGGCCGTGACCCTCGAACGCTGGCTTGCGACGCGCGTGGCGCCAAGGCGCGCCGCGATCGCGCTGATGCTCGTCATCGGGATGCCGTTGGTGCCACTGACGCTGCCGGTGCTGCCGCCGGCAGCCTTGCAGGCGTACATGGCTCGCCTCGGTCTCGGGGTGTCCTCGGCGGAGCGCCACGAGACGGGCGCGTTGCCGCAGCACTTCGCGGACATGTTCGGTTGGGAGGCACTGGCCGATGCGGTGGCGGGCGTCGTGCGTACGCTCCCGCCGGAGGAACGGGCCACGGCCCGCATCTTCGTGCAGAACTACGGGGAGGCGGGCGCGCTCGAGTACTACGGCCCCTCGCGCGGGTTGCCACCGGTGATTGCCGGGCACAACGCTTACTGGCACTGGGGGCCCGGTCCGGATTCCGGCGGCGTGGTGATCATCGTGGGTGGGGACGCGGAGGATCACCGGCAGGCCTTCACCGAGGTCCGCGAGGCCGGTCGCACCGCATGCGACCTTTGCATGCCTTACGAGAACGACCTGCCGATTTTCGTGGCCCGCGGCCTCGTTCGACCGCTGCACGAGATTTGGCCGTCAGTGAAGCACTTCGAGTAGCGCGTTCGCGCGCCCGGGGGAACGGCAGGGCCGCGTTCGGAGAACGCGCCCTACCCACATAGGCCTTACCCTCGAGACTCTCCGCAAAGGTAGGGCCGGCTCACGAACGCCGACGGCCGAATGACGACGGCCGGCTGGCTGGCGCGTCAGCGTGCCGACTCGCGCTTGATGAACGCGTCGATCTGATGCTCGAGCACCGGCAGGGGCACCGACCCGTTGGCGAGCACCGCATCGTGGAAGCGGCGACGATCGAACTTCGGGCCGAGCGCCTTCTCGGCGCGAGCGCGCAGTTGGCGGATCTTGAGCTCGCCGATCTTGTAGGACAGCGCCTGCCCTGGCCAGCTGATGTAGCGATCGGTTTCCGTCGTGCACTCGTGCAGCGACAACGCCGTGTTCGACGACAGGTACTCGATCGATTGCTGGCGCGTCCAGCCCTTCACGTGCATACCGGTGTCGACGACGAGCCGCGCGGCACGCCACATGGCGTAGGTGAGGCGTCCGAAGTTGCTGTAGGGATCGGTGTAGAAGCCTGCTTCAAGGCCGAGCCACTCGGAGTACAGCCCCCAGCCCTCGCCGAACGCCGAGATGTACGAGTACCGCCGGAACTTGGCTACGTCACCTGCCTCATTGGCAAGCGCGATCTGCAGGTGATGTCCAGGCACGGCTTCGTGCAGCGTCAACGCCTCGAGGTTGTAGAGCGGCCGCGTGTCGAGTGCGAAAGTGTTGAGCCAGTAGTACCCCGGCTCGGTGCCGTCTTGAGGGTTGCCGTTGTACCTGCCGGCCGTGTACTTGGGTGCCAGGTACGCGGGCACCGGCGCCACTCCATAGGGCTGTCTCGGCAGGCGGCCGAACAGCGACGGCAGCTTCGCGTCCATGCGCTTGGCGATCCACGAGCCTTCCTTCAGCAGTTGCTCCCCCGTCTTCGGGTAGAAGCGCGGGTCGGTGCGCAGCATCGTCAGGAACGCGGCGAAGTCGCCGGTGAAACCGGTGCTCCGCATCACGCCCTCCATCTCGGCGCGGATTCGGGCGACCTCGGCGAGGCCGGTGGCGTGCACCTGTTCGGGGGTCAGCGGCAGCGTGGTGAACCGCTTGACGAGCTGCTGGTAGAAGGCCGCGCCGTCGGGAAGGGCGCTCGCGGCGATCGTGGTCCGAGCGCCGGGGATGTATTCAGTGGTGAGAAACGCGCGGAACTTCGCGTACGCGGGCGTCACGGCATCGGCGATGGCGGTGCGGGCAGACGACTCGAGCCTCGTGCGCTCCTCGGCGGGGAACGTCACGGGAACCGATCGGAACGGCGCATAGAGCGGGCTGGCCGTCGGGTCGGTGGGCATCAACGGGCCAACGGCGGTGTCGGCGCCGGCCAGGGCCACTTGTGGCACGGTGATCCCGGCTTTCAACCCTTCCCGCATCCTGGCGATGTGCTCGTCCATGTAGCGAGGGAACGCGCGCAGCCGGGCCAGGTAGTTGTCGTAGTCCCTGGTCGTCTCCAGCCGCAACGTCTGCGGCATCAGCGCGAAGCTGGAGTGGAAGCCGGAATCGGCGTTGATCGGCAGGAGGTATTCGCGGAACTTGAACGCCGCGAGGCGGTCCTCGAGCTCGGCGCGAAACATGTCGAGCGTGATCAGTTCCGGGCCAGGCAACTGTGCCCGGGCGATGTTGCCGGCGTCGTCGAGGAATCGCTGCGTGTCGGCGGCACGACGCGTTTGGTCGGCGATGGATTCCTTCGACAGTTGGTCGTCGTAGCGATGGTCGCCGACGGTCGTCGCAAACTGCGGGTTCTCGCGGAGGCGCCATTCCCACTCGGTATCGAGGAGCGCGGCCAGGCCACGTTGTGCCGCCGAGCGCGCGGCCTTGCCGGCCTCACCCGAACCCGGCGCCTGGACCTCCCGGCATCCGAGACCTGCTCCCGCAATCACGACCACCAGCACTGCCGCTCGCACGCGCATCCGTTCGCCTCTCCCGATGGGCTGCTGCCGGCCGGCCCGAAGCCTATCCGATATATCGGGACAGGCGCTCCGCGACCCGCGGCACCGCGGCCTTGTTCGGCAGGGCCCGTTCTCCGAACGCGGCCGAACGAGGGCCGGGCTCGGAGAGCCGGCCCTACCCACCCACGTTCACAGGCCACCGTGCTGCGGAAACTGTCTGAAATCGAAAGGCCTGGCGCAGTTTCCACTTGGCCGCGAAGGCGGCCCCGTGTCGCCCAAGCCCGCTGGTGATCTTGCGGGCGAAGGCGGATACACTCTTCGGTCGGACGCTCGGACGTCCCGGAGGAACCAATGTCTGCACTCAAGTTCGGCGCACGCCTTCTGGCGGCTGCCACTCTCGCATTCTCGTTCGTCGCCGCCGGGGTCCCGGCTGATGCCCAAACCACCGGCCAGATTAAGGGCAAAGTGATCGATGGCAAGGGCCAGCCCGTGGACAAGGCGACCGTCACCATCGAGTTCAAGGGCGGCACGAACCTGAAGCGCGAGGTGAAGACCAACAAGCGCGGAGAGTTCATCCAGGTCGGCCTGCAGCCCGGCCCGTACTACGTCACTGTGCAGCACGAAGCGGGACAGGCGGCCGATCAGGTGCAGGTGGGCCTCGGCGCCGCGCCGGAAATGAGCCTGACCCTGAAGCCGGCAACAACGGGCATGTCCCCCGAAGAGACAGCCTTCCGCAAGACGTTCGACGAAGGCGTCCAGGCCATGGGCGCCAAGAATCAAGACGCCGCGATCGCCAAGTTCAACGAGGCGATCGGCATGCGGGCCGACTGCTACGCCTGCTACATGAACGTCGGCTCCATGCACTACGAGAAGAAGGAACTCGACAAGGCCGAAGCCGCGTTCAAGAAGGCCCAGGAGTTGAAGCCTGACGATGCGCGACCGGTGCAGATGCTGGCCGATCTGTACAACGGCATGGGACGCCGCGAGGAAGCCGCGGCGATGGCAACCAAGGCCGCCTCGATGGGCGCGGCCAGCGGCGGCGGTTCCCCTCAGGACGCCTACAACCAGGGCGTGATCCTGTGGAACGCCGGCAAGATCGCCGAGGCCAAGGCGCAGTTCGAGGCCGCCGTGAAGGCCGATCCGAACTACGCGGACGCCAACTACTGGGTCGGCATGGCCAACCTCAATGGCGGCAACATGGCGGAGGCCCAGAAGTATTTCGAGAACTACCTGAAGCTCGCGCCGACGGGCCCCATGGCCGCCCAGGCCAAGGGCATCCTCGATTCGATCAAGCCGAAGGAGTGAGCACCGACGCGCTGGACACCGTCGTGGCCGGGCGGCTCGCCGCCGTCCGGACACGGATCGCCAGCGCCGCGACCCGCAGCGGACGGCTCCCCGAGGCCGTCCGTCTCATCGCCGTCAGCAAGACCTTCGGCGCCGACGCTGTCCGTGCCGCCCACGCAGCCGGCCAGGTCGATTTCGGCGAAAACCGCGTCCAGGAAGCGTTGGGCAAGCGGGCCGACACCGCCGACCTGCCACTCCGATGGCACCTGATCGGCCCCCTCCAGTCCAACAAGGCCAACAAGATTCCGGGCGCGTTTGCCAGCGTTCAGTCGGTACACAGCGTCGATCTCGTCGAACGGTTGTCCCGCGCGTCCGTGGCCGCCGGAGTGGACCTGCCGATCCTCATCCAGGTCGACCTGGCCCACGAGGCGACCAAGTCCGGACTCGCCGAGGCCGAGTTGCGGTCCCTGCTGGCCGGGGCCCGCGAGTTGCCGGGCGTCAGGGTCGAGGGCCTCATGCTCCTGCCTCCGTACGCCGAAGACCTCGAGCAGGTACGTCCGTGGTTCCGGCGGCTTCGCGACTTGCGCGAGACGCTGCTCGCCGAGGGCACACCGGCCGACCAGCTGCGGGAACTCTCGATGGGGATGTCGCACGACTTCGAGGTCGCCATCGAGGAGGGCGCCACCATCGTTCGCGTCGGATCAGCCCTCTTCGGAAACCGTTAGGTCGGGACGCCTCTCCGAGGCGTCCACGACCTGCGGCTCCTCTCCGAGGCGTCCATGTCCACCTCCATCGAGGCGATGGACCGCTCGGCGAGCGGTCCCTACCAACGTCGCGGACACCATTCCCGTCATCGATCGTCGGAGATCCGTCAGCTCCTGGTGACCGGTATCCGTGAAACCTGCAGTTTTCAAGCCGAATAGCTGCTGGTTTCCGCGTGGTACGGGATGTGCTCTTCCGAGCCGGTACTGACACGCAGGAGTCCAGGCCCATGAAAGTCACCCCGCTCGATCTTCGCCAGACGCACCTCTCGACGTCCCTCCGCGGCTTCGACCGCGACGAGGTGCGCGCCCTGCTGACCGATGCCGCCGACGACTACGAGGCGGCACTCCGGGAAGTCGACCGGTTGCGACAGGACCTTCAGAAGGCCGAGAACCAGCTTGGCGAGCACCGCGACCGCGAGATCAACCTCCGGAACACGCTGCTGACGGCCCAGAAGGTCGCCGATCAGATCCGCGAGAACGCCGGCAAGGAAGCCGAGGTGTTGCTCCGGGATGCCGACGTGCGCTCGCAGGCGATGCTGCGGGAAGCCGAACTGCGCTCGGCGTCACAGACCAGTGAGTCCGAGGCGAGGGCTCTCGCCCTTGTCAGCACGGCAGAAGCCAGGACCCTGGCGCTCACCACGGACGCGGAGTCGCGCGCGACCGCGGCAACACGCGAGGCCGACGCACGAGCCGATGCGACGCTACGCGAGGCGGACGCCCGCGCTGACGCCACGACCCGCGCCGCGGAGGCGAGGGCGGACGCCGCCCTGCGCGAATCCACGGCGCGAGCCCAGGCGACGCTGGCCGACGCGGAGTCACGGGCACACGCCATGATCACCGACGCGCAACTGCGCTCCGAATCGTCGGTCAACGAGGCGCAGGCACGGGCCGACGCCCTCGTACGTGAGGCCCAGGCGCGGGTCGACGTGCTGTTGCAGAAGGCGAACGTACGACTCGACGAACTCGAGCACGCGGTCGGCGAGATGCGCCTGCGCAAGCGCGACGTCGAGGGCACGCTCGAGCAGTCGATCGCCTCGCTCACCTATGCGCTGGAGTTCGTGCGCACGCAGGAATCGCGCGAGGACAAGGTGCGGATGCTCCGTCCGCGCCTCGCCGAGCAGGGTCACGACACGCAGTGGTCCCAGGGCGGAGAGGCCGCCATGCTGGGCTGACGCCCGGCAGGCTCGCCATGCTCCGCAACATCGTTCGTCTCGTCGTCCTCGGGCTGGTCGTACACGCGGCCGTCCGGATCGGGCCGGAGTTCTGGCACTTCCTGAAGTTCAAGGACGGGGTCACCGAGATCGCGAGTTACCCTGGCCGCAAGACCGACGAGCAGCTGCGCGATCGCATCCTGCAGCTGGCCGACCAGAACCAGGTGCCCATCGGCGCCCGGGATGTGAGGATCACGCGCGAGGGCAACCGCGCCCTGGTCTCCACCGCGTGGACCGCGCAGCTCGAGTACCTGCCGACACGGTTCTACCCCTACGATTTTATCGTCGACGTCGAAGGCCGCCCGGAGCGGTTCAACGGGTTCTAAGGCTTCGGAAATTTATTGAATCTGCTGCCCCAGCCGTCCCCAGCGCGTCTTGGTGACGAAGCCAGTGAGCCCGGCGAGCAGCTGCTCGAGGCCGGGCCGCTCGTAGTCGGCAGCGTCGCTCTCGAACGACCAGTACACCATCACTGCCCGCCCCTTCACGTACGACTGCGGCAGGAATCCCCAATAGCGGCTGTCCTGCGAGTTGTCGCGGTTGTCGCCCATCACGAAGAGGTGGCCTTGGGGCACGTTGACCGGGCCGTAGGTCTCGCGCTTGTCGAAGGCGGTCATCTCGCCGTCGGGACGAGGCGGCAGCAGGTAATGCACGTACGGCTCCTCGAGGGCGGCGCCGTTGATGAAGATCTTCTTGTGCCGGAGCTCGAGCGTCTCGCCCGGCAGGCCGATCACGCGCTTGATGAAGTCGCGCTCCGGGTCCTCGGGCGACTTGAACACCACGACGTCGCCGCGACGGAAGCTCCGGATCGGCAGCAGCGCCTTCTCGAAGGCCGCCGGCGCGAACAGGAACTTGTTCACGACCAGGTGATCGCCGATGAGGAGGTTGTTCTCCATCGAACCGGTCGGGATCTTGAAGGCCTGGAAGCACCAGGTGCGCACGAACAGCGCCAGGATCACCGCGATGACGATGGACTCGAAGTACTCGCGCGCAGTGGACTTGGGCGGTCCTGAAGGGGTGCTGGTCGTCATGCGTCGGTGCCCACCTTGAGGACGGCGAGGAAGGCCTCCTGCGGGATCTCGACCCGGCCGACGCGCTTCATGCGCTTCTTGCCTTCCTTCTGCTTTTCGAGCAGCTTCCGCTTGCGGGAGATGTCGCCGCCGTAGCACTTGGCAAGCACGTTCTTGCGGATCGCCTTGACCGATTCGCGGGCGATGATGCGACCGCCGATCGCGGCCTGGATGGCGACCTCGAACATCTGGCGGGGAATCAACTCGCGCATCTTCGCGGCAAGCAGCCGGCCACGCCCATACGCGGTGTCGCGGTGCACGATGATCGAGAGTGCGTCGACGGGCTCGCCATTGACGAGGATGTCGAGCTTCACGAGCGGCGAATCCCAGTAGCCGGTGACGTGGTAGTCGAGCGACGCGTAACCGCGTGACACCGTCTTGAGGCGGTCGTAGAAATCGAGCACCACCTCGTTGAACGGCAACTCGTAGGTGATGACGACGCGGCCAGAGGTCATGTACTCGATGTTCTTCTGGGCGCCGCGCTTCTCCTGACAGAGCTGCAGGATGCCGCCCACGTACTCGGCCGGCGTCAGGATGATCGCCGTGATGATTGGCTCCTCGAGGCGCGAGATGCGGCCCGCGTCCGGCAGCTTCGACGGGTTGTCCACCTCGTGCGTCTCGCCGTCAGTCGTCGTCACGCGGTACAGCACACCCGGCGCGGTCGTGACCAGGTCGACGTCGAACTCTCGCTCGAGCCGCTCCTGCACGATCTCCATGTGCAGCAGCCCGAGGAAGCCGCATCGGAACCCGAAGCCGAGCGCCGCCGACGTCTCCGGTTCGAACGCAAACGCCGCGTCGTTCAACTTCAGCTTCTCGAGCGCATCGCGCAACTCGGGATACTGATGGCCCTCGACCGGATAGAGTCCGGCAAAGACCATCGGCTTCATTTCCTGGAAGCCCGGGAACGGCTCGGCGGTCGGCCGCGCCGCTTCCGTGATCGTGTCGCCGATCTGCGCGTCGCCGAGGCGCTTGATGTTGGCGATGACGAAGCCGACCTCGCCGACGCCGAGACTCTCGACGGGCAGCGGCTTGGGCGAGAAGATCCCGACCTGGTCGATGTCGTACGACTGGCCGTTGATCATCATCGTCACCTTCATGCCGGCACGGATGGTGCCGTCGATGACGCGGATCTGGACGATGACGCCGCGGTAGGCGTCGTACCAGGAGTCGTAGATCAGGGCCTTGAGCGGCGCCTCGGACGACCCGGAGGGCGGCGGCACCCGTTCGACGACCGCTTCGAGGATGTCGCGGACGCCGATGCCTTCCTTGGCGCTGGCGAGGATGGCGCCGTCGGCGTCGAGCCCGATGATCTCCTCGATCTGCCGCTTGGCCTCGTCGGGCATCGCCCCCGGCAGGTCGATCTTGTTGATGACCGGGATGATCTCGAGGTTGTTGTTGGCCGCGAGGTAGGCGTTCGCGAGCGTCTGCGCCTGCACGCCCTGCGAGGCATCGACGAGGAGCAGCGCACCTTCGCACGCCGACAGCGAACGCGTGACTTCGTACGAGAAGTCGACGTGGCCGGGCGTGTCGATGAGGTTCAGGACGTACGGCTGGCCGTCGAGCGCCGTGTAGTCGAGGCGGACCGAGTGCGCCTTGATGGTGATACCGCGCTCGCGCTCGAGGTCCATGCTGTCGAGCACCTGCGCCTCCATCTCGCGGGCCTGCAGGGCACCCGTGAGCTCGAGGAAGCGATCGGCCAGCGTCGACTTGCCGTGGTCGATGTGCGCGATGATGGAGAAGTTGCGAACGTAGCGCGGATCCATGAAAAGCCCTTCATTATACCGTGGAGGGTCGGCTCCGCCTCGCGGGCTGGGGTGGGGCTGGGCTTTCGTAGGCGTCGAGCTTCAGCTCGACGCTGACCGTCGACCTGAAGGTCGACGGCTACGAAGATCTGAAGATGACGGCTATCGCTGGTCGCGCGGCAGGAATCGCTGCGGGTAGGTCGGGCCCACGTAGTCCGCGCGTGGGCGGATCAGGCGGTTGTTCGCGAGCTGTTCGAGGATATGGGCGGTCCAGCCGGAGACGCGGCTGACGGCGAAGATCGGCGTGTACAGGTCGATGGGGATGCCCATCGTGTAATAGGTGGACGCCGAGTAGAAGTCGACGTTCGGGAACAGCTTCTTCTCGCTCGTGACCACCTGCTCGATGCGCTGCGAGATCTGGAACCAGCGCGGGTGGCCGGCGCGTTCGCCGAGTTCCTTCGACATGCGGCGCAGGTGCGTGGCACGTGGGTCCTCGGTCTTGTAGACGCGGTGCCCGAAGCCGGAGATCTTTTCCTTGCGCGCCAGCTTGCCGCGCACGAACGCCTCGGCACGGTCGTCGGTCGCGTCTTCCCCGAGGTCGAGCAGCATCTTCATGACCTCGGCGTTGGCGCCGCCGTGCAGGGGCCCCTTCAACGTGCCGATTCCGGCGACGACGGCGGAGTGCACGTCACTGAGCGTGGCCGCGCAGACCCGGGCCGCGAATGTAGACGCGTTCAGCTCGTGGTCCGCGTGCAGGATCAGGCCGATGTCGAACGCCCGCACGGAGGTCGGGTCGGGTCGATTCCCCTTCAGCATGTACAGGAAATTGGCAGCCTGGCTGAGCGACGTATCGGGAGCGATCAGGCCGCCACCCTGCAGCATCCTGCCGTAGGACGCCACCAGGGTGCCCATCTGTGCCGTCAGGCGGACCGCCTTGCGGTAGTTGGCCGCGGCGCTGTTGTCGGACGCATCCGGGTCGTAGTGCGACAGCGCGGAGGCCAGCGTCCGCAGCAAGTCCATGCCATCGCCCGGCGGCAAGCTCCGCATCAGGCGGACGACGCCGTCCGGCAGGGCACGGGCGGCGGCGAACTGGGATTGAAGGTCGCCGAGCTCGGCGCGGTTCGGCAGGCGGCGATGCCACAGGAGGTAGCAGACCTCCTCGAACGTCGCCGACTGCGCGAGGTCGTGGACGTCGTAGCCGCAGTAGGACAGGACTCCGCGCTCGCCGTCGATGAAACAGATGGACGACGAGGTAGCGACGACGTCTTCGAGACCACCCTTGGCAGCTGCACTCATGGCGGGGTCAGCATAACCGCTGAACAAGGGACAAGGGACAACGAAAAAGTCACGAGCGATGACAACGGAAGAGGGATAAGGCACCCAGAAAAGCAACAAGGGAGAGGGAAACCGCCGCGGGGGCGACCATCTCCTTCTCCCTCGATATGTTCCTTGGGACTCGTCTCTTGTCCCTTGAAGCCCCTGCGACTTCTTCCCTGTCCCTTGTCCCTTGATCCGGCTCTGATTACTCTCCGGCGATCTGCGTGCTGAGCTCGGCCTCTTCGCCGCCGAACTGCTGCAGCAGGGACATGCCGCCCATGTACAGGAAGCCGACCTGGAACAGCACGAGGAACGGCAGCGTGCCGTAGATGCCGTTGGCGAGGGCGTAGAAGACGGTGCCGGTGAAGTAGAGCCCGAGGGCCAATTCGAGCATCGGCTGCCAGATCATCAACTGGTGGTACTTCTTGCCGATCCAGTCGTCGCCGTTGCGCTCGACGCCGTGCTTGGGCGTGCGGACAAACTCGCTCTGCTTGCCGAGGATCGCCTCGAGGACCGCGCGGGTGTTGTTGACCGAGAGGCCGATTCCCACGGCCATCAGCAGCGGCAGGTACTTCAGGCGGGTCTTCCAGTCCTGCGGATAGGCCTGCATCTGGCAGAACGCGTAGAAATTGACCACCGAGAACGTGGCCGCGAAGAACATCGGGATGTCGATCAGCAACATCTCCGACCAGCCCATGTTGTAGCGCACGTACATGGACGGGAACATCAGGACGCAGAGCGCCACCATCAGCAGGTAGTTGAAGTTGGCGCTGAGGTGGAAGAACGCCTCGGCCTTGACGCGGAACGGCAGGTCGGCACTGAGCAGCTGCGGCAGCAGCTTGATGCAGGTCTGGATCGAGCCCTTGGCCCACCGGAACTGCTGGGACTTGAAGCTGTTCATCTCCACCGGCAGTTCGGCCGGGGTGATGACGTCCTGCATGAACACGAAGCGCCAGCCCTTGAGCTGGGCGCGGTAGCTCAGGTCGAGGTCCTCGGTCAGCGTGTCGTGCTGCCAGCCGCCAGCCTGTTCGATGGCGTCGCGGCGCCAGATCCCCGCCGTGCCGTTGAAGTTGAAGAAGCAGCCGGCGCGATTGCGGCTGCCGTGCTCGAGCACGAAATGGCCGTCGAGCATGATCGACTGAATCCGCGTCAGCGTCGAATAGTCAGCGTTGATGTGGCCCCACCGGGCCTGGACCATCCCGACCTGCGGATCGCCGAACTGCGGCAGCGCGCGGTGCAGGAAGTCGGCCGGCGGCACGAAGTCAGCGTCGAAGATCGCGATGTAGCGGCCCTCGGCAACGTTCATGCCCGCCTCGAGCGCGCCGGCCTTGTAGCCGGTCCGGTCGGTGCGACGGAGATAGCTGATGTTGAATCCCTGGAGCTGCCAGCGACGGACCGCGAGGGCGGCGACGTCGACGGTTTCGTCTGTCGAGTCGTCCAGGACCTGGATCTCCATCAACTCCTTGGGATAGTCCATCCGGCAGACCGCGTCGATCAGGCGGTCCACCACGTACATCTCATTGAAGATCGGAAGCTGGATCGTCACGACCGGCAACGGGTCGAGTTGCGGCCGCGGCCCGGGCACGTGGTCGGCGTAGCGCTTGTACCAGTACACCATCACGTACCGGTGCCAGCCGTAGAACGCCAGGATGCTCAGGACGAAGAAGTACGCCGCAAGAGTGGCGAGTTCCGAGAGGTTCATAGACGGAGACAGTCTCTACAATTTTCGTGCCCAGGCACACGAATTGTAAATCGTACCGTACGAACGGCTGGGTGGTCAAACCAATAACGGGTTATCACGCACGCGGCAATCTGCTTCGTGATACGCTACGAGGTTCGTCCGCGCCGGATCCTCCAGCGTCGGCAGTCACCCACCATGCACGCCACCACGCTCCGCGCTCTCGAGTTCGATCAGATCGCAGCCGTGGTGCGCTCGTACGCGGTGACCCCTCTTGGCTCGCGCGCGCTGGACCGGCTCGTGCCTTCCACTGAGCCGGTGCGCGTCGCTGAGGCCCTTGACCTGACCGGTGAGGCGGTCCTGCTGCTGCAGGACCATCAGGCCTTCCCGCTTCGCGCCGGCGAGGCTGTCAGCGCCGCCCTCGATGGGCTCGCGCTCCAGGGCCGTCCCCTCGAACCGCTCCGGTTGCTCGCGCTGGCGGACTTCTTCGACTCGGTGGATCGCACCGCCGCGCTCGTGGAACGGGCCGCCACTCGCCTGCCGGCTCTCGCGGCCGTCGCGCGCCGGACCTCGCGCTTCGTGGACGAGAACGCCCGGGTCCGCAAGGCCATCAGCCAGCACGGCGACGTCCAGGATGACGCCAGTCCGGCCCTGGCCAGCGTCCGGGACAAGCTTCGCCGCCAGCGGCAGCGCCTCCGCGGGACGCTCGAGTCCTACCTGAGAGGCAGGGACACCGCGAAGTACCTCCAGGAGCAGGTCGTCACCGAGCGCAATGGCCGGTACGTCCTCGTGGTGCGAGCCGAGCACCGCGGCTCCATCCCGGGCCTGATCCACGGAGCGTCGGCCAGCGGCGCCAGCCTTTATCTCGAGCCACTCAGCACCGTCGACGTCAACAACGACATCGTCGCGCTCGAGGAGCAGGAGGCCGAGGAAGTCCGGCGGATCCTGCTCGCCCTGACCGATGGCTACCGCGCCCGGGCGGCCGAACTGCAGGCGACGCTGGCGGCAGCCACCGACCTGGACGTGATCCAGGCCAAGGCCCGGTGCTCGATGTCGTTCAACGGCGTCCGCCCCGCGCTCTCGCACGACGGCCGGCTCGAATTGCGATCTGCCCGCCATCCGTTGCTGATTCCGGCCGTGGCGCGCCGGCTTCCCGAGTCTGAAGGTCGCGTCGCCCGCGACACCGAGCCGGTCGCCAGCGATCTGCTCGTGGTGCCACCCGCCAAGGCGCTCGTCATCACCGGCCCGAACACCGGCGGCAAGACGGTGGCCCTCAAGACGGCGGGACTGCTCGTCCTGATGGCCCAGGCCGGCGTGTTCGTGCCCGCCGAAGCGGGTTCGCGCCTGCCGGTCTTCCGGAGCGTGTTCGCCGACATCGGCGATGAGCAATCCATTGCCGCCAACCTGAGCACGTTCTCGTGGCACATCACGAGCATCGTCGCGATGGAGAAGGCCCTGGCCCTGCCGGCGCTCGTGCTGCTCGACGAGGTCGGCAACGGCACCGACCCGATCGAGGGCGGCGCGCTCGGCGTGGCGATCATCGACCACTTCCGGCAGCGCGGCGCGGTCGTCGTCGCCACGACACATTACGAGACGATCAAGTCGTACGCGACCAGCACCGCTGGGGTGACCTGCGCAGCATTCGGCTTCGAGCCGGGGACGTTCGCTCCGACGTACCGCCTGATCTACGGATCGCCCGGCGGCAGCCTCGCCTTCGAGATCGCCGCACGCCTGGGGCTGCCCCGACCCGTGCTCGATGCCGCGCTCGCCTGGCGCAGCGACAACGAAGTTCGCCTCTCGGAGCAGATGGCGAAGCTGGATCGCGAGCTGCAGTCGCTCGACCACGAACGGCGCCTGACGGTGCAGGCCCGAGCCCAGGCCGAAGCGTCGGAGCGTCAACTGCGCACCCGCGAGGATGCGCTCCGTGAACGCGAGGCGCAGTTCACACGCAAGCTCGAACAGCGCCTGAACGAACAGCTCCGGGACGCCCGTGCGGAGGTCGACAAGGTCGTGGCGGATCTCCGCCAGCAGGCCGCCGCGCTCGAAAAGACGCAGCAGAAACGTATCGCGCCGATCCCGACTGGAGTCACCGGCGACCTGCGCGTGTCCGCTCGAACGGCGCTGGACTCGATCGCCGACCGGGTCCGCGAGGGAGGGGCGACGTTGCCGTCCGAGCCGGTGATGCCGCCGACCGCCGAAGCGGCCGGCCCACTCGCTGCCGGCGATCGGGTCGAGGTCGGGATCCTGCGCTTGCACGGCGTCGTCCGTACATTGGCGGGCAAGGACGCCGAGGTGGACGTCAACGGCAAGCGGATGCGGGTGAAGGTGGCGGAGTTGCGCAAGATCGGTGGCGCCGCGACGACGGCGGCGCCGACCGTCAACGTCCGCCTCGCGTCGCGCGGCGAGAAGACCGGCGGCGGCGCGGATTTGAATGTCATCGGTTGCACGGTGGACGAAGCCATCGACCGGACGGACAAGTTCCTGGACGAGGCCGCGATGCAGGAACTGCGGACCGTCCGGGTGATCCACGGGCATGGCACCGGCCGGCTGCGGCAGGCGCTCAGCGGCTACCTGAACGCGCATCCGTTGGTGTTGCGGGCGGCGCCGGCCCCCAACGACATGGGTGGTGGCGCCGTCACGCTGGTGGAGTTGAGGGACTAGGGTCGGACGTGCTTTACCCGCGGGAGCTCATCGACCAGATCCGGCATGCCGCGGATATCGTGCAGGTCGTTCAGGAGTACGTCCCGCTGCGCAAGGCGGGCACGACGTACAAGGGGTTGTGCCCCTTTCACGGGGAACGGACGCCGTCGTTCACGGTGAACCGGGACAAGGGGTTCTTCCACTGCTTCGGCTGCGGCCAGGGCGGTGATGTCTTCAAGTTCGTCGAACTCCAGGAGGGCGTGGGGTTCCACGATGCCGTGAAGCGGGTGGCGGCGCGGTGCGGCATCACGCTGCCCGAGGCGCCTGCATCGCCCGAGGCGCACGCGGAGGAGGCAGAGCGGGAGGCGCTGCTGAAGGCGCACGAACTGGCGCGGGCGTTCTACGCGGCCCAGCTCGCGAGTCCGGCAGGGACGGCGGCGAGGGAACTGCTGAAACGTCGGGATGTCCGATCCGAGGCGGTTGAAACGTTTGGAATCGGGTATGCCCCACCGTCGCGGGACATGCTGGTCCGGCACCTGAAGCAGCAGGGCTTCTCGCCCGGCCAACTGGTGCGAGGCGGATTGGCCGTCCAGCGCGACGACGGCAGCGTGGTGGACCGGTTCCGGCAACGTCTGTTGTTCCCGATCCACCGGGAGGGCGGGTCGGTGGTGGCTTTTGGCGGGCGGGCGATGGCCGATGATCAGGTACCCAAGTACCTGAATTCTCCGGAAACGCCGCTCTATACCAAAGGACGGGTGCTGTACGGGCTGCATTTGAGCAAGCACGCCATCAGACAGGCCGGCAGCGTCGTAATGATGGAGGGCTACTTCGACGTCCTGCAGGCGTGGCAGGGCGGAGTGGCCCACACGGTGGCGTCGAGCGGGACGGCACTGACGCAGCCGCAGGCGCAGACGCTCCGGCGTTTCGCCTCGAAGGTGGTGTTGAGTTTCGATGCCGACGGCGCCGGCCAGAACGCGGCGGCAAAGTCGGGGGATCTGCTCGTGGCCGAGGGCTTCCAGGTCAGCGTCGCCCTGCTGCCGGAGGGTGAGGACCCCGATACGTTCGTCCGGCGCTACGGCGGGGACGCCTATCGGGAGAAGGTGTCGCAGGCGCGGCCGTACCTGGACTTCGTGCTCGACCGCGCGGCGGCGCGGCACAACGTGAAGGATCCGACCGGTCGTGTCGCGTTCCTGAACGAAATGCTGGCCGTGGCCGCCCGCATCCCGGAGGCACTGGCGCGGGATCAGTTCGCGGATCGGCTCGCCCATCGCGCGCAGGTGGGCGAGGAGACGGTCCGGCAGGAGATTCGCAAGGCCGCAGTGACCAGGCAGGAGACCCTGCCCGACACGGCGCGCCGTGCGTCGATGCCTGGCCTGAGCCAGGCGGAACGTGAGCTCATCGTCGGCGTGATGACCACGCCGCGCGAGGCGATGCTCGCGATGGATGCGCTCGAGGATGCCGATCTCGAGCAGTTGCGCACCGGGCGGTTGTTGCGCCTGGTGCTCACCACGGACGTGCGGGACCCGGACCAGATGCCGGCACAGGTCCTGTCAGGTCTCACAGAAGAGGAGCGCCGGTGGGTCACCGGATTGACGATGAGCGCGGGCGTCGTGGCGACGCCCGAGTCGTGCGTACGAGTGATACGAACGCTGCGGCTGGAGCGGGAGCGGGCAAGCGTGCAGCGGGAGATCGACCAGCTGCAGGAGGCCGGCGGCGCGGCGAACACGGAGCGAATCCTGGCGCTATGGTTGCAAAAAAAGGCACTACTGGAACGGATCGAGGCCCTGAAGTGAAGACCGAGGATCGTCCCGCCCCGAGTACGAGGCGCGGACAAGCGGACGTGTCCATCGAGGACAAGTACGACGAAGTACGCCACCTGATCGCGATCGGCAAGGAGAAGGGCTATCTCCTGTACGACGAGGTCAGCGAAGTACTCCCAGCCGACATCACCTCGTCGGCCGAGGAGCTCGAGGACCTGTTCAGCACGTTTGGCAACGCTGGCATCGAGGTCGTCGAGTCCGAGCAGAAGTACCGCGAGGACAAGATGCTGGACCGCCCGGACACGGGCGAGGAGCCGGAACTCGATCTCACGCCGGGCGCGCTCGACAAGACCAACGATCCCGTCCGCATGTACCTGCGCGAGATGGGCACCGTCCCCCTCCTGACGCGCGAGGGCGAGGTCGAGATCGCCAAGCGCATCGAGCGCGGCAAGCTGGCGGTGATCAAGTCGATCTCGCGAACGCCGACGGTGGCCAAGAAGATCCTCGAGATGGGCGAGCAGCTGAAGGCGGGCCAGCGCACCATCCGCGAAATCGCGATCTTCACCGACGAGGAGGTCACCGAGGACCGTCTCGAGGAGCGCGCCAAGGAAGTCCTGAAGCAGATCGAGGCGGTCAAGAAGGCGATCACCGCCTTCAAGACGGCGGAGGTCAAGTTCGGCGGCATCAAGAAGGGCAAGACGAAGAAGGAGTACTCGACGTGGCGCAAGGCGCGCTGGTCGATGCTCCGCAAGCGGGTGGCGATCTCGAAGGCGATTCGTCGCATCGAGTTCACCGAGTCGGTCAAGCGGCGCCTGATCGAGGAGATCAAGGAGCAGGTCGAGGCGGTGCAGAAGCTGCAGCGCGAGGCCGACCACATCGAGCGCCAGGTCAACCCGACCGCCAAGGGTCGCAAGCCGAAGCTGAAGGAGGAGGAGAAGAAGGTCCTCCTCAAGAAGCAGAAGGACCTGCGGGCCGTCGTGCAGCAGATGTCGACCGACCTCGAGGAGACCCCCGAGCGCCTGCGCCACACGCTGGAGACGATCTACCGCGGCGAGATGCAGGCCGAGCAGGCCAAGAAGGAACTGGTCGAAGCCAACCTGCGCCTCGTGGTGTCGATTGCCAAGAAGTACACCAACCGCGGCTTGCAGTTCCTCGACCTGATCCAGGAAGGCAACATCGGCCTGATGAAGGCCGTGGACAAGTTCGAGTACCGCCGCGGCTACAAGTTCTCCACCTACGCGACGTGGTGGATCCGCCAGGCCATCACCCGCGCGATCGCCGATCAGGCCCGCACCATCCGCATCCCGGTGCACATGATCGAGACGATCAACAAGCTCATTCGCACCTCGCGTGCGCTGGTGCAGGAGCTCGGTCGCGAACCGACCTCCGAGGAGATCGCGCAGCGGATGGACATCCCGGTCGCCAAGGTCCGCAAGGTCCTCAAGATCGCGCAGGAGCCCATCTCGCTCGAGACGCCCATCGGCGAGGAAGAGGATTCACACCTCGGCGACTTCATCGAGGACCGCAACATCGTGTCGCCGGCCGAGGCCGTCATCAACCTGAACCTCAAGGAACAGACCGATGACGTGCTGAAGACGCTGACGCCGCGCGAGGAGCGGGTGATCAAGATGCGCTTCGGCGTCGGCGACGGCAGCGAGCACACGCTCGAGGAAGTCGGCCAGAACTTCGCCGTCACCCGCGAGCGCATTCGGCAGATCGAGGCCAAGGCGCTGCGCAAGCTGCGGCACCCGTCGCGCAGCCGCAAGCTCAAGGCGTTCCTGGAGGGCCGGTCGTAGCAGACGACCGCCCGCATCACGGCGGCCGGTGGAAATGCCGGAATGCCGCAATGCCGGGAATGTCGAAATCACAGGATGTAGCCGTCGACCTTCCGCCTTCGCCAGAGGCTACGGCGGACAAGTCAGGTCGACGCTCAAGGGGCGCCCACACAGGGCGCCCCTTTTTCATTCACGGCGAACGCCGAATGCCGCACGCTGACCCGCCGAGAACACGTGTCCGGCGGGTAGTCGGCGCCGCCACTTTGTTTGTAGGCGTCGACCTTCCGCCTTCGCCAGACGCTACGGCGGACAAGTCAGGTCGACGCCTCCCGACTGGTTCTCGACCTGTCGCCAGATAGTTCGTCCCAACTTTCATTGTTCTGCCTGCCTTTTCTCCACTAGATCATCTTGTGGAGAGGCCTGTGGTCGGGCTACGCTTCGACACATGCCGCGCCGCTCGTCCGCTTCGCTCGACGCTGATCTCCTTCAGGGCACGCTGGATCTGCTGATCCTGCAGACGTTGCAGCCCGGTCCGGCGCACGGCCACACGATTGCCCACGTCATCGAGCACCGCTCCGACGCGCTGCTCCAGGTCCAGCACGGGTCGCTCTACCCCGCCCTGCACCGCCTCGAGGACCGTGGCTGGGTCGCCTCGTTCTGGGGCACGTCCGAGAACAACCGCAAGGCCCGCTACTACCGCCTCACGCCCACGGGACGCGAGCAATTGGCCACGCGCACCAGTCGCTGGCAGGAGCTCGTCGCCGCGGTCAACCAGGTCCTGAAGCCCGTCGAGGAGTCGCGATGAACCAGGTCGTCCTCAGTCGCGCCGAGGAGCGACGGTAGGGCCGGCTCTCCGAGCCCGACCAACATGACCATGGCGTGGCGACGCTTCTTTCGGCGGGCGTGGTGGGACGACGAGCGGACTCGTGAACTCGAGTCGTACCTCGAGCTGGAAACCGACGAGAACATCGCGCGCGGCATGACGCCCGACGACGCCAGGGCCGCCGCCCGACGCAAGCTCGGGAACACCGGGCGGATTCGCGAAGAGATCTACGCCATGAACACCGTCACGCTGCTCGACTGGATTGGACAGGACATCCGCTACGCCGCCCGCGTCCTGCGGCGCAACCCGGGGTTCACTATCGCGGCCGTGCTCACGCTCGCGCTCGGTATCGGCGGTGTCACCGTCATCTACAGCGCGCTTCGCAACATCCTGCTCGATCCGTTCCCGTACGCGAAGTCGGATCGGATGGTGAACGTGTGGGTCGTCGACACCGAGACGGGCCGCCGCTGGAGCGGCGGGGCGATGGGCCAGGACGAGTTGCTCGACTTCTGGCAACAGCAGACCGTGTTCGAAACCGTCGTGGCCAGCGCGACCGACAACGCGATGATGCGTACCGGGACGGGCTCGGACATCGTGTCCCTCTCCGAGATGACGCCGAACACGTTTCCGTTTCTCGGCGTGCCACCGCTCAAGGGCCGCGTGTTCACCGAGGACGATGCCGGGCCCGGCGCGGGCCCGGTCGTCGTCCTCGACCATGGCGCCTGGATCGAGAAGTTCGGCGGCCGCGAAGACATCCTCGGGCAGGTCGTGACCGTGGCCGACGTGCCGCGCACCATCATCGGCGTGATGCCGCCCCGTTTCGCGTGGCAGGCGCCCCACATGTGGGCCCCGTTGACGCTGCGGCGCGGCGCCACGCCACCGGACGACCGGCGATGGTGGTACCAGGCCCACCTCAAGCCCGGCGTCACGCTGGCGGAGGCATCGGAGCGCATGACGGCCGTCGCGCAGCGTCGTGCCGCCCTGCATCCCGACGAATATCCGCCGCATCTGCGCATGGAGGTCCTCGACCTGAGGTACCGGGTGGTTGGCCCCTTCAGCCGGGTGCTCTACACGCTGCTGGCCGCGGTCGTCCTGCTGCTGCTCATCGCCTGCTGCAACGTGTCCAACATGCTGCTCGCGCGGGCGACAACGCGTGAGCGGGAGATGACACTACGGGCCGCGCTCGGTGGCGGACGCCTGCGCATCATGGCGCACCTGTTGACCGAATCCGGCCTGCTTGCGCTGTGTGGCGCCATCGGCGGTTGCATCCTGGCATGGGCTGGCATCCGCGCGGTGGCGACGATCCTGCCGCGGCAGGGCGTGGCCTTCGAAGTGCAACTACGGCTCGTGCCCGAAGCACTCGTCGCGAGCCTCGCGTTGGCGGTATTCACGACGATGATCGTCGGGATCGTGCCGGCATGGAACGCTTCGCGGCAGGACCTCGTGAACGGGATGAGGGAATCGGGCAAGGGCTCCGGCGCCAGCAACAAGCACGGATGGCTGCGGCATGGGCTTGTGGTCGCCGAGGTCGCCACCTCGCTGGTCCTGCTGCTTGGCGCGGGCATGCTGATCCGGAACTTTGCCTCGCTGGTGTCGGCCGATCTCGGCGTGAACCCCAAGGGGCTTGCCTCCGTTGCCCCCCGGTTCGAGAAACGCGATGAGCCCGGCCCCGCCCTGCGACATCAGTACTACGTCGATGCGGTCGCCCGCGCCCGAGCGGTCAATGGGGTCACCGGTGCGGCACAGGTGTCGAACTGGCCGTACGGAGGTTGGCAGATGACGGCCAACCGCCCCGGCATGCGGGCACCTGGCGGGGCGGAGTTGGTCGTGACCCAACTCTGCGACGAGCACTACCTCGGGCTCGTGCGCCTCGAGCCTCTCAGGGGCCGCACCCTGGCTGCGGCCGACGTGAGCAGCGCCGCGCGCGTGGCGGTCATCAGCCGCTCACTCGCGGAGCGATACTTCGGCAATGAAGACCCGATTGGGCAGTATCTCGACCTGCCAGATCTGGCGAGAGCACCTGCTTACCTGAACGATTCGCGCTTCAGCATCATCGGCGTCGTGAACGATGTCCGTAACCAAGGTCCAGGTGACGTCCCGTTGCCGGGCGTCTACTTGCCAACCACCACCACTCTGTTCGGCAACACGGCGCGGCAGATCCTGGTGCGCACGACGGGTGATGCCGCAGCCGTGCTCCCGGCCCTCGAACGCGCCATCCGGACTGTCGACCCCAACGTGCCGGTCCGGCCCGGGTCGACGCTCGAAAACGACCTGCGGCGCCGCTTCCACGCGCAGCCTCGTTTCAGTCTCGTGATCCTCACGGTGTTCGCTGGCGTCGGCCTGACGCTGGTGGCAGTCGGCGTCTATGGCGTCATGGCCTATGCGGTCTCGCGGCGTAAGCAGGAGTTCGCCATCCGCATGGCGCTCGGTGCGACCAGGTATGACGTCGTGCGCACGGTACTCCGGTCGGGCACCGCCTTGCTTGGCATCGGCATCATCGCCGGACTGGGGATGAGCAACATCTCCACCCGCCTGGTCATCACCAGCGTCATCGGCCCGAGTGGCCCCGACGTGCGTCTGTCCGGCATCGTCGCCGTTGCCGTGATCACGGCCGTCGGTCTCGCGGCCTGCCTGCTGCCGGCCCTGCGAGCCTCGCGCACGAATCCGATGACGGCCTTGCGTCAGGACTGAACAGGGACCGGGCACCGGGCACCGTCGTCCGGGCCACCGGGTGCCGGGCACTGCGCCTGGAACCCGGAACGCGGGGCAGACGTGCCGCCGTAGAAACTCGGGATTGCCGACAAGGTGTCGCGTTCAGCGTTCGGCGTTCGTTCCCTGCGGCGTCTCTGGCACAATCGTGCGACATGAATCGCGCTCGCCGCCTCACTCTCGCATTCGCTCTCGTTGCTGTCCTCACATCCGGAAGGGTGGCGGCAGGACAAACGCCCGATGCCGCGATCGTCGGCAAGGCCAAGGCCATCCACGAGCGGGTGATCACGCTCGACACGCACGTCGACATCGACGCGCGCAACTTCACGGCTGGTCCGCGCGACTATGCGCACGCGCTCGACACGCAGGTGAACCTGCCGAAGATGGAGAAGGGTGGCCTCGACGCCGCGTTCTTCATCGTCTATGTCGGGCAGGGCCCGCAGACTGCCGAGGGCTACGACAAGGCGTATGCCCAGGCCATTGCCAAGTTCGACGCCATTCATCGGCTGGTCGACGTCATCGCGCCGGATCGGATCGGGCTGGCGCTCACCACCGCCGATGTCAGGAAGATCGCCGCGTCAGGGCGCAAGGTGGCGCTGATCGGTGTGGAGAACGCGTATCCCGTTGGAACGGACCTGTCGCGCATCAAGGAGTTCTACGACCGCGGCGGTCGCTACCTGTCGCTGGCGCACAACGGGCACAGCCAGTTCGCCGACTCGAACACCGGCGAACGGGACGGCAAGTGGCAGCACAACGGGTTGAGTGATCTCGGCAAGCAGGCGATTGCCGAAATGAATCGCGTCGGCTTCATGATCGACCTTTCGCACCCGTCCAAGCAGGCGAACCTGCAGGCCATCGCACTGTCGAAGGCCCCGGTCATCGCGTCGCATTCGTCGGCACGGGCGGTGGCCAACCACAGCCGGAACCTCGATGACGAGGAACTGATGGCCATCAAGAAGAGTGGCGGCGTGGTGCAGACGGTGGCCTTCGACGGTTACGTCAAGATCAAGCCGCCCGACTCGCCCGAGCGTGCGGCTGCGATGGCCGAGGTGCGCAAAGCAATGCCGACGGGCGGGCCTGACGAGATGACCGACGAGCAGCGTGCGCAGTTCCGCGTGAAGATGGCGGAGGTCAACAAGGCGTTTCCAGCGTCCCGGGCGACGGTCGCCGACTTCGTGAATCACGTCGACTACCTCGTGAAGAAGGTCGGCGTTGATCACGTCGGCATGTCCTCCGACTTCGACGGCGGCGGCGGCGTGGACGGCTGGAGCGGCGCCGACGAGACGTTCAACGTGACGCTCGAACTCGTTCGCCGTGGCTACACGGAGGAACAGATCGGGAAGTTGTGGAGCGGCAACCTGCTGCGGGTGATGGACGCAGTGCAGAGGGTCGCGGCGAACCTGCAGGCGGCGACGAAGTAGGGCCTACGCTGGCGAGTACGGGCCAGTCAGGGGGACGACGTGGACGAGAAGGCGCTGTTTGTCGGCTTCTGGACCAACGAGTCACAGACGACACGCAAGGTGCTGTCGCGCATACCGGAGGGCTCGACGTACAAGCCCGATCCAAAGTCGCGCACGGCCCACGACATCGCGTGGCAGATCGTCTGCGAGGAGAAGATGCTCATCGAGGCGATGGAGAGCGGCGTCGCCGAGTGGGCGCCGCCTCCCCTGCCCGCGACCATGGCGGAAGTGCTCGCCAGCTACGACGCGCAGAGTGCCGGTCTGCCGGAACGGTGGGCAGCGCTGCCAAACGAACGCTGGACTGGCACCATGGACTTCTTCGGCAGCATACGGCCGGCGGCACCGATGGCGTGGAGTTTCCTCTTCGACATCGTCCATCACCGCGGGCAGATCAGCACGTATCTGCGTCCCATGGGATCGACCGTGCCGCAGATCTACGGACCAAGCGCCGACGAGCCCTGAGCGCGATCGACGACACGGCCTCTGGCAGCCGTTGGCGTACCGTTCGAACCGTTCCGGCATCACGGGCTGCCTTGCGACTGACGACGAACCGGCGTACGTGACACAATCGCAGAGCCGAGCGTGCCAACGGGCCGACAGGCGTCAGGCGTTAAGCGTTAAGCGTTAAGCGTTGCTGTATCCACCACGAGTGGGCCCATAGCTCAGCGGTCAGAGCCGCCGGCTCATAACCGGCCCGTCCCAGGTTCGAATCCTGGTGGGCCCACCACTCCTCGCTTCGCTCGTCGTGTGGGCCCACCCGCCTTCCGCCTCACGGCTCCGCCTACGGCTCGCCTCGAGGTCGAATCCTCACGACTGCGTCCGGTTCCGGCGCGCGCTCGTCCTGTGGGCCCACCCGCCTTCCGCCTCACGGCTCCGCCTACGGCTCGCCTCGAGGTCGAATCCTCACGACTGCGTCCGGTTCCGGCGCGCGCTCGTCGTGTGGGCCCACCCGCCTTCCGCCTCACGGCTCCGCCTACGGCTCGCCTCGAGGTCGAATCCTCACGACTGCGTCCGGTTCCGGCGCTTCGCTCGTCGGGTGGGCCCACCCGCCTTCAGGCCCTCCGGCTCCGGTCCTCCGGGCCTCGCCTACCGGGCTCGAATCCTGACGAACTGCGCCCGCCTCCGGCGCTTCGCTCGTCGGGTGGGCCACCCGCCTTCCGCCTGCGGCTCGCCTCGAGGTCGGCGATCTCGCGGGCCAACTGGTCGCGCTCGGCTTTCAGCGTCTTGATGGTCTCGCGGTAGCTCGATTCGATGTCGGAATCGGTTTCCCGTGAGAGTTTGCTCGCCAAGCCCCGGACCTCCTCGCCCTTGGCGTTGTGGCGGGCCTGCGGCGTGCGCAGGTCGCGCAGGCGGGCCTCGCGCTGCATGATGACGCCGCTCTCCTTTTCCGGAGCAGGATGGACGCGTGTTGGTTAGCGGCGACGTCAACGCAATCGACACGGTCGATGACCAGATCCACAAGACGGTTAGGCATCGATCTCCCCTGTGCTTTCATCACGTGATGAAAGGTAAGAACTACATGCCCGATGGCGGGCCGAGCGCGCGCCCGCCCGTCCGGCCATCAAGGCGCACACCGAGGTCATCAGCGTGCGAGCCGAGGGGAGCAGATGTCTTCCGCAGTTGGGGTACCGGACACGCTGAGGCGAGATTCCGCCGCGGGGGCCACGCTTCGAGGAACGCATGTCGGTGAAGACACCCGACGAAACAGGCCGTCGCCAAGGGCGCATAGAATTGACTTCCAATTTTCCCGAAGAGGTGGGCAAATGCCGAAGGCTAGTGCGCTCCGCTGTCTGATCGTGCTCTTGATGACGTCTCTCCCGAGGGAGGCTCCAGCCCAAGCGCCGCCGTCACCGTTTGCGGCCATCTATCCTGGCCGGTGTGAAACGCCGGCCAGTGAGCGCACTGGGGATGCCGGTTGCTACTTGCTCACAACCGAACCCATGGACGGATTATCCGAGGCGGTCTACTGGCATCTCTACACCTACCCGACACTGGCCATTGCGCAAGCGGCACGGTCCCGCAATGGTGTCGCGGTGCAGTCCCATGGCAAGTTCTGGGTGTTTACAGTCGCCGACCAACAATGGAAACCGGCGAATGGAGAGCGCGTGGCGGTCATTGGACCCCTCCATCTCGAGCGCGGCGCCCGATACACGGCGCGGTATATGGAATCAATCCTGCCGCCGGAGATGAGAGGGGGGGCCGGGCATACGCATTCTGGACCGGAGGCCTTCTACGTGTTGTCAGGCGCGCAGTGCCTGGAGACACCAGATGGCACAACGGTGACCAACGCCGGCGAGAGCGTCATCATGCACACTGCCCACCCGATGACTCTGAGCGGCGTCGGGGCCGAGAACCGCAGGGCCGTGTTCATCGTTCTCCACGACAGCGCCCAGCCGTGGATCACACGCGGGGGAACGTGGACTCCACCAGGTCGTTGTCCTCGATGACCTTGGAAGGGTGCCGGGAGCTGGGGCGGGTGCGTCACGCGGCCATGCCGGCTCCCGCCATCAGGACACCCGCTGGAGCACGGCTTCCGGGTAGCGTCAGAGAGTGCTTGCAGGCCGCCCTTCGGGCAGGTGTCGCAGGCAGGTTCGTATCTGTGTGAGTACTACGGGCGCGACAGCCGATCCGAGGCGGGGATCGGCTGTCTGTCGCGGGGCTGGGCTACTTGGCGGCGGATCGGGGGGCGGATCGGCGCTGATCGGCGAGATTTCCGAGCGAACAAGTCGCTGCAGGGACGCGGCGGGGTCGGTGGCGAGGGTTTCGCGCGGGTTCGTACCGAATCTTCACGACTGCGTCCGGTTCCGGCGCGAGCTCGTCGTGCGGGCCACCAGCATTCAGGCCCTCCCACGCTTCAGCGTTCGACGTTGGTCGATGTGCCGTTACCTCGTCGGCGACACTGTCGAGACCGGCTCGGCCCGCGGCGTCGTCGAGGCGATCGAGGTCCGCACGCGCATGCTCGACGACGATGGCCGGCGCCACATCATCCGCCATGCGGACGTGGGCCGGGTTGTTCTCGTTTCCGACAAGGAAATCGCCTGGAACTCGAGGGCTATGCTGATACATCGGCACTCGCGTCGCGTCGTTTCGCGCCTCGTGAGTCAGGATCGACAGGCGAGGTCCTTCATGACGAACCCGGAAGATGAACGTGCAGTACTCATGCGTGCGAGCCGCGAGTGGGCCCACGCTGCCGCGAGCGGCGATCTGGAACGCGCGCTTGCCTATTGGACCGACGATGCCATCTTGCTGCCGCCTGATCAGCCGGCCGTCGTTGGCAAAGATGCAATCCGGGCATGGATTCGACAGGCCTCGTCCATCCCCGGATTCTCGATTACCTGGGAGCCGGAACTCGCAACGGTGTCGAACGGCGCCGACGTCGGCTATCTGGTCGAACGCAATCGCATGACGTTCCGCGACGTGTCCGGTGAGTTGAAGACCCAGTACGGGAAGGCCGTGACCGTGTGGCGCAAGCAGGCGGATGGCGGTTGGAAGTGTGTGATCGACACATGGAACACCAGTCCGGTGGAACGAGTGCTTGCAGCCAACGGGCCAGGGACCTGACTTCTCAGCGCCAGCACCCGCTGACGATCCACGTCCGAGAGCGATTCGGCTGCGGCCCTGCCGACAAACCCTCGAGCCGACCAGTGCGTGCAGGAAATGGCGCATGCCTGGCCGCGTCGCCGAGATCGCGCGGCCGGTCAAACCAGTTACCCCTGGGGAAGCGGCATTCGCCCCAGGGACCTGTTCGCCCGGACTCACCTGATCGTTTTTCACGATGCCGGTGTGGAGGCTGGGCCCTGCCGGCCCGCTTGCGGTAAAGCGGATGTTTGGTCCGCGCACTGACGCGCCCCCTCTCCGTGGCACCGGGTTCAGAAGGAGGTACATCCATGCAAATGAGGCTCACTCGCGCCGCCTTCCTGTCGGCCACGATCCTGCTCGGTACGATTGCCTTCGCCCAGGCGCCGGCGCCTTCGGCATCGGGTTCCCACAAGCATTACGAGTCAGGTGGTCCGGCTGCGCAGCCCGGGCCCAATGGCGAGGTTGCGCCACGGTTACAGAACCTCGGCACACATACGTTCCCGGTCAGTACCAAGAGCGCCAGCGTACAGCGCTTCATCAACCAGGGCCTCAACCTGGCGTATGCCTTCAATCATGCAGAGGCACGGCGCGCCTTTCGTGAGGCGGCCCGCCTGAGCCCGAGTCTCGCGATGGCCTACTGGGGCCAGGCGCTCGTGCTTGGACCCAACATCAATGCGCTCATGGAGCCCAATGACGAGCCGCACGCCCTCGAGCTCGTGAAGAAGGCCCAGTCGCTGAAGGGCACCGCCACACCGCGCGAACAGGCGCTGATCGACGCCCTCGCAGCGCGCTACTCCGGCACCCCCGAGCACCGCACGACCAACGATCGCGCGTACGCCGAGGCGATGCGCAAGGTGCACCAGCGTTTCCCCGACGACCCCGACATCGCGATGCTCTACGTCGAGTCGATGATGGACCTGCGCCCCTGGGGCTACTGGATGCCCGATGGGCGGCCGCACGAAGGCACCGCCCAAATCGTGGCGCTCACGGAACAGATGATCCGCAAGTACCCGAAACACCCGGGCGCACTCCACATGTACGTGCATCTGGTCGAGCCGACCAGCACGCCCGAGCGGGCCGAGAAGGCCGCCGACATCCTGCTGACGCTGATGCCCGCGGCGGGCCACATGGTCCACATGCCATCGCACATCTACCAGCGCGTCGGTCGGTACGCGGACGCGATGGAGAGTAACCGCCTCGCTGTGGCCGCTGACGAGGACTACATCGCCCAGTGCCGCGCCCAGGGCCTGTACCCGATGGGGTACTACCCGCACAACGTGCACTTCCTGTGGTTTGCCGCCGCCGCGGACGGCCAGAGCAAGGTCGCGATCGACGCGGCACGCAAGGTCGCTTCGCGCGTCGAGGAGGCACAGCTCGCGCAGTTGCCGATGCTGGCCGGCTTCCGTGTCGTTCCGTACTGGGCCCACGTCCGGTTCGGGCACTGGCAGGAGATGCTCGCCGAACCGGAGCCGCCCGCTGGCAGCCCGTTCCTGCGCGGCGCCTGGCACTACGCGCGCGGCCAGGCCTTCGTCGCCACGGCGGATGTCGCCGCGGCAGAGCGCGAGCTCGCGGCTCTCGTCGCGGTCCTGCCCGACAAGAGCCTCGACCAGCCGCTCTTCTCACCCAACGCCGGACGCGCCATCCTGTCCATCGGCGTGCCGGTCCTCGCTGGCGAGATTGCCGCGGCGCGTGGCGAGTTCCCCAACGCCATTGCCCGCCTGGAGGAAGCCGTGCGCCTCGAGGACGCACTCGTGTACACCGAGCCATCCGAGTGGCATTCGCCGATGCGGCTCGCGCTCGGTGCCATCCTGCTCGAGGCCGGTCGCCCGGCCGAGGCCGAAACGGTCTACTGGGAAGACTTGCGACGCGGGCGCGACAACGGCTGGGCGCTCTTCGGCGTCGTCCAGGCTCTCCGCGCACAGGGCAAGGACGCCCAGGCCGCGATTGCCGAGGCTCGCTTCAAGAAGGCGTGGGCACGCGCGGACATCACGCTGACCGCATCGCGCTTCGGGCGTCCCGTCAGCGTCTCCTCGCGTGCGGCAGGACGCTGACCCGAACCTGCGTTGCCTGGTCGAACGGCGCCAAGGCCGACCGACCAGGCGCGACATCAGGGAGCCGTGACCCGGATCCGGAACGGCATCCGGTAGGTGCCCTCCTGGGTCGTCACCTGTTTGCCCGAGCCGGTGGTGTAGTTGCTCAGGGACGCCACCATTTCAGCGGTCGCCTCGATGATCCACTCATTGGCGCCTGTCCTGGTAACGCTCAGGTAAGTCGACCCTGCCGCCTGACGTGGGTCGAAGCGCACCGTCCAGTTCAGGGCCCGGCCGGACGGATCCGCGAAATTGATGAAGGACCGGGCGGGCGCCGTCTGGCCCACCATGAGGCTCTTGAAGCCGTTCGGCAAGGTGGTCCCCTGCGCGTCAACGACGGCCGTACGTGAACCAGGTCAGGGCTCGCGCACGATTGCACCGCGCTCGACGAGCAACTCGCGCAACACCGAGCGGTGACACCGCGCTTCGTCCTCGCAGTAGCACCCGACCGAGAGATTTGTCTGCTGCGAAAGCGCCGCGAGCAGATCGAGAAGGCGTGATGGCTCCGGGGCGTTCATTTCCGCACGGTACTTGCGCGTGAACATCGCCCACGCCTTGTCGTCGGCCGCGTTCTGCCCAACGGCGACGAGACCGTCGCTCGGGGCGAGCGTCGGCATCCACACGTCGTAGAAATCTCGCGACGCGAATTCGGCCTTCGGTACGCCGCGCGGAGGCCGGCGTACCGTGCCGATGCGCACACCCTCTCCGGCAATCCTCGACGTTCCGAGCCGGACGATGGCAATGGGCATGAAATGGCTCCTGCGGTGCGGCGCGTGTCAGGCAAAGCGGCCGTGGTAGTCCACCCAGTCCTCCAGCGATACGTTGCCGCCGCAGATCACGAGGACCACGTGACTGTCGGACGAGAACGCCTCGCGTACCCGGCGGGCGGCGGCCAGCGTGCACGCGGCAGCGAGTTCGGCGTTGACCTTCGTCCGTTCGAGCAGGTGGCGGGCCGCTTCGTAGGCCTCGCGATCGGACACGAGGACGTAGCGCTGCGCGTGCCGCCGCACGATCATGAGCGCGTCCTCGGCGACATACGGCGCACTCAATGTGCGTGCGAGCGACGTCGGCGTGACCTCGACCACGCGTCCGGCTTTCAGTGCCTGGCCCATCGCGTCGGCTCCCTCGGTCTCTACTCCCCAGACACGGATGCCCGGGATGAGCGCCTCGAGCGCCACAGTGATACCCGCGATCAGGCCACCTCCGCCGATGCTGATGACGATGTCGGTCACCTGTGGCAGATCCTCGTGGACCTCGAGTCCGATCGTGCCGACGCCAGCCATCTGGTGCGGATTGTCGAACGGGTGCAGGAGGCACGCTCCGGCCGCGCGCAGCGCCTCGGCCCTCGCAAACACTTCCGGGAACGTTGCCGCGAGCTCGACAGTCGCTCCATATCCACGTGTCGCCTCGACCGATGCCTTCGGTGCCGTCGTCGGCATGCACACCATCGTCGGGGTGCCGAGCGTGTCTCCGGCATCGGCGAGCGCCTGGGCGAAGTTGCCGCCGCTGACGCCGACGACGCCGTGCGCACGTTGATCGGGGGTGAGGTGGAGGATCTGGTTGAAGGCGCCTCGGGGTTTGAACGAGCCCGTGCGCTGGAAGAGCTCCAGCTTCAGGTAGACGTTCGTGCCGAGTTGGTCGCTCAACGTGCGACTGCGCTCGAGCGGCGTGCGCCGCACGTATGGCTGGACTCGTGGTCGTGCCGCCAGGATGTCGTCGAACGTGATCATCGTTAATCGCGAATCGGCCTTCGGCATTGGGCCTTCGGCCTTCGGGTTCAGCGCTCAGCGTTCACTGCTCGGCGTTCAGCGTTTGGCGTTCAGCGTTCGTCTCAATCCCCCTTCGGCACTTTCGACAAATCGAAGCTCTCTGGCGCGACGTAGGGACTGACGGGTGTCGCGTTGGCGCCCCCCTGCGGCACGTCCTTGCCGAGCGCCCACAGGATGCCGTTGACGACGAGGCGCCGCATCGATTCCTGCGAGAAGTCGGCAGGATGTCCGAGCGTGGTGAAGAACACCCGGGTGCCGTTGTGCCCGCGTGTCCAGGCAACGGGCTGATGTGGCGGATACTGCTCCGCCCTGGCCGTCTGTTGCGAGTTGATACTGTCACCTTCGAGCAGGATCGTCGCCGGCCCATTGAGCGGCAGCACGTGATACAGCCATGAGCGCGCCGGAAACGGCGTCACGCCACGCAGGATCGGGTGCCCCGCCTGGGCCTCGTTCACGGTGACCGACGTCGACGACTTGTTGCCGTGGTGCGTAATCCATTTCTGTCCGAAGACGTCGCGCCCGAAGCCGTCGTTGAGCGCCACGTGCGGACTGCCTTCCGGGTAGAGGAAGGCATGGGTACTCGTGCGCAGGCCGACCACCGGCTTGCCTGCGTCGACGTACTTCGTGATGCGTGCGAGTTGCTCGTCTGGCAGCGCCCGGAAGCGTGTGAACATGACCATCAGGTCGGCGGTCTCGAGCGCCTCGAGCCCCTCGATGTTGGTCTTGGTCTGCGGGATCGGCCTGGAGATCGCGACCGACGTGCGCATCCCGTAGTGCTTCTCGAGGATGGCCGCAATCATCGGCATCGTGATCTCGGAGCGGTACTCGTCGTCTCCGGTCACGAACACGACATGCGGCACGCGCCCCTGCGCGAGCACACCGGACGACGCGCCGTACGTCAACGCCGCCCCGACCACACCCATCGCCAACATCACGGCGCCCAACGTCCTGCGTGACCTGAGACCTGTGACCTGAGACCTGACGTCCATCCCGTAAGCCCTGAGCCGTAAGTGGTAAGCCGTCATATTCCTCACTGTGGAGACACCTGAGCGGGCGTCCTGACCACCTGGACGACGCCGTTCATCGTGCGCCAGTGCCCCGGGAACGTGCAGACGAACGGGTAACTGCCTGCCTGCGTGGGCGCGGTGAATCGCGCCTGCAGGGTTTCGCCGGGCTGCAGGAGGCGGATGGCAAACAGGACTTCCGGCGTCTTCGGGATGAAGCTCTTCCCGAAGGCATCCGGCGAAGACACCATCGCCTCGGCGGCGAGCCCGACGGTCTCGAGCGCGCCCTCCTTGGTCACCAGGAAGTTGTGCGGCATCTCGTCGCGGTTGACGAACTCGATCACCACTTCCTCTCCGGCTGCCACAGTGATGCGCGACAGATCGAACTTCATCTGCGCGGTCACGGCTTCGATGCGGATGATGCGCACGACAAGTTCGTCGAGCGCCCTGGTGAATGCCTGTTGTTCGGCCTGCGGCAGCCTGGTCGCGAGTTCGTGCCCGAAGCCGACGGCTTCGAGAAACGCCGGACCGGTCCGATCGGCGGGTGGAATCGAACGCACGTGCGTGAGCACCGTATCGGCCAGTGCCGTAACCTCGCTTGCCGGCCATGCGCTCGGCGGCAACCGGCGAATGGCCGCAATCGCAACCTGCCGCTGCGCCGGGTCGCGCATGAAGGCCGACAGGATCGACACCGCATCGGCCTCGTGGCCCTTGAGCTGCGGCAGCACGCCCATGCCCGCGGCGTTGACGGCCAGGGTCATGTCGCCGCCGAGCGTCACCGGCTCCGGGACGCGCGTGACGCGGATCGCGTCCCTGACGAAGACCGGCGTCCGACTCGTGTCGAGCACGGCCACATAGAGGCCGGTGCGGGACTCCTGCGCTGCAGGCCACAGTTTGATCTCGTCGATCGGCTGCTCGGACCCGAGGTCCACTTCCCACCAGGGGTCCTGCTCGGCGCTCGTGAAGGCGTGCGTGCCCGCGAGCGGATCCTTGCCTGCGGTGGCTGCCATGTCGACGCCGCCGTCGATGGCACGGGGCGCATGTCCACCGGTCGCGCCACCAGCCACGATGCTGGACTGCGTGGCGGTGCCCTTGCGCGCGACGTTCTCGCCCCGGCTCATGACCTCGACCTCCGTCACGCTCAGGACCTGCGCGCGGCCCGGACGCACGAGTCGCACGTAACGGCCGGTAATCGGCGCTGCCACCTGCCTGACGCCGCCTGCCGCTGACGCAGTTCGCAGCGTCGGCACGAGCAATGTCTGGAGGCTGTCGAGCGCTGGTCCCGGCCCGAGCTTCGACGCGCCACGCAACAGGTCGATGCGCAGCCGCGGACTCGCGGACGCGAGTTGCCACGCTGCGGTGGCATTGCCGTCGATCTGCATCAGCGCGAGGAACGCCCCTTCGCGGATGCTGTCGTTGCGCGCCTCGCGAGCGAGACGCTCGACGGCGGCCCGCTCGGGCGCCAGCTGGGCCGGCGACAACGTCGCCAGCACCTGCATGAGATCGGCCGCGGCGGCGGCGCTGCCGGGCGTGCCGTCCATGCGGTTCACCGCAGCGATGATCTCGTGCAGTACCGTGGTGCCGTTCTGCGTCGCGAGCGCGTCGAGCGCCTCGCGTCGAGCTGCAGGCGCGACGCCCTGTCGTGACAACAGCGCGAAATAGACCGGCGTGCTGCGCTTGACGCGGGCAAGGTCGGCAGGCGACAGCCGATCGAGCACGAACATGAGCCCTGCCGGATTGTCGGTCGCGAACGTGCCGCCAGTCGTGAGCACCGGCTTCCACACCGGCTCGAGCGTGCTCATCGTCGAATCGAGCACGTAGTGAAGGTAGTAGTCCATCGGCTGCGCGAGCACCTGCAGCGCCGTGCTGGCCGCTTCGGCGGTCGGCACGAAGCTGAGGGCGCGTACGGCCTCGAGCCGCACGCGCGGCTCCGGATCCTTGACCGCCCTCGCCAGCAGCCCCATCCCATCGTCGACGCGATCGAACCAGTGCTGCAGCACGCGTACGGCCGCCGCGCGGGCCCGGAACTCCCGGGCCGCGAGCAGCTGCGCCAGCAGCGGCTGGTTCACGCGGTCGTTGTGCTCGTGTACCCAGAGCGCCTCGAGCATGTGGTGCTCGTAGGCCGGATCGGCCTTGTCGAGGCCGGTGATCCATCGTTGGACGGCCGGAATCACCTGCGCCGTCGGCCATTCGCGCAATGCGAGCCGTGCCTGGTAGCGCGTCCGGTCCTCGTAGGCCTTCAGGAGATCGAGTTGCTCGGCGATCGTCGCGCCGTCGATCTTCGGCGGCGTCAGCAGCGGCCGGCCCTTCGCGGTGATGCGCCAGACACGGCCACGCGACTTGTCGCGGCGCGGATCGCGAATCGAGTACTGCATGTGACCGATGAGCGGGTTGAACCAGTCGATCACGTAGAGCGCACCGTCGGGTCCAAACTGCATGCCGACCGGCCGGAAGTTCGGGTCGGTGGACTGCAGCAACGGCTCGACCTCGACGCCGACGAAACCGGAGCCCTCCTCGACGGTCTTGTACTGCTTGATGCCGAGGAACCCGATGACGTTGTTGTAGAGGAAGTTGCCCTGCGCGGACTCGGGGAAGTGACGACTCTTGACGAACTCGCTGCCGCTCGTGGGCCGCACGCGCGTCAGCGTCCATTCCTGCATCGACTTCTGCTTGTTCGGATAGTCGACATGGCCCGAGAACGCCGTGCCCCAGTAGTTGTAGCCATTGGAAGCATCGGACACGAAGTTCTGGCCCCACGCGTCGATCACGTGCCCCCACGGGTTGGCGAACGGATACGACACGAACACGTCCAGCTTCTCCGTGCGCGGCTCGTAACGCCACACGCCGGCGTACGCGAGGCGTCTCGGACCGTACGGCGTTTCCACCTGTGAGTGCAGGAACGTGCCCTCCTGGAAGTAGAGCGCGCCGTCGGGGCCCCACTGCCAGGCGTGAATCGAGTGGTGGCTGTCCTCGGTGCCGAAGCCATGCAGGAGGATCCGGCGCTCGTCGGCCTTGCCGTCGCCGTTGGTGTCCTTCATGAACATCAGCGCCGGCTGTTGCGCGATGTACACGCCGCCGTCGCCGAGCGCGAAGCCGGTGGGGATGTAGAGCTTGTCGGCAAAGACCGTGCTCTTGTCGGCCTTGCCGTCGCGGTTGGTGTCCTCGAGGACGATCAGCTTGTCGTTCGGCTTCTCGTCAGGCAGCACATGCGGGTACGTGGGTGAGGTCAGCACCCACAGCCGTCCCCGTGTGTCGAAGGTCATCGACAGCGGCTTGGCGAGATCCGGGAACTCGACCTCCGATGCAAACAGCGAGACCTCGTAGCCCTCGGCCACCTTGATGCGCGAGAGCGCGACCTTGGGATCCTGCGACGCAAGGTCGAGGGCCGCGCCGCGATTGGGCTCCTGGCCATCGGCGACCTGTGCGTGCGCGGTGGCCGCCGTCATGCAGAGGGCGCCGCCCGCCACGAAGACCGCAGCCTGTAGCCCGTAGCCTGCCGCCTGTCGTGTCACTGCGCCCCCTGCTGGTCAGGCGACACGGCTGAGCCGACCGGCCGGGCCGGTTTGGTCGGCTTCGGATTCACGATGCGCGCCTGACGCCAAATCTTCTTCTCCTGCGCGGCGATGAGCTCGTCGAGGCGCTTCATCTCTGGCGGGAAGTTCACAGACCCGAACGGATCGACGCGCCGACCGACCACGTACTCGGCGTTCAGGGGACGGAAGCGCAGGAAGAACAGGCGATTCTTCTCGTTGATCAGGGCGCGCAGGTCGTCGTAGCTCTTCGAACCGGCGGGCAGTTCTTCTGGTGCCAGCCCGAGAGCGGTAAGCAGCACGACGGCGAACACCTTGTCGCCCCCGGCGTTCAGGTGCATGCCGTTGACCGTCAGTGGTGCCTTGGCCGATGCCATCGCCTCGCGCATCGGGGTGAAGACGTCGGCAAACGGGACGCCGAGGCGAGCCGTGACGCGACGCATCGCGTCGGTGTACCGGGCCAGTTCGCGGTTCCGTGCGTCGACGTCCACGTGGACGAGCCGCTCGATCCGCTCATGGGCGATGGGCGACGCGAACGCAAGCCGTGGTGCCTCGACGCCGTTGTACTTCGCGGCTCGGTGCTGCGCGATGTAGGCCTCCAGATCCTTCTCGAACTGCGGCAGGCCGGCCTCCCCCTCGAACGACTCGTTGGCCCCGAAGAAGACAATCATCACGTCTGCCTTCTGCGCGGTGAGGTGCTGCGTCGCGTCGCCGAAGTTGAGCGGCCGCGGTTGCAGCGTCAACGTGTCGGCGCTCCACCCGAGATTGCGGACCGAGAGCTGCAGCTGCGGGTACAAGGCGAGCAGCGTCGTCTCGAAATGGTTGAAGTACTGCTGGCGGTCGGCCAGCGTGTTCCCGATCAGGATCACGCGGTCGTTGGGCCGCAGTTCGAGACGGGGCGTCGCCGCGTCGGGCTGCGCGAGCACCGTGCCGGCCACCAGCACGGCACCGGCGACGAGCGGCAGCACCCGGAGCATGCGTGTTCGAATCGTTGCTGACATGGTGGGCTGCCGGCGACTCTAACTGCTTCTGCGACGACCGGCAAGGCGCCACAGGACGAGCTCTCTAGCGACGCGGCAGGTGGTGATCCGCCGCGGCGGCGTCGGTGGCCACCGCCTTCATCACCGGCAGCACGAAATCGAGGAGGGCGCCGGCATCGAGCAGATGCGCGGAGGCGTCGCCGATTCGGCCGCCCGAGTTGCCGGTCTGTTGGAGGAATCCGCCCACCAGCCGCGCGAAAAAGCGATCTGGCCAGTGGGGATGGGCACGCTCGCCGGTGTCGAACTCCTCCACCCAGCGCCAGATGCGGTGGCCAGCCTCGAACACCGGGACCTGGTAGCGCACGACGATCTTGCCTGGCGCGTCGAGCACATGTTCGGCATGGTGGAGGAACGTGACGGCGTCGTGGTCGCTGCCGAGCAGGAGGATACGCCCACGGAACGATGCGAGCCGCGCCAGCGCCGATCCGTGACCGTACGCGTAGTCCCATGGCTGCGTCCCGAATATGGCAGCAGCGTGTGGTCCGCGGCAGACGAAACGGACGACGTGGTCGTTGGCGACCGTGCCCGGCCACGTCCGCAACAGCTCGACAAGCGCCCCGTTCTCGCGCTGCGAACGGGCCGTGCGCGCGTCGAACGGCGGCAGCGACGCTCGCAGGTCGGCCTCGACGTCAGCCGGAAGCGTACCCGTGCCGACCTGATCGTAGTGTTCGGGACAGCTCGCGTACATGAATAGCGAACCGGTCGCCCCGACCGCATCCGAGAGCGCGAGGTGAATCTGATCGGGTCCGCCCGCAACCGCACCCACCGCCCGGACCGACGCATGCACCATCACCAGGTCGCCAGCGTGTACCCCCATCGCCACCGCGTCACGTGCCAGCGACTCGCGTGAATGCATCTCTTTGCCCTTGCACTTCCGGCCTTCGGACCCTCGGCCTTGGGCCTTGTCTTCTTCTGCGTTCGGCGTTCAGCGTCCGCCGTTCGTCGCTGGCGTCACTCTTCCGTTTTCCAATGAATCGACGCAAACGGGATCGCCTCGGTGCGCTGCCCCGCGAGATGCGTCGCGATCTGCCGCGCATGGAACCGACCGTTCTCGATGAACCACCGGTTGGTCTTCAGTCCGCCGCAGACGGTGCCTGCCAGGAAGAGGCCGGGCCGCGCACTCTCGAACGTCGTCTCGTCGAAGATCGGGGTCCGGAACTCGTCGCTGGCGAAGGTGATGCCGAGTGTTTCGAGAAACGGGAAGTCGGGCCGATAACCGGTCATCGCGAGCACGAAGTCGTTGGGCACGGCGATGGTTCCGCCGGGTGCGCGCACCAGCACGACGCCTTCGCGAATCTCCTCCACGGTGGAATCGAAATACGTCCGAATCGACCCTTCCTTGATCCGGTTCTCCAGGTCGGGTCGAATCCAGTACTTGACGGTCTCCGAGAGCGACGGCCCCCGGATCACCATGGTCACCTCGGCGCCATGTCGATAGCAGTCGAGCGCGGCCTTGGCGGCCGAGTTCTTGCCGCCGATGACGATGACGCGCTGCTGCACGTAGGGATAGGGCTCCCGGTAGTAGTGGGTGAGCTTGGGAAGCTCGTCGCCAGGCACGCCGAGACGGTTCGGGAGGTCGAAGAAGCCGGTAGCCACGATGACGTTCCGGCTCTTGTGCACTCCGCGGGAGGTTTCGATGCGGAAATCGCCCTGGCTGCCGTGTACCGCCAGCACGGCTTCGTAGAGCCGCACGTCCACCTGCTCACGCGCCGTCACGCCCCGGTAGTACTCGATGCCTTCCTCGCGCGTCGGCTTGTAGCCCTGTACCGGAAAGGGATGGCCCCCGATCTCGATCAGGTCCGGCGTCGAGAAGAACTCCATCCGGGCCGGGTAGCCGACAATCGAGTTCACCAGCGCGCCCTTGTCGAGGACACGCGCGGTCAGGCCCGCGTGCCGCGCCTCGATGGCGCACGCCAGGCCAACGGGCCCGGCACCGATGACTACTACGTCCACGACCTGCTCTTCGCTGCGGTTCTGCACGGATCCATTGTCGCCCGCCTTCGCCTGTGGCTTCGGCGGGCAGGCCCTTCAGCCTCATGAGATCCGAATCCACGTGCCCAGGCCCTTCCCCTTCGGCGTTCGGCGTTCGGCGTTCGGCGTTCGTCAGTGATACCGTCGCCGCGTGCACCCCAGCCTCGAACAGCTCCATCGCCTGCAGGGACTCGAACGCCAGGCGGCAGCCCTGCGCGCCGACATCGACGCCGTGGACAAGCGGCGGCGCGAAATCGAGGCGCCCGTCCTTGACGCCCGCGCGGCACTCGACGCGCTCAACGCGACAATCGAGGACCGTCAGGCCCAGCGACGCGCCGGCGACCGCGATGTCGCGTCGGCCCAGCAGCGGCTGACCAAGTTCAAGCAGCAGTTGATGGCGGTGACAAACGCGCGCGAATACGAGGCCGTGCAGCACGAGATCGCCACCGTCGAAGGTGAAATGAAGGTACGTGAAGACCAGACCATCTCGCTGCTGTTCGAGCTGGACGAGCTGACACCCCAGGCCGAGGCCGCCGGCCGCACGTTGGCCGATCGCCAGGATGCCGCCGGGGTCGCGCTGGCCGGGGAAGCCGACGAGACGCAGCGCCACAGGCTCGAGCTGGCGGCGGTCGAGGGCAGCATCGCGGTCCTTCGACCGACGATAGAAGCGGGCGCTCTCGCCATCTACGACCGCGCCGCGAAGCGTTACCCGCTACACGCCGTGGCCGACCTGATCGGCGAGCTGTGCGTCGGCTGCAACGTGAAGAACCGACACATGATCACATCCGAGGTGCGCCGGGGCGAGAAGCTCATACAGTGCGAGAACTGCACCCGCCTGCTGTATGCGATCAAGGCGGCACCCGGGCAGGCCGCCACGCCTGTCCGCCGTAGCGTTGGCGAAGGCGGAGCGCCCCCGGGCACGTAGGCGTCAACCCTGGTCGATGACATCCGGCAGGCCGGCTCTCCTTGGCCGTCGAAGCGCGTTTGCGCAAAGGTGGCTGAGCCCGGCCGCCAGGCGACCGCCAAGCACGGCCGGCGGCTCACCGAGCGACTGGCTCGAGCCGGACGATGCGGGTCGTTGCGCCCGCCGTGCGGCTCTCGAAGGCCACGTAGATGAAGCCGTCAGGGCTTTCTCGCACGTCGCGAATCCGCCCGCGACGCTGGACGATCTGCTCGACGTTGATCACACGACGGCCGTCGAGCGTGAGGCGCACGAGCTGCTCTCCGCCCAGCGCGCCGGCAAGGAAACTCCCGCGCCAGGCAGGGAACTTGTCGCCGGTATACCGAACCAGCCCTGACGGCGCGATCGACGGCACCCACACGTGGACGGGTGGCTCCATGCCGTCACGCAGCGTGGCGGCGTGGATGGCGGCGCCCGTGCGATACATGACACCGAAGCCGACGACCGGCCAACCGTAGTTGCGGCCCGCCTCGACGAGATTCAGCTCGTCTCCGCCTTGCGGGCCGTGCTCGGTGAGCCAGACCTCGTTCGTGTCAGCGTCCACCACCAGGCCCTGTTCATTGCGGTGACCGTAGCTCCAGATCTCCGGCAGCGCCCCCGCCCGGCCCACGAACGGGTTGTCGGCCGGCACTCGCCCGTCGTCATGGAGCCGCAGGACCTTGCCGTGGTGGGTCGAGAGATCCTGCGCCGGATGCGTCGTCAGATCGCCCTTCGGGTAGACCTGCCTGTCGCCGATGGTCACAAACAGGTATTCCTGCCGGTCGAAGGCGAGACGCGACCCGAAGTGTGCCTCGCCGTCGGACCAGGCCTGCGCTTCGACCACCTGCTCCACAGAATTCAGGCGGTCCTGATCGAAGCGGCCACGGATCACGGCGGTGGTATTGCGGGCGCCGTCGGGCGAGGCCTTCGAGTAGCTGAGGTAGATGAGACGGTTCTCGGCAAACCGCGGGTGTGGCACCACGTCAAGCAGGCCGCCCTGACCGCCGGCGCGTACCGGAGGAACCCCCGCGACAGGCTCGGCCACCAATTGGCCGTTGCGAACGATGCGGAGTCGGCCGGCACGCTCGGTGACCAGCATGTCTCCGCCGGGCAGGAAGGCCATCGCCCAGGGCACCTCCAACCCGTCGGCGACGGTCACGAGACGAAAGTCGTCCAGAGCCGAGCGCTCCAGTCCCTCCTGCGCGTGCGCAAGCAGAGGCACAGCTGAGTTCAGCAGGAGCGCGAACAATGCCGAGCCGAAGTGCGAACGCTGGTACTCCATGTCTGCAACCTTCCCGGACGTCGACTCCCGACTCCCGTTTCCCGACTCCCGATTCCCGATTCCCGATTCGCGACAGGTTACGATCTTCCCGATGATTACGGCGTACACGGATGGTGGCGCGCGAGGGAACCCCGGGCCGGCCGGCTACGGGGTGCACATCCTCGACGGGGACGACAACACACTGGCGGAACTGGTAGGGCCGCTCGGACATGCCACCAACAACGTCGCCGAATATTCGGGCCTGATCGCGGCCCTGCAATGGGCGGTGGACCACGGCCACCGGCGGGTCCGCGTGCGCATGGACTCCGAGCTGGTGATCAAGCAGATGCGCGGCGAGTACAAGGTCAAGCACGCGACGATGCAGGAGCTGCACGCGGACGCGAAGCGGCTGATCGCGAAGCTGGAGCGGGTGACGTTCGAGCACGTCAGGCGCGAGCAGAACAAGGTCGCCGACGGGCTCTCCAACCAGGCCATGGACATCGTCGAAGGCAAGCCACCGGCGGAAGCGCCGGCCGCGGCTGCCCCTGCCGAGCCGGCCCTGCTGGCGCCGCGCGCGATCAGCATCCCCCGTCCCCCGAAGCCGGAACAGGCCGGCAAGGGCGGGCGGCCGTCGGCGCCACGCTTCGATTTCGACCTGGAGTGATTGGTCGACCTTCGCATCGGCCGGGTGCCGAATGACGAACACCAGGAGCTGATCAGGCCGGCGTTCTCACGGGCCGGATGGCGGCGACCATCCTGCCCGCTGAACTTCCGTCGACCCGATACGAGTGCAGCAGCGCCGCGTGCCTCACGGTGCACAACCCCGCCAGGTGGATGTTGGCCGGATCCAGACGCGCGGCGGCGAGTTGGTCGCGCGTGATGGTCCACAGGTCGAGGAGGTACTTGCCCGGCGGCACCCGCGGGACCCACCACGTCCCGCGCGCGGCCTCGTGCGGCCACGCGGCGGCGAACGCGTCGACGACCTCCTGCCCGACCTCGTATGACTCGGGCCCGACACAAGGGCCGATGGCAGCGATGAGGTCTTCGGGCCGGCTCCCGAACGTCACCGCAAGTACTTCCACCATCCGAGAAGCGGCGCCAGCGACGGTTCCGCGCCAGCCGGCATGCACGGCGGCGACCACGCCCGTGCGTGGATCGGCAAACAGGAGCGGGACGCAATCGGCCGTACGGACGGCGAGTGCCACGTCGTGCTGGTCGGTGGCGAGCAGATCCCCCTCCGGCCACGTGCCGTCACATGGCGCCACGGCCTCGGTGTGCACCGTGATGCCGTGTACCTGCCGCAACCGCCAGAGGTGCGACGATTCCACGCCGAGCCAGTTCGAGAGCGTCTCCCAGCCCGCCCCCTCATCGGCATGCGGGAGGTCGAGGCCGCGCCCGGTGAAGACATGGCGGGCGTGCGGCTCGAGAGCTTCGCATCGCAGCGCCGGCCCCCACGGCGTCTCGAACCACGTGAAAGGGCTCATCGGCGCAGGCATCGTCACGGGTCGATGATGCAACGGCAGGAGGCACACGCCAACTGCCGTTACCCGCGCGGTTCACGACGGCGGACGCCGATCATTGGACGCGGATATTCACGCAGGCCAGCCCAATCGACTTGCCGTGTGAACTGCGGTTGACAATTGCCGCTCTGTCCGCGCCTCGAGCCGACTGCCTCCCGTCGTCGCACTGGCGACCGAACCAACATGTTGGCAATGACTTACAGAGTTGCCTTGGTGACGAGGCGAGCCATGGCGCGACTCTTGAAATACAGGAGGCGGACGGCGGATCCGCACGCGTGGCGCATGTCGCCACCTGGCCAGAGGCCGGAGCGAGGTCCCCGTCCTTCCTTGCCGACGCGGCGTTCGAGTGAATCGCCGCGACGCACCAGCCGTACACGGAGGACACGCACATGACGGTCAAGATCGTCGCCGCCAACGAACAGGCCAGCCCGGCGGGCAAACTGGCCGACGCCGAGCTCCACTTCGTCGAGGGGGCCCTCAATGGCCTCAAGCTGATCGGGTTCTCCGTCTGGGAGCGTCGTTCGCCATCCGGGCGACGCAACGTCACGTTCCCGGCGCGCACCTATTCGGTCAATGGCGAACGTCGCAGCTACGCGCTGCTTCGTCCGATTGCCGACCAGGACGCACAAGACAAGGTGCGCGACGTGATCCTCGCTGCGTACGTCGAGCACGAGGCCCAGAACGCACTCGCCCGGTGATCACATCGACGCGACTGCCTGCCGGTGTCCGAAGGCAAGGCACGCTCTTGGCTCGCGACTAGCGCGGGATGTCCGTGATCCGCGTCGTGCGAATCCGGCCGCCCGCGCGGTAGACCTCGCGATCGGCGCCGACCCAGATCCGCGTGGCGATGGGGCGGCCGATCTCGGCTCGCGGCGGCCAATCGAGGGCGGTGAGCGCCGCGTCACCAAACCGGTGGTGCAACGTGGCCGGTTCGGACTCGTCGAGCACGAACACGAGGGGGCGTCGCTCGCGATCTGCCCAGGCGACAAGTGTGCCGAAGGCGTCGGGTGCGAGAAGGTCGGGCCGGATCACCGGGCGGCCGCTGTAATACGGGGTCGAGGCGCTGTGCTGCACGGCGACGATCACGGCCGTCGCGGGCAGCTGGTCGGCAACGTAGCGACCCGCGGCCACGTACCGGTACTCGCGCGCCCGCACGTTGAAAACGGTCAGTTCCCGTGCGAGGCGCAGGTTCGGCAGCGCCACCGCTAGCAGCACGACCATCGTCACGGGGAATGTCCAGCGCGTGAAGCGGCTCTCCTGCACGGCGTGCAGCACGTACGCCGCACCGAGCGGCGCGAGTGCGAGCGGCACGAGGACGAAGCGGAGGTACGTCCACGAGTCGAAAGGGATGTAGACGAGGTAGAGCACGAGCACCGCGACCAGCATGGCCGCCGGTGGGCGCCAGTCAGCCTGGCGCACCGCCCGCCACGCGAGGCAGGCTGCGCCGGCCAGCAGAACGACGCCCGCTGGCCAGGCGACACCTTCCCGGAACCAGGCCGCGTAGAGCCGCACGTTCTCGGACACGTATCGCAGGGCAAAGAGGTCGGACGCTCGGCCGTAGCCCGAGCGCACGGGCGACCCGTACAGGGATGCCTGCACGGCGGCCACGGCAGCAACGCCTGCGAAAGCCCCGGCACAGACGACGAGCAGGCGAACGACGGGGCGGCGGCGACGAATCTGCGCAGACACCCGAGGCACGGCCTGCCATGCCTGCCAGGCCACGACCAGGACGAGCGGCGAGAGGTTCGGTCGAATCACGATCGCGACGAGTGTCGCCAGGGCAGCTCCAACGAGCGCGGCGGGGAACGTCCTCGATGCCAGGGCAAGTGCGAGCAGCCAGGCGGCAAGTGCCGGCGCGTCTGACATCGGCTGGAGCGTTTGGTACAAGAAGGGCGGAAGCGTCGCAAGGCTCGTCACCACCAGCGCTGCGCCTGGATACCCGGTGCGCGGCACGGAGACCAGCCACGCCGCCACGAGGCCGACCATCGCGGCCAGCCACGGAAGTCCACGCACGGCGGCGAACTCACCGCCGAGCCGCAGGGCGACGGCCTCGAGCCAGGGCAGTCCTGGCGGGTATGTCGGTACCGTCGCATCGCCAGTGGCGGACGGGCGTAAGCCGAGGCCACTCTGCACCCACGGATCGGCGATGCCGGGGATGGCGAGGGGCAGCGGCACGCGCAATTGTCCATCGCGCCACCGGGCGGCCTGTGCGAGATAGCCCGCCGAGTCGGCTCCGCCCACGTTCACGGCGCCGTGCGTGGAGAGAAGCGCCGTGAACGCCACGAGCGTGAGTGCGAGCGTCGCGACGTACGGCGCCCGAGACGAGGCGAGGTCGTCCAGCAGCGCCAGCACGTTGCCCCGGCACCAGAGCGCGGCGCCGGCGAGCACGGCGGCGGCAGCGAGCAGTCGCGTCGCGCGAGAGATGGAGACGCCGATGGCAGGCACCGACAGCGGTCCGAGCGCCACAACCAATGACGCCGTCGCCAGCGCACACCACGCCAGCACGGCGAGGGGCAGGGCCAGGCGGCGCAGCGCGGTCAACGGCGTCGGACCGTATTCAGGAGATGACGGGCAGGAGCCTGGCGTTCTCCTGCTGGCGCTTGGGCGGCAGCGTCCACTCGGCGCGCATGGCCTTGTCGAACTCGTTGCGGAAGAACGACTGCTTCATCCCGCCGTCGATCACGTCCCACGGCAGGTACGTGTCCTGGCTTCGGTCGCGGAAGATGTAGAAGTCGGCATCGACGCCGGTGGCCTCCACGGCCTCGCGCCAGTTGCCGCCGTTGCGCTCGACCATGTCGATCGCCGGGGCGACGCGTCGATCGCCGAGCGACATGAGCGCCTGGTAGTACGAGTGCCGCTCGGACTTCACCGTGAAATAGACGTTGTCGAGATCGGCGACCAGCTTCTTCAGGCGCTTGGCCTTCTTGTCGGTGATGGCCGGGTCTTCCATCGGCAGCCACTGGTAGGCCGTGCCCGGCTTCGGGATCAGCGGATTGACGCTCGCCACGATCCGCCCGACTCGCCCGCGCGTGCGGCCGTGGTGCAGCATGATGCCGCGGAGTTGCGCGGTCAGGTCGCGCATCGCCACGAGATCCTCGTCGGTCTCGGTCGGCAGCCCGATCATGAAGTACAGCTTCAGGTTCTCGACGCCGTTGGCAAACAGCAGGTTCGCCTTGTCGAGAATCTCCTCGTTCGTGAACGTCTTGTTGATCACCCGGCGGAGCCGGTCCGATCCCGCCTCTGGTGCGATGGTCACACCGCGCTCGCCGCTCGTGACGAGTCGCCTGACGATCGACTCGTTGAGGTCGTCGAGGCGCAGCGAAGCAGGGCTGATCGAGTAGCCCATTGCAGCAAGCCGCTCGAGGATCAGCTCGATGTCGGGGTGATCGCAGAGGGCGATCGACACCAGGCCCACCTTGTGCGCGAGGGGCCGTGCGGCCTCGGCCAGCGAGAGAATGCGACCGGTGTCGAACGGCCGCACCGGCAGGTAGTTGTATCCGGCCCAGCAGAATCGGCACAGGTTGGCGCAGCCGCGCACGACTTCGATGAGGAACCGCGAGCCGAACTCGGTGTCGGGGGTGAAGATCTGCGTGTGTGGCGGGTCGAGCAGGTCGGTCGTCCGCACCGCCGCCTTCTTCACGGGCGCGGCGCCGCCACGTGCCGGGTCGCCAATCATCCCGCGCAGCGTGCCGTCAGCGGCGTAGTCCGGCGTCCATGCCGAGGGCACGTAGAAGCCGCGGTCCTGTCCGAGCGCCTGGAGGAGCGACTCGCGTCCCGTCGCCTCGCGGATGCGCTGAACGAGGGTCGGCACCAGTTCCTCGCCCTCACCCGCGGCAATCACGTCGGCAAACAGCGCCAGCGGTTCCGGGTTCACGAAGGTGACCGCGCCGCCCAGTACAACGAGCGGATCGCGCCCGGCCTGCCGCTCGGCGGCGTAGATCGGCATGCCCGCGAGCCGCAGCAGCGTCAGCACGTTCGGGTAATCCCACTCGAACGAGACCGACAAGGCGAAGACGTCGAACGCCTTCACCGGGGTCTGCGACTCGATCGTCAGCAGCTTGAGGCCGGCCGCGCGCTGGTCGTGCAGCTCCTGCCGAGGTGGCAGGAATACGCGCTCGCAGACGACGTCGTCCATCTCGTTGAAGAGACGGTAGACGGTCTGGAAGCCCAGGTTGGACATCCCGATGTGGTAGGTGTTCGGGAAGGCAAGGGCCACACGGATCCGCTGCCCGTGTGGCTTCACGAGGACACCGGCTTCGCGGGCCAGCGTGGCCCGGGCCCGATCTCGGAGGTCCTGCGCCTTCATGTGTAGGAGCGAGCCAGCCGCCGCCCCTGGACGGTGCGAGCGGCGGCGGGCCAACACACCAATCTAGCACGGCGCGCAGGAACACACATCGCGCGCCGTCTCCGGTCTCAGGTCTCAGGTCTCAGGTCTTACGTAAGACGTGGGCCTTGAGACTGCTGTCCGTATGTGACTACGGCTCAGGTGCAGCGCCTGAGGCCTGAGACCTGAGACATGACCCTACTCGTGCCCCCGGCCCCTCAGGAACGCCGGCACGTCCAGTGGCGACGCGTCGTCGGTGCCGGTGGCGAGGTGCTCGTCACGCGAGTACGCCTGCGGCTGGAGATCGAGCGCGTGGCGCCGCGAGATCGCCATCGGCGCCGCGCCCGCCGCACGCGGTGGCGCCTGCCAGACACCGTCGCGTTCGTAGTTGTTCAGGTCGGAGGGCGTACGGCTCTCCTGCGGCGGACGCTGCACTATGTCGGGCTTGTCGAAGCCGGTCGCGATGACCGTGATCTTGATCGTCCCTTCCATCGTCGGATCGACGACGGCGCCGAAGATGATGTTGGCGTCCTCGTGCGCGGCCTCCTGGATGATGCTCGACGCCTCGCTCACCTCGAGCAGCGAGATGTCGGTCCCGCCGGTCACGTTGATGATCACGCCGCGCGCGCCGCGCACCGAGGCGTCCTCGAGGAGCGGGCTCGAGATGGCGCGGTTGGCGGCTTCCATGGCGCGGTCCTCGCCCTCGGCCACGCCGGTTCCCATGATCGCCAGGCCCATGCCGGACATGATGGTCTTCACGTCGGCGAAGTCGAGGTTGATCAAGCCGGGCACGAGGATCAGATCCGAGATGCCCTGGATCGCCTGGCGCAGTATGTCGTCGGCCGCCGCGAACGCTTCCGGCAGCGGCGTCCGGCGATCGATCGTGGCGAGCAGGCGCTCGTTCGGGATCGTGATCACCGTGTCCACGCACTCGCGCAGTTCGTGGAGGCCGCGCTCGGCCTGGGTGTGGCGACGCTTGCCCTCGAACTTGAAGGGCTTGGTGACCACCGCGATCGTCAGCGCCCCGAGCTCGGTGGCAAGGCTGGCGATCACCGGTGCCGCTCCCGTCCCCGTGCCGCCGCCGAGCCCTGTCGTCACGAACACCATGTCCGCGCCGTCGAGTACCTCGATCAGCTTGTCGGTGTCCTCGAGTGCGGCGTTGCGGCCGACGTTCGGGTCTGCCCCCGCGCCGAGGCCCTTGGTCAACTTGCCGCCGATCTGGATCTTGGTCGAGGCCGGGCTCTGCTGCAGTGCCTGCAGATCCGTGTTGGCGACGACGAACTCGACGCCGCTCAATCCCGATCGAACCATCCGGTTGACGGCGTTGCTGCCGCCGCCGCCGACACCCACCACCTTGATGCGCGCCCCGGCGCGCACTTCGGTGTCGAGCGTGAGGCGCAGCGCCTGCTCGTCGGTCAATCCCGCTACGCGTCGACGGCCGTTCCCGTCCACTTCATTGATGTGCATGCGTCCCCCGTCCACTTGCCCGCCGTGTCATCGCCCGATGAAGAAGTTGTTGAACATGGAGCTCACCGACTCGAGCACCCAGCGCAGGCCCACTGGCGTGGGCGGCGCGGGGGCCCGATTACGGCTCGCGTACATGACGGCGCCGACGGCCGTCGCGTAGATGGGGCTGCTGGCCTGGTCGCCGAGCCCATTGGCACCGGCCGGCACGCCACGGCGCACCGGCAAGTCGAAAATCTGCTCGGCGATCTCCGCCATCCCGTCGAGGGCCGCACCCCCGCCCGTCAGCACGATGCCCGAGTGCAGGGAGTTGCTGCAGCCTGCCTTGTCGATCTCGTCCCACAGCATGTGGAACACCTGTTCGGCACGCGGCTGGAGGATCTGCGAGAGGATGCGGCGCGACATCACGCGCGGGCGTCGTCCGCCCACGCTCGCCACCTCCATGGTTTCGTCCTCGCCGACCATCGAGTTCAGCGCGCACCCGCAGCGCCGCTTCAGCTTCTCGGCATCGGGCACCGGGGTGCGCAAGCCGACGGCGATGTCGTTGGTGAAGTGATCGCCACCAATCGCCACCACGCCGGTGTGCCACAGGCTGCCGCGCTCGAAGATCGCGAAGTCGGTCGTGCCGCCGCCGATGTCGACAACGGCAACACCGAGCTCGCGCTCATCGGGCGTGAGCACGGCTTCGGCCGCGGCGATCTGCTCGAGCACCGTGTCCACGACGTTGACGCCGGCGCGATTCACGCACGCGATCAGGTTCTGCATCGATGCGGCGCCGCCGGTCACGATGTGGACGTTGACGTCGAGTCGCGATCCGGTCATGCCGACCGGATCGGCGATGCCTTCCTCGTCGTCGACCGCGAAGTCCTGCGGCAGCACGTGCAGGATCTCGCGGCCGTTCGGCAGCGCGAAGGCCTTGGCCGCATCGATCGCGCGGCGCACGTCCTCGCGGGTGATCTCGCGCGTCTTGCCCGAGACGGCCACCACCCCGCGGCTGTTGAAGCCCTTGATGTGGGCGCCCGACAGCGTCAGGTACACCGAGTCGATCTCGATGCCTGCGGTCAGTTCCGCCTCCTCGATCGCCTTCTTGATCGATTCGACCGCCTCCTCGAGGTTCACCACCGCGCCGCGGCGAATGCCCTTGGCATCGGCCGTGCCGATGCCGATGATCTCGACGCCGCCATCGTCGGTGACCTCACCCACGATCGCGGCCACCTTGGTGGTGCCCACGTCCAGGCCCACCAGGTAGCGTTCGTTACGAGGCACGGTGCCCTCCCACTGGTTGCCTCAGCACTTCAATGCTGCCCATCGACATCCTCTGGCTCCGCCAGCGCTTCCTCCACCGAATCCTCGACAGGGATCCGTGGCATCGACGCAAAGGTGGCCCCCGGCTTGCGGGGACGCACGTACACGCGGTTCTCGAACCGCAAATCCACCGACTCGACCTGATCGACCATCCGCGCGAGGCGGCCCTTCATGTCCAGATAGCCCTGCACCCGCTCGCCAAAGCGCTCGCGACCGACGTACAGCAGCACGGCGTCGTTCATCAGCATGACGCCGACGTTGCGGGCGTTGCGCACGTCGATCTGGGAGACCTTCGCGAGCAGGTTTGCATCACGCAGAGAGACGAGCGCCTCGGCCACGAGCGCGATTCGCGTCTCGTCGGCGACTGCCTCCTTGCCATCGCGTTCCATCAGGCCCTCGACGATCGGCAGGTCCAGCGATCGATAGCGCGGCCCGAATTCGTCGACGATGGCGCCCTGCTCGTCGATCAGCAGCAGCGAGTCACCCGATCGCGCCACGGCCATCGGCACACGTTCGGTGATCCGTACTTCGATCGTGCCCGGCAACGCACGGCGGAGACTGGCCTCGCGCACCCACGGCGACGCGAGCAGGCGCTGCCGCCACGGCTCGAGGGGCGTGGTCACGATGTTGCGACCCTTCAGGCCGTCGAGCAGGCCTTCGATCTCGCCTTCTGACAGGCGCGAGTTGCCGATCGCCCTGAGGCGGACGACGGCAAAGGCCTGGCCACTGGTCATGACCGCCTGCACGTACCAGCCCGAACCGATCAGCACGGTGGCGAAGGTTCCGACACGCAGCGCCGTCCACAGGCGCGCCCGCCACGATCGCGCGGCCCGGTGGCCGCCATCGCGGGCACGGAGCAGGCGCGGATCCCGCGTCGTGGCCGGCGGCACGCGGCGCGTGTTTCGACCCTGGGGACGTGGCGGCATCAGCCTCGCGCCTCCATCGCGTCGAGCAGGCGAGGGCCGAGCGAACCGACCGAGCCGGCGCCAAGCGTGACGATCAGATCCCCGGCGCGAGCGACCGCCGCGATCGACGCCGGCGCCTCCGGCAGCCCGCTCGTGACGTGGACGGGTCGGCCGCTGCGGCGCGTCACGGCCTCGGCCAGTACCTCGGATGTCACGCCTGGGATCGGGTCCTCACTCGCGGCGTAGATCGGCAGCAGGCAGACCTCGTCGGCCTGCGCGAGCACGTCGGCGAACTCGTCCAGCAACCCGGCCGTGCGCGTGTAGCGATGCGGCTGGAACAGCAGCACGAGGCGCCGCGACCATGCCTCGCGGCAGGCCGCGATCACGGCGGCAATCTCGGTCGGATGGTGCCCGTAGTCGTCGACGACGAGTACACCGGCCCGCTCGCCCACGACCTGCAGTCGTCGCTCCGCACCGCGGAACTCCGCAAGGCCCGACACGATCCGATCGAAGGGCAAGCCGAGTTCCAGTCCGACGCCCACCGCGGCGAGCGCGTTGCGCAGGTTGTGACGACCCGGCACGTGCAGCACGAGCGTGCCGAGGCACTCGGTCGTCCCGGCACCGTGCGTGGCACGACGCCAGACCTCACATGTCGACGTTCCGTGACTCGTGCCGATCGCGCGCGCGCCGAGCATGGCCGCGTCGTTGTCGGTCGCGTAGGTGACGACGCGGCGCGTCATGCGCGGGATGAGCCCCGTCAGCACCGGGTCGTCGACGCCGACGATCACCGCGCCGTCGAACGGCACCTTGTTGGCAAAGGCGACGAACGCGTCGAGCGCGGCCTCGAACGTGCCGTAGTGATCGAGGTGCTCGCGATCGACGTTGGTGATCACGCTGATCACCGGCGACAGTTTGAGGAACGAGCCATCGCTCTCGTCCGCCTCCGCGACGATGACGTCACCCTGCCCGAGGCGCGCGTTGCTGCCGAAGGCGCTGAGCCGGCCGCCGATGACGGCGGTCGGGTCGAGCCCGGCGCGCTCGAGCATCAGCGCCACCATCGACGTGGTGGTCGTCTTGCCGTGCGCGCCGCCGATGGCGATGCCGGTGCGGCGCAGGCGCATCAGCTCTGCCAGCATCTCGGCGCGGGCGATCACCGGCACGGCGCGACGCCTCGCCTCGACGATTTCCGGATTGTCTGGGCGTGCGGCCGACGTGACCACGACCACGTCGGCGTCGCCGATGTTGTCGCCGGCATGCCCTTCGTGCACGCGCACGCCCATCCCCGCCAGGCGGCGCGTGATGTCGGTCGTACGGGCATCGGACCCGCTCACCTGGTAACCCAGGTTGACGAGCAGTTCGGCGATGCCGCTCATGCCGATGCCGCCGATGCCGACGAAGTGGACGCGACGCGTGGGCTCGGCCATGGTCAGTGGCTCCCCTGCATCAGCGTTTCGGCGCGAGCCGCGATCACGTCGGCTGCGTCGGGCCGCGCCAGGCCGCGCGCGCGCGTGGCCATGGCGTACCGGCGTTCATCGTCGGTCAGCAGTCCGCGCAGTTCCGCCGCGAGCCGTTCGCCGGTGAGGTCCTTCTCGTCGAGCATCACCGCGGCGCCCGCCGCCTCGAGCGTCCTGGCATTGGCGCGCTGGTGATCGTCGGTGGCCTGCGGAAACGGGATCAGGATCGCCACGCGACCGGCGGCCGTGAGTTCGGCCAGCGTGGTGGCGCCGGCCCGGCACACCACCACGTCGGCTTCCGCCATCTGTTGCGGCATGTCGCCGATGAAGGCGCGGACGTCGGCCGCGACTCCAGCGTCGGCATAGCCCGCCGTCACCGCTTCGAGATCACGTTCTCCCGTCTGGTGCACGATTGAACACGTGCCCGGTATCTCACGTACGTGCGCCGCTGCCGCCACCATCGCCTGATTGATCGCGTGTGCACCCTGTGAACCTCCGAAGACGAGCACCCTTCGTTCACCACCCGCGCCCGGCCGCGGTCCGACCGCGAGGAACGCCTCGCGCACCGGATTGCCGGACACGAACCCATGGCCATGGAAGAAGCGCAGAGTCGACTCGTAGGTGACGCCAGCGGCGTCCACCAGGCGGGCCAGCCAACGATTGGCCAGGCCCGGGGTCGCGTTCTGCTCGAGTAGGAGCGTAGGAATCCCGCGCGCCGCGGCGAGCGCGACGACCGGGCCGGAGCTGTAGCCCCCCACGCCGATCACGAGATTGGGGCGACGGCGTGACAGGACCTGCCAGGCGTCGAGCGCACTCAATGGCAGCAGTCCGACGCCACGGGCGACGGCGCCCGCGCTCTTGCCCTTCAATCCCGCGCTCCGGATCAGGTCCAGTTCGAAGCCCTCCTGCGGCACGATGCGTGCCTCGATCCCGCGGGCGGTGCCGACGAAGGTCACCACGGCGCGGGGGTCCCGCTTCCTGAGTGCATGCGCCACGGCAATCCCGGGATACAGGTGTCCCCCGGTGCCGCCTCCGGCAATCACCACCTGTCGTGGCCGCGAGATGTCGGGGCGCGCGTCCACAGCCTCAGGATTCGATGGCCGCGTGCTGCGACACGTTGAGCAGGATGCCGAGCCCGATCAGGTTGACCAGCATCGACGACCCGCCCGAACTCACGAACGGCAACGGCAGTCCCTTGGTCGGCAGCAGTCCCAGGACCACGCTGATGTTGATCAGGCCCTGCACCGCCATCATCGTCGTCAGGCCGACCGCCAGGAACGCACCGAAGCGATCCTGGGCGTTGGCGGCGATGCGAAGGCCGCGCCATGCGATGACGAGCAGCGCCAGCAGCACGGCGATCGCACCAGCAAGACCGGCCTCCTCGGAAATCACCGCGAAGATGAAGTCGGTGTGCGGCTCGGGCAGGAACCGCAGCTTCTGCAGGCCCTCCATCAGGCCGCGACCCAACAGGCCGCCGGTGCCGACCGCGATCAGCGACTGGATGATCTGGAAGCCGCTGTCGAGCGGGTCGGCCCAGGGATCCAGGAATGCCAGCACGCGTGCACGACGGTATGGGACCAACCACACGAGCACGTAGAGTGCCGGCGTCGCGATCAGCGCGGAGAGGCCGATGTACTGCAAGCTCAGGCCCGCCGCAAACAGCATCGAGAACGCGACGATGCAGATCGAGACCGTGGTACCCAGATCGGGCTGATACAGGATCAGGAGCGCCATCGCGCCGAGCACCGATCCGACCGGCACCAACACGCTCTTCAGGTCGTTGATCCGCTCCATCCGGTGGCTCAGTCGCTGGGCCACGAACAGGATCACTGCCAGCTTGGCGAACTCGGACGGCTGGATCCCGATGCTGCCGACGCCGAGCCAGCGCACCGCGCCCTTGACGTTGTGCCCGGCTCCGAGCAACTTCATGGCCGCAAGGAGCAGCAGCGCGGCGAGCACGCCGCCGACGGCGGTGTTGATCACCGTCGGCTGCTGCCAGGCGCGATAATCGATGCGCATCACCACGACCATCAGCAGCGATCCCACCAGTACCCACGTGGCCTGGCGGGCCATCAGCTGCACCGGAACGGAGGTGGCATCCATCGCCTTTCCCGCGAGCGCGCTGTAGACCATCACTACGCTCACGCACACGAGGAAGAAGGCGGCTCCAAACAGCCACTTGTCTGACTTCAGCTTGCGAGCCATGACACTCCCCCTCTAAAGGCGCCACATGCTGCGCCCGAAACCTTGGGGTGCGGAACGAGATGTGAGCAGCCAGCAGTCATCAGCAGACGTACGGGCCGAGACACCGACCTCGCAGACCGGGGCAGCCTGCGTTCCCAGCGGCCTGTTCTTGACCGCGTCACGCCTGCTGATGACTGCTCACTGCTCACCCGTTCCGCACCTCCTCCTGGCCACCCGCGGCGGCCGCCAGCCGCGCCACGATGGCCTTGAACACGCGACCGCGATCGGCGTAGTCGCGAAACATGTCGAAGCTCGCGCACGCCGGCGCCAGCAGCACCACGCCGCCGTCGCGCCGTTGCGCGAGCGCGGTCACGACCGCGTCGTCCATCGAGGCCTCACGCGTCACCGGCACGAACGGCGACAACGCCTGCTCCACGAGCGGCGCGGCATCCCCGATTGCGACTACGGATCCGCGGCGCGCCCGCAGCGGCGGCCCGAGGCGCGCGAAGTCGCCGCCCTTGTACACGCCACCGACGATTGCCGTTACCGGTCCGTCGAATGCCTCGATGGCCATCGTCGCGGCGTCGACGTTGGTCGCCTTCGAGTCGTTGTAGAGCCGCGCTGCGCCGATCGTCGCGACGTACTCCAGCGCGTGCTCGAGGCCCGCGAAGCCCTCGACCGCCCGGGTCATGTCGGCGCTTGACACTCCCGCCAGATCCGCCACGGCGCACGCGGCCATGACGTTGCCGAGCATGTGGCGCCCGGTGAGGCGAACGGCCGACACCGGCACCAGCGGCTCGACCCCCTCGCCCGAATGACGACGCGCAATCGCATCGCCGGCCAGGCCGATGCCGTCCTCGGCATGGAGGTCCGCGCCAAAGGTCACGATTTGCCCGCCACCCTTCGTCGCATGCGCACGGATGCGCGCAGCGCCGGCAGGTACCACGGCCCAGTCCGCGGCCGTCTGGTTCTCGAAGATGCGTGCCTTGGCGCGCTCGTAGGCATCCTCGGTGACGTGTCGATCGAGGTGGTCCGGCGAGAAATTGAGCCAGACCGCGACGTGCGGGTGATACCGCTCGATGGTCTCGAGCTGGAAGCTGCTGGTCTCGACGACGTGCCACGTCGACGGCGTGGACGCATCGACCTGCGCCGACAGCGGCACACCGATGTTGCCGCCTACGAGCACCAGCTGCCCGGACGCCTCAATCATCCGGCCCACCAGCGTCGTCGTCGTCGACTTGCCCTTGGAGCCGGTGATCGCGATGATCGGCCCGGCCACGAACGAAGCGGCGAACTCCAGTTCGCCGATGACGCGTACTCCGCGGCCGCGCGCGGCCTGCAGCGGACCGACGTCGGCCGGCACGCCTGGGCTCACGACGACCAGGCTGGCGTCGACGGGCACGTCGTCAGGCATCGCACCGAGACAGAGCTCGACGCCGAGTGCCTGCAATTGGTCGCGTTCGGCCAGGTCCGCCTTGGCGTCGATCAGCGTCACGCTGCCGCCCTGCTGCATCACGAGACGGCTGGCTGCAAGGCCGCTGCGGCCCCCGCCCACCACCGCCACATGGCGCCCCGAGACGTCGTACGGGTTCGTCGTCATCGCAGCTTGAGGGTGGTGAGGCTGAACAGCGCGCAGACGATCGCGATGATCAGGAAGCGGGTGATGACCTTCGGCTCGCTCCAGCCAATGAGCTCGAAGTGGTGATGCAGCGGCGCCATCTTGAAGACGCGCCTGCCAGTCAGCTTGAACGAGGCAACCTGGATCACGACCGAGGCGGCCTCGAGCACGAAGACGCCGCCGACGATCACCAGCAGCAGCTCCTGCTTGATCAACAGCGCGACGGTGCCGATGGCGCCGCCGAGCGCCAGCGATCCCACGTCGCCCATGAAGATCTCGGCCGGGTAGGAGTTGTACCAGAGGAACCCGAGGCTGGCCCCAACCAGCGCGCCGCAGAAGATCGTGAGCTCGCCGGCAGGCGGGAACCGTACCAGCAGCAGGTATTGCGCGAGCACAGCGTGGCCGGTCACGTACGCCAGCGCAGTGAACGCCGCCGCCGCCACCGCGAAGGTGCTGATCGCCAGCCCGTCGAGTCCATCGGTCAGGTTGACGGCGTTGGACCACGCCACCAGCACGAACCCCGCGAAGGCGACGTAGAAGTAGCCCAGATCGGGAATCAGGTATTTGAAGAACGGAAAGATCAGCCGGGTGTTGTACAGGCCCTTGTCAGCCAGCACCAGCAGCACCACGCCGACCGTCACCGCGACGACGATCTGGCCGCCCATCTTGTAGCGCGGCAGCAGGCCGTGGTGGTTGCGGCGCGTGATTTTCAGGTAATCGTCCGCGAACCCGATCGCGCCGAATGCCAGCGTCGAGAGGACGGCGATCCAGATGTACGCGTTGGTCAGGTCGGCCCAGAGCAACGTCGGGATGATCGAGGCCGCCAGGATCAGCAGTCCCCCCATGGTGGGCGTGCCGGCCTTGGGGCGATGGCTCTCGGGGCCCTCGTGGCGAATCACCTGCCCGATCTGGAACTCACGCAGCTTGCGGATCAGCACGCCCCCGAACGCCAGGCTGATGATCAGCGCGGTGATGCTCGCGGCTGCCGTGCGGAACGTGATGTACCGCGTGACGTTGAGGATCGAGTACGTGTCGTGGAGGCGATACAGGAGGTGGTACAGCATCAGTGCCCCCCCTCCGTCAGTGCCTGCACGACCGCTTCCATGCGGATGCCGCGCGAACCCTTGACGAGTACCGCGTCGCCTTCGCGCACCAGGTTGCGGGCCAGCGCCGCAGCCGCGGTGCTGTCGGCGACGTGATGCACGACGGCCGAACCGGCCTCGCTGGCCGCATCGGCGAGGGCACGCGCGGCCGACCCACCCACCGACACGATCACCGAGACGCCGAGTTCGGCTGCGGCCTTGCCGCATTCGGCGTGATAGCGGGCGCTGAAGTCGCCGAGCTCGAGCATCTCGCCGAGCATCGCGACGTGCCGGCCGGGGACGGTGGCGAGCGTCTGCAGCGCACGAGTGAGCGCGGACGGGCTCGAGTTGTACGCGTCGTCGATGACCACCCAGCCGCCCGGGGCGCGCACGACCTCGCCGCGGTGCGACGCGGGCACCAGACCGGCCACGCCGGCGACGATCTCGTTGGCGGGGATGCCGGCGACGAGCGCCACGGCGGACGCGGCGGCGATGTTGGCCAGATTGGCGCCACCGAGCAGGCGGGTCTCGATCGCGTGCACGTCGCCGCGCAGCGACAGTGTCGCGGCCGTGCCGTCGAGGCCGCGCGACTCGACCGCGCCGACGGTCACGTCGGCCGGAACACCGACTCCGAAGGTGACGACTTCACCGGCAAAGCCCGCCGCTCTCGAGATGACGCGTGGGTCGCCCGCGTTGGCGACAAACAGGTCGCTGCTGCCGGCCCCTTCGAGGATCTCCTGCTTCGCCAGCGCGATGTCGTCGACCGACTCGAAGGAGCCGAGGTGCGCCTCGCCGACGTTGGTCCAGACGCGGACCTGCGGTTCGGCGATCGACACGAGCCGGCTGATCTCGCCGACGCCGCTCATGCCCAGTTCCATGACCGCGAACTGCGGCGCGGTGTGCAACTCGAACAACGACAGCGGCAGGCCGATGTGGTTGTTCAGGTTGCCACGGTTGCGAAAGGTCGTGAACCGCCGACCGAGCAGCGTCGCCGTGATTTCCTTGGTCGTGGTCTTGCCGGCGCTGCCGGTGATCGCCACCACCGTCGATCCCGCGCGACGCCGGATCACGCGAGCGGCTTCCTGCAGGCCGCGCAGCGTGTCTTCCACCACGATGACGGGCAGGTCGGTCGCCGTCACTGCTGCGGGATCGCTGACGACGACCCCGGCGGCGCCTCGTGCGATGGCCTGGGCCACGAACGCGTGCCCATCGAAGCGCGGTCCACGGAGGGCGACGTACAGGTCGCCAGGCGCGAGCGTGCGCGTGTCGATCGACAGCGTCGGCAACGGCCGCTCTTCGGCGCCATAACCGAGTACGCCACCGAACGCGTCGGCCATCTCGCGCGCGGTGAGGACGAACGGCACGCCGCTCATCGTGCGCTCCCCTGGCGGCGACGCAGTGCCGCACGCGCCACGGCAACGTCCTCGAACGGCAGGACGCGATCGCCGATGGTCTGCGTCGCCTCGTGGCCCTTGCCCGCGATGAGCACGAGGTCACCGGGCATCGCGTCGACCACGGCCCTGGTGATCGCCTCTTCGCGATCCACGATGGCGAGCCACGGCGTCGACTGCACTGACGCCACCGTCTGACCCGCGTGCCGGGTCGGACGCTCCGGCTGTACCAGCCCCCGCTTGATGTCCTCGATGATCGCCGCCGGATCTTCCGATCGCGGGTTGTCGGAGGTGAGGATCACCAGGTCACTGAGGCGTGCCGCCACCGCCCCCATCAGCGGACGCTTGCTGCGGTCGCGGTCACCACCGCATCCGAACACCGTCACGATGCGCTGCGGTGCGAGCGCGCGCGCGGTCTCCAGCAGGTTCTTCAGCGCGTCGTCGGTGTGCGCGTAGTCGACGATCACGCTGATGTCATCCTGGACGCGCGACACGAGCTCGAAGCGACCGGGCACGGCGGCCACGCCGGCGAGACCGTCGGCAATGGATGCCAGCGGCACCTGGAGACCGACACAGGCGGCGACGACGCCAAGCGCGTTGTAGGCGTTGGGCCGCCCGGGGAGCCGCATCCGCAGGCGCATCGGCCCTGCCGGCGTGCGCAGTTGGGCGTCGATGCCATCGAGGGTCAGGCTGAGCGAGGTGGGGCACACGTCGGCCTCACGCGTGAGCGCAAAGGTCACCGGGCGCCGCGCGATCTCGAGCAGTCGGTCGCCCCGCGGATCGTCGAGGTTGATGGCCGCCGGGGCCTCGGGCGGGAGCATCTCGAACAGGCGACGTTTGGCGACGAAGTACGACTCCATGTCGCCGTGGTAGTCGAGGTGGTCGCGCGTGAGGTTGGTGAAGATGGCGGCGCCGAAGCGCGTGAACGCCACCCGTTCGAGGTCGAGCGCGTGCGACGAGACTTCCATCGCGCAGGCGTGGCAGCCGGCGTCGGCCATCTCGCGCAGCAGCGCTTGGAGATCGGGCGCCTCCGGCGTGGTCCTCGCCGAGGCACGCTCCCGCGACCCGACACGGTAACCAGTCGTGCCGATGCGCCCGCTCGTCCAGCCGCAGGCGTTGAAGATGCCTTCGAGCAGGTAGGTCGACGTCGTCTTGCCGTTGGTGCCGGTGACGCCGACAAGCAGCAGGCGCTCGCTGGGGTGCTGGTAGAACGTCGCGGCACAGGCCGCGAGCGCGACGCGACCCCGGTCGGCGACGATCCACGGCACGCCCGGGTCGCCCTCGGCGGCACGATCGGCGACGACCGCGATGGCGCCCTTCTCGATCGCCTGCGCCGCGTACGTCGTCCCCTCGCGCTGCGCACCGCGCAACGCCACGAACACCGCGCCGGGGGTCACGGCACGCGAGTCGTAGGCGATGCCCGTGACGTCGCGCGCAGCTGCGGCCCCGAGCTCGGGTACCTGCAGCGGCGTGAGTCTGGTGACGTCGGCGAGCAGCGCGCCGAGCGGCCGCGGGTTCATCAGGGCTCGTCCCCCTGGACCGGGTCCGGCTCGATCGGGAAGCGTGTCAACTGCAACAGGCAGACGCCGCCATCGCCGACCGGCGTGCCTGGGGCGACGCTCTGGCGAGCGACGAAGGAACCCTCGCCCCGCAGGCGGGGTTCCCAGCCGAGGTCGATCAGCGTGCGCACGGCTTCCCGCGCGCTGCGGCCAGACAGGTCGGGCAGGTCGGCGCGTGCCGCGGTCACGTGCGCAGTCGCCTTCGGGTCCGTGCCCAGGGGCTCCATGTTCGGCCCCTCCGGCGCGCTCGCGACCACGAATGGGGGCTGCCGATCGACGTTCGGTGCGATCGCCATGTGGCGCAGCGTCGCGTCGGCAATGCGCTGGAACACGGGCGCGGCGACCGCGCCGCCGAAGTAGCCCTTCCGCTTCGGCGCGTCGATGACCACGATCATCGCCACGGCGGGGTTGCGCGACGGGAAGAACCCGGCCGTCGACGCCATGTACTCCATCAGGTAACCGCGACCGTTGGGGTTCAGCTTGCGCGCCGTGCCGGTCTTGGCAGCCAGCGTGTAGCCCTTGATGCGGGCGGCCTTGGCAGTGCCCTCCTCGACGACGGCCTCCATCATCGTGGTCATGCGGGCGGCCGTGTTGGCCGAGATCGCGCGCCGGATCACTTCACGGCTGGTCGGCGTCCGGACACCCCGGGCAATCGTCGCGCCGACGATGCGCGGCTTGAGCAGTTCGCCGCCGTTGGCGATGGCGCTCATCGCCGCGGCCATCTGCAGCGGCGTCACGGCGACCGTGTAGCCGATCGCGATGCGCGCGAGATCGTGCTCCTTGATGGCGGCCGGCTTCATCACGATCCCGCTGCTCTCGGCAGGGAAGTCGTACGAGGTGCGCACCCCGAACCCGAAGCGGCGGACGTACCGCATCAGCTTCTCGGTGCCGAGGCGATTGACCGCGACGCGGGCGGTGCCGCAGTTGCTGGACTTGGCGAAGACCTTCTCGAACGGCACCACACCGACCTGGTGAACGTCGGTGATCGCCTTGGCACTGCCGAACCGGCACGGCATCGTCGCATCGACGATGTCGGTCGGCTTGATCACGTTCTCCTCGAGCGCGGCCGCGGCGGTGATCGTCTTGAAGGTCGAGCCCGGCTCGTAGATCGTCTCGACGGCGCGGTTGATGCGCGAGATCTGTTCGACCTTGCTCGAGTCGTTCGGGTTGAAGTCGGGCGCGCTCACAAGGGCGAGGATCTCGCCCGTGTGCGGGTCCATCATCACCACGGTCCCACCGAGCGCGCCGTGTTCCTCGACGCCCGCGCGCAATTCGCGTTCGGCGATGGACTGCAGCCGCGCGTCGATCGTGAGTTCGAGGCCGACGCCGGCCGTCGGGGCCTGCTTGACGCGCGCCGCGAGCACGTGCCGGGCCGCATCCAGCTGCACGATCAACGTGCCGCCGGTGCCCTTCACGAGTTCGTTCTTCGTCTTCTCGAGGCCGCCGACGCCCACGTTCTTCGCATCGACGAAGCCGAGCAGCGACGAGGCGAGCTCGCGGTTCGGGTAGTAGCGCCGGCTCTCGCTCATGAACCCGACGCCAGCCAGCTTGCGCGCGGCGACGCGCTGCGCCTCAGCCGGTGTGGCGCGCTTGCGAATGTAGACGAAGTCCTTCTTGCCCTGCAGGCCCTTCTCGATCGTCTCCCGCTGGTTGTCGTCGCAGCGAGTGAGCTTCTCGCACACGAGCTCGGCCAGTTTCTCGGTGTCCTTGAGCCCGCGTGTGGCCACCTTCAGAGAACCGGTGCGCCCTCCCTTGCCGCGATCGACCACGAAGCCGTCCTGCTTCAGGGACGCAATGCCGTCGGCCTCCTCGGGCGACAGGGTGTTGAGCACCGTGGACCGCGCGCGACGGGTGTCGAGGCGCTGCGCCAGCGACCTGCGTTCCTCCGCGTCACATCGGTCGAGGGTCTGGCAGAGGACGCTCGCCAGCTCCTCCGGATCCTTGACGTCGCTCGGCACCGCGTAGATCACGTCGGCGTCGACGCTGTACGCGAGCACGCGGCCGTACCGATCGAGGATCGCACCCCGCCGCGGGTTGATATCGATCGTCTGGCTCTGCTGTCTCTCGGCCCGCGCGATCAGCGTCTCGTACTGGTAGACCTGCAGGTAGAGGAGCCGCGCCGTGATGCCGGCCGCCCAGAACATCAGCAGAGCCGCCACGAAGGCGAGCCGCGGCCGCACCGTGAGCCGCCAGTCGTTCCCCGCAGGCGGATCGAACTCGTGGTCGGCGCGTTGCGCGTCACGGACGACGCGGGCGTTGTTCAGCGCAGCGGCGCCAGAGTCGAGCGCCGAAAAGAGGTCCGGCGTGTCCTTCCCCGTGCGACTCACCGCCGCGCCACCACTGCGCTGGACGGTGGCGGAGTCACGGTGACCCGCTCGACGACCGTGGCGGTCTCGTGCGTGGGCGACTTCATTCCGAGCTGGCGCGTGGCGATGGCCTCGACGCGCGCCGGACCGACCAGGAACTCCTGTTCGAGGACGAGATGGCGATGGACCGCACGCAGCCGCGCCTGCTGGCGGGCCAGGCCAGCTTCCACCTTGTCGAGCCGCCGCGCGTCCAGGTGCTGCCATGCGGCAAACAACACCGTCGCCAGCACCCCCGCCCCAGCGAGCACCGTGCGCACGAGGTCGCGCTGCCGCGCGTGATCCACCTCGCGCACGATGGTGCGGTTCTGCACCTGCTTGCGGACGACGAACTCGCGGTCCACTCAGGCCAGCCTTTCGGCGACGCGCAATTTGGCGCTACGGGCACGGGGGTTGCGCGCGATCTCGTCTTCGGAAGCCTCGATGGGCCGCCGCGTGATCAGCGCGACCAGGGGATCGGGCGCCTGCGCCAGGGCCCTGAACGTGTGCTTGACGATGCGGTCCTCGAGCGAGTGGAACGCGATGATCGCGAGCCGCGCGCCCGCCAGCAGCCGGCTGACGGCCAGCCGGATGAAGGCGTCGAGGCCCTCGAGTTCGCGGTTCACCCAGATCCGCAGCGCCTGGAAGGTCCGGGTCGCGGGATCGATGCGTTGCCAGCCGCGCGTCGGGACGGCGCGACGGACGATCGCGGCCAGTTGGCCCGTCGTCTCGATCGGCCCCGCCTCGCGCGCCCGGACGATGCCGCGGGCGATGCGACGCGAGAACCGCTCTTCGCCGAACTCGTAGATGACGTCGGCCAGCGCCGCCTCGCCCACCGTCTGGAGCAGGGCCGCAGCGGTCAGGCTGTTGTCCCGATCCATGCGCATGTCCAGGGGCGCATCGGCGCGAAAGCTGAACCCGCGTTCCGCGTCGTCCAATTGCATGGAGGACACGCCGAGGTCCGCGAGGATGCCGCCGTCGACCGACGCGATGGCGCGGGCATCCAGGGCGGCGCCAAGTGACCGGTAGTCGGCATGCACCATCTCGACGCGGTCGAGCTGGTCGTGGAGGGTCTGCGCTGCGACGGCGAGCGCGGTACGATCGCGGTCGAAGCCGAGCACACGCGTGGCGCCGGCCTCCAGCAATGCGAGGGTGTGCCCGCCCGCACCGAGGGTGCAGTCGACAAACAGCCCCCCGCGAGCGGGTGACAGGTGGCTGATGACCTCCGCGACGAGTACCGGTGCGTGCATGACGCTCTCAGATCCCCAGTGCGGCGAGGTCGGTGAGATGGGTGTCGTTCAATCCATCTGACAGGACCTTGGACCTGAGGCGGTCGCTGTTCCAGATGTCGAGGCAGTTCTGCAGGCCGAGCACGTCCACCTCTGCGGACGCCCCGGCGGCTTCGCGCAGAGGGGGAGGGATGACGACCCGTCCCTGGGCATCGAATTCGACGAGCTGGCCCCAGTAGGACGTGGTCATTTCGAAGGATTTGCGCGACTGGTTCATCTGGGGCACGCCGCGGAGCTTTTCCTCGATCGCTTCCCAGACCTTGAGGGGGTACAGGCGCACGTATTCCCCAGTGGGAGACAGGCTGGTCATGTAGAGCGCCGGCCCGTACTCCGCTTCGATGTGCGCGCGAAACGCGCTGGGCACCTTGAGGCGCCCCTTGTCATCTATCCTGGTTGAAATGCGTCCGCGGAGCACCACAACTCTCCACTTTGGTCCACTTTGGTCCACGGCGAGAATAGGCACACCGTCCACGGGTGTCAACTGGTACTTCGCGGAAAGGGCTGAGCCAGAAGGACTTCGTCTTAACTTCGCTATCGGAGGCGTGCTAGGATGCTCGCCGCTTGGCCCTGACGGTTCTCGTCTGTGAGGCGCAGGTGCCCTTCGTGAAGGGGGGCGCCGAGGCGCTGGTGCGCGAGCTGGTGCGCCAGCTCGAGGTCCACGGCTGTCTCGTCGAACGGGTCAGCGTGCCCTTCAAGTGGTATCCGAAGCAGGAGTTGATGGCCCATGCCGCCGCCTGGCGGCTGCTCGACCTCTCCGAAAGCTGCGGCAGGCCGATCGACCTGGTCATCCCGACCAAGTTCCCCACCTACTGCGTGCGGCACCCCCGGAAGGTCACTTGGCTGATGCACCAGTACCGGGCGGCCTACGACCTCTGCGGGACCGAGTACGCGGATTTCGACCACAGGGAAGAGGACACCGCGGTCCGTGAGCGCATCCGGGACCTCGACCGCGAGATGCTCGGCGAGTGTGCTGGCGTCTACACCATTTCCCGGACCACCTCGGACCGGCTCACTCGCTTCAACGGGGTACCGTCGACACCCCTGTACCACCCCTCACCCCTGGCACCGAGACTGCGCGCCGGCGAGTACGGCGAGTATTTCCTTTCGGTCGGCCGGCTCGAAACCGTGAAACGGGTCGAGCTCGCCATCTCGGCCATGGCGTACGTGCCGCCTCCCATGCGACTTCTGGTCGCCGGTGAGGGCACCTACCGGCACGGGCTGGAGCAGCGAATCGAGGCGCTCGGCCTCGGGGACCGGGTGTCGCTGCTCGGCGCCGTCGACGAAGCGACGCTGATCGATCTCTATGCCGGCGCTCGCGGGGTGGTGTTCGCGCCGTTCGACGAGGACTACGGGTACGTGACACTCGAAGCGTTCGAGGCCCGCAAGCCGGTCGTGACCGCGTCCGACAGCGGCGGGGTGCTCGAGTTCGTCCAGGACGACGTGAACGGGCTCGTGTGCCCTCCCGACGCGGCGGCGATTGGCGCCTGCCTCGCCGATCTTGCCGCCCGACCGGAGCGGGCGGCCGCGCTCGGGGAGGCGGGGTACGATAGCACCCGCGCGATCTCCTGGGACGGAGTCGTCGCCGCGCTCACCGCCAGCTCGGCGCGACGCGAGGAATCGCCCGTCGCCTGACATCGTGGCTGCCCCCGAAACCGTCTCCATCCTGATCCCGGCCTTCAACGAGGGACCTGTCGTCGCTGACGTGATCGGCGCGCTGCGCGCCACCGCGAACTGGCACGAGATCATCCTCGTGGACGATGGCTCATCGGATGAGACAGCCGCCGCAGCCGAGGCTGCTGGAGCGCGCGTGCTGCGTCACCCGTACAACAAGGGAAACGGCGCCGCCGTGAAGACGGGCATTCGTGCGGCATCGGGAGAGTACGTCCTCGTAATCGACGGCGACGGCCAACACAAGCCCGAGGACGCATGCCGCATCGTCGACGGGCTCGGCGACTACGACCTCATCGTTGGCGCGAGGGAAGGGCACACGCAGGCCACCGGCGTGCGCCGTGCCGGCAACGGCCTGCTGAACGCCTTTGCCACCTACATGACGGGCCGCCAGATCCCTGACCTGACGTCGGGCTTCCGCGGGGCACGCCTCTCGATCCTGCGCGAGTTCCTGCACCTGATTCCGAACGGGTTCTCGACGCCGACCACCACGACGCTGGCCTTCATCAAGGCCGGCTACAGCGTCAGGTTCCTGCCGATCGAGGCCCGGCAGCGGACCGGTGTGTCCAAGATCCGGCTGGCCCGCGACGGCACCAAGTTCCTGCTGATCATCCTGAAGATCGTCACGATCTTCAGCCCGATGAAGATCTTCCTGCCGGTGAGCGTCAGCGCCTTCCTGCTCGGCGTCGCCTATGGCGCATGGACGGTCGTCATCTCGGGCCGCATCGCCAACGGTTCGGTGCTGCTGCTGATGTTTTCCGTCATCGTCTTCCTCGTGGGTCTGGTGTCCGAACAGATCTCCGCGCTGCGATTCGAGGGCCGCACGTGACGCCGCCGCGGGTCCTCGTCGTCACGCCGACCTACAACGAGCGCGACAACCTGCCGGTCCTCGTGCGCGAGGTTCTGGCGCGCGGCCCGGAATTCTCGGTGCTCGTGGTAGACGATGCGTCGCCGGACGGCACCGGGGCGGTGGCCGATGCCCTCGCGGCGGAGACGCCGGGGCGCGTGCATGTCCTGCATCGGAAGGGCAAGCGCGGCCTCGGACGATCGTACGTCGACGCGTTGGCCCTGGCGGTGACGATGGACGTCGAGGTCGTGTGCCAGATGGATGCCGACTTCTCGCACGATCCGCAGTACCTGCCGGCCCTGGTCCGCGGTGTCGTCGAGGGCGGCCTCGACCTGGTGATCGGGTCGCGCTACCTGAATGGCGTGAGCGTCGTCAACTGGCCGCTGAGCCGGTTGATCCTCAGCACCGTCGCCAACCGTTACGTACGCGGCATCACCGGCCTGCCCGCGCGTGATTGCACGAGTGGCTACCGGTGCTGGCGGCGTGAGGCCCTGGCGCGCCTGCCGTTGCAGCAGTTCGTCTCGGATGGCTACGCGTTTCTCGTGGAAATGCTGTACGAGGCGATGGGCCTCGGGTGCCGGATCGGCGAGGTGCCGATCATCTATGTCGAGCGCCGCGAGGGCCAATCGAAGATGTCGCGCGGCGTGATCTTGGAATCGGTGTTCGTACCCTGGCGGCTCGTTGCCCGACACCCGTCGTGGCGCGGGCGCCGCGGCTGAGGTCTGTGCTAAGGTTCCCCGTTCGGGTATGCCAGAAACTCCTGCCAGAACGCCTGCCGGCCTGAGCATCTTCTTCCCGGCCTACAACGACAGCGGCACCATCGCGAGCATGGTGGTGTCGGCGTTGCTGGCGGCACGTGCGCTCACGCCAGACCACGAGGTCATCGTCGTCAACGACGGCAGCAAGGACGGCACGCCGCAGATCCTCGACGAACTCGCGCGCATGTACCCGCAGGTGCGCATCGTCCACCACCAGAAGAACCGCGGCTACGGCGGGGCGCTGCGCAGTGGCTTCGAGGCGGCGACCAAGGAGTACGTGTTCTACACCGACGGTGATGCGCAGTACGACCCGGCGGAGGTCGCGCTGCTGTGGCAACGCCTCGGGCCCGACGTCGACCTGGTCAACGGCTACAAGATCTCCCGTTCCGACCCCTTCCATCGCATCATCATCGGACGGCTCTACCACCACGCAGTGAAACTGCTGTTCGGACTCGGCGTCCGCGACGTCGACTGCGACTTCCGGCTGATGCGCCGGTCCATCTTCGACACCGTCACGCTCACGAAGAACAGCGGCGTGATCTGTCTCGAAATGATGAAGAAGATCACCGACGCGAACTTCCGGATCGCGGAAGTGCCGGTGCACCACTACCATCGCGCTTACGGCAAGTCGCAGTTCTTCAACTTCCGTCGCATCTTCCGCACCGGCCTCGACGTGTTGCGGCTCTGGTACGTGCTGGTGATCCGCAAGGCGCACCTGCAGGCCTCGCAGGCGAAGGGATGATCGACTATCGCGCGTTCTACGCCGGCCGCCCGGTGATGATCACCGGTGGCCTCGGGTTCATCGGCAGCAACCTGGCGCGGCTATTGGTCGATCTCGGCGCCGACGTGATGCTGGTGGACTCGCTGATCCCCGATTACGGCGGTTCGCTCGAGAACATCCGCGGCATCGAGGATCGCGTCCGGGTCAATGTCGCCGACATCCGCCAACAGACGACGATGAACTACCTCGTGCAGGGACGCGAGGTGATCTTCAACCTGGCCGGGCAGGTCAGTCACATCGACAGCATGCGGGATCCCTATACGGATCTCGAGATCAACTGCCGCAGCCAGATGACGGTGCTGGAGGCCTGCCGCCGCAACAACCCCGGCGTGAAGGTCGTCTTCGCCGGCACGCGCCAGATCTACGGCAAGCCGGACTACCTGCCCGTCGACGAGAACCACCTCGTGCGCCCGACCGACGTCAACGGCATCAACAAGGCCGCCGGCGAGCAGTACCACCTGGTCTACAACAACGTGTTCGGCGTGCGTGGCTGCTCGCTGCGCCTCACCAACTGCTACGGACCGCGGCAGCTCGTGAAGCACAACCGGCAGGGTTTCATCGGCTGGTTCATCCGCCGCATCGTCGAGGACCAGGAGATCGAGATCTTCGGCGACGGCATGCAGATGCGCGACTTCGTCTTCGTCGACGATGCGTGCGATGCGTTCCTGCGCGCAGGCGCATCCGATGCGTGCAACGGCCAGGCGGTCAACGTCGGCGGCCTCGAGCCGATCAAGCACAAGGACCTCGTCGAACTGATGATTGAGGTGGCCAACACCGGCAGGCGGCGTTACGTGGAGTGGCCGGCCGAGAAGAAGGCGATCGACATCGGCAGCTTCTACGCCGACTCCACCCGCTTCCGGGAACTCACGGGGTGGGAGCCGACCACCACGCTTCGCGAGGGACTCACCCGGACCATCGCGTTCTACCGCGAGCACCTGCAGCGCTACCTGTGATGACCGCTTCCGACGTACGCGTGCCGTTCCTGTCGTTGAAGCCGGGCGAGGATGCCGATGCGCTCCGGGCCGCCGTGAACCGGGTCATCGATCGGGGATGGTTCATCCTCGGCCCCGAACTCGAGGCACTCGAGGCCGAGTTTGCCGCGGCCAGTGGCGCCGCCCACGCGGTCGGCGTGAACACGGGCACCGACGCCATCGCCCTGCTGTTGCGCGCGATGGGGATCGGTCCAGGCGACGAGGTGATCACGGCCCCGCTGTCGGCGGCCTACACCGCGCTCGCGGTGATGATGGCGGGGGCGCGGCCGGTGTTTGCCGACATCGACCCCGAACGCCACACGATCGACCCGGCCGCGGTCAGTGCCGCGATCACGCCGCGCACCGCCGCCATCATGCCCGTTCACCTCTATGGGCAACCGGCCGACATGACTTCGCTCGCCGCGATCGCGACGCGCCATGGACTGGCGCTGGTCGAGGACGCCGCGCAAGCGCACCTGGCGACCTGTGAGGGGCGCCCGGTCGGGTCGTTCGGCGCAGGAGCGGCGTTCAGTTTCTATCCCACCAAGAACCTGGGTGCGTTGGGGGATGCTGGAGCGATCACGACCGGCAACGCGACTCTGGCCGATCGACTCAGACGCCTGCGCAACGGCGGCCAGCGCACGACCTATCAACACGACGAGTTCGGCGTGAATTCGCGGCTCGACGAAATGCAGGCCGCGATCCTTCGCGAACGCCTGCAACGGTTGCCGGCGTGGACGGCGCAGCGCCGCGCCATCGCCGCGCACTACCGGGCCCGTGTGGCCGGGCCGTCCGTGCACGTGCCCCGCGAGTTCGACGCCGGTCACGTCTATCACCTGTTCGTGGTACGCACGCCCAAGCGCGACGCGTTCCGGGCACACATGGCGACGCAGGGCGTGCAGACCCTGGTGCACTACCCGAAAGCGCTCACACAGCAGGCCGCGATCCTGAGCGAATCACCAGCCTCGTGTCCGGAGGCGGAGCGCGCGGCCGACGAGGTGTGTTCGCTGCCGCTGTACCCGTCGCTGTCGATGGCCGACGCAGACCTCGTGGCCGACGCGGTGCAGTCGTTCGCAGGGTAAGAGCGACGCGTTGCTCTTGTGCCGGGCCCGGAGAGCCGGCCCTACCGTTGGCGGAGGCGACGACCGCCTGGACGTAGGCGTCGGACTTTGTTCCGGCGCGCACCGCGCCGCTACCGCCGGACAAGAGGGCCATGGCGCACGCGCCACCGGCGGTCACGATATATGCGCGTCAGGTAGCCGGCAGCCTGCAGCCCGCAGGCCGCGAAAATCGTTGGAGAGTCCTATACTGATGTCTCGCGCACACTGCCGCCGGATCATGGACGGCCGTCGTGCACGCCTCAGGTGGTGCCTCATGACTGCACGCGTCCTGCTTGCCGCCGCGCTGACCCTCGTCTCTGTCCTGCCAGCCTCCGCGCAGTCGGTGTCGCTGACCCTGCGGGACGGGCGCGTGACCCTGATCACGCAGAACGCCACGCCTGCCGCGATCCTGGCGGAATGGGCACGGCTGGGTCAGGTCAAGGTCGTGGACGCCGAACGCATCCCCGGAAGCCCGCTCACCTTGCGGCTCGAGAATGTCCCGGAACGCGAGGCACTCGACATCGTCCTGCGCAGCGCCGCCGGGTACATCGCCGCCCCGAGGTCCCAGGCCGTGGCGGGCAGTGTGTCGCGTTTCGATCGCGTGATCGTCATGGCGACGTCTCCCGGCGCGGCCAGCGCGGCCAAGCCCGCGGCGGCCCTTCAGCGTCCAGCGCCTGCGGCTGCTGCCCCGGTCGTGCAGCACGCACCCGTCCCGGTCGAGGAGGAGGTCCCGCAGCAGGCCCAGCCCGCCATCGCCGAGGAACTGGCCAATGGTGTGGCGGCTCCCGAGCAGCCCGCTTCGTCCACCAACTTCGACTACGCGAACCCGCAGCGCTACTTCGCCGCACGACAGGCCGAGCAGCAGGCGGCCGAGGCGGCACAGCAGCAGCAGGCGCAGCAGCCTTCGACCAGCCCACTTGGGTCGGTCGGCCAGACGACGGCCCGCCCCGGCATGGTCCCGACGCCTCAGCCGCAGGGAACGCCCGCGGGTAACGGCGCCGCGCCGGCCAATCCGTACGGGCTCCCGGCAGGTCAGCAGCCTGGCTCCTCGCCGACGGCCTCGCCGCTCGAACCCGACCGCGCCAAGTACATCAACCCGTACTCTCCGACGCCGCCGCGGCCCTGACCGCCGGACGTAGCTGCCGGACTTTGTAAGGAAGGCAGCGCAGGCCGCATGACAAGCAGACCGCCGGACAAGTCCGGCGGCTACACATCGGGTGTGGCACCCGAGCTTGCTCGACGCTTCGTGTGGGTACCGACCCGGTCCGGCGACTCAACGCCCGAGCGAACGCGAGGGGTAGACTGACGGGATGACCGACGCCACCCTGCCCGCGCGTTTGAACACCGACATCGCCACGGCCATGCGGGCGCGCGATCAGGAGACCCTCGACGCGCTGCGGATGCTCAAGACGGCGCTGACCAACAAGCGCGTCGAACTGACCCGCGACCTCGATGATCTCGAGGCACTCCAGGTGGTGACCGCGCTCGTCAAGCAGCGGCGCGACAGCGTCAGTCAGTTTGCCGCGGCCGGGCGTCAGGAACTCGCCGACAAGGAGCAGCGTGAGGCCGGGATCCTCGAACGCTATCTTCCTGCCGCGCTCGATGCGGCGGCGCTCGCGGCGCTCATCGACGAGGCCGTGCGCGAAAGCGGTGCGACGAGCGCCAGGGACATGGGCAAGGTGATGAAGGCGTTGATGCCGCGGCTGGCCGGGCAGGTCGTCGACGGCAAGGCCGTGAACGAACAGGTGAAGGCGCGCCTCGGGGCCGGGTGACACCAGATTGCCCCGAAAGGGCATTCCGGCCATCACGTCCTAAACTTTCTTCCCCGAGGTTCGTCATATGAGGTGAGGGCTTCTGAACCGAGCCTCTCATCCATCCTCCTTTGACGGCCTCGTCCCTCAACGAGGCCGTCCTTTTGTCAGCCCCGCTTCGCGTCTCGACACTCACTGCCCTGCTGCTGGTCGTCGTGGCCGGGGTTGCGCCAGACGGTAGCGCCTGGCTATCCCAGCCGGGCGTAGCCACTGTTCCCCGTTTCGACAACGTGCAACCACAGAGCGGCATCACGTTCGTCCTGGCCCACGCACCGACGGCCGCCAAGCGCCTCATCGAGACGATGCCGGGCGGCTTGGCCGCCTTCGATTACGACGGAGACGGCCGGGTCGATCTCTTCTTCGCCAACGGCAACGCCGCCCCCACGGGTGCCAAGTCCGACGCCTCGTTCCACAACCGGCTCTATCGCAACCTCGGCGGTTTCAGGTTCGAGGACACGACTGCTGCGGCAGGCCTGCAGGGTCGGGGCTACGCGATGGGCGCGGCCGTGGCCGACTACGACAACGACGGCGACCCCGACGTGTTCGTGCCCGGCGTCGGACAGCCGACGCTGTACCGGAACCTCGGCAACGGACGCTTCGAGGACGTCACCGCGACCGCCGGCATCACGCCCTCTGCCTGGTCTGTGGCGGCGGCGTGGACCGACGTCGACAAGGACGGGCGGCTCGATCTGTTCGTCGTCAATTACCTGGACTGGAACGAGAAGGCCGATCGCTTCTGTGGCGATCGGATGCGCGACCTGCGTGTCTATTGCCACCCGAAGTTCTACCCGGGGCTGCCCAACCAGCTGTACCGCAACCGCGGTGACGGCACCTTCGAAGACATCTCGAGGTCGAGTGGCATCGCGGCGCACATCGGCAAGGGAATGAGCGTCGGCGTCGGCGACTTCGACGCCGACGGGCGTGACGATCTGTTTGTCACCAACGACGGCGTGCCCAACTTCCTCTTCCGGAACGTCGACGGCAAGCGCTTCGAAGAGACGGCCTTGCTGGCAGGCGTGGCGCTGCCCGGCTTCGGGCGACCGGTGTCGAGCATGGGCGTCGCCGTGAAGGACGTCACCGGCGACGGCCGGCCGGATCTGCTCGTCACCGCCCTGAAGGGTGAGACGTTCCCGCTGTTTGTCAACGACGGCGGGATGACCTTCCACGACGGCACGCACCAGGCGAGGCTCGCCGGCCCGAGCAGCCAACGCAGCGGCTGGGGCGTGAGCCTCGTCGATCTGGACAACGACGGCCGGCCCGACATCGTCACGGCCAATTCGCACGTCAACGACCTCATCGACCAGTTCGAGGCATCGAGTTACAAGGAACCCAACACCATCCTGCTGAATCGCGGCAACGGCTTCGAGGACGCGACCGCGCAGGCCGGTGACGCATTCGGACGCACCGCCGCGGCGCATCGCGGGCTGGTGGCCGCGGACCTGGACGACGATGGGCGGCAGGACGTGGTGACGACCAGCCTGGGTGCGCCGGTTGAAGTGTGGAGGAACGGCGGCCCCGCCGGTCACTGGCTGCGCATCGTCCTGCGCGGCCGGGCATCGAATCGCGACGGGATCGGCGCGACCATCACCGTCGGCGACCGACGCTTCTCGATGACGTCAGCGTCAGGTTACGCGTCTTCGGTGCTGCAGGGCGTGCACGTCGGACTCGGGTCGGCCACGAGCGTGCCCCGCATCGAGGTGCACTGGCCGTCGGGGCGAAGGCAGGTCGTCGATGTGACGGGCGTGGACCGGATCGTGGAGGTCACGGAACCGGAGGCGTGATGGCGGGCACGTCCGGCGACGTCGTCGCCGACGCCGGCGCCGCGGCCTGCGATCGCTTCTGGTATTCGGCGAGGAGGGCCTTGGCCCGATCCGGCTTGCCGGTGCGTTGCATGGCCTGCGCCAACTGGTAGTGCACGCTGCCATCGACATCGCCGGCCAGCGCCTTCTCGAGGTGGGGGATGGCCTCCTCGAATGCGCCCGACTGCACCAGCGCGCGCCCGAGCGACGCGCGCGCCTGCAACATCGACGGGTCTGCCGCAACCGCCTTGGTCAGCAGCCCGACGGCACGATCCACCTGCTGCGCCTGTAACAGTGCCTCGCCGAGCGCCACCTGCAGGTCAGGAGCGTCTGGGGCCAGGCCGTACAGCTTCTCGAGCAACGGCAGCGCGCCCTCGAAGTCGCGCGCCGCATAGAGCGCGCCGGCCAGTTCCCGTTCGATGCCGGGATCGCCCGGGGCGAGCTTCAGTGCCTCACGCAACTGCCTCGCGGCCTCGAGCGGCTGGTTCTGGTCGCGGGCGATGCCCGCGCGCACCACGTACCGCTCCACCGAGGGCGGCAGCTTCTCCAATGTCTCGAAGGATCGCGCGGCGAGATCATTGGCAGCGCGTGCCCTCCAGTACAACGCCGCCGGTTGGGACGCGGATCCCGTGCGCGCGATCACGTCCTCCAGCTTTCCGGTCAGGTAGGCGCACGCCACGGGCACCGTGTCGCAGGACGGCCGCTCTTGCTCTGCGCGCTTCTGCTCGACGGCGGCCCAGTCGGCGTGGCCGCTCGCGCCGTACACACGCGCGAGCGTGTGATGCACGCCGGGGAGCGTCGGCAGCGCGACCTGCGCCTTGCGAATCAACGAAAACGCCTGCGGGTACTTCTCCTCGATGGTCATCACGTCGGCGGCCAACAGCCATACGTACGGCGAGTCGATGTCGAGTGCCTGCAGTTTCGCGAACGCCTCGCGGGCCACGCCTTCGTAGCTGCGGCCGAGCGCAGCCCACACCTGCGGCGACTGCGGCTGGCTCACGACGAGCGCCTCGAGCTGGGTGCTTGCCTCGGCGAACTGCTCGAGCGTCAGCAGCGCCTCGGCGAGCGCCTGGCGTGCGTTGGGGTTGTCCTTGTCGGCCTGCACGACCTGGCGCAAAGGCCCGACGGCCTCCTTCGGATGTCCCAGCTCCATGTAGGAGATGCCCAGGAACAACTTCGCCGGAAGCAGGTCGGGACGCAGGCGCAGTGCCTCGCGCAGCGGGCCGATCGCGTCAGCGGTCTTGCCGCCCATCGCCCGAGCCATCCCGAGCTGCATGTGAGCGATCGGGTCGGCCGGCGTCGCACCCACCAGCTTCAGGTAGATCGCCTCGGCGTCTCCGAACCGCGACGCCTCCATCGCCGACTCTCCCTGCGCGCGCAACGCCGCCGCGTCCGAGGTCGGGGCCCCCTGAATGCCGGCGGAAGCCGGCGACTGGTGAGCCGCCGACACCCTGACCGTGGCGAGGCCACCCTCGGCAGCGAGGACGAGCACGAGGGCAGCGATTGAGCTTCGCACCCAGCACTTGTAGGCCGCGCGCCGCGGGCGCGTCAACAGTCCGGGACCACCGTGGACACCGAAAACCGTGCCGAGTCAGGCCGGTTCGGCTCTCGGCCGCATGCGATGATGTCGCGGTGACGTCGTCGCCCGGCCCATCCCTGACCCGTGCCGCGGGGCTCGCCGGCAGCGCGACGATGGCCAGCCGGATTCTGGGGCTGGTGCGGGAACAGGTGCTCGCGCACGCCTTCGGCGCCAGCCACCAGATGGACGCCTTCAACGTGGCGTTCCGGCTGCCGAACCTCGTCCGCGATCTCTTCGCGGAGGGCGCGATGACGGCCGCGTTCGTGCCCACGTTCAGTCGCACGCTCGAACGTGACGGCCGCGACGCCGCCTGGAGGCTCGGCAGCCGCGCCATCACCGCCCTCCTCGTCGTCACCGTCCTGATCGCCGCCGTCGGCATCGTCTTCGCCGAGCCGATGACGCGCGCCTTCGCCGCCGACTTCGCGCAGGTCCCTGGCAAGTTCGAACTGACCGTGTGGTTGACGCGGCTCATGTTCCCGTTCCTGCCGCTCGTGGCCGTCGCGGTAGCGGCGATGGGCATGCTGAACGCGCTCGGCCGCTTCTTCGTCCCGGCGCTGGCGCCGGCCATGTTCAACGTCGCCTCGATCGCCTGCATCGTCCTGCTGGTGCCGTTGATGCCAGGCTTCGGCGTGGCGCCGGTGACGGCGCTCGCGTTGGCAGTGCTGGCTGGCGGCCTCGGGCAGGTGCTGCTGCAGTGGCCGCAGTTGCGGCGCGAGGGATTCCGGTACCGGTTCGATCTCGCACCGCGCGATCCGGGGCTGCGCGAGATCCTCCTGTTGATGGGCCCGGGCACGCTCGGAGTGGCCGCCACGCAGTTCAACGTGTACGTGAACACGGTGCTGGCGACCAGCCAGCAGGCTGGCGCCGTTTCCTGGCTCAATTACGCGTTCCGCATCATGTACCTGCCCATCGGACTCTTCGGTGTCGCCATCGCGAGCGCGTCACTGCCGCTGATGTCGCAGCACGCCGCGCGCGAGGACATGCCGGCCCTGCGGCAGACGCTCTCGCACGCCGTGCGCCTGGTGCTGGCGCTCACGGTGCCAGCGACCTTCGGATTGATCGCGCTCGGGGTGCCGATCGTGCGGGTGATCTTCGAGCGTGGGCATTTCCTGCCGACCGACACCCAGTCGGTAGCACTCGCGCTGATGGGATACGCGCCGGGACTGGTCGGCTACTCCGCGGTGAAGGTGCTCTCCCCGACGTTCTACGCGCTGCGCGACAGCCGCACGCCGGTGATCGTCAGCGTCACGGCGGTGTTGATGAACGCGCTCCTCAGCGTGCTGCTCGCGCGGTGGCTCGGGTTCGTGGGGCTCAGCCTCGGCACGGCACTGGCCTCCCTTGTGAACGCCTGCCTGCTGCTGGTGCTGTTACGGCGGCGCCTGGGGCCGATCGGCATCATGCGGCTGGCGTCGACACTCGTGCGCATCACGGTGGCGAGCGCCGTGATGGGGGCGGCAGCGTGGGGCCTGCACGAATGGCTCGCCATGCACGTGATCGCCGGACACGGGTTCGTCGCGCAGGTGGTGCGTGTCGGCGGAAGCATCACCGTCGCAATGGTGGTGCTGGTCCTGATGGCGCGCCTGCTGCGGATCGAGGAGTTCGACGAGGCGTCCAGCAACGTGCTGCGACGGCTGCGCGGGCGCCGGGCCGTGAAAGAGACCCGTGACTGAGCGCGCGGGTCCCACACTCGTCGACGGTCGCCCGCTTGGCGTCGTCTCCTCGGCGCACTTCATGGTGGATGCCTTCTCCAACATGTATGCGCCGTTGCTGCCGTTGCTGATGCCGCGGCTCGGGATGAGCCTGCAGGCCGCCGGGACGCTGATGATGGTGTTCCAGGCTGCCGCCTCGCTGTCACAGCTCGCCTTCGGCCGGCTCGCCGATCGCGGGCATGCACGGGCGCTGCTAGTGGCCGGGCCGCTCGTAAGCGCGACGGTGTTGAGCCTGATCGGACTCGTGCAACGGCAGGCGTTGCTGGCGGTGGTGCTGGTGTGCGGCGGGCTGGGCGTCGCCGCGTTCCACCCGCCGGGTGCGATGGTCGCGCACACCGCGGGCCGCGCCAGGCCGGGCACCGCGATGAGTGTGTTCGTCACGAGCGGATCGATCGGGTTCGCGCTGTCACCACTGCTCGTGGCCAACGCCGCCGGCCGCTATGGCCTGGGGGCAACGGTGTGGTTCCTGCTGCCCGGCGTCGCCTGCGCGCTGCTCTTTGCGCGTGCGGTGCCGGCGCTGCCGCTCGCGCCTCACCGTCCACACGGCGGCGGTCTCCGCGCGCTGCGCCCACAGGCACGCAACCTGTTCCTGTTGTACCTGCTGGTCGTGCTGCGGACGGTGGTCTCGTTGTCGTTTGCCACCTTCGTGCCCGTGCTGCTGACACGGCAGGGCATGAGCGTTGGAGAAGCCGGTACGGCCATGGCGCTGTATCTCTTCATGTCCGGCATCGGTGGCTTCTGGGGCGGGCGGCTCTCCGACAGCTTCGGCCCTCGGCGCGTGATCGTGTGGTCCCTGCTGCTGGCGACGCCGTTCCTGCTGATGGCCCCACAGACACAGGGCTGGGCGTTTGCCGGTCTGCTTGCGATCGGCGGCCTCTTCCTGCAGTCGACGCTGCCAGTCAACGTCAGCTTCGGGCAGGCACTGGCCCCGCACAGCGCGGCGACCGTCTCGTCCTTGATGATGGGCGTGGCCTGGGGGACGGGCGGCATGCTCGTGCCGGTCACGGGCATGGTGGCTGACGCGCTCGGCCTGCCGACCACGCTGACCATCCTTGCCGTGCTGCCGCTGTGTGCCGCCGCGCTGGCCACCCAGTTGCCCGCGGCGCCACCTCTGCCGATGCACGTCGAGCCCGTCGAGGTGAACGTGGCGGCGATCGATCCGTCGGCCGACGACGACGCCAGAACGAGCGAGCCCGCCTAGCGTCGCTGGCAACCGCGGCGTGTGCCGTACACTGACGTCGTGGCCCGATCACCGTACAGCCGCGTGTCCTACCAGTTCGGGCCTGGGCCGGTGACGCCTGCCGTCAAGGCCCTGCTCATCGCCAACGGCGTGTCGTTCCTGGTCCAGGTCGCGCTGCCGTCGGTGACGACCGTCGGCGGCCTCACGCCGGCCGCGGTGCTCGAGTCGTTCTGGATCTGGCAACCGTTCACCTACATGTTCCTGCACGCGGGGCTGACGCACCTCGTGTTCAACATGCTGGCGCTGTGGATGTTCGGCGTCGAACTCGAGCGGATCTGGGGCACGCGGGCGTTTGCCCGCTTCTACCTGCTCTGCGGGCTCGGCGCGGCGGCCGCGACCATCGGCGCGGCGCTGCTGCCCTTCGGCTTCGCCGATTTCTTGTACCTCACCCCGACCGTCGGCGCCTCGGGCGCCATCTACGGCCTGCTGGCGGCATTCGGCATGATGTTCGCGGACCGGCCGATCTACATGTACTTCCTGTTCCCGGTGCCGGCCCGGATCTTCGTGCTGATCACGGGGGCCATCACCCTGCTGCTGTCGGTCACGTCCTCGGGTGGCCAGATGGCACACCTGGCCCACCTCGGCGGGCTGGTCACCGGGTGGGCCCTGCTCATGCGCGGCCGCGGCGGTCTCGCCGCAGAACTGAAGTACCGCTACACCAAGTGGCGCCTCCAGCGAGCGCGACGCCGGTTCGACGTCCACCAGGGTGGCCGCGGCGGCGGCTGGAACGTTCACTGAGCCACGCCGGCCCCGGCATTGGGCCTTCGGCCGTCGAACGTCCCCCTTCAATCCTTCATCCTTCGGTCCAGGCGTTTAGCGGCGGCGTCAGCCGTCACCACGCCGGCCTTCGATATTCCCGGCATCTCGGCATCTCGGCATTCAGGACAGGCGCAACCTTGAAAAGGCTGCGCCTGTCCGTCCATGCCTCCACGGAGGGATGACCGATGGCCACGATTGTCGCGCGTCAGGGGCTGGGGTTGAACGAGGCACTGCGGGAAGCTGCCCGCGTCTCGACGGAACTGCGGCGGTGTGCGGCGCTGCCACGAGGCGACGCCGAGTACCGCTATTCGCAGTACGTATCGCTGGTCCACGCGCTGCTCGCGGCGCTGCGACGCTGCGAGATGACAGGGGCCACGGCGGAGGCCATACGCGCGGCGAGCGCGGATGCGCGGCAGGTCCATCGGCTCTCGCCACTGTGCACACGGCTGCAGGACTGGCCGCGCGGGTATCCGGGCGATTTCGAGACCGTGGAGTACCTGTGCGAGGGCATGAACCACGCGCCCGCGGACTCGTTCGGCCATGCGATCGAGGCCTATGCGCTGCGCTGCGCCGCGGCGCAGCAGCACCGCAACAAGGTGGAGGAGCAGGCGGCGGTCGTCGCGCGCCGGCTGGCGCTGACGACTGGCCCCGTGCGGGTGCTGTCGATCGGGTGTGGAGGCTCGCGGGATCTGCTCGCCCTGCGGCGTCACTGCCCGGACCCGCGCGCGACGGAGCGACTCTCGGTAACCCTGAACGACAGCGATGCCGGCGCGCTCGCGTTGTCGGAGCGCCGCCTGCGCGAGATGGGCGCGGCGACCCGGTCGCTGGCGATGAATGTCCTCGCGGCGATGCGCATGCTCGTGCGCGACAGCCAGTGCTTCGATCTCGTGCTCGCCGGCGGCCTGTTCGATTACCTCGACGACCGCACGGCCTCGTTCGTGATCCGCACCTGCCGGCGGTCGCTCCTGGGTGACGGCGGCGAACTGTTCTTCACGAACATCGCGACAGGCAATCCCTACCGGCCGTGGATGGATCACGTCGCCAGCTGGGGGCTCATCCACCGGTCCGAGGACGACATCCTGGCGCTCGCGCCCGAAGGCGAGGGCAGCGCCACGTCGGTCCGCAGGGACGTCTCCGGCCTCGCGCTGCTGGCAACGGTCAACGTGGGATGGGCCCGCGGCCTCAGGACGGCTTGACGTTCACCGGACTGAACACGCCGAGTACGAACGTGTCGTCGAGGGCGACGGCCTGGTGCGCCACCCCGCTCGGGATGTGCAGCACTTCGCCCTCTTCGACGCGTACGTCCTCGCCACCGACGAGGAACTGCAGGGCACCCTGCAGCACGTATGTCATCTGCTCCTCGTCGTGCGCGTGCAGCGGTACGAGCGCGCCCTTCTTCAGGTAGACCTGCGTCAGCACCTCGCGCTCGCCACGCACGACCTTGCGTGACACCATCTCGGTCACCTTCTCGAGGGCGATCTCGTCCCACCGGTACAAGGGCATGGGTCATCGTACCGGGTCCGGACGACCAGCTTGGTGACTTTCCCCATCCCAGTCGTCCTGTGCGTTCCTGTGCTCCTGTGGTCCTGTCTCTTTTTCGCCGGCAGCGGTACAGTAGAGGGTGGGTGTCGCCCTATAATGGCGACGCATTACACGAGAAGTCTTGATTATGATCGAGCCCGACCTTCCCGGCCATTTCAAGGCGTCCGCCGCATCATGAAGACCGTGGCGGAGCATCCGGTCTCCTCGACTCTCGCGGCATCGGGTGTGGCGTCTCGTGAGGTCCTCCTGCGCGCCTACCGACTGATGGCGCTGTCGCGCCGCCTCGACGACAAGGAGATCCAGCTCAAGAACCAGAGCCAGATCTTCTTCCAGATCAGCGGCGCGGGCCACGAGGCGATCCTCGTTGCGGCGGGCCTCGCATTACGACCCGGCATCGACTGGGCGTACCCCTACTATCGCGATCGCGCGTTCTGTCTCGCGCTCGGCGTCACGCCACTGGACATGCTCCTGCAGGGGGTCGGCGCCAAGGACGACCCATCCTCCGGTGGCCGGCAGATGCCATCGCACTGGGGGCACACCCGCTGGAACATCGTATCGGGCTCGAGTCCCACGGGCACACAGTGCCTCCAGGCCATCGGATGCGCCGAGGCGACGCGGTTGCTGACCGAGTTGCCGCGCCTGCCCGACGCCGAACGTCCGGCGCCCGATGCGGTCACCTACGTGTCGGTCGGCGAAGGCACGACGAGCGAAGGTGAATTCTGGGAATCGCTCAACACGGCCAGCAACGGCCGCTTGCCGCTGGTCTACCTGATCGAGGACAACGGCTACGCCATCTCGGTGCCCGTGGAAGTGCAGACGCCCGGCGGCGACATCTCGCGCCTGGTCGAGACCTTCCCGCATCTCAAGATCTTCCGCGTCGACGGCACGGACCTCGTCGCGAGTCTCGACGTGATGCAGGAGGCCGTGGCGTACGCGCGCAGCGGCGAGGGCCCGGCCTTCGTTCACGCGAAGGTCGTCCGTCCCTACTCGCATTCGTTGTCAGACGACGAGCGCCTGTACAAGACGGCGGACGAACGCGCCCGCGAAGCCGCCCGTGATCCGATCAAGCGTGCGGCCGACTACCTCCTGGCCGAGGGCCTGGCCACACGGGAAGAGCTTGACACGCTGCACGCCGAGGTGGAACGCGAGGTCAACGTCGCCACCGACATCGCGCTGGCGGCCGAGAAGCCGGCGCGCGACACGGCGGCCCTCTACGTCTACTCGCCAGACGTCGACGTCACCGCCGACACGTGGCGGGCCGAGCCTCTCGTCGAGGGCAAGCCCGACACGATGGTCTCGGCGATCAACCGCACGCTGCGCGACGAGATGGCGGCCAACCCGCGCATCGTCGTCTTCGGCGAGGACGTGGCGGACGTGAGCCGGGAGCGCGCGCTCGCCGAGTGCTCGGGCAAGGGCGGCGTGTTCAAGGTCACGCATGGCCTGCAGCGGGAGTTCGGCGGCCAGCGCGTCTTCAACTCTCCGCTGGCCGAGGCCAACATCGTCGGGCGCGCCACCGGCATGGCGACCCGCGGACTCAAGCCCGTCGTGGAGATCCAGTTCTTCGATTACATCTGGCCGGCGTTCATGCAGATTCGTGACGAACTCACGATGTTGCGCTACCGGTCCAACAACACGTTCACGGCCCCGCTCGTGATCCGCACGCCGATCGGCGGCTACCTGCGGGGCGGTGCGCCGTACCACAGCCAGTCGGGCGAGAGCATCTTCGCGCACTGCCCCGGCATCCACGTGGTGTTCCCGAGCAACGCGGTCGATGCCGCCGGACTGCTGCGGACGGCCATCCGCTGCGACGATCCGGTGCTGTTCCTCGAGCACAAGCACCTCTATCGCCAGACGTACAACAAGGGCATCTATCCCGGGCCGGACTACACCATCCCGTTCGGCCGGGCCGCCGTCCGGCGCGAGGGCACGGACCTGACGGTGGTCACCTGGGGGGCGCTCGTGCAGCGTTCGCTGCTGGCGGCGCAGCAGGCCGAGAAGGACGGACTGAGCGTGCGGGTGATCGACCTGCGGACGATTGCGCCCTGCGACTGGGACACGATCGGCACCGCGGTCCGCGAGACCAACCGGATCGTCGTCGCCCACGAGGACACGCTGACCGCCGGGTTCGGGGCCGAGATCTCCGCCTACGTGGCGGAGCACTTCTTCGATCACCTCGACGCGCCGGTGTTGCGTGTGGCGGCGATGGACACGCCGGTGGCGTACTGCCCGGATCTCGAGGAGGAAATCCTCCCGCAGTCCTCCGATGTGCTGGCCGCCATTCGCAAGCTCGCGTCTTACTGATCCCCTGCAAGCGGGCGCCGCGTGCGGCGCCCTTCTCTGCCTGCTCACGGTCCTGCCGGGCATGCCCTGGCAGGACGTGCTGGCCGCGGCGACCCGCGTGGAGACGCTGCGGTCGACGGGCGGCATTCCGCCATTCCTCGCCGGCGAGTTCGAGCAGGCGTCCGGCTTCGCGGTGCGACCGGACGGCACCGCGCTCGTGTTCGATCGCCGTCGCCATCGCGTGTATGCCATCGACGCGGCGCGCACGGCCGTCACGCCTCTCGTCGAAATCGGATACGAGGCGGGCCGCCTCCTCCGCCCGACGTCGTTCGACGTCGCGGATACCGGCGACTTCATCGTCGCGGATGCGCCCGGACGACAACCGCGGGTATCGGTGTTCCAGGCAGCCGGCAAGGTCCTGAACACCTTCACCGTTGCGGCCAGCGAGTCCCCACGCGTCATCGTCGACAATCTCGTGCTGAACGGCATCGGGGCGGCGCGTTACACCGGCACCACCGTGCTGCTCAACCAGCCGGAACGCGGCGTGCTCGTCTCCGAGTACAGCGTCACCGGCGCCGTGCAGCGGGAGTTCGGGCAGTTGCGACGCACCGGGCTGGAGCACGATGCGGAAGTGCACCTCGCCTTCAACACCGCCGTGCCGGTTCCGGCCCGTGACGGCGGCGTCTACGTCGTGTTCCTCGCCGGTCAGCCGGCCTTCCGGAAGTATTCCGCCGCCGGCGTCCTCGAATTCGAGCGCACGATCCAGGGCCGCGAAATCGACCCGCTCGTGTTGCAGATGCCCACGCAATGGCCGCGCCGGCAGGTAGACGACGTCACCTATCCGGTGGTGCCGTCGATGGTGCGCACGGCAGCCGTCGATCGCCAGGGGCGCCTGTGGGTGGCCATGTCCACATCACACATCTACGTGTTCGACGAGGATGGGGAAAGGGTCCGTACGCTCCAGTTGTTCGGCGCGGGCGTCGTGCAGCCGTCCTCCTTGTGGTTCGCGCGCGACGGCCGGCTGCTGGTTACGCCGGGCCTCTACGAATTCGCCCCGCCGAACGGCTGATCCCGCTGTCGTTCGGGCGCGCTACGGTAGTTGTCATGACTGCCGCTTCCCCATTGAAGGTGCTGGCGGATGCGATCCGCGCGACCGCCGACGCTGCTGCAACCGGCGTGCTGCAGGTGCGGGCCCGCGGTGCGCACCCGGCCACGGCTGCCCACATCGGCCCCGATCTGGTCGTCGCGCCATTGCACGCACTCGATCGCGACGAGGGTCTCGTGGTCGTCCGCGGCGAGCAGACGCTCGACGCCACTGTCGCTGGACGTGACGACACGCTCGACCTTGCCCTGCTGCGCGTACCGGGTCTCGGCGCGTCACCGCTCACCCTTGCAGACGACACGGCCGATGCCGCGCAACTGGTCGTCGCCGTTGCCCGCAGCTGGCAGGGCGACCTGATGGCCCGACTGGCGAGCATCACCGGTCAGACGTGCCTGTTACGACGCTGGCGTGCCGAACCGCTCCCCGCCCTCCTGCGAACCGACCTCCAGGCCGGGCGCGGCGTGTCCGGCGGCCTCCTCGTGGATCCTGACGGGAGGATCCAGGCGTGGGTGACGACGGGGCTCAGCCGTGGAGGCGTCGTGGGCATTCCTGCCGGCCTCCTGTCGGATCGCGTCGGGCGACTGTCGGCGCATGGGCGGATCAGGCGCGGCTACGTCGGCATGGCGGTGCAACCGGTGCTGCTGCCGCCGGCACAGCAGGCGCACGGACGCCATGGGCTGCTGGTCAGCGGCGTGGACGCGGACGGACCTGCGGCCGGCGCGGGCGTCTACGTGGGTGACGTGTTGATCGCGGCCAATGGCGATGCCCTGGTCGAACCCGGTGTGCTGCAAGGCCTCCTCGGCGAGTCGCGGATCGGGTCCGGGCTGCAGTTGCGGGTGCTCCGGGCCACGACGATCCACGACATAGCCGTCACCGTCGGTGAACGCGCACGGTAACCGGGGCGTCACAAGGTACGAGACACTTGTCCATGGACATCCTCCTGATTGCCCCGTCGGCTCGGCGCCGCGACCTGCTGCGAGAGCGGTTGCTGGGGGCCGGCCTCGTGCCGGCGGCCGAAGCTGCGGTGCCCAGCGACGCCGAGGACGTCACCGCGTCGGTCGGGCTGGCCGACGCCGTGCCGGAAGGCCGCGAGTGGATGCAGGCGCTGATGCCACTGCAGGGCCTGGCCGTCGTCGGCGCGCCGGCGCAATCGGTGGATCGCCTGCGCGACCTGGCCTTGACGGGGTGGGCGGCGCTGCCGGTCGACGTGTCGCCGACGCAGCTGCGCAAGGCGCTGGAGATGGTCGACGCCGGCTTCGCGGTGGCGCCGAGCGATTGGCTGCGGCCGGCACCGGCGGCCTCGGTGGTGCCGCGCGTGGACGTCGACGACGACCTGCAGGATGCGCCGCTGACCGATCGCGAGACCGACGTGCTGGACCTGTTGGCCGAGGGGTTGTCCAACCAGCGGATCGCCGAGCGCCTCGGCATCAGCCCACACACGGTGAAGTTCCACATCGCGTCGATCTACGACAAGCTCGACGCCCGCACGCGCACGCAGGCCGTGCGCCATGCCCTGGACCGCGGCTTGTTACAGATCTAGGAGGTCGTGTCTCAGGTCTCAGGTCTCAGGCAACATACAGCCCTGAGCCCAAAGCCCTGAGACCTGAGACTTGAAACCTGAGCCTATTTGGCCTGCAGCCGCGACACGAGCAGGTCGCGATAGCACTGGCATTCCTCGTCGAACCAGACGGCGCTGAACTCCGCGGCCATCGCCTCGATTTCCTCCGGCGTGTAGGCGGGGCCGCCGCCTGCTTCGACGAGTGCGCGCTTGTGCGCGGCAAACGCACGCGGTGGCTTCGACGCCAGCTGGCGGGCGATCGTCAGTGCGCGATGCCTGACGCTGGAGGGCGGCACGAGTTCATCCACGATGCCGTGTTCTTGTGCGCCCTGGGCGCGCCACGCGTGGCCCTCGAGGAACATCTGTCGCGCGGTCGGCCCTGGCACCACCGCCGCCAGCGCCTGCACGATGCGCGCGGGCAGGACCACCCCGAGGCTCACTTCGTTGAGCGCGAACTGGAAGTCGCCTTCCGCCATGACCCGCTCGTCGCAGGCCAGCGCGAGGATCGACCCGCCGGCGTAGGTGTGGCCGTTGAGGCCGGCGACCGTCGGCTTGGGCAGGTGCCGCAGCGTGTCGAACAAGCGGATGAACCGCGCCATGTAGCGCTTCAGCTTGTCAGGCGCGTACCCGAAGACCTCCTCGACGTCGAAGCCGCCGCAGAACATCTTGGCCGTGGCACTGGTGACGACCACGCCGTGCGTCCGATCGTCGGCGGCCGCATGGTTGAGGGCCTGCTGGAGTTCGTCGACCATCTCGCAGGTCAGCGCGTTGGCCTTGCCGCGTGACAGCGTGACGACGAGGATGCCTTCTTCCCGTTCGAGCGTGATGTGCTGCACGAGTGACTCCGGGTCGTGGGGCGCATGAGGCGCGCCTGCGAGCAGTCTATCGCTCTTCGGGACGCCGGATCGCCGACCTTCGGCGTGTGCCTCGAGGCGTCGGCCGCGTGTCGGTCGACCTCACGTACAGCGCATCGATGTCGTCATCGACGGCGACGGCCAGCAGTGGTGACATGGCTCTCAACCGGCCTTGAACGTCTGGAGCTTGTCGGCCGACCGGACGACGTATTCGTGGGCAGCGTCTCCGTCGCACCGCAGGTGGAGCGACACGTCGGGAGCACTGCCGGCGCCGACGCGAACGGCGGCAATGGTGAATCGCGGCAGTCCGACGCCACGGGACTGCGCGATCGGGCGCGCCGCCTCGGACGCCCGGAGCAGGACTTCGAAGCTGCGCTGGACCGCCTGCCGCGCGAGGTCGAGCGCGTGGGCGTCGGGGCCGTCCGATCCTCCGGCCATGTGGACGGCAAAGCCGCCATCTTCTCGGTGCGCCCACCACCCACCGTCGGTGGAGGAGAACCTCAACGCGCCAAGCACCCGGTCTTCGCGGGCCGAACCCGGCCTGAAGGGCGGCGCCTGCTGCCCATGTGCACCGGAGTGGGCGGCGCCAACGGTCTGGGCGCTGGGGATACCGGCCTGGGCCAGGATCTCCCGGCCCCCGGAGGCCGGCCGGCTCGTGCGGGCGGGCTTGCTCCTCTTCTGGCGCAGCTTCTCCAGGGTGGCCTGGTTGGCCCCCTGGACCGACGGGCCGGTCGTACGCCGGCTCCTGCCGCTGGCTTTCATGAAGGCCCTGGCGGCGCTGAAAATGACGATGAGCCCCACGGCCCAGGGGATCCACGACTCGACGTGATTCAGCGCGTACAGCAGGCCGTTCTGCAGAATATCGGTGGCGTGCCTGGCCGGGTGCCCGGGGTCGTTTTCCGAGATGCCGGCCCACGCCCAGTCGGCGAGACGGCCGACGAACACGAACACGAATGGCACCGGCAAGAGGTTGGCCAGGCACCCGAGGCTGCCCTTGGCGACCGCCGCCCCGGTCGGCTTGCCCTTTTGCGCCGGGGGCGCCGGCCGCTTGAAGACGCCCCTGACCAGCCACGACCAGGCGGCGATGTACAGCCAGAAAGAGGCCAGGCCGCGAACAAACAGGCTGACATTGCGCTCGTCCTCCCCCGGTTGCGTGCCCAGATGTGCCGAAAGCAGGAAAAGGCCGGTGACGATCGCCAGGTTGACGGCCAGCCAGAACGTGGCGCGGAGGACGTGGGCGACCCACTGGGCGACGGGCATCGGGGCTTCCTCACTCAAACGGCAAAAACACCGGCGCCGAACGGATGAGGCCGGACTCAGGGCACACGGCCGTCGCACGGGGCCGTATACTGGTGGGATGTCTGCTGCCGAACACGTCCGACAGATTGCCAATCCTCATCGCCGGAACGTCGCCATCATCGCCCACGTGGACCACGGCAAGACCACGCTGGTCGATGCGATGTTCGCGCAATCAGGGACGTATCGCTCCAACGAGCGGGTGGCCGATCGCGCCATGGACTCCATGGACCTCGAGCGCGAACGGGGCATCACCATCATGGCCAAGAACACGGCCGTGCGGTACCTCGACACCATCATCAACATCTGCGACACGCCGGGCCACGCCGACTTCGGGGGCGAGGTGGAGCGCACGCTGTCGATGGTGGACGGCGTCGTGCTGTTGGTGGACGCGTCGGAAGGCCCCCTGCCCCAGACGCGGTTCGTGCTCCGCAAGGCCCTCGAGCGCCGCCTCGAGCCGATCGTCGTCATCAACAAGGTCGACCGGCCGGATGCGCGCGTGCAGGAGGTGCTCAACGAGGTCTACGACCTGTTCATCGACCTGGACGCCGACGAGGATCAGCTGAACTTCCCGGTGATCTACGCCGTCGCCCGCGACGGCCAGGCGAGCCTGGACCCGAACACGCGCGGCGAGGACCTGCGGCCGCTGTTCGACGCGATCCTCGAGCACACGCCCCCGCCCAAGGGCGATCCGGCAGGCGTGCTGCAGATCCTCATCGCCAACCTCGATGCCAGTGAATACCTCGGACGCATCGCTATCGGCCGCATTTTCAACGGCCGCGTGCAGATTGGCGACTTCGTCGGCGTCTGCAAGCTGGATGGGTCGGTGCAGCAGATGCGGGTGACCAAGCTGTTCGCTTTCGACGGCCTGAAGCGCGTCGACGTCCAGGAAGCGGCCGCCGGCGACATCGTCTGCCTCGCCGGCATGGAGGACATCACGATCGGCGAGACGGTGACCAGCGCCGAGACGCCCAAGGCGATCGCGCCGATCGCGGTGGACGAGCCGACGGTGTCGATGATCTTCGGCGTCAACACGTCGCCCATGGCCGGACGCGACGGTCAGTTCGTGACGTCGCGCCAGATCAAGGAGCGCCTGGAGAAGGAACTCCTCGGCAACGTCTCGCTGCGCGTCGAGCCTACCGACACGCCCGAGCAGAGTCGTGTCATCGGCCGTGGCGAGCTGCAGCTGTCGATCCTGATCGAGATGATGCGCCGCGAGGGCTTCGAGCTGCAGGTGTCGCGGCCGGAGATCGTCACCCGCGACAGCGACAAGGGCCGCCTGGAACCGGTCGAGGACGTGGTCATCGACGTGCCCGAGGACTTCCAGGGCGTGGTAATCGCGGCGCTCGGCATTCGCAAGGGCACGATGACCAAGATGGTCAACAACGGCAGCGGCCGCGTGCGCCTCGAGTTCAAGGTGCCGGCACGCGGGTTGATTGGTTTCCGGTCGCAGTTCCTGACCGACACCAAGGGCACCGGCATCATGAATCACATCTTCGCGGGCTGGGAGCCGTGGGCCGGGCCGATTCCGTCACGTCCCACCGGTGCCCTGGTGGCCGACCGCACCGGCATCGCGACGGCGTTCGCGATCGCCAACCTGCAGGACCGCGGCGAGATCTTCATCGACCCGACGACCGACGTCTACGAAGGCATGTTGATCGGCGAGAACTCGCGCAACAACGATCTCGACGTCAACGTCTGCAAGGAGAAGAAGCAGACCAACATGCGCGCCTCGTCGGCCGACGAGGCGATCCGCATCATCCCTCCCCGCAAGCTGGGGCTGGAAGGCGCAATCGAGTTCATCAACGACGACGAGCTGGTCGAGATCACGCCGAAGTCGATCCGGCTGCGCAAACGCATCCTGGCCCAGAACCAGCGTCCCCGCCGGGATTGATGCCTCACGTCTCACGTTTCAAGTCTCAAGTCTCAGGCACGTACTGCTTGAGACCTGAGACCTGAGACCTGAGTTCCTGAGCTCCTGTAGTCCTGAGGCCCTCACGCAAGCTTTTCGAGCGACGGCTCCTGTCGCGCGACGACGCCGACGCCGAGACGGTCCAGGAGCTCGTCGAACGCCGCCTTGCGCAGCGGCTTGGCGAGGTAGTCGTCCATGCCGGCCGCGAGGCATCGCTCGCGGTCGCCGGTCATCGCATGGGCGGTAAGGGCGACGATCAGGGTGCCACGCACGCGGCGCCGCTTCTCGACCGCCCGGATCTGCGCGGCCGCCTCGAGGCCATCCATCTGCGGCATCTGCACGTCCATCAACACCAGGTCGAAGCGCTCACGGTGCCACGCTTCCAGCGCCTCGATGCCCGTGCTGGTCATCACGATCTCGCACCCGCGTCGCGACAGCAACTGCTGGACGACACGCTGGTTCACTACGTTGTCGTCGGCGACGAGCACTTTCGGCGCGCGCACCGGGCGCGGCACGACACCCGTTGCCCCCCGGGACGGTACGGAGTGCGGGTTCGCGTCGGCGGCCGACTGGGTCAGCGCGGCCGCGATCACCGCAGCCACCGTCGGCCGGCGCAGGGGCTTCACGAGTTGGCCTCGCTGCGAGGTCGCGCCACTCTCGCTCGAGAGCGTCAGCTCGAGCACCGGCACGCCCTTTCGCGCAACGGCCGCGACCTCGGCGTCGACCGATTCGAGCGACTCGCGATCGATGAGGACCAGGCCCCAGCGGCGTTCCCGGAGCAGCGGTCCCAGGGTGCCATCGTTGTCGGCGCGGGTGACGATGGCGCCCCACCCCTCGAGCCACCCGGCGAGCACGTCGCGCGACGCGTGATGGCGGTCCGCCAGCAGCACCGTGCGTCCGTCCAGTTCCTGCGGCCGTGCCTCGCCAGCGACCGACGCGACCGCGGCAACACCGACCGGCAGGCCGAACGAGAACGAACTGCCCTGCCATTCCTCGCTCTCCACGCTCAATTCTCCGCCCATGAGGTGAATGAGGCGGGCACAGATGGCGAGGCCCAGGCCGTTGCCCTCGAACAATTGCGGGGTGCCCGTCATGGCCTCGTGCAGCGTCTGCCGAATGACGTCCTGGCGTACTGGAGATATTCCGACGCCGGAATCGGAGACGCGGACGCGCAGGGTGGCACGACCAGCATCGTCGGCCTCGTCGAGGCCAACGCGCAGGCGCACGAAGCCGACGTTGGTGAACTTCACGGCGTTACCGAGCAGGTTCATCAACACCTGTCGCAGGCGTGCGGGGTCGGCGATGATCCTCGAGGGCAGCCGCACGTCCTGATCCCAGGCCACGTCGAGATCCTTCTGGTGCGCGCGGACGGCGACGGCCTCGAGGGCATCGTGCACCACCGCCGTCAGGTCGAAGGGCACGGCCCCGATGTCGACCCGGCCGGCCTCGATGCGCGAGAGGTCCATCACGTCATCCATCACCGTGATGACGGCCTCGGACGAACGGCGAATGGTATCGAGATATTCCCGTTGGGTCGCCGTGAGCGACGTATCGAGCGCAAGCTCGGTCATGCCCAGCACGCCGTTCATCGGCGTGCGGATTTCGTGGCTCATCGTCGCCATGAACTGGGTCTTGAAGCGATTGGCGCTCTCGGCCCGCTCCTTGGCCTCCCGCAGTTCCGCAGTGCGTTGCGCCACTGTCTGCTCGAGTTGGTCGCGATGACGCTGCAGGTCCCGGTCGCGCGCGGCCAGGTGCGAGAGCATGCCGTTGAAGGCGCGCACCAGCACGCCCACTTCGTCGTCGGTGACCCGCTCCGGCAGCGGCACGTCGAAGCGCTCCGTGCGCATGACCTCGTCGGCAGCGATTGACAGCTGGCGAAGCGGCTTGACGAGGGGACGCTGAAGGGCGGCCCCGAGCACGTACGCGAGACCGAGCGAGACGACGAAGACCGCGAAGAAGATCGTCAGCGTGTCGCGCCTGCGCGCCTCGACGCGACGCATGTCCGTTTCCACCAGCACCGAACCGACACACCCGTCGCGGAGGCAGATGTCGCGCACGACCCGGACCCCGGTGCTGGCCTGGACCGTGCCAGGACCTGGCGCGATGGCGGGCGCCGGCGGGCCGTCCTGCCCGCGCAACTCGGTGAACAACGCGCCGTCCTTGCGATAGAGGGCCGCGACGCGGAGATCGGGTCGCGGACCCAGGGCGGCGAGCGCCTCGCGCGCGAGCCGGGGATCCTCGACAGTCAATGCTCCAGCGCTGTTCTCGCCGACGACGAGCGCGATCGCGTCGATCTCCTGCCCGAGCGCCGTTTGCGACGTGGCGTTGTCATACAGCATGAGCCCGAGCCCGTTGAGGGCGAGGGCGCACATGATCGTCGCCACGAGGACGACGGTCAGCTGGCGGCGAAGTGAGTGGCGGAGCATCGTCGAGCGGGAAGGTTCCTCGACGTAAATCGGCGGCGGCGGGAAAATACTGAGGCCACGTCGGGCACCGGGCACCGGGCAACGGGCACCGGGTTCCGGGTTCCGGGTTCCGGGTGTTGCGCGTCGACCTGAAGGTCGACGTCTACGTGATGTGTGGTGTCTCCGGGTACCCCGCGCCCGGTACGCGATCGAGGCGTGTCCGCCCGCCGTCAAGCATCAAGCATCAAGCATCAAGCGTTCGGCGTTAAGCGTTAGGCGTTACTACGCCTCTGCCGGCGCGTCGTTGTCCTCGCGGGGGGCCGGCGTGCGCCTCCATCGCGTCAGCAGGACCCCAGCGGCGACGAGCACGGCGCCGATCAGGCGTATGCCCGCCAACCGTTCTCCGAGCCACACCATCGCCGACAGCAGCGCCGCCACCGGTACGACGTTGGAATAGATCGACGTGCGTGACGACCCGAGGTGCCGCACGCCCGTGTACCACGCCGTGTACGAGAAGTTCAACGCCAGCAGCGACGAGAAGACCACGCACACCCACGCGATGAGGCGGACGTCGGCCCATGGCGTGCGCGCGAAGTCCGGGATCGAGAACGGCAGGAACAGCGCCGTGCCGATCGCCATCGACAGGCCGGTGATCACGAGCGGGGAGTATCGGGCGAGCAATGGCCGGCCGGCCACGGTGTAGACCGTCCAGCAGAGGACGCACGCGACCATCATCAGGTCGCCCGAGGGCGAACTCACGCCCGCGGCTGCGCCACCGAAGACGATCAGACTGACGCCGACAAACGACAGTGCGGTGCCGAGCCAGTGCTGCAGCGGCAGCCGCTCATGGCCGACGGCAGCCGAGACGATGCTCACCGCCGCGGGCGTGCAGGCGATGATGATCGAGGCATTCATCACGCTGGTCCGCTCGAGGCCGGTGATGAACAGCATCTGGTAGCCGAACTGCCCGATGACCCCGAGCAGCAGCACGACGGCCCAGTCCCGGGTCGTCAGCCGGGCGACATGCTCGCGGCGCCGCGTGGCATAGATGACGATGAGAAAGACGACCGACGCGATTGACAGCCGCAGCGCGTTGAAGGTCCGCGGCGGCACTTCCTGCAGGACGAACTTGATGACGCTGTAATTACTGCCCCAGATGATCGCGGTCAGCAGCAGATACAGGTCAACCCGCGTCATGGATCAGGACCTCAGGATCACAGGAAGACAGGATCACAGGAAGACAGGAGAGCACGGCGGAAAGGACTGGCACGGCGGGATACCCATCCGTGCACCAGCCTCCCGTGTTTCCTGCGTTCCTGTGTTCCTGAGTTCCTGCCGGAGGCGGGCCCGATGCCACGCTCCGGCGGATTCTTCGTTAACGCTAGACCAGGGGCGCCAGGCCGAGGGCGCCAGCGCGGACGAAGAAGATGATCAGGGCGACGAGCAGCACGTAGATCACGAGCGACTCGATCAGCACGAGGCCGAGCAGGAGGGCGCCACGGATCTGGTCGGCCGCACCAGGGTTGCGGGCGATGCCTTCGGCGGCCGCGCTGACCGCCCGGCCCTGGGCCATGGCGCCGAACGCGGCGGCGAAGGCGAGCGCGAAGCCGGCCGTGGCCACGGCCCACTGGGTCACGCTCGGAGCCACGGCGCCAGCCGCGGCGGCTTGCTGTGCGTACACCGGCGACAGCAGACCGGCGGCCGCCACCAGGGCGAGAACTGCGTAGAACTTCTTCATCATGCGAATGCCTCCTCGAGGCCCATCAACCACGTGTCGTCGGCATTAAAGGTCGCGACCCCTGAGGGTCGCCGGCGTCGCCTGTGGCGCGCCTGAGGTCGAATCGCAGACCGGGGCCCGACGCTTGCCGAGATCTGCCGACCGTGCCGTCACCGCGCCTCGAGGCGCCGCGACGGAAATCCGCACCTACGCCGCGGCGTGGGCGTGCGCCGGCGAGTCGCCGTGCGCATGGTCATCGTCGTGACTTGCATCATCGTGCCCATACTCGGTGTGCACCGCCCCGGCCAGGTAGATGATGGTGAGCAGGGTGAAGATGTAGGCCTGCAGCGACCCGGTGATCACGCCCAGGAACATCATCGGGAGTGGCACCAGGAACGGCACGATGCTGGCCATGATGAGGACCACGAGTTCCTCGCCATAGACGTTGCCAAAGAGTCGCAGCGTCAGCGACATCACCCGCGACATGTGGCTGATCATCTCGATCGGTGCCATGATCGGCGCGATGAACAGCGGCACGCCTGGCGGGATGATGAAGTGCTTCACGTACCCCACGAGCCCCTGCGCCTTCATGCCCTGCAGGTGGTAGTAGACCCACACCGTCAGCGCGCACCCCAGCGTGACGTTGATGTGGGCCGTCGGTGACATCAGCCCCGGAATCTTGCCGATGGCGTTGGCCGTGAAGATGAAGATGAAGATCGATCCGACCAGCGGCAGGAACTTCGGCCCCGCCGGGCCGATGTTCTCCTTCAGCAGGCCGGTCACGAACCCGATGATGTCCTCGAGGAAGATCTGGAGCTTGCCGGGATTGTCGACGCTGAACGACGACCGCACGGCGAGGCTGAAGACCAGCGCACCCAGCACGATCAGGCCGCACATGACGAGGTAGTCGGGAATCAGCTCCAAGCCCGGCGTGTAGGCCTTGCCGAACATTGGCGCAAGCACCGGCCCGAGCAGGCGGTTGACGAGCTCGACGATCCAGAGTGTGTGATGTTCCATGGCCCTGTGCCGGTCACGGTGAGAACCCGGTCGGCTGACGCCAGGACCGTACCGCTTCCACCATCGCGGCGACGACCACCGCGGAGACGCCCACGAGCACCCCCAGCGGGTGCAGGTGCAAACGGCCAATGATAACGTAGCCGGCCGCGAGCAGCAACGCGTATCGGCCCGCCAGCCTCAGGGCCAGCCGCCACGGCGACACAGTGGGCCGCCCCTCCTGTCCCGGCGCCGGTGGACCGATCGCGTCCACCGCACGCTTGAGGGCCCGATAGCTGATGGCCAGCAGCAGGCCGCCTCCCAGCACGCCAGCGCCCATGCGCCATCCGCCGATTACGGATCCGGCGACGGCACACAGTGCAACAACGATGCTGGTGTCACGTTCGAGGCGTTGGGGGAGGGTGGTCAACGGCCGTAAAGGTCAGCGGGATTCGCTGTCGAACGCGCGTCTGGTGATGCGCACCACGTTCAGGACCGCCGCCGCGAAGCCGAGGACGAACCCTATCAGCATGCCCCAGGGGTTGGAGTTGAACGTCCGATCCACCCACAGGCCGGCAGCGGTGCCGAGCACGATAGCCAGTACGAACGACAGCCCGAGGGTGCCCAGTTCGCCGACGGTGCGCCAGTAGCCAGCGGGACGAGGCGTGAGCATGGAGCGCGTCAGGGCTTACGCGTCGGTTCGGCGCAGGGGGCCAGGGTCGGCGTCAACGGATCGGCCGCGACGGGCGGCGGCGCGGCAGCCGCGACCTTCGCTTCCGGGGTGTCGCAATCGGCAGCCTTACCGGTCTTGGCAGTCTTGCCCGTGGCCTGCTTGCCCGCCGTCGGCTTGCCCACCGCCTTGCCGGCCGGGGCCTTGCCAACGGACGCCTTCGAGGTCTTCGCCTTAGTGTTCTGGGCGTTGGCGGTGCCGCCCGCCGTGCTGGACGTGCCGGCTGGGGTTGGTGTCGCAGCCGCTGCAGCCGGACGGGATGGCGACTGGGCCGGCGCCGACGGTGCGGAGGTCTGTGCAATGGCGCCGGCGGAGAGGACGCCGAGGCTCATCGCGAGCAGCAGCGAAGAGAGCGGACTGGGCATGTGGCGAGCCTCTGGCGACCGCGAGCCGCCGTGAGTCGTCGGAAGAGTGCACCCCGAACGGTGCGCCGACAGCCCTCGACTATACTCCAGAGGCGGGGCCATTCCCGCCACGGACACATCAAATGCGACTCATACCGACGCTCGTCGTGGCCACTGCCCTCGGCTTGTCCGTGCTCGTTCCCATGGTCGAGGCGCAAGGCACCGCCCGGCAGCGCACCCTGTTCGTGACGGCCGTCGGCGACGACAGCATGCCGCTCGAGAAGTTGGCCATGGAGGACGTCATCGTCCGCGAGGACGGTGTCGCGCGCGAAGTCCTCAAGGTGACCCCTGCGGCCGAGCCGGTGGACATCACCGTGCTCGTCGACAACAGCATCGCCTCGACCAAGGCCCTGCAGGACATGCGCCTCGGGCTCGAGAAGTTCGTCACGACGTTTGCCGGACCACACCCGATCACGCTCATGACGGTGGCCGACCGTCCCACGGTCCAGGTGAATTCGACGACCAGCAAGGCACAGCTGCTCAAGGGCGTGACACGCCTGTTCGCGCAGCCCGGTGCCGGGGCGACCATGAACGAGGCCATCGTCGAGGCGTCCAAGGCGATCGGCAAGCGCAAGCCGGCACGTGCAGCCATCGTCATGATCACGAGCTTCGGCCCGGAGTTCAGCGACCGCGGCTATCAGTTCGCCCTGGACGCGCTGGCCGATTCCGGTGCGACGCTCCATGTCCTGGAGCTGCAGGACACGGTGCATGAACCGAGCACGGACACGAACGTCCGGGACCGCAACGTCGTCATCGACCGCGGCACCACCGACACCGGTGGCACACGAGAGCTGCTGCTTGCGAACATGAGCATCACCGACGGCCTGCAGAAGGTCGGGCGCGCTGCAACCCAGCAATTCGAAGTCATCTACGGCAGACCCGAGACGCTCATCCCCGCCCGCAAGGTCGAGGTCTTCTCGGCGCGACCCACCGTCAGGGTGCGTGCGAACACGCTGCAGGCGAACCGGACCCCACGATGACCCTGGCAGTCCTACGCCAGCTCCTGGTGGGTGGCGCTGCCGCGCTCGTGCTGTCTGCACGAGTCGGCACGCAGGCGCCCGCCACGCAGACGCCACCGCCTTCGCCTCCGACCAGCACTCCAGCGAAAGCGCCGGGCCCGCCCCCGGCCGGGCAGGAGCAGCCGCCGGCCACCGAGTCAGGCGCGCAGCCGCCGGCCGCCGGCCAGCAGCCGCCCCGTCCTGGCGCGCCGGAACAGCCCACCTTCCGTGCGGGCGTCGAAGTCGTGTCGCTGAACGTCACCGTGACCGAACGCGACGGCCGCTTCGTGAGCGGCCTGCCGCAAGAAGCCTTCTCGGTCTTCGAGGACGGCGTCAAGCAAGACGTCATGTTCTTCTCCGGCACGCAGCTGCCGACAGCCCTCGGGTTGCTGGTGGACACGAGCGCGAGCATGAACGAGAAGCTGCCGATCGCCCAGCAGGCGGCGGTCGGCTTCATCCAGCGCATGCGCCCGGAAGATCTCGTGACGATCGTCGACTTCGATAGCCGGGCCGAGATTCTGCAGGGCTTCACCGCCGACCAAAACCGGCTCACGTCTGCCATCAGGCGGACCACGGCCGGTGGCTCGACGTCGCTGTACAACGCGGTCTACGTCGCCCTCAACGAGTTCAAGAAGATCCGCGCCGCGAGTGCCCAGAACGAGGTACGACGGCAGGCCATCGTGGTCCTTTCCGATGGTGAGGACACATCCAGCCTCGTGCCGTTCGAGGAAGTGCTGGAACTCGCCAAACGGACGGAAGTGGCCATCTACGCCATCGGCCTGAAGGACGGCGGCGGCCCGAGGAATCGCCCGATGGGTGGTTTCAGCGAGTCCGATTTCGTGCTGAAGCAGTTTGCCCAGGAAACGGGCGGCAAGGCATTCTTTCCGACCAGCGCCGACGAGTTGACGAACATCTACGGCGCCGTCGCCGATGAACTGGCCGCGCAGTACACAGTCGGTTACGCGTCGCGCAACGTGCGCCGCGACGGCCGCTGGCGGCGCATCGTCGTCCGGGTGGAGCGGCCCAACACGATCGCGCGCACCAAGCAGGGGTACTACGGCCCGACCTAGGGCCGGCATCGCAAGATGAGCCTCGCGCTTCTCTATGCCGTCGCGTGTGCCGCGTACGTCTGGCACTTCGCCAGCCAGAAGCCGCTGGCGGGCCGCGTCGCGACCGGACTCCTGCTGGTGTCGGTGCTCGTGCACACGTTCGAGCTGGGCATGTACACGATGGAACTCGGCGTGCCGCCGATGGCCGGGCGGACCGGGGCGATCTCGACGTTCGTGTGGATGCTCGCCGTGTCCTACCTGTCGATCGAGGTGTCCACCGACGAACGCGGCATCGGCATCTTCGTCACGCCGCTGCTGGTGGCCCTGCAGGCGCTCGTCGCGCACGGCGAGATGCCGACCGACGTGCCACGGTACTTCGCCACCCCGTTCGTGGCCGTGCATGTCGGCGCGCTGTTGTTCGCGTACGCGAGTTTCGCGCTCGCATGCGTCATCGGGATCACGTACATGCTGCTTTTCCGCGAGCTGAAGCGGCGCACGCCCGGCATGTTCTTCCAGCGGCTGCCGTCGCTGCAGGTGCTGGACCGGATGAACATGCGCGCGGTGTGGATCGGCTGGCTGCTGCTGACGATCGGCCTGGTCGGCGGTGCCCTGTGGCTGCGCGACGTGAGCGCCCAGATGACCAACGACCCTCGCCTGCCCCACATGACGCTTGCCGACCCCAAGATCCTGATGGCGGTCGTGACGTGGATCGTCTACGGGGTCCTGTTGGCCTCGCGTCGCTGGGCGGGTCTCACGGCACGGCGCGCGGCGTGGCTCTCTGCCGTCGGCTTTGCCATCGTGCTCCTGAACTTCCTGCCGGTGGCGTACTTCTTCGCCCGCAGCCACAACTTCGCGTGATGCATCTCGTCCTGGTCGGCCTCAGTCACCACACGGCGCCCCTCGAGGTGCGCGAGCGGATCGGCATCAGCCGCTCGATGGTGCCCGCGGCACTCGACCGCCTCGCGCAGGAGGGCTGCGACGACGCCGTGCTGCTCTCGACGTGCAACCGGACCGAGGTGTACGCCATGGCCGTCGACCCGACCGCCATGGGCGAACGCATCGTCGGCTGCCTCACGGACTATCGCGGGGTGAGCCGCGACGACATCGACGGCACCCTGTACGTGCGCAGGGACGCTGATGCCGCCCGCCACCTGTTCCGGGTCGCGGCCGGACTGGATTCCCTCGTCGTCGGCGAGCCGGAAATCCTCGGCCAGGTCAAAGACGCCTACAAGGCCGCCAGCGAGGCGCGCGGGACGGGCAGCGTGATCAACCGCCTGTTCCATGGAGCCTTTTCGATCGGTAAGCGTGTCCGCTCCGATACCGGGCTCTCCGAGGGCGCGGTCTCGCTCAGCTACGCGTCGGTCACGCTCGCACGCAAGATCTTCGGCGACCTGGGAAAGCAGCATTTTGTCGTCTTCGGCGCGGGCGAGATGGCGCGACTCAGCGCCTTGCACTTCCACGAGCACGTGGCGAGCACGACCATCGCCACGCGCCGACAGGACCGCGGCGAGCTGCTGGCAGCCGAAGTGCACGGACGCGTCGTCGCCTGGGACGACCGCCTCGAGGCGCTCGCGGCCGCCGACATCCTGATCTCGGCGACGGGTTCGCCCGACGTCGTCGTCACCGAGGCCGACATGCGACGCGTCCTCACGACCCGGCGGGGACGCCCGATGTTCGTCGTCGACCTGGCGGTGCCGCGCGATGTCGCGTCGGAAGTCGCGCGCCTCGAGGAAGTGTTCCTCTACAACATCGACGACCTGCGCGGCATCGTGCAGGAGAACCTCGCCCGGCGCCAGGACGCCGTTGCGAAGGCCGAGCGCCTCGTGAACGACGAGGTCACGGCGTGGTATGGCTGGCTCCGGTCACGGGCAGCGGTCCCGACCGTCGTCGCCTTGCGGACCCGATTCGAACGCGTGCGACAGGCCGAACTGGAGCGCCTTGCGCCGAGACTCGCCGGCCTGGGCCCCGACGCACGCGCCCGCGTCGACGAGATCACCCGACTGATGGTCGAGAAACTTCTCCTCACGCCGACCGAACAGCTCAAGGCCATCGACGATCACGAGACGATGGATGCCTGTTCAGCCGCTCTGCGCCGGCTGTTCGCGCTCGATGACGAGGCGGCGGTGAACGACGCCGATGCCGACACGTCGGCGCCGCCAGACGGATCGGCCCGATGACGACACTATGGCGGATCGGGACCCGCGGCAGTGCACTCGCGTTGTGGCAGGCCAACACGGTCAAGACCCGCCTCGAGGGCCTCGGTGTCGCGCCCTGCGAAATCGTGGTGATCACGACCGACGGCGATCGACTGCAGGATGCCCCGCTGTCCGACATCGGTGGCAAGCGCCTGTTCGTGAAGGAGATCGAAGACGCCCTCCTCGAGGGCGAGATCGACCTGGCGGTGCACAGCGCGAAGGACATGGCGGTGGTGCTGCCGGCGGGTCTCCACATCGCCGGCGTCCTGCCGCGGGCTGACCCGCGCGACGCCGTGGTGTTACCCGACACGCACGACCTCTCGGAGGCGAGCCTGCCCCGCCTGCTGGAGGTGCTGGGCTCGTCGCCGCGAATCGGTACGAGCAGCGTCCGGCGCATCGCGCAGTTGCACCGCCAGTTCCCTGGCGCCGAGTTCCTGCCGGTGCGCGGCAACGTCGACACGCGGCTCCGCAAGCTGGACGCCGGCGACTACGACGCCCTCGTCCTTGCCGCCGCCGGCCTGCATCGTCTCGACCGGGGCGGACGGATCAGCGGTTGCCTGCCGGTGGACGCATGCATCCCCGCACCAGGGCAGGGCATCGTGGCGGTCGAGTGTCGTGAGGACGCCGACGAAGTGACCCAGACGCTCGTCGCGATGAGCGATGCGGCCGCCGACGTCGCCCTGCGCGTGGAGCGCGCGATCGTCGCGGCCCTCGGCGGTGGATGCCAGCTGCCGCTCGGCGCGCATTGCCGGCGCGCCCCTGACGGCACCCTCGAGCTGCTTGCGTGCGTCACGTCGATCGAGAGCGACCACGAGGTGCGCGCCCTCGGCTTCGGCGAGGACTCGGACCCCGAGGCACTGGGTGAACAGGTCGCCGAGCGATTGATCGCCGACGGCGCAGGCGCCATCCTCGACGCCGTCCGCGAGTACGACGGACCGCTGCCGAAGCACGACTGAACAAGGGAGAAGGGACAAGGGGAAGATCGCCTTTCACGCGTTCCTTGTTCGTTGTCCCTTGACGTCCTACTGACTTCTTCCCTGTCCCTTGTCACTTGTTCACGCGCAGCGGCGTAAGATGCCCCCCATGACTCCCGTGTCCATCGTCGGCGCCGGCCCTGGGGATCCGTCACTGATCTCCGTGCGTGGGCTCCGTTACCTGACCCGCGCGGACGTCGTCGTCCACGACACACTGATCGATCCGCGGCTGCTGCGGATGGCGCGCCCCGATGCCGAGACCATCGACGTCGGCGACGCCGCCCCGACCGAAGCGGCCCAGGACGCCATCTGCCTGCTCGTGGCCGAAAAGGCTCGCGAGGGCAAGTCGGTGGTGCGCCTGAAATGGGGTGACCCGTTCGTGTTCGACAGCGGCGGCAAGGAAGCGCTGTTCCTCCACGAGCAGGGCATCCGCTTCGAGGTGGTGCCGGGGATCCCGGCCCTGGTCGGGATCCCCGCCTATGCCGGCATCCCGGTGACGTATCCGGGTTCAGGCGACACGCTGACGTTCATCCGTGGCTACGAGCACGGCGAGGAAGCGACGCCGGACCTCGACTGGCACCAGTTGGCGAGTGTGGACGGGACGCTGCTCTGCTACGCGGGACCCCGGCAACTCGCGCGCGTGGCTGCCTCGCTGCTGGCGCACGGGCGACCGGCCGACGACTCGGCGGCGATCATCTCCTGCGGCACCACGCCGCAGCAGCGGACATTGTCCGGCACGCTCGAGAGCCTGTCGAAGCAACTCGATGCGCACCCGCCGACGGTCCCGGCAGTCTTCGTGGTCGGTCCGACCGTGGGGTTGCGCGATCACCTTCGCTGGTTCGACGAGCGTCCCCTGTTCGGTACGCGCATCGTCGTCACGCGGTCGCGCGAACAGGCCGGCGAGTTCGTGGAGCGCCTGAGCGATCTCGGTGCCGATGTGATCGAAGCGCCGTCGATCCACATCGAACCGCTCGACGACTACGATGAGGTGGACAGGGCCATCGCCGCGATCGCGTCGTATCACTGGCTCGTGTTCACCAGCGCGAACGGCGTCGAACACTTCATGCGCAGGGCGTTGTCACGGATGCGTGACATCCGCGACCTGCACGGCCCACGCATCTGCGCGGTCGGTCCGGCAACGGCGGAGCGGCTGCAGCGGCTGCACCTGCGCGTCGACGTGATGCCCGACGAGGATCGCGCCGAAGGCGTGATCGCCGCCCTGAAGGCCACCGGCAGCCTCGACGGCCAACGCATGCTCCTGCCCCGCGCCGACATCGCACGCGAGGCGCTCCCGGAGGAATTGCGCAAGGCCGGCGCCGAAGTGGACGACATCGCCGCCTACAAGACGGTTCGCGCCTCGTGGGTGCATGAAGGCCAGCCCGACATCTACAAGAAGCTCCTCGAAGGCGATGTGGACATCGTGACCTTCACGAGCGCATCGAGCGTGCGCCACTTCGTGACCAATCTCGGCGAGGAGCAGGCCGCGGACCTGTTGCAACAGGTCGCGGTCGCCTCGATCGGTCCGGTCACCGCCGAGGCCGCGCAGCAGCTCGGCGTCACCACCAGCATCATGCCCGGCGCGCCCTACACGATCCCGTCGCTCGTCGACGCGATCGTCGCGCACGTGCGCAGCAAAGCCTGACGATTCCCACCATGCCACTCGATCTCACCAACCGGCCCCGACGACTCCGACGCACGCCTGGCCTGCGTGCCCTCGTCCGCGAGACGCATCTCGAGCCCTCGCAGTTCATCTACCCGCTCTTCGTCTGCCCGGGTGAGGGCGTGCGCAAGCCAATCGGCTCGATGCCGGGCGTCGCGCAGATGTCGGTGGACGAGATCGTGGCCGAAGTCGGCGCCGCTACCGGTGATGGCGTGACGTCGGTGCTGCTGTTCGGGCTGCCGGCGCACAAGGACGAACGCGGCAGCAGCGCCAGCGACCCGCAGGGGCCGGTGCAGCAGGCCGTACGCGCGATCCGCGCCGCGCACCCGCAGACGGTGATCGTCACCGACGTGTGCCTCTGCGAGTACACGTCGCACGGACACTGCGGCATCGTCACCGATGGCATCGTCGAGAACGACCCGACGGTGGCGTTGCTGGTCGAGGAGGCGCTGTCGCACGCCGAAGCAGGGGCTGACGTGGTCGCTCCGTCGGACATGATGGACGGCCGCATCGGCGCCATCCGCGACGGCCTCGACGCAGCGGGGCACGTGGACACCGCGATCATGAGCTATGCCGCCAAGTACGCATCGGCCTTCTATGGACCGTTTCGCGAGGCGGCCGAGTCCACGCCGGCCTTCGGCGACCGGCGCAGCCACCAGATGGATCCCGCCAACGCGCGCGAGGCGCTCCGCCAGGTCGCCCTCGACATCGATCAGGGCGCGGACATGGTGATGGTCAAGCCGGCGCTTCCGTACCTGGACATCCTCTGGCGCGTCAAGGACACCTTCGGGTTGCCGACGGCCGCCTATCACGTCAGCGGCGAGTACTCGATGGTCAAGGCGGCTGGCGCCAACGGCTGGATCGACGAGCCACGCGCGATGATGGAATCGCTGATCTCGATTCGGCGGGCCGGCGCAGACGCCATCATCACTTACTACGCGCGTGACGCCGCGCGGGTGTTGTGAACTTAGGGCCGTTCGGCGAACGGCCCCTGCCCTCGTGACAGATGCCGCAGTCAGTAGGTAGGGCGCGTTCCCCGAACGCGCCGACGACAGGACGGAGACGCATGGCGGTGCGAAAGGTGACGCGCTCGGCGAAGTTGTTCGAGCGAGCGCAGAAGGTGATGCCGGGCGGTGTAAGCAGCCCCGTGCGCGCGTTCAAGGCCGTCGGCGGTGAGCCGCGGTTCATGAAGAGCGGCAAGGGCGCCTACATCAAGGACGAAGATGGCCGCACATATCTCGACTACGTGATGTCGTGGGGGCCGCTCATCCACGGTCATGCCCCGAAGGGACTGCTCGCGGCGCTGGGGCGAGCCGCCAAACACGGCACCAGTTTCGGAGCGCCGACCCGCCTCGAGATCGAGTTGGCCGAGGCGGTGCGTGAGCTCGTGCCGTCGATGGAACTGGTGCGCTTCACGAGCTCCGGGACCGAGGCCGCCATGAGCGTCCTGCGGGTGGCCCGGGCGGCGACCGGCCGAGACGCCGTGATCAAGTTTGCCGGCTGCTACCACGGCCACGCCGACGGCTTCCTGGTGGACGCGGGGAGCGGCGCCGCGACACTCGGTGTTCCGACCTCACCTGGTGTCCCGAAGGCCGCTGCGGCCTTGACGCTCACCGCACGTTACAACGACCTTGCATCGGTCGAGTCCGTCGCCGAACTAGCGAAGGACGGCGTCGCCGCCGTGCTCGTCGAGCCGATCGCCGGCAACATGGGCCTCGTGCCGCCCGAGCCCGGCTTCCTCGAAGGGTTACGGGCGTTGTGCGATCGCAGCGGCGCGCTGCTCGTCTTCGACGAGGTGATCAGCGGCTTCAGGGCCTCGCGCGGTGGCGCGCAGCACCTGCTCGGTGTCCGCCCTGACCTGACGTGTCTCGGCAAGATCATCGGCGGCGGCCTGCCGGTCGGAGCCTACGGCGGCCGCGAGGACCTCATGCGACGCGTCGCTCCGGACGGGCCGGTGTACCAGGCCGGGACGCTGTCGGGAAACCCACTCGCGATGACGGCGGGCCTCTGGGCGCTGTCGCAACTCTCCGACAAGCTCTACGCGAAGCTCGAACGTCTCGGTGGCCTTCTCGCCGAGGGCCTGTCCGATGCCGCGCACCGCGCCGGCACCGACGTCAGCATCAATCGCGTCGGCTCGCTGCTCACGGTCTTCTTCCTCGATCGGCCGGTGATGAATTACGACGACGCGAAGGCCTCCGACACGGCGGCGTACGGGCGGTTCTTCCAGGCGATGCTTGCAGAAGGCATCTACCTGCCACCATCACAGTTTGAGGCGTGGTTCCTGTCTGGCGCGCACGCCACGCGTGACGTCGACGACACGATTCGCGCGGCCCGCAAGGCGTTCGAGGCGGCAGCCACGACGCAGGCGGTCGGCGACTGAAGCAGGGCACGGCGTGCAGGCGTTCTACTGCGACCATTTCGTGCTGCCGCTTCCGGAGGGGCATCGCTTCCCGATGGACAAGTACGCGCGCCTCCGGGCGCGCGTCGTCGACAACGGCATCCTCCCACTCGAGCAGTTGCATGAACCACATGCCGCGCCATGGACCGACCTCATGCGCGTGCATACGCCGGATTACGTGGCCCGTGTCCGCGACGGCGGGCTCACGCGCGAAGAGCAGCGTCGAATCGGCTTTCCGTGGTCGGTGCAGATGGTCGAGCGGTCACGGCGATCGGTGGGAGGGACCATTGACGCGGCCCGCGCCGCGCTGCAGGACGGGGTCTCGGCCAATCTCGCCGGGGGCACCCACCACGCGTTCCGGGACCGCGGCGAGGGCTACTGCATCTTCAACGACGTGGCCGTTGCCGCCACGACGATGATCGAGACAGGCCGTGTCCGGCAGGTGGCCGTGATCGATCTTGATGTGCACCAAGGCAACGGCACGGCGGCGATCTTCGAGCACGACCCACGTGTCTTCACCTGCTCGCTGCATGGCGCGGCCAACTTCCCGTTCCACAAGGAACGCAGCGATCTCGACGTGCCGCTTCCCGATGGCACCGGCGATGGTGAATACATGGCACACCTGGCGGCGGCACTCGATGTGGTTTTGGCGATCGGACCGGACCTCGTGTTCTACGTCGCGGGTGCAGATCCCTACGAAGGTGATCGACTGGGGCGCATGCGCCTGACCGAAATGGGGCTGCGACAGCGCGATGCGATCGTGTTCGGGCGGTGCCGGGCCGAGCGCGTGCCGGTGGCAGTGACCATGGCCGGCGGCTATGCACCCGACGTGGATGCGATTGCGCGCATCCACGCCGGCACGATCGAGGAAGCCGCGCAGTCGGCGCAGCGCTGGGGTGGGGCTATTCCTTGCCGGCCCGGGCCTTGGCCCAGCGACGCTTCTGTGCCTCGGCAATCCGCCGCCGGGCATCGGCGCTGAGCTTGCGCTTCTTGCGCACCTTGGGCGCAGCCGTCGCGGCCGACGCCGCGCTCGCGACGGCGGTGACGGCGGCGACGATCGCACCGCGAGCCGACGCGCGCAACGTCCGCGCCTGCGACTCGAGTTCCTGTAACCGTTGGCGCGTCGTCGCGATTTCCTGCTCGAGCCCCTGCAGGGCCCACGTGAGCAGTTCGCGACTGCCGCCTATTCCTGTCCTTGTCAACTTACGTGTTCTTGCCATGACCAGTACTCCGGGAGGGTGGAACGGTGAAAGACGCTCAAGCATAGCGCGCTTTCTCATGCTTGCAATCACATTTGTCGGCGTCGATGTGATGTCCATCCGTGCGCAGGAGACATCATTCGATGCGGCACTTGGACACGCCTACGCTACCGCCTACAACCTGGACCATGACGAGGCCGTGCGCGAGTTGACGACCCTCGCGAAGTTAAAACCAGACTTACCGACCACCTATCGTGCCCTTGCATCCATCACGTGGCTGCGGTTGTTGTTCAGCCGCGGCACCGTGCTTGTCGACGAGTATCTCGGACGTATCTCGAAACGCGACGTGCAGATGGCACCGCCGCCGCCGGACATGGCGGCGGACTTTTCGCGCTATCTGTCGGCGGCCATTTCACGTGCCGAGGCGGAGGCGACTCGCAATCCGCGGGACGGCCGTGCACTCTACGACCTCAGTTCCGCACTCGGCCTGCAAGCCTCCTGGGCAGCCACCGTGGAGGGTCGGATGGGGCGCGCGTTCGGTGCGGCGCGACGTGCATACAAGACCGCGGAGCAGGCCAGCGTTGTCTCGCCCGATGATCCCGACCCTCGCCTGATCCTCGGCACTTATCGCTATGTGGTGTCAGGCATGAACCTGCCGACGCGCATGGTCGCGTACATGGCCGGCCTCGATGGTGACCGGGCGCGGGGCCTGCAGATGGTGGAACAGGCGGCGGCGAGTGCCAGCCCCGTGCAGACCGAAGCACGCTTCGCCCTGATCCTCCTCTACAACCGCGAACGGCGCTGGGACAACGCCCTTGGCGTGTTGGCCGCGCTGCGCGACTTGTATCCGCGTAACCGGCTGCTGTGGCTCGAGACTGGCGCGACCGCCCTGCGCGCCGGCCGGCCAGCCGATGCCTTGCGGTGGCTCGACGAAGGCCTCGCGATGACGGCACGCGACACACGCCGGCGCATGTTCGGCGAGGACGCCCTCTGGCGCCTGAAGCAAGCCGTGGCGCTGCGCCTCCTGGGGCGTCACGAGGATGCACGGCAGGTACTGATCGAAGGCCTCGCGGCGCCGCAGGCCAGGGACTGGGTGCGAGGTCGCACGCACCTCGAACTGGGCGAAGTGTCGCTCGCGCTCGGCGACCGAGACCAGGCCCGGTGGCAGGCGACCAAGGCGCTACCGCTCCTCGAACGAGGCGACGACCCGCAGGGCGTGCGCCTGGCGCGCAGTTTGCTCGAACGCGCCACTCGCGGATAACGTCTCCCTGTTCAGATGGCGATTCGGCGCTGGCTTTCGGTCGTCCTCGGCGTGCTGCTGGTGCTGGTGCTCGGCATCATTGCGCTCGCGGGGAGTTGCGCCTACCTGGTGCGCAAGCAGGTGCAGGTGCGCCAGGCGGCCTCGGTCGGCGATTACGAGCAAGAGGCGGCCGCGATCATGAAGCGCTTCGACGGCATCCCGCCGCTCGTCGTGCAGGGCCCCTTCGGGCCGACCATCTCGAGCAAGGCGCTCGTCGCACGACAGAAACGCGGCGGTGCGATCAGCAACCTGCACATCCTCGTCTTCTCGATCCATGACGGCAAACTCGTCCGGCTGACGCTGCCGATGTGGTTGCTGCGCATGTCACCGGACGGGCGGATGGACATCAATCGCGACGAGGTCGGCCTCGACAACGTGCGGCTCTCCATCGAGGACCTCGAAGCCGCCGGTCCGGGTCCGCTGTTTGTACGGAAGACCGACGACTCGCGCGTCCTCGTCTGGGCCGAGTAGCACGTCAACACGCCTGCCAAGGTGTCCCTTGGTCCGGACACCAGCGATGGCACGGTGATTGAAAGAATGACTATCGCCAGGTCTTTCAGCAGGGATACAACAGGGCTACCGCGAGGGCTACCGCGAGGCCGGGTACCGCTGAGCAAAGTTTTCGCGGCGAGGCGCCGATTGACATGACAGGAGCGGGCGACCGGCAGATGTCCGGCGCCCGCGGCCGATGGGCGTCATCGAGCGTCCAACACATTCACGAGGGATGGCAGCACACGGGGGCGCAGGCGGGTATACCGCCGCGCCTTTCGTGTTTGTGGACGGTTTCGTGTACCCGTCGAACGCCAACGATTTTCGCGGCTGCGGGCTACGGGCTGCAGGCTACCCGGGCCGTATATCGGGACTGCCGGTGGCGTTCGCGCCATGGATCTCTTGTCCGGCGCGCTGCCCGCGGGCACGTACCCGCTCAGCGCAGCCTGAGGAAGCGGCGCATGCGGGCGACCAGCGAGGCTGGCGGTTCCACTGCAGGCAGGTGGCGGTGCACCGTGTCGGCAAAGATGGACTCGAGCTCTTGACGGCGCCGGGCGACGGCGTCCGCCAGTGTGTCCAGTACGCTGGCTGACGCGTCGGCCAGTTCGCGCAGAACCGTGTCGTCCAGCTCGAAGACCAGCGTGTCGCGAGTGGCGGTCACCGTCGCCGAGCGCGGATCGCCCGTGAGCCAGGACATCTCGCCGAACACTTCGCCGACGCCGAGCCTGGCGACCTCATGGTCGTCAGGTGCGAGGCTCACGCGCGCCTCGCCGCGGGCGATGAGGAAGCTCGTGCGGCCCGTGTCCGCCTGCCGCACGATCACTTCGCCAGCGCCGTACAGGCGTGGCCGCGCCGATGCGGCCAGCCGTGCACGCGCCTCGGGCGTCAGCCCGCCAAGCAATGCCGTGTTCCCGATCAGCGAAGGCAGGTCGGCCTGCTCCGGCAGGGCGACTGCAGGCATCGTCGCTGGCGAGTACTCGATCTGGATCGGGTATGGGATCTCGATGCCGTGCCGCTGGAACGTGTACCAGAGGGCCGTGCGTATCTGATCCTGCGCGAGCGAGGCCCGCTCCATGTCCTGGACGAAGCAGCGGGCACGATAGGTGATGGCCGAGGCGCCGAAATCGACCAGCAGCACGTCGGGGCCAGGCGACGCCATCGCGAGCGGCACCTGAGCGATCGCGTCGACCATCAACGCCTTCACGTGGTTGGGCGGCGCCGTGTAGGTCACGCCGACGTCGACGAACACGCGCGTCGGCGGCGCCGGTTCCGAGTAGTTGACGATGGCGCCGTCGGCGATGCTGCTGTTGGGCAGCGCCACGAGCGTGCTCTCGCGGGTGCGCAGCACCGTTGACCGCCACGAGATCTGCGTCACCCGTCCCTCGTGATCGCCGACCCGGATCCAGTCCCCCACCTTGTACGGCTGGTCGGCCTGCAACGCGAGGCCGGCGATGGCGTTGCCGAGCGTGTTCTGGAGCGCGAGCCCCAGCACGACCGCGCCGGCGGCCGCGGTCAGTTGCAACCGGTCGTTGAAGAAGAGGACGACGACCGTCACGAAGATGGCGACGGTGATCGCGTCCTGGAGGATCGCCGGGAGGTGATCGGGAAGCCGATCCTGACGGAACGGATTCACCGCCAGCAGCACGATCAGGTTGCTGGCCGCGAGCACCAGCAACACCGGCGCAACCGTACCGAGCGAGCGAGCGATCCCCGGCGGCGTGCCGGCCCAGACGGCGAGCCCGTAGGCCAGCAGGTAGCCGATGGCCAGCGCCACCGTCAGCACCAGCTTGCGCTTCACGTAGGTGTTGCGCGTGCCGGCCCTCGCCAAGAGGGCGGAGACCAGCACCAGCACACCTGTCAGGGCGGGGATCGGCAAGGTTCGGTAGTCGGACGTGTGGACGGCAAGCAAGCATCAGGCATCAGGCATTACGTAAGTGACCCGGCCTTCTTGAAGGCCTGCAGTTCGGCCGGCGTGAACTTGACGGCGACCACGGCAGGGTTGCTGCCGCCCTTGGCATCCTTCTCGGGATCCAGGCCTCGCGCGCCGCCAGAGCCGACCACCTGCGCCGACTTGGTCTCGCTGCCGCCGCCGGAGACGAGCCGGCCGAGCCCGAAGCCCTTCTTCTTGGGCGCCTCCGCGGGTGCCTCTGCCTTCGCCGTGCTGGTGGACTTGCTGTCCTTGGCCGTGCTGCCCTTCTGGCTCGATCCGCCCGCCAGTCCCTTGGTGCCGGCTTCCACCGTGGCAATCTGCGACTGCGGCACGGGCTTGTACCTGATCGTCGTCTTGAACCGTTCCGACACGAGTTGCGTGCCCGAGAGCTTTCCCTTGATGATGGCCGCGCCGAGCTTGCCCTGCCGCGCCTCCATCTCCGGGTGTGAGCTGAAGAGACCACGCTTCTCGGTCGCGCTCTTGTTGCGCTCGGCGAGCGTCGTCAGGAAATTGCCAAGGGCCTGCGGCGCATACCCTGCCTTGCTGATCAGCGTGATGCCCATCGTGTCGGCGGCACTCTCGTCGCCACGGCTGTAGGCGTTGTCGAGGATGTTGTTGTAGGCCGCGTTGGCAAGGAACTCGATCATGGCGTTGCCGCCGGCCACCTCCTCGGCCGCGGCGCTCTTGATCGTGTTCTTCTTGAGCGCGTCGATCGTGTGCTCCTCGGTGACGTGGATGATCTCGTGCGCGAGTACACCGGCCAGTTCCGCTTCGTCCTTCATCAGCGCGAGCGCGCCGCGGGTGATGTGCACGTAGCCATGCGGCGCCGCAAAGGCGTTGACGGCATCGGTGTCGAGCACGATGAACGTCCACGGCAGGCCAGGCTTGGTGCTCTTGTCGGTCACCGTGCGGCCGACCAGCGTGACGTACTTGTGCACGGCCGTATCCTGGACGACGCCGTATCGCTGACGGACGAGGGTGCTCACCTTGGCGCCGAGCGCAGCCTTCTCCTCGTCGGACCAGTTGAAGTCGCTGACCTGCTTGGCGCGTTTGGCGCCCTGCTCGATGATCCCGAACTGCGCCGCGGCCGGGTTCGCGAGTCCGGCCAGGAGCGTGAGGGACAACACTGTGCGGATGAACGTCACCGTAAGTACTCCCGGATTCGATGTCGACCGTGCAACCTGCCCTGCAACCGGCGTCCCGCGCCAGCTGTCCTGATTTCTACTCGACCACTATTTCGAAGATATCGACCGCGACGCTCTTGCCCTTCACCACCACGCTGCCCAGTGGCCGCAGCGTCCACGGGGTGCGCAATTGGCGGCGGGTCGCGTCGCTGATGATGACCGAGGTGCCATATTCCTTGTTCAGCGACTCGAGCCGCGCTCCGAGGTTGACGGCGTCGCCGATCACCGTGTAGCTCCGCACCTGCCGCGAGCCGATGGTGCCGGCAATCATCTCGCCGGAGTTGATACCGATGCCGATGCCGAGCGTCGGCCGCCCAGCGGCGGCCCAGCCCCGGTTGAGTTCGCCGAGCGCTCGCACCATTGCCACCGCCGTGGCCACGGCATGCTCGGCGTGGTCCTCGTCGTCGAGCGGGGCGCCGTACAGCGCCATCACCATGTCGCCGACGAACTTGTCGAGCGTACCGCGATGCTCGAATACGACGTCGACCATGCGTGAAAAATACTCGTTCAGCTGCTGGACGAGCGCCTCGGGATCGCCGCTCTCCGAGAGCGTGGTGAATCCCCGCATGTCCGAAAACAGGACGGACATCGTGCGTCGCTTGCCCCCGAGTTCCGCGAGCGAGGGATTGGCGAGCACCTGCTCGTAGACGTCCTTCGAGAGGTAGCGCGAGAACAGCCCTCGCACCTGCCGCTTCTCCCGGCCCTCGACCAGGTACTGATACGCGAAGCCGCTACCGGTCGCGAGCACCCAGCCGAGCGTCGCCGGAACCAACGGCACCCAGAGGCCCCGGCCGAATGCCAGCACCCCGCCGACGTGCGCGGCCACCAGCAGGCCGACTGCGGCTGTGACACCCAGCCACACGCGCGCCGGCATGACGGCGTACCTTGCACCAACGGAAACGAGCATCGCCAGGAGAACGCACAGCCACGCGGGCAATCGATGGACGACCCGGCCTGACAGGACCATGTCCGCGACGTTGGCGTGGATGTGCGGACCCGCCATGGCCCCGGTGGCTCCAAGGGGCACCGCGAAGACGTCCTTGAGCCCGACCGCTGTCGCGCCGATGAAGACGAGGCCGCCCTTGAACGTCGCCGGGTCGATCAGCGGCTTCTGCCCTTCGAGGAGCTGCTGCTCGGAATAGAAGAGGTCGTAGAACGAATACGTACGGTAGGTGGGGGTCTTGCCGTCGGGCAGGATCGCCGGTCCCCGGTAGCGAATCAGACTGCGGCGGCCCCTCTGGGGCTCGCCGGCCTGCCCGTCGAAGCGGGGAATGTCCACGACCGGCGCGGGAAGCCGCGTGCTGCCGATCACGAGGTCGGCGCGATCGAGCCGGACCTGCGCGCTTGGCACATCCAGCATGGCCTGCGCGGCGGCGATGCCGAACGAGGGCAGGAACAGGCCGCCGCGGCGGACGAACGGGATGACCTGCCTGACCGGGCCATCCTCGTCCACGAGCATCACGTTGTGTCCGAGTGCGCGGGCAGCCTCGCCGAGGCCGGGATAGGGTCCGGACAACGCTGGACGCAGGTCGATGCTCTCGTCGAGGCCGTAGTTCCCCTGCGGGGCCGATCGCAGCGTCCGGTCCACGTCGTCGGCGCCCGTGGCGCCCTCGTAGACGCCTTCGGCCAGGTGGATGACGTTGCCCGCGGCCCGCGTCGAGTCGACGAGCGCCTGGTCGGAATCGGCTCCCGTCCACGTGGTGCCGCCGGCGTCGAATCCCGTGCGCCGATCCCGGTCGGTGAGGCTCACGTCATACGCGACGGCCTTGGCCGGACCGCGAGCGAGGAAGTCGATCACCACCGCGTGAACGAGTCGCGGCCACGGCCACCGGCCGACGACCGGCTCGAGGCGACGCAGGCTGATTTCGTCGATCTCGACGACGGAGATGGCGGGGTTTGCGTGGGCGGGATCGACTGTCCAGCGCATCGCCAGGTCGTACAGCTTGGATTCGGCGACCTGGAAGAACGACAACTGGCCGAGTGCCAGACCCGCCAGACCTGCGGCAAGGCCGAACGCGGCGGCGAGGAGCAGGCGGGATCGCATCTATACGACAAAGCCCCGCGGGGCGGGGCCGGTCGGCTGGCTGAGCGCCATGGTTGGTAGCGGTACGGGGATTCGAACCCCGGTCCCGTGGCTGAGAACCACGTGTCCTAACCCCTAGACGATACCGCCGTCCAGGCACACAGACCCTTAAGACTACGGGGCACGGCCCGGGCTGTCAACCGTCTCGGAGCCAACGCGTCGGACAAGTGTCCATGGCGCCAGCGCCACCGGCCGGCGCGAATCCGTGGAGGTGTAGCCGCGAGACTTGTCCCACGGTCCGCAGCGTGTCGGCGAAGTCCGACGTCGACGTGCCTGCGGGCCAACCTTGTGTAGCGGTCGACCTTCAGGTCGACCGTCCGGCCACGTACACGGCCGCAGTTTGTCCTGCGGTGAGCCACCGGTCAGCTATCATCGTGAGGATATGCGTACGTTGCTCGCACTGCTGGTGGCGCTGTTGATCGCCTTCGGACTGGTCTGGTTCCTCGCCGGTCGCGCTGCAGGACCGGCGATCAGGCTTGGTGCACCCACGAAGGTGCTGGGGCAGCGAACGCCGCTGACGCTGGACGTATATGCCCCTGGGGGCCGCGTCACGGCCATCGACGTCGGCCTGGAGCAGAACGGCCAGCCGCTGCCGCTGGGCTCGCAGGCGCAGCCCCAGGCCCTCAAGTTCGCCACCGCCGCGGATCGGGTAACCGTGAGCGGCGAGATCGGCCGCCAGACCGCCCCGGCACTCAAGACGGGCGCGGCGACGCTGGTCGTCCATGCGACCCGGCCGGTGCTGTTCGGCCTGCGACAGGTCAGTTCCACCTTCCGCAAGGACCTGCAGGTCCGGCTCACGCCACCGACCGTCACGGTGCTGTCGCAGTTCCACTTCATCAACCAGGGCGGGGCCGAGACCGTCGTCTACCAGGTGAACCCGGCCGACGTGGACTCGGGCGTGCGCGTCGGCGAACTGGAGTACCCGGGCCTGCCCGCCGCTGGCGCCGGTATCCCGAATGCCGCACCGGGCCTGCGCGTGGCCTTCTTCCCGTTCCTGTTCAACCAGCCGCCGTCGACGCCGGTGTCCATGTGGGCACGTGACGAGGCCGGCAACGCGACGCGGGCGGACCTGGACTCGAAGGTCAACCCGAAGCAGTTCCGCAAGAGCACGATCCCGCTCGACGATGTGTTCCTGCAGAAGGTGGTGCCGGCAATCCTGCAGAACACGCCGGATTTGCAGGTGAAGGACGCCAGCGACCTGCTGGCCAGCTACCTGGTGATCAACCGCGACCTGCGGCACCAGAACAACGAGACCATCCGCACCATCGGACGAACGAAGACGGCCCGGGAGATTCTCTGGCGCGGTCCCTTCCGCCAGATGATGAACTCCGCCGTCGAGGCCGGCTTTGCCGACGAGCGCACCTACGAGTACAAGGGCAAGGCCGTCGACAAGCAGGTCCACCTCGGCTTCGATCTCGCGTCCACGCAGAACGCGCCCATTCACGCCGCCAATCGCGGCACGGTGGTGTTTGCCGGGTTCCTCGGCATCTACGGCAACTGCGTGATCGTCGACCATGGCATGGGCCTGCAGTCGCTGTACGCCCACCTGAGTTCGATCGGCGTCCAGGAAGGCCAGACCGTGGAGATGAATGCCGAGCTCGGACGCAGCGGCCAGACCGGATTGGCCGGTGGCGACCACCTCCACTTCACGATGGTCCTGCACGGCGAATTCGTCACGCCGGTGGACTGGTGGAGTTCCCAGTGGATCGAGGACCGGGTCATGCGGAAGTTGCGCGCTGCCGGAGTCCCCGCGCCCACACCGGCGGCCACGAAGTAACGACCCGCATGGTCCCGGGCATCCGGAGCACTCGGGATATCTGTGAAATAATCCGCGCCTGGGGCATCCGCCCCCCTGCATGCGGCCTCACGCCCTCGCCTACCCTCTCCTGTCGACACGGATGTCGGATTACCTGCAGCTCACCAAGCCGCGCCTGAACCTGCTCGTGGTGTTCACGACCGGGGTCGGCTACTGGCTGGGTGTCGCCGGGCACGTCGACCCGGCGAGGCTGTTCCATGCCGTGGTAGGCACCGCGCTCGTGGCTGGCGGCTCGGCGGCCTTCAACCAGTTGTACGAACAGGACGTGGACGCGCTGATGTCGCGCACGCGCCTGCGGCCGCTGCCCGACGGGCGCCTGACGCCGTGGCGGGCCTTCATCTTCGGGCTGGTCCTGAGCGCGCTCGGGCTGGTGCAGTTGTCGTTCGGCGTCAACCACCTGAGCGCGATCGTCGCGTTCGCGACCCTCCTGAGTTACGTCGTGTGGTACACGCCCATGAAACGGCGGTCGTCGTTGTCGACCGTGGTGGGTGCGATCCCGGGCGCGTTGCCGCCGGTGATCGGGTGGGCCGCGGCCACCGGCACCCTCTCGCGCGAGGCGTGGCTGCTGTTCGCGATCGTCTTCCTGTGGCAGATGCCGCATTTCCTGTCGCTGGCGTGGCTCTTCCGCGAGGAATACGAACGCGCCGGGTTCCAGGTGCTGCCGGTCGTGGAGCCGACCGGCCGCAGCACCGCGAGGCAGACGGTGATCTACACCGCGGCGCTGATCCCGGTGAGCCTCGGACCCGCGCTGACCGGACTCGCCGGCCCCGTCTATTTCGCGGTCGCGCTCGTCCTCGGCATCGCGTTCCTCGTGCTCGCCCTTCGCTTTTCCCGCGACCTGCACCGGCGCACCGCGCGCCAGTTGTTCCTCGGCTCCCTGGTCTACCTGCCGCTGATCTGGCTGTTCATGATCGCCACGCGAGTTCCCTGACGGCCTTCGTCAGTCGGCCGTCGGCCTTCGCAGGGCGGACGGCGGAACCGACCGTGCTGTACGGCGCATCCTTCAGGCAGCCTGCAGGCCGTAGGCTGTAGGCACTGCCCCTGAGTCTTCACGCCTTGACCGTCTCCGACCTCCCCGCCCTCAATGCGAGCCTGAACGCGCTGGCGTCGCTGTTCCTCCTGGCCGGCTACGTGTTCGTGCGGCAACGGAAGATCGGCGCGCATCGCGCCTGCATGCTGGGAGCGCTGGCGACATCGGCGCTGTTCCTGACGAGCTACCTGATTTATCACTACAACGTCGGCTCGCGGCCGTTCACGGGAACCGGTTCGATCCGGCTCGTCTACTTCGCGATCCTGATCTCGCACGTGCTGTTGGCCATCGCCATCGTGCCGATGGTGCTCGTCACCGTCTCGCGGGCGCTGACCCGTCGCTTCGACCGCCATCGCCGCATCGCACGGATTACGTGGCCGCTGTGGATGTACGTGTCGGTTACGGGCGTCATCGTGTACGTGATGCTCTACCGGATGTAATGCCTAATGCCTGATGCCTAATGCCTGATGCCTGATGCCTGATGCCTGATGCCTATGCCTGCCGAAAGTTCACTCGGTAACGAGCAGGCAGGCTGCAGGCCGTAAGCCATAGGCGCGAGTAGCCGATATGCCACTTGAGAATCGCATCGCCCTGATCACTGGCGGACGACGGATCGGCCAGGTCGTGGCCGAGGAGCTCGCGCGCGCCGGGGCCGATGTCGCGCTGTCGTACCGGTCGTCCCGGGCGGAGGCCGAGGAGACGGTCACCCGGGTCCGCGCGCTGGGCCGGCGGGCGATCGTGCTCCAGGCCGACGTGAGCCGGCCGGCCGACTGTGCAACCCTCGCCCAGGGGATCGAGCAACAACTCGGCGGCCTCGACATCGTCGTCAACATGGCGTCGACGTATGTGTCGCGGCCGCTCGAGGAGATCGACGAGCACGCGTGGCGCGCCGACATCGACAACAATCTGTCGTCGGCGTTCCACGTCACGCATGCCGTCCTGCCACTGCTGCGGCGCCGCTCGCCGGCGCACGTGGTCAACTTCACGGACTGGCTGCCCGCAAGTGGCAGGCCACGCTACACCGGATTCGTGGCGTACTACGTCGCGAAGGCCGGCGTGAAGGCTCTCACGGAAGCGCTCGCGCTCGAGCTCGCGAAGGACCGGATCCTGGTGAACGCCATCGCGCCCGGCCCGATCGTCCCGCCGCCAGAGCTCGATGCTGAGCAAGCCAAGGCCGTCGCCGAGGCCACGCCGCTGGGACGATGGGGCGGCGAACTCGAGATCGCCAGAGCCGTGATGCTGCTGGTGACCACGCAGTTCATCACCGGGGAGACGCTGCGGGTCGACGGCGGCAGGCATGTGAGATAAGCAGAAATTAGAAGGGTGGAATTCGAAATTCCACGTTCCCTCCCTCCCCACTCCTGCCGCGCGAACGATTCACGCACCGACCGCGTCTCGGCCCTCCATCGCGCCGGTGTCGTCGCCTCTCGCCAGATTCCGATCTACCAGGCAGGAGGGGTGCCACGCGCAGGGCGAGGCGACCGCTCGTCATACAGGAGAGTCGTCATGACTGAAATCTTCGTCAAGATCGATGGTGTCACGGGTACCGCCACCGGCGCGCATCACGGGTGGCTGGTGGTGTCGAGCGCGCAGTTGTCGTCGACCGAGAAGAACTCGGTCGTCATATCGAGGGTCTACGATCGACTCTCGAACAAACTTTTCAAATTTTTCAAGGATGGCACGGCCATTCCGACCGTCACGATCGACGTCATGAAGGGGGGGCGGCTCGTGACGCGACTCGAACTGGCGAGTGTGCTCATCGCCGAGTTCTATCCCGTATCCGGCCAGCCACCCATGGAGTCCATTACGTTCAACTACACCGGGGCGAGAACCGTGCAGGGCACCACTGCGAGCAGCGACGATGCGGTGGGAAGGGCATGGTCATTGGCGGAGCGGCGGGGCGCGTAGACCGACACTGAAGCCGCACATCGGACGTCGTGTTCGCGACGTCCGATGACCAGACGCCGCCGCTGCGTGCAGGCTCACGCCGGCGGCGCTCGTTCATCGGAGAGGGCTGCCGCGATGCGGACCCGGCGCGGCACCTGAGCGTTGCCGTGCGTCAGCCCTGTCGCTTGTCTCGTTCGGCGTCACCCGGAGTCGAGCGACGAGCCAGTCTCCTACCCCCTTCTCCCAGGTGCGCCACGCGGGATTGTCGTTCCACGCCTCCATGCCGTGAGGCGCGCCGTCGAGTTCGAGCACATCGACGCGTGCGCCGGCGCTCTTCAGGGCCGCGGCATACGCGCGCTGCTGCGCCACGAGGCGGTCTGCGGTGCCGGCGAGGATGAGCATCGGGGGCGCCGTGCTGGCGGCGTGATGCAGCGGCGAGTATTCACGCAGCGTCTCACGGCCGGCGGCGTCGAGGGTCGTCAGCCGGAACAGGCGCCGCGCCAGCGATCGCGGGTTCGCGGGATCGCCGGCATTGGCTTCGAGGTCGTAGACGCCGTAGAAGGACACGATGCCCGCCAGGCCCGGCTCGCTCGCGGCCAGATGCGCGGCCAACTGACCGCTCGCAGATTCGCCTACGAGCACCATGCGCTTGGGATCGAAGCGCAACTCGCGCGCGTGGTCACGCAGCCAGGCGAGGGCCGTCCTCACGTCGGCGACCTGCTCGCGATTGGTGACGTCAGGCGTGAGGCGGTAATCGATGGAAACCCACGCGAGCCCCTTCGCTGCAGCCAGCGCCAGCATCGGCGCGATGTAGGTGACCCGGTCGCCTGCCTCCCATCCCCCGCCATGTACGAGCACGACGACGCCGTGCGGACCCGCACCGGCCGGCGTCCACAGATCGAGCGACAGCGTGTTGGCGGCGTCGTAGACGACGCGTTTGCGCAGGCCATCGGTCGCCGCCGTGCCGCGTGCCGGTGCCGGCACGGAACCGACGCGTGTCGACAACCACTGCAACAACTCGCGTTTGTAGCCCCACTGCGAAGGCCACCAGTTCTCGACGCGGTGGCTCGCGCCGGCCACGTCGACGACCTCACACGAAGCCTTGGCACGCTCGCACAACGTCCGCGCCTCGACGATCGGCACGTCGCTGTCGGCAAGGCCATGCACGACCCGTGTCGGCACAGCGGGTACGGGGGCGCTGGTAAAGCGTCCGCCAATCACGACGACCGCAGCCGGCGTGGCCGGCGCTCCCGCAAAACGCCCGAGGCGCAGTTCCTGCAGGCGCGCGGCAAGCTGCAGTGCCGCTGGCGCGGCGCCATCCTCCGCGACGAGCACCGTCTTGTACTGGTCCACATGCAACGTCGCGGCATGACACATCGTCAGCAGGCGCAACGCCGCCGTCAGGTCCTCGACCGCCACGTCAACGCTCTGCGAGCGATAGTCGGCGGTGGCGACGACGTAGCCGGCGTCGCCGAGCATCTCGACCAGTTGGCCGACGTATGAAGACCGCTGGCCGACGGTGCCCGTTCCGCCGCGCAGAACGACGGCCAGTGGCCGGATCGCTGCATCAGTGTGCGGGTAGACGTCGAGCGCGAGCGGCGCACCGGTGGTGCCTCCGAAGCGCACGTTCATCAGTCCCCGCGGCAGCAGCGCGCCTCCCTGCGTACCGGTCGGCGTCAGCGGCAGGCAGTCCTTCGGCTGTGCCGCAACCGGTTGGGCAGCGACCAGCAGCAGGAGCAGCATCACGGTGGCAGGGGCGCCTCTCCGCGGCGCCCGCTCGCCGGCACCTCCCGCCTTCGCCACGACTGTGGCGCGCCAGGGGCGAAGGGTTGCCCCTGCCCTCGAGGAGGACATCGTCATGGTCGGGACCTCATTATTCCTCAGGTGCCCCGCGGCCCGGCCAGGACCGGGACAGGTGCGATGACACACAATCTTCTCAGCGCACCGCACGCCTGGCGCCTACAGGGAGTCCACATGCAGCTCAGTCCCCTCATCTGCGTACACGACGTGGCAGCCAGCAGTGCCTGGTACCAGCACCTGCTCGGTTGCGAGAGCGGGCACGGCGGCTCGGAGTACGAACGCCTGAACGCCAACGGGAGGCTGGTGCTGCAACTGCACCAATGGGAGGTGGAGCATCAGCACGGCCCGCTCGGCGATCCCGCGCTGCGGCCCTACGGCAACGGCGTGTTGCTCTGGTTCGAGCTCGACGACTTCGACGCGGCCGTGGCGCGGGCGCGCGAACTGCAGGCGGACGTCGTGAAGGAGGCCTATTTCAGCGAGAACCGGAATTGGGAATGCTGGCTGCGCGACCGCGACGGCTACACCGTCGTCCTCACGAGCCCGCTGCCCTGACGCCTGGGCCGGGCTCGGAGAGCCGGCCCTACCGGTCGCGCGTGGGCCGCGCACGGAGACCCGGACGTACCGTCGGGGTGCCAGTCCCGGCGTATCGGTCGCGGGCAGGAAGAGCCGAATCCAGCGGAGGCCCGGCCGCCACGCTCGACGAGAACTCCACAAACGCTCGACCAGGACACGACGCAGCGCCCGTGACACATGAGGTGTGATGCGGCAAGCTACACATCACGTTCCATGCCTGTCGCGAGTTCCTGGTTTGGCGGGCCGAAGCGCCTGCTGTGGTCGTTTGCGCTCGTTCTGCTGCTGCCGGCCGTCGCCGTCGGCTGGCTGGGCCTGCGCCTGATCGATCAGGACCGCGAACTGGAATCGCGTCAACGCCTGGAGCGCCGTGACATCGCCGGCGAACGAGTCGTGGCTGGACTCGAGCGAGCCGTGGCCGCGACCGAGCGCCAGCTGCGCGACCCGAGGTCCGGCATCAGTATCCAGCCCGGCGCCGACGCGCTACTGGTGACCATGCGTGCCGACGGACTGGATGCCTCCCCAACGGCGCACCTGCTGTTCACGCCCGATCCGCCTCGGGCCGCTCCGGAGCCGACCACGGAGTTCACCGACGGCGAAGCGCTGGAGTTCAATGGCTCCCATGCGCGCGCAGTCGAGAGCTACAAGGTGCTGGCACGATCGCCGGACGAGACCATCCGCGCCGGCGCACTGGTCCGCATCGGCCGGACCCTCCGGAAGATGGGCAGACCAATCGAAGCGTTGGCGGTCTATGAAGACTTGTCTCGCATCACTCGGTCGCACGTTGCGGGACTGCCGGGCGACCTGGTGGGCCGACGAGCGCGCACAGCACTCCTTGCAGAACTGGACCGGCGCGACCAACTGCGTGCGAGCGCACGTGAGTTGCAGGCAGACCTCGTCGCCCGCCGCTGGGCGCTCGACCGCGGCACGTTCGTGAGCTATGCCGGGCAGGTTCGCGAATGGACTGGCGAGGAACCTCCCGCGATGGCTGAGCGCGAGGCGCTGTCGGATGCGGTGGACTGGCTGTGGCAGGAGTGGCGTCGCGGGGCGCTGACATCGGCGGGCCGAGTTGTCCGGCGGCACGGCAGCACTGACGTCACGGTGCTGTGGCAGCCTGGTGCGGCAGCGGGGCCCGGGCAGGGCGATCGAGTCGTGGGGCTCGTCGCCGGTCCACGATTCCTCGCACGCGAGTGGGTCCGCTCACTCGCGCCGGTTGGCCTCCTTGACGTGGCCTTCGTGAATCCCGACCCCCAGGTCCCGCGCGCCGCGCCGGCAGCGGCCGCGTCCGCCCTGCGCCGGTCGGCCGCCGACACGGGCCTCCCATGGACGCTCATCCTCACCGACAAGCCTGGCGCCAGTGATCTCGACGGAAGCAGTTCTCGACGGAGGGTCGTGCTCGCGGGGCTCGCCCTCATCGTCGTCGTCGTGCTCGCCGGCGCGGTCGTCGTCGCCCGTGGCGTTTCGCACGAACTCGACGTCGCACGGCTCCAGTCGGACTTCGTCTCGGCCGTATCGCACGAGTTCCGCACGCCGCTCACCTCGCTACAGCAGTTCACCGCGATCCTCAACGAAGACAACGAGCCGCCGCCCGCCAAACGCCGCGTGTTCTATCAGGCGCAAGCGCGCGCCGTGAGTCGCCTGCAGCATCTCGTGGAGTCGCTCCTCGACTTCGGACGCATGGAAGCAGGCGCGTACCCCTATCGTCCGGAGCAGATGCCGGTCGGCCCATTCGTGTCGGGACTGGTCGCTGCGTTCCGTGGCGACGGCACGCCCGAGGGCTTCGTGGTCGACTGTGCCATCGACACGGACAGCGGCGACATCACGGCCGACCGCGATGCACTCGGCCGCGCGATCCGCAACCTGCTCGAGAACGCAGTGAAGTACTCCGGCGACGGACGCCGCATCGACGTGCGCGCCACGCGCCGCGGCCGCGTGGTGGCGGTCAGCGTCCGGGACGAGGGCCTGGGCATCCCGCACGCCGAGCAGCAGCGCATCTTCACGAAGTTCGTGCGGGGCGCCGCGAGCCGAATGTACGGCATCAACGGCACCGGCATCGGCCTGGCCATGGCGCGTGAGATCGTCCGCGCACACGGCGGCGACATCACCGTCGAAAGCATCGTCGCCTCGGGCAGCACGTTCACGGTGACGCTGCCGGCAGCAGATACCGCCAGGGACGCCATCCACTCACGAGGTTCCTCATGAGCCGCATTCTCATCATCGAAGACGACCCGGACATCGCGATGGGCCTGCAGGAGGACCTCGCGCGGCATGGGCACGAGTCCGAGGTGGCCCGCGACGGCGACGCCGGGCTCCGTCTGGGCCGCGACGCGTCGTGGGACGTCATCCTGCTCGACGTCATGTTGCCGTTGCGCGACGGCTTCGAGGTCTGCCGGGAACTGCGACGGCTGCGCGTGAAGACCCCCATCATCATGCTCACGGCCAGGACGCAGGAGGCCGAGAAGATCCTCGGCCTCGAGTTCGGCGCCGACGACTACGTCACCAAGCCGTTCAGTCCCGCCGAGCTGCGGGCGCGGATCAAGGCCGTGATGCGCCGCTTCGAGGACGATGGGGCGCAAGCGGGAGTGTGCCGTTTCGGCGACTGCGAGGTGGACTTCGATCGCGCGGAACTCCGGCGTGCCGGAAAGGTGGTCGACATCACCGCGCTCGAGCTTCGGATGCTGGATGCGTTCAAGCGCAGTCGGGGTCGCGTCCTCACGCGCGAGCAACTGATTCGACAGGCATGGGGCGAGAACACCTACATCGGCGATCGCGTCGTCGACACGCACATCCTGAATCTCCGCAAGAAGATCGAGCCGGTACCGACGGCGCCTCGCTTCCTCAGGAGCGTGCGCGGCATCGGCTATCGCTTCGATGCCTGAACTACTCGACCGAAACTCGACGCAGGCTGGGTGAAGGGTCGACCGTCGTTGCCTAGAGTGGCGCCAGGAGATCAGACATGAGAACTCGAATCCTGATGCTCGTGGCCGTCGTGGTGGGTCTGGTGACACTGTCCGGTGCCGTGGCGGCGCAGCGATCCGACCCAGCCGCGCAGGCGCTCCTGCGCACAGCGACCGACAAGGAGATCGTCGACGGCGACCTCAGGGGCGCCATCACGCAGTACCAGGCGATCGTCAATCGCTATGGCAGGACGGACCGGGCGACTGCAGCGCAGGCACTGCTGCGGACGGCCGAGGCGTATCGGAAGCTGGGCGACCCTCAGGCGAAGCAGACCTATCAGCAGATCGTCACGCAGTACGCGGACCAGACGGCGGTGGTGACCGTCGCGCGGTCTCGACTTGCGCCTTCCGCTCCGCCAAACGCGACGACCTCGGACATACGAGCGGTGTGGAGCGGCGCCGATGTCGACCTTCGCGGGCGCGTCTCGCACGACGGCAGGTATCTGTCGGGCGGTACCGCGGCGTGGCCGAGCAATCTCATCATCCGCGACCTGGCCAGCGGCCAAACGACCACACTGACGACGGGGGCCAACGACATCGAGTACGTCGAGCACTCTATCTTCTCGCCCGACGACACGAAGCTCGCGTACGCCTGGTTCAACAGCAGGCAGCGGTACGAGCTGCGGATCATCGACCGAACCGGCGGACAACCGCGCGTTCTCTTCGAGCTGCCGGCCGATGGCTGGATGCAGGCCTTCGATTGGTCACCCGATGGCCGGCTGATCGCCGTGCAGATCAACTCGGAGAAGGTCCAGAAGCTGGCCCTCGTGTCGGCGGCCGATGGGTCCGTGCGCGTGTTGAAGTCGTTCGGGCCGCAGCGCTCCCCTAATAACCTGAGCTTCTCGCCAGACGGCCGGTTCATCGCCTATGACATCCCGCCAGCGGAGGACGGACCGGCGCGCGACGTCGTCGTCGCCGCGGTGGATGGCTCGCGAGAGGTCCCGGTCGTCAGCCACGCCGCCAATGACGAGTTGCTCGGGTGGTTTGCCGACGGGCAGCGCCTGCTGTTGACGAGCGACCGCACGGGTACCAACGACGTCTACGCGCTCGGCATCCTGGACGGCCGGGCGCAGGGTGAACCGCGAATACTGAAGCGCGACGTCGGCGCCGTGACTGCGGCGATGGGTTTCACGAGGTCCGGTGAGTTCGTGTTCGGGACACGACCGGATTCGGCCGACGTGCAACTGGCGACCTTCGATGCGGCCGGACGGCTCACGGACAACCCGAAGCCACTCGCAGGGCACTTCACGGGGAACCGCTTCACGGGAGCGTGGTCGCCAGACGGACAGCAACTCGTGTACCTGTCACAGGTGCGATACCAGCAGAATCAGAAACAGCTGTCCATCTACACGGCCCGGACAGGCCAGGTTCGCACGGTTCCGGTGGCGATGCCCTGGTTCCACAATGCTGTGTCGTGGGACGCGGATGGCCGTCACGTCCTGCTGCAAGGTCCAGACATGAAGAACCGCCACGGTCTGCAGCGCGTCGACATCGACTCCGGTGGCGTGGAGTTGATTCGTAGCAGCCAGGACGACGGCACCTTCATCATCTACACCCACCCGCTGGCGATGTCGCCGGACGGCAAGTCCCTGTTCTTCGTGGGTGGCCCCCGAAAGCTCGGCCTGCTACGTCGTGACATGGCGACGGGGCAGGAGACGGCCCTCGTCGATGGTCGCCTGGCCGCGTTCGCCCTGTCATCGGATGGTCGTCAGCTGGCCGTAATCATGCGGTACGGGCCTGACGGACAGCCAATCGGCCAAGCGAACCACCCCAACGCCACCGACGTCATCCAGGTGATGCCGGCATCTGGCGGGCAGCCTCGAGAGATCTTCAGGGGCGCGAGGCTCGGCACGACGATCGCGTGGGCCCCTGACGGCCAGTTCGTGTACTACGGGCAGATGCCAGGGGGCAGCATGTGGCGAGTGGCAACAACAGGCGGCGAGGCGCAGGAGTTGCCGATCAAGGTCGAAGGGCTGGCCCGGATCAGTATCCGCCCGGACGGATCTCAGTTAGCAGTGAGCAGCAGGACGCGGCTGCAGGAGGTGCTGGCGATGGGGCCCTTTGCCGTTCCTTGACACACGCGTGACGCGCGCTGCAAGAAACCGGTGCAGACTGATGGCCATTCATGTCGACGCGCGCGCGTCATGGCCAGGCGGCCGCTCGTCGCCTTGTCGTCTGGTTGCTATTCACGACGGTGGTCCCGGCCAGCGCGCTGGCAGGCCTGGGCTGGGCTCTCGTCCGCGAAGACCGCGCTCGTGAGACCGAGCGGCGGCGGGACGCCCGGGAGCACGCCGCGACGTTGGCGGCGACGGCCCTGCAGCGCACCCTGGCCGAACTCGAGGATCAGCTGTCCAGCCTCAGCGTCGGGCAGCCATCTCCTCCCGGCGCGCCCCGCGCCGGCGTCGCCATAATCACGTTCGATAGGACCGGAACGTCGAGGCGCGCTGGATTGCCGCTGCCGTTCTATCCCGCGACGCGCTCTCGCGAGGTCCCGCGTTTGGCCGCACTGGATCGCGCCGATGCCCTCGAGTTTCGTCAACGGGACCAGGCCGGCGCGATCGCCGTGCTTGGGACCGTTGCCACGTCGGCCGATCCCGCGACACGGGCTGCAGCCCTCGTTCGCCTGGGTCGCCTCGAAAGCAAGCAGGGGCACCTCACTGCCGCGCTCGAAGCCTTCGACCGGCTCGCAGGGCTCGACCCGGCCATCGTCGATGGCGAGCCCGCGGGCCTGCTCGGGACGCAGGCGCGAGCGCTGGCGCTCGCGGCGGCGGGTCGCGATGAGGAGGTGCGGCGTATCGGGTCGACGTTGATCGCCGATCTCGATCGAGGCCGCTGGGTGCTCTCGCAGGCGCAGTACACGTTTGCCCGCGAGCAGGCGGTCCGATGGCTCGACCCGCGCACTACGGCTACGTCGACAACGCCCGACCCTGAGAGCATCGCGCTGGCGACAGCCGCGGAGATGCTCTGGGCCGCAAGACAACGTGGCGAAGCGGGCGTGATGTCGACGCGCGGCAGATCGACAATCTGGGCGCACGATCTCTCGGTGCTCGCCCTCACGAGGGGGGCTGGTGAACAGCTTACGGTGATGCTGGTGAGCCCACGTGTGCTGGAGCGGCTCTGGCGCGCGCCCCTTGCCGCCGCAGCACGCCCGATCGATCTTGTCCTGACCGACGCCGAAGGGCGCACTGTTGTTGGTCGCCCGAGAGGAGGGCCGGACAAACAGGCCGTGCGAACCGCATCGGTCACCAACCTCCCGTGGACCGTGCATGCCATCGAGCCTGGGCCAGCACCGGCTGGCTTCGCTTTCGCCGCAGGCACAGCTCATGCTCGCGGCGATTGGCGTGATGATGTTCGCCGTGGCGGCGGGCGGCTACCTGACAACGCGTTCGCTCCTGCGGGCGACCCACGTGAGCCGGCTGCAATCGGACTTCGTCTCTGCCGTATCACACGAGTTCAGGACGCCCCTCACGGCCATCAGGCACCTTTCTCAGTTGCTCGCGCGCGGACGCGTGTCGTCCGACGAGAGGCGTGCCGCATTCTACGAACTGCTCGTCCACGAGAGCGACAGGCTGCACCGGCTTGATCGAGGGCCTGTTGAACTTCGCCCGACTCGAAGCCGGCGAGCTGGATTACAGCTTCGAGTCGGTGGACCCGGGGCCGTACCTGCGCGAGATCGTCGCGGACTTTCGACGTGACATCAGCGGCCGCGACGTGGGCATCGAGCTGACTGGTGACGAGGTGGCCATTGCCGGCCATTCGAGCCGACCGCGAGGTGCTTGGGCGAGTCTTCTGGAACCTGCTCGACAACGCCGCGAAGTACTCGCCTGACTCGCCGCAGGTCCGCGTCGAGATCGAGGCAGGCGACGGCGAGGTGCGGGTCCGAGTGCGCGACCACGGCATGAGCATTCCCGCCGTCGAGCAGTCGTTGATCTTCGACAAATTCTCCCGCGGTGCGGCCGCGCGGACAGCCAGCATCAAGGGCACGGGCATCGGCCTCGCCATGGCCCGAGACATCGTGCGCGCTCACGGCGGCGACATCGGCGTCGATAGCGCGGTCGGATCGGGCAGCACCTTTACGGTGATGCTGCCCGCGGCCTTTACTGAGACCACATCCGCATGACGCGCATCCTGATCGTCGAAGACGAGCCCGCCATCGCCGCCGGCCTCGAAGAAGACCTCACGTTCGAGGGCTACCGCGTCGACACCGTGGCCGATGGCGAGGCCGCCGTCCTGGCGGCACGGGAGGGCGCGTTCGACCTGCTACTCCTCGACGTGATGCTGCCGAAGAAAGACGGGTTCCAGGTGTGCCGCGAGCTGCGACGCGGTGGCGTCACCACGCCCATCATCTTGCTGACCGCCCGGTCACTCGAGGCCGAGAAAGTGATGGGGCTGCGGATCGGCGCCGACGACTACATCACCAAGCCGTTCGGCAGCGAGGAACTGCGGGCACGCATCGATGCGGTCCTGCGGCGCGCAGGCCGGACGACCGCGGTCGACAGGTTCCGGTTCGGCGAGTACGAGGTGGACTTCGCGCGCTGCGAGGTCGCGCGCAACGGCGTACTGGTCGACGTCACGGCGGTCGAGTTCAAGCTGCTCTCGGCGTTCATCCGCAGCCGAGGCCGGGTGCTCAGCCGGCAGCAGTTGCTCGACATGGTGTGGACCGACACGCATTGCGTCGACCGCGTGGTCGACAGCCACGTTGCCAACCTGCGGAAGACGATCGAGCCGGATCCGTCGACACCGCGGTATCTCGTCAGCGTGCGCAGCCTCGGGTATCGCTTCGATGGCTGAGATTCCTCCGAGTCTTTGCAGAGTCTCCACCGATGGCGCGCTCGGTCTGCATGGCCGATGGCTATCGTCAGGTCCGGAGGCACCGATGATTCGCAGATTCCTCGCCATACCCGTGATCGCCCTGGCCCTGTCAACCGTTGGACACGTCGTGGCGCAGCAGCCCGATCGGGCCGTACTGCTTCTGCAGGCGGCCCAGCAAAAGGAGACCGTCGAGGGCGACCTGACCAGCGCCATCAAGCAGTACGAGACCATCGTCTCGACGTACGGCAAGACCAATCGCCCGGTCGCCGCGAAGGCTCTGCTGAGGATGGCCTCGGCGTATCAGCGGCTCGGAGATGCGCAGGCGCAAAAAACCTGGGCCCGTATCGTGGCGGAGTTCGGGGATCAGGCCGACGCCGTCGCAGAAGCGCGCGTGCGGCTGACCGCAGGGGGCAGCGCGTCCAGGCCGTCGCCAAGCCTCCCGGTCTCGCGCATGGTGACGGGGCACTCCTCGAACGCGGACATCGTGACGCCGGACGGCCGCTTCATGGCGGGCACCGACTGGCACACCGGTGATCTGCTCGTGAGGGACTTGACGTCTCGGGAGGAGCGACGCCCGGTGCGCGGCCGGCTGAGTGATGGCGGCCTGCAGGACTGGGCCGAGAGCCCGGCCTTCTCACCAGATATGTCACAGATCGCCTACTCGTGGTTCGCCACGGACGGTGAGGGCCGGACGACAAACAGCCTGCGAGTCGTGTCCAGGGCGGGAAGCGCGCCGCGCGAAATCGTCAATCGCTTTCCGGAGTACCGCAACTTCGATGTTGCTGCATGGTCGCCAGATGGACGATCGCTGTTGGTCACGGTCATGAAGCCACTGCCAGACCTCAGCGTGCAAATCGCCTGGGTGTCACTCGAGACAGGCGAGGTTCGGGTACTGCGCACTTTCGAATCCTGGCAGAAACAAGGCAATTCGCTTGGCAAGGTCAGCCTGTCGACCGATGGCCATTGGATCCTGTACTCCGCCTTGGCAAGTAAGGAGAGCCTCGACCGTCACGTCTACGCGCTCGCGGCAGACGGGTCAGGACAGAGTCAGCTGACGATGACGGCAGGTGCGTGTACCGATCCGGTGTGAGCGACCGATGGGAGCCACGTGATGTTCGTGGCGGACTGGTCCGGCAGCTTCGGCCTGTGGACTGTGCCGGTGCGCGATGGCAAGCCGGGCGGGCCGCCAGTGCTGGTCAAGGCCGACATCGGCCGGATCGATGCGATCGGCTCGACCTCGACCGGCTCGTACTACTACAACTACCGCTACGACTCCGGAACCAGGACCTTCGTTGCACGCGCGGCCGGCTCGCAAGGCGCTCTGCCGGTGCCAGACCGAATCACGGCCGACTTCGCCGGAGGGCACGCGGCGTGGTCACCGGATGGCACACGCGTAGCGTTCATCCGGCAGCGCACGTCGGGCGGGCTGGCAATCCACGAGCTGGGAATCCGCGACACCGCGACAGGCGAGGAGCGCATCTTCAACTCACGCGCCGTCGCTCCCCCACGGCCCGTCTGGTTCCACACGGGTCAGTCGCTCCTTGTCTTCGCACCGGACGATGGCGAGCCAACCGCCCCGTCGGGGCCAGCGTCCATGTCCCCCTGGATGAGGAGCGGTGCGTTCTTCGTCGTGGACGTGCCGACCGGCCGCTTCACCAGGGCGCTTCCCGTGTTGTCGGAGCGGTACCGTCTGAGTCGGATTGCCGTCCTGTCGCCCGATGACCGCACGCTCTACACCATGGGCGATGCCCTGTCGAGCAGCCAGGTAAGCTTCGATGATCTCCTGGCCGTCGATCTGGCACAGCAGACCGAGCGCGTGATCGCCTCAGTGTCGTCGCCCGGTGACTGGCGCGCGCTGCCGCCTGGAGTCGACCTCGCCCTCAGTCCCGATGGACGCACGCTTGCGGTATCGAGTCGAGCCGGGAACCGCGATGGCAATCGACCCTGGCGCAGCGAACAGACCACGCTTTTCGTTGTCGGTGTCGACGGCAAGGACCAGCGGGAGTTGCACGGGCCGTACGTCAGCAACACGCTCGCCAGGGTGGCGTGGAGCCGCGATGGCCGCACCATCAACTTCGTCCGGGAGACTGGTGACAATGACTGGGAGGTGATGGCCATTCCGCGCGAAGGCGGCAACCCGGTTACGACGGGGCTCGGCCGGCAGGCGCTCCGCAGGACCACGGCGGAGCAAGCGACCAGCGAAAGGTTCGAGCGCCTCAGCGCCGCCCTGCACGGCTTCGGCGTGCATCCAGATGGGTCGTCGCTCCTCTTCAGCAGCGACGTGAATCCGAGATTCGAGGTCTGGGCGCTGGACGGCGTGAACGCCGTGACACGAAGGTAGGGCGGTCGAGCGATTCCGAGGTCCGGCCGGCTGGGACAGCCGGCCGCTACCGCCAGCAGGAGCGAGTTCCTGAGCCGAAATGCTGCGATGCCGGGAATGCCGGGATGTCGAAGGACAACACCGCGACTGCCCAATTGCGAATCCCGATCCCGAATCCCGAGTCCCTGCCCTGTACCGTTCCCTCAATCGCGAGCCCGGGTGCCGAACCACGCTTGCCCGGTGTCCGGCGCCCGGTGCCCGGTGCCCGGGCCCCGATTCCCGTTTCCCGTGTCCCGTGTCCCGTGTCCCGTGTCCCGTGTCCCGTTACCCGTTACCCGTTACCCGTTACCTGTAAATCAAATACTTCGACCGCAACGTGCGCCAGTTGACTTCGTCGGCGGCCCACTGCGCCTCGAGCTGCGCTGGATCCTCTCCGGTCAACGCGCGTGCGAGCTGATCGGCCGATCCGTACAGGGTCGCGGTCCGCTTCAGATCGAGCTTGCCCGGGAACAGTTTCGAGATGACGCTCACGAGCTCGAGGCCGACCCGCACCGGTCGCAAGGCCGTGCGGTCGCTGACGATGAAGTACACGCCCTGGCATTCCTCGCCCTTGTAGACGCTCGAGGTCGGCGTGAACAGGATCGGATAGAAGCGGATGCCCGGCAGGTTGCGCGCATTCAGGGCTTCCGCCAGTGGCACGCCCTCGATCCACGGCGCGCCGATGCGCTCGAACGGTGCATCGGTGCCGCGGCCGACCGACAGGTTCGCGTACTCCACGGCGCCGATTCCCGGGTACAACGTCGCCTGCGTCAAGCTGCGCATGTTGGGCGACGGGTTTACCCACATCAGTGCCGTTTCGTCCCACCATTCCTCGCGCGACCAGCCCTTCATCTCGACGACGGTCAGCTTCGCGCCGATCTTGCGCTCGTCGTTGAACAGCTTTGCGAGCTCCCCCAGCGTCATGCCGTGCCGCACCGGCATCGTCGGGAAGTAGGCGATGAAACTGCGCTCGGCACCTTCGGGGAGGGCGTCCGGCTTCGGCCCCTCGATTTGCCAGCCGTTGATCGGATTGGGACGGTCCAGCACGACCACCTCGATGCCACGCGGCGCAGCCGCCTCCAGCAGGTAACCGAGCGACGACATGTACGTGTAGAAGCGACTGCCGATGTCCTGCAGGTCCACGACCATCGTGTCGATGCCCTGCAGCATCTCCGGTGTGGCGCGGCGGGTCTTCCCGTACAACGAGTGGATCGTCAGGCCTGTCTTCTCGTCGACCGACGACGGGATCTCTTCGTCGAGAATGCCCCGGATTCCGTGCTCGGGGCTGAACAGCGCCACAACTGTCAGGTTCTTCGCCGCGAAGAACGCGTCGATCGTCGACTGGCCGCCGCGCGTCCTGCCGGTGTGGTTCGTGAGCAAACCGATCTTCCGGCCCGCGAGGCGCGAGAAGCCCTCGGCCTGCAGCACGTCGATGCCCGTCAGCGTGCGGACCGCGGCCGCGCGCCCGGCAACAGCACCAGACGGCGGCGCCTGCGCGAAGTCGTGCGTGTCCGCGAGCGGGGTCGGTGCGATGCGAATCGCTCCAGCGACGACATTGGCCACGCGCGCGCGCAGCGCGGTCACGTCGCCCTTGCCATCCGGGTGGACCCGATTGGAGAGGAAGACGATGAACGTCTTCGTGCCGGGATCGATCCACAGGGAGGTGCCCGTGAAGCCCGTGTGGCCGAAGGAGCGGGACGGCAGCAGGTCGCCCTTGTTGGCCGAGAAGCTGGAGTTGATGTCCCACCCGAGCCCGCGCACGTTCCGTTCGCCTGGCGCGGTCGACGGCGACGTCATTCGCGCCACGGTGAGCGGCGCAAGAATGCGGACGCCTTCGAGTCGCCCGCCGTTGATCAGCATCCGCGCGAACCGCGCGAGGTCGGCGGCCGTGGTGAAGAGGCCGGCGTGGCCGGCGACGTTGTTCATGCGCCGCGCAGTCGGGTCGTGGACCACTCCGCGCAGCCACGTCCCGTCGTCCTGCCCGCACGGAAAGGAGATGGGACGGCACTTCTCGGTCGGTGCGATGCGCTTGACCAGTGATGCCGGCGGCTTGAACATCGTGTCCTTCATGCCGAGCGGCACGAAGACATGCGCGCGCGTGAACTCGTCGAGCGGTTCGCCGGAAACGACGCCGACGATGTGTCCCAGCAGGAAGAAGTTGATGTCGGAGTAGATGACGCGCTCGTCAGGACGCGCCGCGGGCACTTCGTCGATGGCCTTGCTGATGGCCGTGTCGTAACCGTTCCACTCGGGATTGAACTCGAGGTCGGGCCGCAGGCCGGACGAGTGCGTGAGCAGGTGCCGGATCGTGATGTCGCGCTTGCCGTACTTCTCGAAGCCGGGCACGTGCAGGGCGACGCGGTCGGTCAGCCTCAGCTTGCCCTGCTCGACCAGCATCATGATCGCCGTCGTCGTCGCGACCACCTTGGTGAGCGAGGCGGCGTCGAAGATCGTGTCGGCCGTCATCGGCTCTGGAGTGGGCTGAATGGCGCGCCGGCCGATCGACGCCTGCCAGGCGACGCCGGCTTCCGTACCCACTGCCACCACCGCTCCAGGCAGCTCCTTGCGGGCGATGGCGGCTTCAACCACCCTCTTGATCTCGCCGAGGCGGGCAAGATCGTAGCGAGCAGCGCCGACGGTGGCTGCAGACGGCCGGGCCGCGCGCGAGGCAGGAGTGGTGGGGCGAGCCGCTGGCTGCCCGAGCGTGGATGGCACCTGCGTGAGCAGGCAGGCGAGAAGACACGCGACGGTCACGAACATGCGCGGCATGGCAGCGAATTATCCACCGTTACGCCCCTCCCACGCTCTGTCTCCCTTGCCGTGCCCTGACCGTCGACCTGAAGGTCGACGGCTACATCCGGTCACAGCGGCTGCGTTCGGCGTTCGGCGTTCGGCGTTTGGGTGAAATAATCACCCTGGTGTCCATCCCCCTTCGCAGAGCCATCGTGGTCGGCGCCGGAACGATGGGCGCCCAGATTGCCGCGCACATGGCCAATGCCGGTGTCGAGGTCCACTTGCTGGACGTCGATGCCGCCGCGGCCGCGGCCGGATGGAAGCGAGCGCTCGCGCTCAAGCCGGATCCGCTCTTCACGCCTGCACATGCGGCGCTCGTCCGCACCGGCGCCATCGACGATGCGGCATTCGGGGAGGCGGATTGGATCGTCGAGGCCATCGTCGAGCGCCTCGAACCGAAGCGCAGCCTCTTCGAGCGGATCGATCGACAACGGGGGCTCGACACCATTGTCAGCTCCAACACCTCGGGGCTGCCGCTGGCCAGCCTCGTCGAGGGCCGCTCCGAGGCATTCGCCCTGCACTTCGTCGGCACGCACTTCTTCAATCCACCCCGTTACATGCCGCTCGTCGAGGTCATCCCGGTGGCCGCGACCAGCGAGGACACCATCGCTCGCGCCAGGCACTGGCTCGACGTCCGGCTCGGCCGCAGCGTTGTCGTCGCCAGGGACTCGCCGAACTTCATCGCCAACCACATCGGCCTGTACGGGCTGTTCAAGGTGCTGCAGGCCTGGGAGCAGGGGCCGTTCGACATCGACACGATCGACGCGATGACGGGCCCGGCCATCGGCCGTCCCAAGAGCGCGACGTTCCGGACGATCGACATTACTGGTCTGGATGTGGCAACGCAGGTCGCGCGGAATTTCGTCGAACGTACCAGCGACGCCGGACTCCAGCGCCTGTTCACGATGGGGCCGCGCATCGCCGGTCTGGTCGAGCGTGGCTGGATCGGCGAGAAGGCCGGCCAGGGCTTCTTCAAGCGCTCCAGGGGCGCCGGCGGGGCCTCCGACATCCTCGTGCTCGACCCGGCGACGTTTGCATACGTGCCGCGCGTGCCGGTGGCTCGTCCCGTGCTCGATGCGCTTCGCGACCAGCGGGGCGGCGCTGGCGGCCGCATCAAGGCGTTGATGCTCGGCAAGGCCGAGGAATCGGCGTTCACACGGGACACGCTTGGAGACACGCTCCTCTACACCGCGCGCGTCTGGCAGACCATCGCCCACGACATCGACGATGTCGATCGCGCGATGCGGTGGGGATTCGGTTGGGATCTCGGCCCGTTCGAGATCATCGACGCCATCGGGATCAAGGAGCTGTTGGGCGTCATGCGCGCACAGGCGCCAACAGACGGCCGGCTCGGAGAGCCGGCCCTACCCAAAGCCGAAGAGGCTCCCCCGTTGCTGGCGGACGCGCTGGCCGCCGGCCGCAACACGATTCGCACGCCCGGCGCATTCCGTCCCGAGCCAGCGGAGTTGCTGATCCTTGCCGGGGCACGCGATCGGCAGTCCGTGGTCACCAGCAATGCCGCGGCTTCGGTACTCGACACCGGCGACGGCATCTTCGCCGTCGAACTGCACTCGAAGATGAACGCGATCGGTGGCGACACGCTGGCGATGCTGCAGGCGGGCGTCGATCGCGCCGAACGCGATGGCATCGGGCTCATCCTCGCGACGCAAGGGCAGGCGTTCTCGGCCGGCGCCAACCTGATGCTCGTGCTGATGGACGCCCAGGAGGGCGAATGGGACTCGATCGATGCCATGGTGCGCGTGTTCCAGCGCACCGTGTTGTCGTTTCGAGACGCGCAAGTGCCGGTGGTGAACGCCATCAACGGGCTGACGCTGGGCGGGGCCACCGAGATGGCGCTGCATGCCGCGGGCGTGCAGGCCGCGGCCGAGACGTACATGGGGCTCGTCGAGGTTGGTGTCGGCCTCATTCCGGCCGGGTGTGGCACCAAGGAGATGTTGTGGCGTGCGAACCAGCAGCGACCGTCCAGGCAGGCCGACGCCCTGCCGTTCGTGCAGAAGGCGTTCGAGACGATCGGCTTCGGTATGGTCTCGACCAGCGCGCCGCACGCGCGGACGCTGGGCTACCTGCGCAACGGTGACGGCATCAGCATGAACCGCAGCCGGCTGCACGCGGACGCGCGCGAACTCGTGCAGGCGCGGGCCGCGGGCTACGTGCCGGGCCATGCGCCGGCGGCGATCGCCGTCGGCGGACCCGATGTGCTCGCGGCGCTCACGCTTGGGGTGCACCTTGCGCATCGTGCGGGACGCATCGGCGACCACGACGCGACCATCGGCCGCAAGCTCGCGTGGATTCTCGCCGGCGGGAACGTGCCGCATGCGACCGACGAGTCGGAAGCGTACCTCCTCGATCTGGAGCGCGAGGCATTCCTGAGCCTCTGCGGGGAACCGAAGACGCAGGAGCGGATTGCGTACACGCTGAAGACCGGCAAGACCATGAGGAACTGATGGTCATCGCCGGCCAGGGCCCGACCCTGTTGCTCATCCCCGGCATCCAGGGGCGCTGGGAATGGACCAAGCCGGCCGTCGAGGCCCTCGCGCAACGTCACCGCGTGGTGAGCTACTCGCTGTGTGGGGAGCGCCAGGCCGTGCCACCACTCGTGGCACGGTCGTTCGACGACCTCGTCCTCCAGGCCCTCAATGCGCTCAATCGCGCCACCGACGGCCCGGCCGTCGTCTGCGGCGTCTCGTATGGAGGACTGATCGCATTGCGACTGGCGGCCCGCTATCCCGCCCGGGTGCGGGCGCTGGTGCTGGCCTCGCCGCTGAACGCGGACTTCTCGCCGGACGAACGCATGCGCCGGTGGGTGGCGCATCCGCGCCTGAACGCGCCGGCCTTCCTGGCAGGGTCGCCGGGACGAATCGTCCCGGAGCTCCGGGCCGCGCACGGCCGCAGTTGGGTGCCGCGCGCGATCGGCCTGCTGAGCCGAGTCGTGCGGGCGCCGCACTCGCCCGATCGGATGGCCGAGCGGATGCGAATGCTGGCGAGCGAGGATTTCGTGGCCGACTGCGTCACCGCGAGCCAACCGACACTGCTCATCACCGGCGAGACGGGTCTCGACCGCATCGTCCCGGCCGAGGCGAGTTGCCGGATGCTGACGTGGCTGCCCAATGCCCGCCACGTGACTCTCGATCGGACGGGACACTGGGGCCTCGTGACGCGACGCGATGCGTTCGCGCGGGAGGTCACGCAATTCGTGGAGACACTACCGTGACCGATGCCGTCCTCGTTGCTGCTGTTCGGACTCCCGTCGGCAAGGCACCTCACGGCCACTTCCGGCATGTACGCCCGGACGACCTCGCGGCGCTCGTGTTGAAGGCCGCTCTCGATCGCGTCCCAGGACTGGAACCTGCCGCGGTGGACGACGTCGTCATGGGCTGCGCGATGCCGGAGGGCGAGCAGGGGATGAACGTGGCGCGCATCGCGAGCCTGCGTGCGGGCGTGCCGCACAGCGCCTCGGCGGTGACGGTGAACCGCTTCTGCGCGTCGGGCCTCGAAGCGATCGCGTGTGCGGTCGATCGCGTACGTGGCGGCAGCGCGGACGTGGTGCTTGCCGGGGGCACGGAGTCCATGAGCCTCGTGCCCATGGGCGGCCACAAGATCGCGCCGAACCCGGTCCTGGTCGCGTCGTACCCGGACGTCTACCTCACGACCGGCCTGGTTGCCGAGAATCACGCCCGCGAGTACCGCATCTCGCGCGAGGCCCAGGACGCGTTTGCTTACGAGAGCCATCGTCGCGCCATCGCGGCGCAGGATGCGGGCCGATTCGATGCCGAGATCGTGCCGGTGCACACGACGCGGCTGTCGGTGTCGGGCGCCAATGCACTCGCCACCGAGCAGGTGACGATCTCGGCCGACGAGGGGCCGAGGCGCGACACGTCGATCGAAGCGCTGGCCAGGCTGCGTCCGGCGTTCCATACCAACGGGACGGTGACTGCCGGGAACGCATCGCAGATGAGCGATGGCGCGGCAGCCGTCGTGGTCATGAGCGAGGCCCGGGCGCGTGCGCTCGGCGTGCAACCACTGGCCAGGCTCGTGGCCTACGCGACGGCCGGTGTGGAACCGGAACGCTTCGGGATCGGACCGGTTCCTGCGGTCCGCAAGGTCCTGGCGCGAGCGGGTCTCACCCTGGCCGACATCGACCTCATCGAAATCAACGAGGCATTCGCGAGCCAGGTGCTTGCCTGCACGCATGATCTCGAACTCGACCTCACGAAGGTGAATGTCAACGGCGGTGCGATCGCCCTGGGGCATCCGCTCGGGTGTACCGGTGCCAAGCTGACCGCAACGCTCCTGCACGAGCTCGCACGGCGCCGTGGCCGCTACGGCATCGTCACCATGTGCGTCGGCGGCGGCATGGGCGCAGCGGGCATATTCGAGAGAATGTAGATCGGGTGCCGGGTATCGGGTGCCGGGTGCCAACGATGACCAACATCTCTCGAATCCTCGTCGTCGCAGCAACTGACCGCGAATTGGCCGCGGCGGCTGGCTGGCGCACGCTGTGCTGCGGCGTGGGCCCGGTGGACGCCGCGGCGGCGACCGCCGCGGCCGTTGCATTGGCGCGGCCCGTGGCAATTCTTCACATCGGGATCGCCGGCACACGCCGGGCCCGGGCGCTTCCGCCGGCCACGCTGGTGATCGGCACCGAGGCGCGGTACCACGACCTGTCGGTGCCGTCACACCTCGCCCCGAGTGTTGTCGTGACATCGCCGACGCTGGTGGCGGCCGCCGCGCGCGCTTTCCCTGACGCACCACGCCTCGCGATCGGGACCAGCGGCCGGATCGGCGGCACGATCGATACCGACGTCGAGGCGATGGAAGGCTACGCGGTGCTGCGAGCAGCCCAGATGGCGGGCGTGCCGGCCATTGAGGTGCGGGTCATCTCCAACGAGATCGAGCAGGAGGATCGGAAGTTGTGGCAATTCGAGGCGGCCTTCGCCGCCGTTCACGCGGCAACGCCACGACTCGTGGAGGAGGTAGCACGATGCGCGAGCTGACGTTCGGCTACTCGCCGTGCCCGAACGACACGTATGCGTTCCACGCGCTGGCGCACGGGCTCACCGACGCCCCGTTCCGGGTCCGCCCAGTGTTGCTCGACATCGAGGAACTGAACCGCCGGGCGCACGCGGGCGAGTTCGACCTGACCAAGTTGAGCGTGGGCGCGTTTGCGAGCATTGGCGACCGTTATCGCCTGCTGCGCAGCGGCGCCGCGCTGGGACATGCCGTCGGCCCGCTCGTCGTGGCACGCACGCCAATGACGTTGGCTGAGGCGGTAAGCCGCAAGGTGGCCATCCCCGGGACAGAAACGACGGCCTATCGGCTGCTGCGCCTGGCGGCGGCCGGGCTCCCGCCGTCTACCGGCTTTGGCGTGCCAGGCGGAGAGCCGGCCCTCCCCCCCGTCAACGTTGTTCCGACGCTGGCCCGCGAGGGACTCGCGGAGCAGGCCCCCACATCGCTCGTGGAGATGCGCTATGACCGGATCCTGCGGGCCATCGCGGATGGCGAAGTGGACGCCGGGCTGATCATCCATGAGAGTCGCTTCACCTACGCCGATCACGGACTCGTGAAGGTGATCGATCTCGGCGACTGGTGGGAGAAGGAGACCGGCCTTCCCGTTCCGCTCGCCGGGATCTGCGCCCGCGCCGATCTGGGCGACGACGTGCGGATGGCGGCCGAGCGGGCCATTCGGGCATCGGTGCAGTACGCGTTCGATCACCCGGATGCGAGCCGCGAGTACGTCCGCGCTCACGCGCAGGAGATGTCCGACGAGGTCTGCGCGCAGCACATCGCGCTGTACGTCAACGAGCACAGTCTCGACATTGGCGACGATGGTTTGCGCGCCATCGCGCGGCTGGTCGAGGGTCCGCTCTCCGAGTGCGACGCGGTGCCCGGGCAGGTAGGGCCGGCTCTCCGAGCCCGGCCTCGAGAGCATAAGATCGGATCTGCCGGAAATCACTGACCGTCGACCTGACTTGTCCGCCGGAGCCTTGGCGAAGGTGGAAGGTCGACGGCTACAGGCGTTAGTCGTCAAGCGTCAGGCGTTAGTAAGGCATCAGGCATCAGGCATCAGGCATGACAATGACATCCCAGTTCGGTGGCGCGTGGCTGCTCGGCGAGACCTCGCAGGACGATGTGTTCAGGCCCGAGGACCGCAACGACGAGCATCGGATGATCGCCGCGACGGCGCAGGCCTTCATCGAGCAGGAGGTGATCCCGCGGAATGACGCGCTCGAGGCCAAGAACTGGGCCGTCGCGCGGCAATTGATGCGCCACTGCGGTGAACTGGGCCTGCTGGGCGTGGACGTCCCGGAGGACTTCGGCGGCGTCGGACTGGACACCGTCAGTTCCGTGCTCGTCTCGGAGGCGATGGGCCGGCACGCGTCGTTTGCGACGACTGCGGGCGCCCACATGGGTCTTTGCGTCGTGCCGCTGCTGTGGTTCGGCACACCGGCGCAGCGATCGCGGTACCTGCCCGGACTCGTCGCCGGCGAGATCGTGGGCGCGTACGGCCTCAGCGAGGCCGGGTCAGGATCAGACGCCTTGGGGGCGCGTGCGACGGCAACGCCGCTGCCCGACGGCGGCTACGAACTCAACGGGGAGAAGCTCTGGATCACCAATTGCGGGTTCGCGGACCTCTTCGTCGTGTTCGCGAAGGTGAACGGCGATCACTTCACGGCGTTCCTCGTGCCCCGGACGACGCCTGGCGTCACGCCAGGTCGCGAGGAGCACAAGATGGGCCTGCACGGCTCGTCAACGGCGCCGTTGCTGCTGCAGGGCGCACGCGTCGGCGCCGACGCCGTGCTCGGTGAAGTCGGGAAGGGACACAAGGTCGCCTTCACCGTGCTCAACTACGGCCGCTTCAAGCTCGGGGCGATGACCACGGGCGGGGCGCGGCAGGCGTTGAAGGAGGCGGCGAAGTACGCGGCCACGCGGCGCCAGTTCGGGCAGCCGATCGCGGACTTCGGTGCGATCAAGTTGAAGCTGTCCGAGATGGCCGCGCGCCTGTACGCCGGCGAGAGCGCGCTCTTCCGCGTCGCCGGATCCCTCGATCACGGCGGCACGCCGCACGAGGCGCGCAGCCGCGTCTTCGAGCAGCACGCGGTGGAGGCGTCGATCCTCAAAGTGCTCGCGAGCGAGACGCTGCAGTACGTGCTCGACGAGAACATCCAGATCCACGGTGGCAACGGTTTCGTGCGCGACTACCCGGCCGAAGGGTATTACCGCGATGCCCGCGTGAACCGCATTTTCGAGGGCACCAACGAGATCAACCGTTTGCTCCTCGCAGGGCAGCTCGTACGTCGCGCTGCCAGGGGCGAGGTCGCGCTGATCGCCGCGGCCCGGGCGTTGCCCGAGCAGTTGCTGACACTGCCCATTACCCCCCCGGAAGAGGCGGGCGCGCTGCTCCGTCATGTGGCCTCCGGCCTCAAGCAGGCCACCGTGATGCTGCTGGGCGCGGCGATGCAGCGCTACCAGGAACAAATCGCCGACGAGCAGGAGGTGCTCGTGTGGATCGCCGACATGGCCATCGACGCCTACGCCGTGGACAGCACTGTCCTGCGTGCCCTGCGGGTGATCGGCGAGGCCGAGCCCGAGGTCGCGGCGAGCCATCGAGACGCGGCGTTGATCGTGGCGAGTGAGGCCGCGCTCCGTGCCGACGCGCTGCTCAGGCGGGCGCTGCCGGCGGTACTCGAGGGCGACATGCTGCGGATCGCGCTGTCGGGTGCGCGTCGGCTCCTCAAGATGCCGGCGGCCGATCAACGCCCGTGGCGCCGGAGCCTCGCTGCCGCTTGCGTCGCCAGGCCGGGCGCGGTCTTCGGCGAGCCCGCACGGCACGGTATGCTTGCCGGGTGAGACGTTTGCTGGCCGGGCTCGGCTACCTTCGGCCCCGGGGCTTCGTTGAGCGGGCCCGGTCAAGGGCCGCGCTCGGAGAGCGGGCCCTACCAACAGCCCTGACGTGCGTCGTTCTGCTGGCTGCCTGTTCGACTCAGCCGCCACAAGTCGATTACCGGAGCAGCCTCGTCGCACAGCGCGCCGAGAAGGACGCGATGTTCCGCGAGGCCGTGGATTCGCCGGTCCCCAAGGCCGACCTCGATCGGTTCGTGCCGCTCGGGTATTACCCGATCGACGACACCTACCGCACGCCGGCCGCACTCGCGCCGCTGTCGGACGCCGAGTCGCCGGCCTTCGAGATGCCGACGTCCACCGGGCAGCGGCGGCAGATGCGGAAGGCAGGCAAGCTGAAATTCACCCTGCACGGCCAGACCTACACGCTGACTGCCTTCGTCACCGCGGAGGACGCGGCGCGGCGACGACTGTTCGTGCCCTTCCGCGACCTCACGGCAGGTCTCGAGACCTATGCCTCGGGGCGGTATCTCGATCTCGATCGCACCCCCACCGGGCTCTATGACATCGACTTCAACACCGCATATCAGCCGTACTGTTATTACGACGTGAAGTACGACTGTCCCATCCCGCCGGCGGAGAACCGCCTGACGGTGCCGATCCGCGCCGGCGAGCGCATGCGGCATCAGTAATTCGTCATTCGTCATTCGTCATTCGTCATTACTCATGGTTCATGGTTCATATGGTTCATATGGTTCATGACCAATGACCAATGACCAATGACTGATGTGGAGAGGTGACCGTGTGGCGCTCGCTGCTGTGATTTTCGACTTCGATGGCGTGCTCGCCGACAGCGAGCCCGTCCACTTGCAGGTCTTCCAGACCGTGCTCGACTCCATCGGCATCACCTTTACCGCCGAGGAGTACTACGCGAAGTACCTGGGCTACAGCGACCGGGACGCGTTCGTGCAGGTGCTGAAGGACCGCGGCCTGACGATCGAGGACGCCAGCCTCGAGGCACTGCTCGAAACCAAACAGGCGCTGTTCCCGCAGGCCATCGGCGATCACGCACTGTACCCGGGCGCGGCCGAGTGCATCGCGCGCGTGGCCGCCCATGTCCCGGTGGCCATCGCCTCCGGCGCCTTGCGACACGAGATCGAGCTGATCCTCGCGCGCAGCGGCCTCGACGGACGCTTCCCGGTGATCGTCGCCGCCGGCGAGACACCGCGCAGCAAGCCCGCGCCCGACCCGTACGCACGCGCCTTCGCGCTGCTCGATGCCTCGGGCGCGCTCCGCGCCGGAGCAGCGCCGACCGACGTCGTGGCCATCGAGGACTCGGAGTGGGGGCTGCAGTCGGCCCGCGGCGCCGGCTTGCGAACGCTGGCCGTACTCACCTCGTACGGCAAGGACAGCCTCCCCAGCGCGGACGCGTGGGTGCCGTCGATCGCGGCCGTGACGATCGCCGAGCTCGAGGGACTGGTCGACGCGCGGAGCATCAGGGCGTGACCCCCGGAGACGTCGAGGCCTTCGTCGCGCTGGCCCAGCGGCCCGGCGAGGACGACCTTGCGGAGGCGGCGCTGCAGCTGGCGCGGATCGAATACCCCGGCCTGCGCGCCGACGACACGCTGGTGTTGTTGCAGGCACTCGTCGATCGCACGGCGGCGTTCGTGCAGGCGTCGGCCGCTCCCGGCGACGCCGTGGGCCACCTGCAGCACCTCGGACAGTTCCTCTTCGACTTGGAGGGGTTCACCGGTAACCTGAGCGACTACGACGACCCGCGCAACAGCTTCCTGAACGACGTGCTCGTGCGCCGGACCGGCATCCCGATCACGCTCTCGATCATCTACATCCACGTCGGGCGGCGGATTGGCCTGTGGCTCGAGGGCGTCAACTTTCCCGGCCACTTCCTCGTGCGCTGCAAGGGGATGCTCGGTGACGTCGCCCCGACCGAGGACCTGATCCTCGACCCCTTCCACGGCGGCATCGTCCTCACCGAACGCGACTGCGCGCGGATCCTCTCGCGACACGCCGGCGAGGGCGCCCGCTTCGATCGCACCCTGCTCGCGCCGGCGTTCAAGGTGCACATCCTGGTGCGCATGCTCGTCAACCTGAAGCGGGCCTACGCAAAGTTGCGGTCGTTCTCGCGGGCACGCGACGTCTCGGACCTGGTCCTCGCGCTGGACCCGACCTCGCTCACCGAGTTGCGCGACCGCGGGCTCCTCTCCTACCAGATGGGACATTACGGGGTCGCCCTCGCGGACCTCGAACGGTACCTGGCGCTGACCGCGCGGCGGACCCGCCGGAACGAAGACGACGACTCGGAACTCAAGGAAGAGTTCGAGGCGGTGTGGGAGCACGTGAAGAACCTGCGCCGCAGGGTGGCCTCACTCAACTGACCTTCGCTCGGGCGGCAGAACCACTTTGTTTGAACAAGTGGGTGGTACCAGCTGTCTCGCCTGCATCATTCGATCCGTCATGCTGGATCGCATCGCTCCGCCATTTTGGATCCGGGGCGAAATTCCTGCCGTGCCAGCCGGCAAACACTCACAGATCGCACCGCCGTCGGGCTGGCAGGAAGGTTGCTGTATCGCCACGTATTCGGTGCGATTGGTACCAGCGGGACTCCACTTCGACCCTGCCTGTAAAAAACCATTCCGGTGCATGACCGTGGCAAGAGGCGCCCGGGACACGCGCGGGAGGTCGCACTCGCTTTGTGGTCCGAGTCGACGGGCGCTGGCCCGGAGACTCATGCGGACATTTCAAGGAGGACGGATGAGAGGCAAATTGCTCGCCCTGATGGCGATGCTGGGCTTGGTCTTCGGGTCGGCGTCCGCGATGGCGCAGGCCCCGACCGGCGATATCGTGGGTCGGGTGGTCGATGCGTCCGGAGCGGTGCTGCCGGGCGTGGTGGTGACGGTGAGCGGCGGAGCACTCATCCAGCCGCAGTCGGCGGTGACCGGTAATACGGGCACGTACCTGTTCTCCGGGTTGCAGCCGGGTGACACCTACACGGTCAAGTTCGAGCTGACCGGTTTCCGGACGATGGTCGTCGAGCGCGTCGCGGTGAGCGTCGGCGGCAACACGACGACCAACGCGACCCTCGAGGTCTCGGCGCTCCAGGAGACCGTCACGGTCTCGAGTGAGGCGCCGCTCGTCGACACGCGCAAGACGGGCACCAAGACCAACTTCACGCAGGAGCAGCTGCAGAACGTGCCCTCGGCGCGTGATCCGTGGGTCATGCTCGAGCGCACGCCGGGCATCGCGATGGACCGCGCCAACGTGGGCGGCAGCCAGTCGGGCCAGCAGTCGGGCTACATCTCGCGGGGCGCGGCGGGGGCCAACAACAAGTGGATGCTCGACGGCGTGGACATCTCGGACACGGTCGCCACGGGCTCGACGGCGGTGTACTACGACTTCGACATGCTGCAGGAGATGCAGATCAGCACCGGCGGCAACGACGTGACGCAGCAGACCGGCGGGGTCGGCATCAACCTCGTCACCAAGAGTGGGAGCGACACGATCCGGGGGTCCGGCCGCTACTACTGGACCGACGAATCGCTCGGCTCGACCAACATCACCGAGGATCTTCGTGCTCAGGGCGCCAGGTCGGGCGCACCGATCCAGAACATCAAGGACTACGGCATCGAGGGCGGCGGGCCGATCTGGAAGGGCCGCGCCTGGTTCTGGGGCTCGTACGCGAAGAACGACATCAATGTCGGCGTCGTCAACTTCTACAAGAAAGAGGCTGGCTGCCCGGTCAACGCCGCCGATCCGCTCGCGCAGTCGCTGTCGATCGAGGAGATCAACAACTGCCTCAACACCGACCAGACGCTGCTCGACACCTACAACATCAAGGGCAGCGCGCTGCTCTTCTCGGGCAATACGTTCACCTGGCACAGCAACTACAACAAGAAGGGCCGCAACGCCCGCGATGCCAGTGACACGCGTCCGTTCGAGACGACCTACATCCAGTCCGGGCCGGTGTGGACCCACAAGGCCAGTGACCGTCACGTGATCAACGATCGGTGGGTCGCCGAGGCGGCGTACGCGCACGTTGCCGGCGGCTTCGACCTGCTCTTCCAGGACCCCTCCTATCGCGCGGTCCAGCCGCTCTACGACATCGCCACGACCCGCTGGGAGCGCTCGTACGACGAGTCGGTGTTCGAACGCCCGGCGACGAGCGTCGCGCTCAACACCAACTACTTCCGTCCGGCCACGCTCGGCGGCGACCACTCATTCAAGATCGGGTACACCTTCCGGAATACGCCGACGACGTCGACCACGGTGTACGGCGGCGACGTCACGGCGCAGACGCGCAACAGCGCTGCCGAGCGCGCGCGGTTCTGGCGAAGTTCGGCCCTCGACTATGCCCTGAGCACTCACAGCGTCTTCGCCCAGGACACCTACACCCGCAACAAGTGGACGCTCACGGCCGGCCTCCGTTGGGACCGCCAGGATGATTCGGCGCACGGCAGTTCAGTGGAGTCCAATCCGCTGATTCCGCAGTGGCTGCCCGGCATCGACTTCCAGGGCGCCGACGCCGGCGTGACATTCTCGAACTGGTCGCCGCGTCTCGGCGTCGCCTACGACCTGTTCGGCGATAGCCGCACCGTGGTGCGCTCGTCGTTCTCTGTCTACTACGGGCAGATCGGGCCGGGCAACCTGTCGGGCACGCTGAACCCGGTGACCGCCGCGAGCATCACGTTCCCGTGGAATGACTCCAACGGCGACCGCTTCGTGCAGTTGAACGAAGTGACGCTGACTCGTGCCGCGGTCATTGCCTTCGACGGCAACTACAACCCAGACAACCCCGGTTTCCTGGGCACGACCAACACGGTGGACCCGGACCTGAAGAACGAGAAGACCGTCGAGTACACCGGCACGATCGACCATCAGCTTTCGAGCAAGATGGCCGTCTCACTGAGCTACATCTATCGTCAGTATTCGGACTTCCGCTTCAGTCAGCGCGTTGGCATCGCGGCCAGCGACTGGGCGCCGGTGACCTACCAGCCGACCTGTGCCGCCGGCGTGCCTTCGTGCCCGCAGCTCACGTACTTCCAGCCGAACATCAGCATCCCTGGCACACAGCGGCTGGTGAACCGCGGCGGCTACGCACGTGACTTCAACGGCATCGAGGCCGTGTTCACCAAGCGGATGTCCGACCGCTGGATGCTCGACACCAACTACGCCTACAACAGCGCGGTGGACAACTTCGACAGCGTCCAGGGCTACAGCACCAGCTTCGACCCGACCAACCTCGGGATCTACAACGGCCAGCAGTACGCAGTGGAGGCCGGCGGCAGCGGCATCGACAACGTGTTCGTCAATGGCAAGCACCTGTTCAAGGTCGCTGGTGTCTACACGGCGCCGTGGGACATCAACATCGGCGGGACCTACAACTTCCGCACGGGCTACCTGTTTCCGCAGCGCATCCTCTCGCCCAACCGCACCGGCGCGGCCGGCACGGTCAACCTGATCCTCGAGCCGTTCGGCGAGAGCCGCTACGACAGCTTCCAGATGGTCGACGCCCGCGTCGCCAAGCGCTTCAACTTCGGGCGCCGCAGCGTCGAGGGCAGCCTCGACTTCTTCAACGTCGGCAACGTCAACACCGTGTTGACGCGGAACCTGAACCAGGCGGCCAGCACGGCCAACCAGGTGACGGGCATCGTGGCGCCGCGCGTGCTGCGCCTTGGCGTGCGGGTGCTCTTCTAGAGAGGACGGAGGAAAGAGGACGGAAGACGGAGGGAGGACGGAGGAGGAGACCAGGACGGAAGGGACAAGGACCGAAGAATCACGACGAAGCCCTCGGTCCTCGGTCCTCCTCGCCTACCTCCGTCCTCCGTCCTCATCTCCTCCGTCCTCCGTCCTCATCTCCTCGGTCCTCGTCGGGGTACTGACCGGGAACGGTTGACTAGGGCGCTGGGCGATCGGGGCGCATACTCCGGGGAACGGAGGCACTGCCCATGCCGGATGAGAACGCGAACCACAAATGCGCGCACCCCAGCTGCGTTTGCGAGATACCCACCACCGAGAAGTACTGCAGCGACTACTGCAAGTCGGCACCTGAAACCGAGTTCCGCTGCTATTGCCAGCATCCCGACTGCCGCAAGGCGCAGTAGGGTTGGCTGGTCTCAGGTCTCAGGTCTCAGGTCTCAGGCCTCAAGCTTCAAGCCTCAGCGGCCCACCTGACCTGAGACTTGAGCCCTGAGACTGTGGGGTACTCGATACCTGTCCCCACGGCCATTTCCTTCTCCCGCACGACCTGCAGCTCGCCGAGCAGGCGCAGCTCCGCGGCGTTGTCCTGGATCAGCTGATCGAACAGGTCGAGCGTCTCCTGAGGGAGCCGATCCTCGGCCTCCAGGCGAATCAGTTGCATGTTGGCCAGGAAGTTGTTCACGAGATCGTGCACCGTCGTCATCGTGGCGCGGAAGACGCGCAATCGCTGCGCCTCGACCTCCGAGTGATGGCGATTGAGGTTGGTGGCCATTGCGTTGACGGCGCACGCAAGGCTCCGGACCTCGGCACTGCCTCGCTCCGGCACCAGCTTCGTCCAGTCGCCCGCCGCCGTCTCCGAGGCCGCCCGCGAGATGTCGGCCAGGGCTTCGGTGACCCGCCCGCTGAACACGAGCGCGGCCGCCAGCGAGAGGCCGAAGATCGCGATGCCGCCGAGCGCCATCTGCAGCCGCACCTCCCTCAGTGACTGCCGGGTCGGCTGCCAGTCCTGCAACAGCACCAGTCGCCCCTCCACCGTGTCGCCGGCGATCGAGAGCGGGTAGGTGGCCGCGACATACGTGCCGGTCCCGACGTCGCGGACCGCCGGGGCGCTCGTCGCGGTGAACGCGGCGTCGCGCACCAGCGCGTCGAGCTGCCGTCGCGCGGTGGGCGCCAGGCTCGTCGCCGCAACCGCCTGGCCCGTGATCAGGTTGACCTCGCAGCGCGTGATCGCCGCCAGTTCGCGTGCCACCCGATCATCGAGCGTGTACCCCACGACGATGGCGCCGAGCACCTCGTCGGCGAACCGGGCAGGCTCGGCGACGATGAGGTACAGATCACCATCCACCGCAGTCAGCCGACGGCTTGCCGTACCCGCGACCGCACCGGCCAATGCCGATTGCACAAGCGACGAAAGCGACCGCGTCGGCCACCCCGCCCGGCCGGTCACGACGCTGCGACGGCTACCGACGATCAGGAAGGCAGCATCGAGCTGCGTGCGATAGTCGGTCGCCATCGCATCCATGGTGGCGGCGTCACTGGCAAGCTGCGGGTCGATGAGGTGGGCCCGGAAGACGGGCAACTGGGCGATGAATCTCGCCTGCACGGACGCCTCACGTGCTTGCGCGTCCACAAGCCGGTCGAAGGCCCGCCGTGCAGCCGACAGGTCCCACGCCGCTCCTTCCAGCGCCCGCCGCGTGACCACACGAGACGTGACCGCCACGGCCGAGCCCAGGGAAAGGGCGATGAGCAGGCTCACGCCGACCGCGACGTGCGCCTGCATGCGTCGATGCCAGCGGATGCGTGTCACGCGGACCGCTCAATCGTGTCGCACCGACCAGGTCATCGCCAGGTCCAGCGCAACGGGGTTCGTGTGGGCCAGGAGCCGGGACTGATGGAGCAGCCCGACCTGCGCGGTGAACCCGGCGGGCAGCCGGACCCGCGCGCCGAACGTCTGCCGGTCCGCGATCCATTCGGTGAACGTCTCGTCCCGGTAGGTGAAGGGACGCGGCGAGGCGTAGCGAAGCCTCTCGGCACGCACGACCGCCGTGACCGGGCCCATGAACCGGCGATGGACGATGCCGTCGAGGTACCAGCCATCCGTCTCCGGCCTGCTCCAGGGGCGTCCCGACATCCATTCACCGCGGACGATGACGCCAGCCTTCGCGAATCGCCCGTCGACGCCGGTAACGGCGAGACGGCCGGTGGCATATCGTGCGGGGGCGTACGGTTCGCTGTTGACGTGGCTCACGCCGAGGACGAGCGACTTGAAGTACCCCTGCGCCCGCACCGTGCCGCTGACGCCGCCACGGCGTTGCGATTGGCCGATGTCGCCCGGCGTGCCGACGCTCGCCTCGACCTGCAGCCGCGACCCGCCGGCGACGACGTTCACGCCCCGCTCGAGGAAATTGTTGCTGATCGACCAGTACTCGTCGTAGCGGATCAGCGGTGCCCGCAGGAAGCCCTGGTAGGCGTAGTCGCTGCGCGAGTAGATGCCGAACGGGGTCCGGAACTGACCCGCGCGGACGCCGAGCAGCTTCGACTTGCTGCGAAAGATCCGCTCGACCCACGCCTCGCTGAGCGACACGCGGCCGCCATATGGGTAAGCGGCGCCAAACGCATCAGAGACGTCGGCGGTGCGGTCGGCCCAGGTCGCCTCGACATTCACCCGGTATTCGCGTGGGAGTTCGCCGAACACGCGCAGTTGCGCGCCAGCCGCGGCGGTGTCGCCTTCGGTGGAGAACCCCGTCGTACCGTCCAACTCCACCGACATCGATTGGGCCGACGCCGTGCCGCAGCCAATGGCCCAGAGCGCCAGCACCCCGGCAAGGGTAGATGCCCTCACGGCCATGCGACCTCAAGGACCGCGCCCGCACGAACGCTGATGCTCCCGGAAGCGACGGGACCGGTGGCACGCCAGGCCTGCCACGTGTACGTGCCTGGCTCCACGTCGACGATGTGGAAGCGGCCCTCGGCGTCGGAGGTGGCGAACCACGGCGTATCGACGACGACCACGTACCCGGCCATGTTCGGATGGATGTTGCAGAACAGGCGGCTCACGCCGGTGTTCGTGAAGGTGACCTGCCGAGTCGATCCGACCGGATACACGCCCAGATCGAAGCGCTTGCCGTCGCGGAACGAGAACACGTTGTGGAAGACCCGATCGTCGTTCGGGAAGTCGACGACCGTCCCTGCGCGCACGGCCAGCACCTGCGGCGCGAACTTGAGGCTCCGCTGGCGGAGGACGGCGTTGGGCGTACGGGCCACCGACGCGGCGCCGGCGTCGAGCCAGACTACGGCATTCGCGGCGGCACGGCCTGAAACCGTGACCAGGCCGGAGAGATCCACGGCCGCTTCGGTGGCGATCAAGGGCACGGCAAGGGCGGCGAGGGCGAGACCGACGACGAAGATGCGCGCGACCATGACCGTTGTGACATGGAATCGGCAGCGCGGCAGCGGTCCGTGAACATCCCGCCTTCGCCAAGGCTTCGGCGCGGCAAGCCCGATTCGCCAAGGCTTCGGCGCGGCAAGCCCGATTCGCCAAGGCTTCGGCGCGGCAAGCCCGATTCGCTCCGGCTATCGTCCGGGCACGCCGGTCAGCGCCGGCGTACCCGCCACTCGTAGAGGGCCACGGCCAGCGCGGTCGCGACATTGAGCGAGTCGGCGCCCTGGGCCATCGGGATGCGCGCCAGGCGAGCGCAATGCGCCCGTGTCCCTGCCGACAGGCCATGGCCCTCGTTGCCGATCACGAGCGCAGCAGGGGTGTCGGCCGCCAGTTCCGCGGCGGCCTCGGCGATCGTGGCAGCACCGACATCTGGCGTGAGGCCGATGGTGATCACGCCGGCCGTGGCGAGCGCTTCCATCAGGTCGCGGATCGGCGCCTGCACCCAGGGCACCTCGAGCACGGTCCCCAGCGACGTGCGGACTGCCTTGCGATAGAGAGGGTCGGGGCAGCGGTCGTCGAGCAGCAGGCACGCGGCGTCGAATGCACGCGCATTGCGGAAGCAACTGCCGACGTTGTCCACGTCGACGAGGTGCTCGGCCACCACGAGGACAGGCCTGCGGCCATCGGCCTTCGCCACATCTCGAGTTGGGTAGGGCCGGCTCTCCGAGCCGGCCCTCGCCGTCGCGTTGATGACGTCACGTACGTCGGCCAGCGACGGCCTCCGCACCAGCGCCAGCACGCCACGGTGGAAGTTGAACCCTGTGAGCGCCTCCATCTCGGCAGGTGATCGGGTGGTAAGGCGATCGCCGACACGGGCTTCGAGATCCAGCGCCCGGGCCGCCGCCGGCGTGGACAGCACCGCGACGATTGCGGAGGCGCCGCCGGCCGCACCCGCGAGGATGCGCCCGAGCACGAGTCGCCCTTCGGCCAGGAAGAGCCCGCGCGCACGCAGGACGGCGTGGTCAGAAAGTGCAGTCGGCCAATCCACGACGAGCACGATAGCAATGGACCGGTCCGGCCGTCGCTGAGGCCGTCCGCCGGACGAGCCGCGTCAGCGCTTGCGGGCGACGAGCCTGGCGGTGGGAAAGGTGCGCGTGTGGCGAGGAGTGAGATCATGCGCGTCGCGCCAGCGCCTGGGCCGGGTTGGTCACGAGCAGCTGTGTCACGGCGGCCTCGTTGAGCGCCGCCCTGATGGCGGGCACGAAGCGCCGGAACACGGTGTCGAAGGGACGGAACGTACCGCCTCCCTCCTCACCCACGTGATACCACCCCGCGTCATGCGACACGAGCACGCGACCCAGGTGGCCCGCGTCGGCCATCATCTTCACGAGCTGGACGTGACGGTCGACCGAGTCGGGGCCGATGCCGTCGAACTCGACCCAGGCGCCCCGTTCCGCCGCCCTCTTCAAGGATGCGTCGTCACCTTCGTTGTGCGCGTGCACCCAGATGAATGCCCCGGCCGCGACGCCCTGTGCGTCGAGCACATCGAGCGACTGGTGGGCCGCGGTACCGTCGACCGTGTGCGAGGCGATCGGCAGGCCGGTCGCCCTGTGCGCGATCGCGGCCGCTTCGACGAGCTTCCGATCGATATCGGACAGCCCACCGGGATCGACGCCGATCTTCATGATTCCCGGCAGGATGTCGGTGCCATCGATGCCGCGGCGCTGCTCGTTGATCCAGCGCTGCGCCAGGTCGCGCGCCGATTCCTTGAATGCATGCGCCGGCAGGTGCTTGTCTCGGGCGGCGCCGTAGTAACCGGTGTTGGCGATGATCCGCAGTCCGGACGCCTGCGACAGCCGCTGGAGCAACGCCGCGTTGCGACCGAGGAACGCCGGCGTGCATTCGACAAGCGTCCGGCAGCCGAGATCGTGCGCCTCCTTGAGGTGCGGCAGCGCCACGCGGACCACCTCGTCGGCATCGTAACGGCTTCGGCTGACCTTGCCGGCGCCGATGAAATCCACCATCAGGTGCTCGTGCATCAGCACCATGCCGAGGTCACGCACGGCGACCTCACCAGTGACGGTAGCCACGCGACCGTCCTGCGCGAGCAGTGTCAACGGTACGACTCCCAAGGCCGCCAGGGAGCCCAGGAACTCGCGACGATCGTGCATGGGGGACATGATGCCTAATGCCTGATGCCTGATGCCTCATGTTTGGCCGCGCTCGGAGAGCGGGCCCTACCTCCGAGGCTTCGCGAGCGAGGTGTAGGCGTCGAGCTTGCTCGACGCTCGCGATGGCCCAGCTGGTACGGCCGGACCTCTACAATACGGAGATGGACGCGTTCACGATTGAGGCACCCGCCGGTGGTATCCGCGCGACGCTCTACGAGTCAGCCCAGCCACGACGCACCCTGGTGCTCGCGCATGGCGCCGGCGCCGGCCAGGGCCACCCCTGGATGCGGGCCCGGGCGGGCGATCTCGCCGACCGCGGCATTCGCGTCGTGACGTTCGACTTTCCTTACATCACAGCCGGCCGACGGATGCCGGACCGCACGGCCATCCTGCTCGACACATGGCGTCACGTGGTCGAGCACGCCGGACACCGATGGGCCGAGGCGCCGCTCGCCATTGGTGGCAAGTCGATGGGTGGGCGCATGGCCACGATGCTGCTGGGCGAGCCGGACGCACCCGCGACCATCAGGGGATGCGTGGCCCTCGGCTATCCCTTGCACCCACCCGGCAAGCCTGAGCAACTGCGCGTGGCGCACCTCGGCGGCATCCGCGTGCCCCTGCTCGTGGTGCAAGGCGAACGGGATCCCTTCGGTGGGCCCGATGACATCCGGCAGGCATTCGCCGCGGCCGGAGCCCGTGTCGAGGTAATCGACGTGCCCCATGGCGGCCACGGTTTCGAAGTGCGGGCCAAGGACAGCCGGCAGGCTGACGTCCATGCCCGTGTCGCGGACACCGTGGCAAGGTGGCTTGATACACTTTCCCCGCTGTAGACAATCGAAAGGGACCTCTCTCGCATGTTCATCCGTCTGCTGCCGGTCGCCCTGGCCGGGTTGCTCGCTGTCGGCACGTCTGCACTGGCGCAACCACTCCGCGTTCCCGCCTCGGCTCGGTCCGCGACGGCTCTCGATCGCTACGTCTCGACGCCCGACCCGGCCTACAAGTGGTCGGTCGTCAGCACCCGCCAGGAGGGGACGCTGACTGTCACCACGCTCGAGATGACGTCGCAGACGTGGCGGACGGCAGACGAGGTCGATCGGACGGAGTGGAAGCATTACCTGACGGTGATCAGGCCGGAGACGATCGAAAGCGACACGTCGCTGCTGTACATCGCCGGCGGCGGCAACGACCGCGCCACGCTTCCGAAGACCGACGCCATGCTGGCGGCCATTGCCTCCGGTACGAAAACGATCGTCACCGAGCTGCGGATGATCCCGAATCAGCCGCTGACGTTCTTCAAGGACGGCGTCGCGCGCAAGGAGGACGACCTCATCGCTTATGGCTGGCGCAAGTACCTCGATGGCGGTGACGACCAGTGGCTCGCACGCTTTCCGATGACCAAGGCTGCCGTCCGCGCCATGGACACGGTACAGGCGTTCGCGCAGTCGCCCGAGGGCGGCCGGCGTGCGATCACGAAGTTCGTCGTCTCCGGCGGTTCCAAGCGCGGCTGGACGACGTGGACGACCGCGGCGGTCGACAGCCGCGTCGTCGCGATCATGCCGGCGGTGATCGACGTCCTCAACCTGAAGCCGTCGATGATCCATCACTATCGCGCCTACGGCTTCTGGGCGCCGGCGGTCAGTGAGTACGTGACCCACGGGGTGATGGATCGCATGGGCGATCCGCGCTTCGACAAGCTGCTCGCGCTGGTCGAGCCGTACTCGTATCGCGATCGTCTGGCCACCATACCGAAGTTCATCATCAACGCCAGCGGCGACCAGTTCTTCCTGCCCGATTCCTGGCAGTTCTACTTCGACGATCTGAAGGGCGAGAAGTACCTGCGCTACGTGCCCAACGCCGACCACTCTCTCAAGGACACCAACGCGCCGACCAGCCTGTTGGCCTTCTATGGCGCGATCGTCAAGGGAGTGGCGCGCCCGAAGTTCGACTGGTCAGCCGACAAGGACGGCACGCTCGTGATCCGCCCGGAGACGAAACCGCGGCAGGTGACGTTCTGGCAGGCAACCAACCCCGAGGCGCGTGACTTCCGTATCGAGACTCTCGGGCCGGTGTGGAAGGGCACCGAGGTGCAGCCTGATGCGCAGGGCGTCTATCGCGCCAGGGTCACGAAGCCCGTGAAGGGCTTTACCGCCGGTTTCCTGGAGGTGGAGTTCGACTACGGCGGCCCGGCCCTGCTGACCTTTTCGACGGGTGTCCGGGTGATGCCAGACATCCTTCCATTCGCTGCGCCGCGGCCAGGTCAGCCAGCAGCGCCGTCACAGCCCTGATTGATGCGCCCCTGATGACGCCGACGACGACCAGTCGCCCCCGCGCCCTGTTACGTGTAGCCGTCGCTGCGCTCGGGGTGTGGCTGGCCGTGGTCGCGGCCCTGAATCTCTTCATCGTCGGCCGCGCCGCGACCGACGAGAACGTGTTCATCGATCCGCTCTCGTACCTCTACGTCGTCGAGCACGTGGAGGGACAACTGGGCACGCCGCGTTCGCTCGGGCCGCAAGCGCCGTTCGTGCCGCGGCAGGCCGACGCTGGCGACGCCATCGCGCCCGGCGACGTGGTCATGGAGATCGAGGGCGAGCGCCTGCTGGGCCCGGCGGAAGCTCGCGCGCGTGTTGCCGGCAAGCCCACCGTCGAGGTCCTGGTGTTCCGCGCCCGCAAGGACCAGGTCCTTTCGGTTGTCCTGCCGGCGCCGGCGCTCATCGACGCACTCCGATCGATCGACAAGACGGTGCTGGTCGTGCAGGTTACGCCGGGTGGCGCGTCCGATCGCGCGGGCATGCTGCCCGGCGACATCATCACGCGGATCAACGGCGAGGGGTTCTCGGGCGCACTCGATGCCGACCGCATCATGCGGACGTCGCAGGTCGGCCGCGTCAGCGCCTACGACGTGCTCCGCGACGGCGAGTCGGTCACGCTCGAAGTCCGGCTGTCGGCGTTCGGCATCGGCATCGCCGCGCTGATCCTGTTCCTCGTCGGCGGGCTCTACATCGTCAGCGGCACGCTGCTGGCCACGTTCCGCGCGCACATCAAGGCTGCCTACTACCTCGGCCTCGGGTGGATGGGCATGGGATTCACGATCGCGGTGCTGACGCGACCGCGACGCACGCTGCCGACCTGGTACGTGCTCACCTCGGACGTGACCCTGGCGATTTGCGCCACACTCGGCGTCGCGTTCTGGCTGCACTCGATGAAGTACTTCCCGCGGGAGCGTCCGGGGCTGGTGGCGCGCCGATGGGCGATCTTCGGCGCGTACGCCCTTGCGCTGGCGCTCGCGGGGGCGAGCCTCGCGATCACGTGGACGGCGCCGTTCAACATCGACTTCCTGTTCTACCGCGGCACGGTGATCATGCTGGCGTATGCCACGGTCGCGACCATGCGCACGCGGCGGACGTACAGTGCGGAGGATCGGCAGATCTCGCGTGCGACGTCGGCGATGACGGGGATTGCGGTGGGCTTCACCCTCGCCACGGTGGCAGTGTCCCTGCTGGTCCGGCGCCCCAACGCGGCCGGTATCGGGGCGCCGATCATCCAGATCTTCAGGGCGCTGCTCTACCTCGGTGTGCTCGTGGTGCACCTGCTGGTGATCGGCCGCTACCGTCTGCTCGAGCTCGATCTCCGCATCCGCCGCAACGTGCAGTACCTACTGGTCAGCTCCGCGTGGACAACGCTCATCGTCGGCGCCGGCCTGCTGTTCTGGTGGTGGATGATGCACCTGCAGCTGCCGCTGCCCAACATCCGGCTGACGAGCGACGCACTCGAGGTTTTGCCGACGCCAGTCGACGCCTCGCGCCGCGCCGTGATCGAGAAGGGCGTGCTCATCGCCGCAGCCGTCGTCTTCGCGTACGGCTTTCGGGCGCTGCTCAAGCGCGGTCACAGGTTCCTTGCCGAGCAGTACTACCAAGAGGGGTACGACTACCGTCGCGCCACACGTGAGTTCAGCGAGGTCATGGGGCCCCGCATGGACCTCGACGGCCTGGCCGACGGCCTGCTGACGGTCATCGACAGGCTCATGCCCGTCAAGCGTGCCGGCGTGGTGTTCGTGCAGGGCGACCGCCTGGTCAGCTCGAAGCGCTCGATCGGCTTTGACACCAGCGAGTGGGACGTCTTCTGCACGGGATGCGTGGAGGATGCCGTCGGTGTGCTGCGGGCCTCGCGTGGCGCGGAGATGGATACCGAGTACGCACCGCCTCGCCTGCGGCTCGCGCTGCGACGCGCACAGATCCATCATCTCTACCCGATCGGCGGCCACAACGAGTTGCGCGGCGTGGTCTTCATCGGCGAAAAGCTGTCGGAAGCGGCGTACACGGCCGACGATTTCGCATTCCTCGGCGTGATCGCCGGGCAGGCCGCGCTCCTCGTGGAGAACGCGTTCCTCTACGAGAACCTCGCTGCCCAGGAACGAGTACGCCAGGAACTGGCGATCGCCAGGCGCATCCAGCTCGAGTCGCTGCCACAGCGGCCGCCGCGCGTCCAGGGGCTCGAGGTGTATGGCGTGTCGGTGCCGGCGCAGGAGGTCGGTGGCGACTACTTCGACTACCTCGACGGCAACGACGGACACCTGGCCGTGATGATCGGCGACGTCAGTGGCAAGGGCACGTCCGCAGCCCTGTACATGTCGAAGCTCCAAGGAATCGTGCGCTCGCTGCACGGCTTCGATCTGGCGCCAAAGCAGCTGTTCGTGCGGACCAACGACCTGCTCGGCCGCGACATGGAGCGGCGCTCGTTCGTGACCGTACTCGGCGCGTTCTTCGATAGTCGTGCGCGCACGCTGACGGTCGCGCGCGGCGGGCACCTGCCGCTCTACCAGTGGGTGGCCGCGACAGGAGCGGTGCGGCGCTGGCTGCCGCGCGGGCTGGGACTCGGGCTCACCGCCAGCGAGCTCTTCACCAGCGAACTCGAGGAACTGCCCCTCACCTACGCGCAGGGGGACGTCTTCCTTTTCGTCACCGACGGCATCACCGAGGCGCACGGCATGGACCGCGAGGAGTTCGGCGAGGCACGCCTCATCACGCTGTTCACGACGCTGGCCACCACCCGGACGCCGGTCTCCGGCATCGTCAGCGCTGTCAACGCCGCGGCCGCCGAGCATGCGGCCGGGGCACCCCAGGCCGACGACCAGACCGTCATCGCGGTCAGGGCGGTCTAGCGGCTTCGCTGACGGCCGTCGGCCTCCGGTTTTCGCGGTTGGACGTAGCGGTCGACCTTGGTCGACCGTCGTCCGCAGGCGGGAGCGTCGAGCAAGCTCGACGCCTACGGGGCTTCGATGGCGGCCTTCGGCGATGTAGGCGTCGGACTCCAACGATATTCGCGCCTACGGCCTACGGCCTGCAGCCTACCTGAAGCGGATATCGTGACTACCAGTGGCGCAGGTGCCATGGATCACTTGTCCGACGCTCAGTGATGGCGACCGCTTCGTCACGCGGCTTCGCTGACTGGCCGTCGGGCTTCGGGATTCGGACTGGACATCGGACCTTCCGCGTTGCCAATCGGTACGCTGCACCCGGTACCCGGTACCCGGCACCCCACGCGACTGGGACCTCGGCGTTCGACGTTCAGCGTTCGTCCCGATTCGCTTTACGGTATGTTCCCGATGATGAGCGGACCGATGGTGTTGGCGACCGGCACGGGCAGCTTCTTCCAGAGTTCGATGGCCATCGCGAACTTGCCACTGCCGGGACTCTGATCGGGCGGGGCGTCGCGCGAGATGAGCGCGTACTCCCAGTGCAACGGGACGGGTTCGGCCTTCCACTGCTTCTTGAAGTGGAACGTGCCTTCGCCCGGCGTCGATCGGCCGAAGTCGAAGACGCGTCCCCCTCCGGCGATCACCTCGCGCAGCATGTGCCAGTAGAGCAACATGTTGGGATTCATGGTCCGCACCTCGCGCAGCGACGACGCCCACGGCACTTCGACACGGTTCCGGTGGGCGATCGTCATCGATGCGGCCACGGGCCTGCCCTGGTGTCGCACGACGTGCAGGCGCGCCGCTGGCCCGCAGGCCTTCAGGACGGCAGCGAAGAACCGGGTCGGGTACACCGGCGTCCCGAGGTCGCGCATGTTGACGCTGAAGACGGCATAGAAGGCGTCGAGCAGTTCGCTGCCGCCCGACTCGCTGGTCAGCTCGCTCTTCTCCGCCTTGCGAACCATGTTGCGGACCTTGTTGTCGAGCGCGGTCCATTGCGCGTCCGCGGTCTCCTGCAGGCGCAGCAGCATGGTCACCTTGTGCTGGCGCACCGGTGAGTCGGGCACCTGCCGATCGACGTGGCGCAGTTCGACGTGCGCGGCGCCGCGTTCGCGCGCGAGGCGTGCGGCCTCGGCCAGCAACGGCGCCGCCGCGTCCGGCGTGGTGGCGAGTACGCCGCCGTAGTTCACGAAGGGCAGCGAGCAGAAGAATTGCCCGAACAGCCGGCTCCTGAACGACACGACCGGCAGCACGCCGACGACGCGGCCACCGTCGCGGGCTGCCAGGTAGATCGGCTCGTGGCCGAACACCGGACCGAACACGTCACGCCAGTCCCACGCGTGGTACGCGGTGGCGTCGGGATGCGTCGCGACGAAGGCGTCCCAATCGGCGCGGCTGGATTCGACAGTGACGGCCAGGGGCATGGTGGTCATGCGGGCGCGAGCCCGGAGGAACCGCGGATCCCTGTGACGACGGCGTGGCCCTGGATACGTGCAAGGATGTCGATCATGCTCCTCCCGAGCAACCTCTTAGGCTAGCAGACGGCCCAGGCACCGACTAACCCGGCACGTCTTCGTTAACCAATCGGCCCGGCCGGCGTTGACCACGACAGAAGCCGGGAAAGGGCAGCCGCACGGCGCGGGCCCCGCCGGCCAGGGTGAATCGCACATGAAGGAAATGATTCCCATCATCGGCATTCTCACGGTGTTCGGCTCGGTCAGCTTCTTGACCTGGGTCATCGTCGACGCGCTGCGGCGCAAGGCGCAGCTGCGGGTGATGTCGGATTTCCACAACAAGCTCCTGGATCGCATCAACAACGGCAAGGAACTGGCCGAGTTCATGGACAGTCCGGGCGGTACGAAGTTCATCGACTCGATCAGCACGGAACGCACGCACCCGGCGCAGCGCATCCTGCGCGCCGTCCAGGTCGGCATCGTGCTCTGCGCGGCGGGTATCGGCTGCCGCGTGGTGGGATGGCAGAGCACGATCATCGAGCGCGAGGCCGCGGAGGGCTTCGTGATCCTGGGAATCATGCTGCTGAGCATTGGAATCGGCTACCTGGTGTCCGCCGCCGCATCGTTCGGACTGGGCCGCAGCCTCGGGGTCTACTCGACGCCCGGGGAGTCGGCGAGATAGGTCACCCCTTCGTACCGAACTCGAGTGACCTGCCGTGCGCGTCATTCCTGCCGCCGTGCTGTCAGCGGGCGTTCGCGTGGCTGAAGCCGTCGCGCCGCTCGCCCTCGACGAGGCCGAGTTCCGCGCATTCCATGCGCGGACGGCGCGGAGCCTTGCGGCCTACCTGCGTCGCAGCCTGCCGGCCGAGGACGTCGAGGACGCGGTGCAGGAGGCGTACCTCCGGTTGCTGCGGACGCCGCACGCGAGCCTGCCGATCGACGAACGGCGTGCCTATCTGTACCGGATCGCCGCCAACCTGGTGAACGACGCGTGGCGAGCCCGCAAGAAGGCACCAACGGCAGGTCTGGACCCCGACGCACTGCCGGGACGGTCGTCACACCCGGCCGCCGGCGTCGACATGACACGCGCGATGGGCCGCCTGCGGGTCCAGGAACGAACGATGCTGTGGCTCGCGTACGTGGAGCAGGCAAGCCACCGCGAGATTGCCTCGGCCCTGTCGATCAAGGAAGGCAGCGTGCGCGTGCTGCTCTCCCGGGCGCGTCAGAAGCTGGCCGTTGCGCTCGGCATTCGCCGTTGAGGAGGAAGTGATGACCGACGACCTGTGCCCACGCGAAGCCGAGGTGCTGAGAGCTGGCGAATCCGGCGAATGGACGCCGGAGCTGAAGGCCCATCTGGTGACCTGCGCCGCATGTCGTGAGGTCCAGGCCGTGACGCAGGTCCTGCGAGCGGCCGTAGACGACGAGCCGGCTTCTGTCGGAGCGCCTGCCGAGGACATCTGGTGGCGCGCGCAGTGGCAGGCCCGGCAGGAGATGAGGGCGAGTGCCATGCGCCCTCTGGACACCCTCGAGCGGGCCGAGCCCCTCGTGGCGCTGGTGGCCGCGGCAACGCTGCTGGTCCTCCGCGGGGATGCGATGGCTTCGAGGCTGGTGGCCTGGGCCACGAGCGATGCCGCCGGCCAGGCCATGCAGGCGCTGATGCCGCCGGCGCTGTTGCCCGTGCTGATGCTGGGCGCACTCCTTGGCGGCCTCGTGCTGCTCGTGGGACTCGGCGCCGTCGTGGCCAACGACTGAGGCAGGCGGTACGATCGCGGGATGCGCCGGTCCGTTCCGCACGTCCTCCTGGCCTCGCTCGTTGCGACGCTCTGCTCGCTCACGCTGCTCGTGCAGGCCCAGGCGCCCGCGGTCGCCCCGTCCCGCACCGCCCGCGACACGCACGTCAAGGCCGAGCACCTCGTCGCGATGCGCGACGGGACCAGGCTGCACACCGCCGTCTATGCACCTAAGACGTGTACACCTGGAGGCGCGCCGATCCTGCTGGAGCGGACACCGTACAGCGCGAGTCCCTACGGACCCGACACCTACCGCCAGATGGTCGGACCGTCACGCGCGTTCGCCGACGAACCGTGGATCGTGGCCTATCAGGACGTTCGCGGGCGGTACATGTCGGAAGGCGAATGGGAGGAGGTCCGTCCGTACAAGCCAGGCAAGCGCGGAACGGAATGGGACGAATCCTCTGACGCCTACGACACCATCGACTGGCTGGTGAAGAACGTGCCGTGCAACAACGGAAACGTCGGGATGTGGGGCATCTCGTATCCCGGTTTCTACGTGCTCGCGGCGCTGATCGACGCGCATCCAGCGCTCAAGGCAGTCTCCCCACAAGCGCCGGTCACCGACTACTACCTGAACGACGACTCGTACCACAACGGCGCTTTCCTGCTGGCGCACAACTTCTCGTTCTACGTGGACTTCCCGCCGCGCGGCCGGCAGCCGCGGCGTCCGCAGCGCGACACCGAGTTCAACTACGGCACGAGGGACGGCTACCGCTTCTACCTGGACGGCGGATCGCTGATGGAAATGAGCCGGAAGTACGGGCTGGACAAGAACCCGTACTGGATGATGAACCACGACCACACGGCGTACGACGACTTCTGGAAGGCCCGTTCGATCTGGCGGCACTTCAAGAACGTGACCCCGGCAGTGCTGGTTGTCGGCGGCTGGTACGACGCAGAGGACCTGAACGGCGCGCTCCGCACGTTCCGCGTGCTGCGCGAGCAGAGCCCGAACACCGAGAGTCATCTCGCGATGGGGCCGTGGACGCACGGCGGGTGGGCTCGCAGCGACGGCGCAAGGACGGGCGCGATGGAGTTCGGGCAACCGACGTCCCTGCACTACCGGACCGAAATAGAACAGCGCTTCTTCGCTCGCCTGCTCCATGGTGGGGCGGCGCCTTCTGTCCCCGGCGTGTCCATCTTCGAAACAGGAACGAACCGCTGGCTCACCGCCGACACGTGGCCGCCGAAGGCCGTGCCACGTGCTTACTATTTTGGCGGCGAGGGCACGCTGTCGGCGACTGCGCCCACCGCGCAGGAGGCGCTCGACGAGTACGTGAGTGACCCGGCCAACCCGGTCCCACTTGTCGGCGTCGAGGCCATCGGCATGCCGCGCGACTACATGGCATCGGACCAGTCGTTCGCCGCGCGGCGCCCGGACGTGCGCGTGTACCGCGGTCCCGAGCTCACCGAGGACGTCACCGTGCGTGGTTCCATCGGCGTCGACCTGCACGTGTCGACGACCGGGACCGATTCGGACTTCATCGTGAAGGTGCTGGATGAAGTCACCGAAGGCGGCCAGGCCGGCAAGCAGATTCTCGTGCGCGGCGAGCCTTTCCGCGGCAAGTACCGGAAGTCGTTCGAGAAGCCGGTGCCCTTCACGCCAGGCGAGCCGGACGAGATCCGCTTCGAACTCGCGGACGTGGCCCACACCTTTCGCAAGGGCCACCGCATCGTGGTGCACGTCCAGAGCACGTGGCTGCCGTTGGTCGACCGCAATCCACAGACGTTCACCGACATCCCGAACGCGAAGCCCTCGGACTTCGTCAAGGCCACGCAGCGCGTATACCGGAGTGCCGCGCGGCCTTCACACATCACGCTCCCGTGGGTGAGGTAGGGACCGCTCTCCGAGCGGTCCATCTCCTGTGCTCTCTTCGAGCGGTCCATCGCCACTCCATCGCAGTTCACAAGAGGCAAGACGCAGCGAAGGCGATGGACGCCTCGGAGGGACGATGGACGCCTCGGAGAGGCGTCCCTACCACTATTCGACGTGTCGCGTGTGACGTCAGCGCGCGACCCGCGACAACTCGTCGTACAGGTACGCGGCGGCGAGCACGCCGTTGTGGAAGTTGCCAAGATCCAGCCACTCGTTGGGCGCGTGCGCGTTCTCGCCAGGCAGGCCGATGCCGAAAAGCACGCTCGGCAGGCCGAGCACCTCCTGGAACGTGGACACGACGGGGATCGATCCTCCCTCGCGCACGAACACCGGCTTGCGTCCGAAGCCCTTCTCGATCGCCCGGCCCGCCGCCTGCACCCAGTCGTTGTCGAACCCCGTCGTCCATGGCTTGCCGCCGTGCATGTGGGTGACGGTCACTTCCACCGACTTGGGCGCGAGCTTCTTCATGTAGTCCTCGAAGAGCTTGCCGATCGTCTGCGGATCCTGGTTCGGCACGAGGCGCATGCTGACCTTGGCCATGGCCCTGGCCGGAATCACGGTCTTCGCGCCCTCGCCGGTGAAGCCGGCCAGCAGGCCGTTGATCTCGAACGTCGGACGCGCCCATTTGCGCTCGAGCGTCGAGTAGCCGCTTTCGCCGAAGGGCTTTGGCAGCCCGATCTCGCGGGCCCACCGCTTCTCGTTGAACGGCAACCGCGAGAACTCCTTCTTCTCCGCTTCGGTGACGTCCACGACCGCGTCGTAGAAACCGGGGATCTTGATGCGCCCGCCCTTGTCCTTCATCTGCGCCAGCATCTGCGTCAGCACGATCGCGGGGTTGGCCACGGCGCCGCCATACGAGCCGGAGTGCAGGTCGGTGCTGCTGCCGCGCACGTCGACCTGGAAGTAGGCGAGGCCGCGCAGCCCGTAGCAGATCGACGGCACGTCACGATCGAACATCGGCGAGTCCGAGATCACGACGACGTCGGCCTTCAGGAGATCCTTGTTGGCAGCGATGAAGTTGTCCAGATTCACGCTGCCGACTTCCTCCTCGCCCTCGAGCATCACCTTGACGTTGATCGGCAACGCCCCGGCTTGTGCCAGCGTCGCCTCGATGGCCTTGAGGTGCATGAAGATCTGTCCCTTGTCGTCGGCCGAGCCGCGCGCGTAAATCGCGCCCTCGCGGACAGTGGCCTCGAACGGCGGCGTCTCCCACAGGTCCAGCGGGTCGACCGGCTGCACGTCGTAATGCCCGTAGAACAGCATTGTCGGCGCGCCTGGAGCGCCGAGCCACTCGCCGTATACGATCGGATGACCGGGCGTCTCGTGCAGCGCGACGTTGTTCAGGCCGATGCGCTGCAATTCGGCGACGCACCACTCGCCGCAGCGACGCACGTCGGGCGCGTGGTCGGGCAGCGCGCTGATGCTGGGGATCGCAAGGAACCCCTTCAGTTGCTGGATGTAGTCGTCGCGGTGCGTCTGGATGTGGTCGAGGATCTTGTTCATTGATCGGCCTTCGTCATTCGGCCATCGGCCTTCGGGCCCTGGCGTTGAGCGTCAAGCGTTAGGCGTTAGGCATTAGCGTTATTGGCAGCTCGAGCCGATCGCCCCATTCCTTCCACGAGCCGACGTAGTTGCGCACGCGCGGGTAGCCGAGCAGGCGCAGCGCCAGGTAGCCATGTGCAGCGCGGTAGCCGCCCTGGCAATAGGTCAGCACTTCCTTGTCCGGCGTCACGCCGGCGGCCGTGTACATCTCGCGCAGTTGGTCGGCGCGCTTGAACGACCCGTCGGGGCGCAGGTTCGTCGTCCACTCGACATGGACCGCACCAGGAATGCAGCCGCCGCGGGCAGCACGCACGGTGGTGCCGCGGTACTCACCGTCGGAGCGCGTATCGAGGATGACGGCATCACTCTTGTCGAGCCGATCCAGGACATCCCGGTAGGTGCCAAGGCGATCCTCGGTCGCAGCGCCCGTCCACGACGTGGACGTGGGCACAACCGGGTCGGTGCTGATCGGGTGGCCTTCGGCCTGCCACGCGCCGAAGCCGCCGTCCAGCAGGCGCGTGTGCTCATGGCCGAAGTACTCGAGCGCCCAGAACGCGCGTGCGGCTCGCATGCCCGACTTCTCGTCGTAGACCACGACGTGTCGCGATGCGTCCACGCCACGCGAAGCCAGCAGGTGCTCCAGAATCCACAGGAAGGCCCGCAACGGCGCCGGATCGGTATCGATCAGGCTGATGCCGAACAGGTCGAGATGCACCGCGCCCGGCAGGTGTCCGGCCGCGTATTCCTCGGCCGGCCTGAGGTCGAGCAGCAGCGGCGTGTCGGCGCTCGCGAGCGCATTCGCGAGTTCGGACGGGGTCGCGAGCAACTGGGGATTGGCATAGCCCTCGGGGTCGTTTGCCATGGCCGCCATTGTACGGGGCTGCCGGGGTGCCGGGGCCAATTGGCTTGAGGCGGGAGAAGGCCGGGCGTAGGATGCACGTGGCGGCCCTTTCCGCCAGGTGCCCATGACTGAACGCCTACGGACGCAGGACGATGTGCCTGTCGGCCGTCTGCGAGGCTTTCGACCGCGTGTCCGGTCGATCGATTCGCATGCGGACCCGTCGTCTCCACTGAACCTCGACAAGCTGATCCACGAGCGACTGCGTCTCGCGATCGTCAGCTCTCTGGCCGTGCAGGACAAGCTGTCGTTCAACGACCTGAAGACATTGCTGCGCACGACCGACGGCAACCTGAGCGTGCACGCGCGCAAGCTGGAGGATGCGGGCTACATCAGCTGTACCAAGACGTTCGAAGGTCGCCTCCCTCGCAGCGAGTACTCGCTCACACGCGCCGGTCGCGTCGCCCTCGATCGCTACCTTGGCCACATGGAGGCGTTGATCACAGTCACGCGCGCCGGCAGTGCCAAGCACATCGAGGAAGCGACGACGTGATGCCTGATGCCTGATGCCTCATGCCTCATGCCTCATGCCTGATGCAATGCGCAGCATTCGGCATCGCGGCATCGCGGCATTACCCAACCGTGTTGGTTAGCGTGCCAATGCCATCGATGGCGATCGCCACCTCGTCTCCGCTTGCGAGCGTGAAGGCGTCTGGCGGCACGATCCCGGTTCCCGTGAAGAGATAGCAGCCGACGGGAAAGGTGGACTCGCGACACAGCCAGTCGGCGAGCTCGTCGAAGCCTCGCTTGATCTGGCCGGTGGTCGTCTCCCCCTCGAATGCGAGCTGGCCACCACGCATGATGCTCAGGCGAATCGCCGTCGTCGCCGGCAGGGCATCCTCCGTGAAGAGCACGGCCGGCCCGATCGAGCAACTGCCGTCGTAGACCTTTGCCTGCGGCAGGTACAGCGGGTTCTCGCCCTCGATGTCGCGCGCGCTCATGTCGTTGCCGATCGTGTATCCGACCACGGCACCGGCCGCATTGATCACCAGTACCAGTTCCGGTTCGGGGACCGACCAGTGCGAGTCCCGACGTACGCGCACGACTCCGCCCGGCGCCACGACGCGTGGTGCGGTGGACTTGAAGAACAGCTCGGGGCGATCGGCCTCGTACACGCGGTCGTAGAACGTCGAGCCTCCGCTCTCCCGCGCTTCGTCCATCCGCGCATCCCGGCTGCGGTAGTACGTCACGCCGGCGGCCCACACGTCCTGCGATCCGATGGGCGCCAGCAGCACCTGCGGTATGGCGCCGTCCACCTCCTGCGCCGTGCCGGCATGCGCCGACAGTCGCGCGAGCGGCGCCCGATCCTGCAGGAGTTCGTCCCACGTGAGGTCGGCGAGGCGCAGCGAACGGCCTCCCGTGACGAGGACGAGACCAATGTCGGTGCAATAGAGCAGCATCAGGTACTCCGGAGGCGCCAGGCCTCGCCCGCGGACTCGACGCGACCATCCTCGGCGAGCTTGCGGAGGTGCGCGATCACGTTCTGCCGCGCGGCGGGCTTCAGCGCGTCGGCGGTGGCAGCATACAGCCGGTCGACGATGGCGTCGGCGGTGTCGATGCCGGCGGCCAGGCATTCGAGCACCTGTTGCTCCCGCGCCAGGCGGTGGGACAGGTAACCGCGGAGCAGAGAGGCCGGCTGCAGAATCGGATCGCCGTGGCTCGGGAGGATCACCCGCGGCTGCAGTTCGAGCACCGCCCGCAACGACTGCAGGTACTCTCGCAGGCTCCCGCCGTAGTCGGCTGGAATGGCAACCGTGGATCCGTTGATCGCCAGGTCGCCTCCGATCAACGTGCCGCCGTGCACGTCGAACAGGCACGAGTGGTCCGGCGCATGCCCCGGCGTGTGGAGCACCCACAACTCGCTATCGCCGGCAGCGAGCATCGGCTCCTTCTCGATCACCTGCCAGTCGATGCCGTCCTCTTGCGGCAGCGGCGCACGCTTGCGGAACACGGTGGCCGGCCACCGCGCATGCACGGCGACCGCACCGTCGATGTGGTCGGGATGGGCATGCGTCACGATGACCTGCGCAAGGGGGCCGTCACCCGCCGCATTCAGCGCAGCCTCGAGTTCGTCAAGGAACGCTGCGTCGGACGTCGGCGCGTCCACCAGCGTCGGCACCTCGCCGTGCAGCAGGTAGGCATGCACCGAGCCACGCGAGTACGCCGAGTCGTGCGCGGCCGTCAGGCGCGTGTATCGCATGGGGAACAGCACAATTTCAGAATTGCAGGAATTTCACAATCTCCGCGCCACCGCCAACCGTCGCTTGCTGCGGTGATGGTGAAATTCTGAACTGCTGAAATTCTGGGAGTGCCTCGGCGCTGAGGAGAAAGCTGAGGGCGCCGGGCACTGTAAGGAGGAAGACTACGAGGAAGAACTTGACCAGGCGGGCCTGAAACTGCGAAGGCTCACCGTCCCTTTCGGAAGAGGTCGCTTCCAAGAGGGTTTGAAGGTTTTTGAACGGATGCCCGTCGACCCTCAGCTTGAGACGCATTATGTGAAATCTTTCACAAAGCCGTCAAGCGAAAAAGTGCGTTATCACATGCACTCTCCGTAAGTAGCTCTCTTGAAAAGAGTTGCAGACTATTCACTGCAGTCGTCGAAGACTCAGGGCTGCGTCGCGCTGGGTTCTGCCGGCTGGAAAAGCGCACAGACCGCCCCTGCCGGATCCCGGATTACCGCGAACTGCCCGGCCCCCATGTCGGTCGGCTCGCGCAGCAGCTCGCCGCCGCGGCCGACCGCCTCGTCGACCGCAAACTGCAGGTCCATCACGATGAAGTAGACCAGCCACTGCGCCGGCAGTCCCTCGTTGACGCCGCGAGCGTGGCAGATGCCCGTGACGTCGCGACCCTCGAGGTTGGTCATCGCGAAGTCGGCGTAGCCGCCGTCCATGTCTACCTCGCGATAGTCCCAGCCGACGACGGCCCGGTAGAAGTCGCGTACCTCGGTGGCGTTCTCGACGGTGAGGTCGACCCACCCTACGTGTCCGGGCTGAATGTCGTCTGGCAAGGGCGTCTCTCTAAGGTAGGCGCCGGACTTGTCCGACGCGCGGCGGCGACCGCCGGACAAGTCCGGCGGCTACGTGTTGGCGTTCGGCGTTGTGCGTTCGTCGTTTGACGTGGTCTGTTCGGCGTTCGGCGTTCGACGTTCGGCGTTCGTCAGCGGAATCCCCTCGTATGCGGCGATGCGGTCTCGGAACGCGTCCGGGATCAGCGCCGGCTTCTGCGACGCGTAATCGAAGAACACCTGGGCGGATCGGCCCGTCGCCATCACCGCGTCGCCACGCAGCACTTCGTAGGCGGCCCAGAAGCTCGTCCTGCGCAGCTCGGTCACGGCGGCGCGAATCGTCAGCACGTCGCCCGGATACGCCTGTCCGCGGAAGTCCACGCTGGCGTGCACGATGGCCATGCCCGTGAACGGCACGTCGGGCACGACCGCCTTCCAGTAATCGATGCGCGCTTCCTCGAAGTACGAGAGGTAGCTGGCGTTGTTGACGTGCCCGAAGGCATCGCAATCACCCCAGCGGACGCGAATCGTCGTCGCGAACTTGAAAGCGTGGCTGCTCACGCGGGTGCGACTTCGCTCATGACGAGGACCCTGGCCTGCTCCATCTGGTGACGATACGCCTGCCAGCCGGTGAAGTTGTTGAACCGCGCCTCGCCCGACGCCGCCACGGCGACGTGCTCAAACGGCGACCAATGGCCGGCGTCGAGCAAACGCTGGTGCAGGACCTTGTCGGCGGCGATGTCGCGGGTACCGACATGCGTGAGATAGCTCACACGCGCGCACCGCGCCACCGACACCTGCTTGCGCTCCTCGATCGACAAATCGCCATCGTCGACGCCCACGAACGGCAGGTGCCATTCACCGGTCTCGCGGGGCTCTGGCGTGGACGCCTCGTACGCGGCACGCATCAGGTCGGCCAGCCGCTTGATCTCCGGCTGGGCGTCCGGGTGACAGCGAAGCGTGAAGAAGTTGTCGTAGGTCGTCGCCGACACGATCACGCTCGCCCACATCCACGGCTCGAGGACGCGATTGACGATCTGCTTGTGTACACCGGTCGTGCGGAGCTGTTCGGCGTGCGCCAGGGCGGCGTCGCGCGCGCCCAGCCACGCCGCCTCCGCAGCTCGCGCGGCATCGGCATCAAGCACCTCGTGCGCCTGCATGCCGGACTGATTGCGGCCCCATTCGACGGGGAGGACCGGATCCTCGCGCAATTGCTGCATCAGCCTCGTCGTCGGGATCGCCCGCGAACTCGACGCATTGCGCGAGAACATCCGGTGGGTGTTGAACTCCGACAGGACGAACCGCGGGAACCGGAGCACGAACGTGATGAGGCGCTGCCCGGTGGGGTTGACGCTGTCGAGCAGGACCTCGGCGTGATAGGGCACGGTTACGCGTCCTCCTCTTCGTCGTCCTTGGCACTGCGGTGGTAGCGCGAGTACTCGTCGAGGTAGGTGAGCGTATCGAACTTCGCCATCCGGTCGAAGAACAGCACCCCGTCCAGGTGGTCGGTCTCGTGCTGGACGACGCGCGCCGGGAAATCCTTGAGTTCGAGTTGGAACGGCTTGCCCTTGCGGTCGAGCGCCTCGATGCGGACGTGCGTGAAACGAGGCACGCGGCCGCGGATGTCGGGAATGCTCAGGCAACCTTCCCAGTCGTCCGCCTTGGTCTCCGACAGCGGCGTGATCACCGGGTTGACGAACGGAATCACCCTCAGCTTGCCCTGGCCATCGTCGATGCCAGCCACGAAGACACGGACGCCCTCGTGTACCTGCGGGGCGGCAAGGCCGATGCCCTCGTACTCGAGCATCGTGTCCATCATGTCGTCGATGAACTTCTGCATCACCGCCGCACGCACCTCTGACGGATCGAGGGCACGCGCGCGGCTGCGCAACACCGGGTGGCCCATGCGGGCGACTTTGAGAATGGACATATCGAGGTTGGGGTAAGGCCCGCTCTCCGAGCGGGCCATCTCCTCACCGTAAGGGCCACATCCCTCTCGGTGACGGACGGCTCGGAGAGCCGTCCCTACCAACGGAGGCGTGATCCGTCAGTCGTTACGCAATCGTGATCGATTTGTCCAGGTAGACGTCCTGGAGCGCGTTGAGCAACTTGACGCCGTCGGCAAACGGCCGCTGGAAGGCGCGACGCCCGAGGATCAGGCCCATGCCGCCGGCGCGCTTGTTGACCACCGCCGTACGGACCGACTCTGCGAAGTCGTTGGACGTGCTCGCTCCCCCTGAGTTGATCAGGCCGATGCGGCCCATGTAGCAGTTCGCGAGCTGGTAGCGCGTCATCTCGATCGGGTGGTCGCCCGGGATGAGGTCGCTGTACACCAGAGGGTGCGTCTTGCCGAACTTGAGCGCCGTATAGCCGCCGTTGTTCTCCGGCATCTTCTGCTTGATGATGTCGGCCCCGATCGTCACGCCGAGGTGGTTGGCCTGGCCCGAGAGGTCGGCCGAGACGTGGTAGTCGACGTCCTTGGTCTTGAACGCGGGGTTGCGCGTGTAGCACCAGAGCACCGTCAGCATCCCGAGTTCGTGGGCGCGCGCGAATGCGGCGCTCACTTCCTGGATCTGCCGCGTCGATTCCTCCGAACCGAAGTAGACGGTAGCGCCGACGGCGATCGCGCCCATCTCGAAGGCCTGCTCGACCGACGCGAACATCACCTGGTCGTAACGATTGGGGTAGCTCAGGAACTCGTTGTGGTTCAACTTCACCATGAACGGGATCTTGTGCGCCCACTTGCGCGCCACCGATCCGAGCACGCCAAGCGTCGACGTCACGCAGTTGCAACCGCCTTCGTAGGCGAGCCTGACGATGTTCTCGGGGTCGAAGTAGACGGGGTTGATCGCGAAGCTCGACCCGGCCGAGTGCTCGACGCCCTGGTCCACCGGGAAGATCGACAGATAGCCGGTGCCAGCCAGGCGGCCCGACCCGAGGATGTGCGCGTAGTTACGCAGGACACTCGGCGAGCGATCACTGTGCGCGAAGACCCGGTCGATGTAATCGGGACCCGGCAGGTGCAGCGTGTCCTTCGAGAAGCCCTTCGCCTCATAGGTGAGGAGGGCTTCGGCTTCGGCGCCAAGCAGCGCGTGGATCTCGGACGTGGGCATGGAGGTGGCGGTCATGAATGTTCCTGAAACGTGAAAAAGCGCGGGCCACGCGGCCCCGTCGAATTGTAGCGCGAGGGGCCTCAGGCGACTGCGGCAGCCGCGGCGTGGCCCGACACGACGGCGCCTTCGATCGTTGCCGGCAGGCCGGTGGCGGTCCAGTCACCTGCCAGCAGGAGGCCATCCACGGCGGTCCGGGTGCCAGGCCTCGGCGGCTCGCCAGCGGCCAGCGAGAACGTCGCGTTCGGCTCACGCACGACCCTGATACGCTGGACTTTCGCCTGGCGGAGGTCCGGTAACGCGTCACGCGCTTCCGCCAGCGCAAGGTCGGCCAGTTCATCGTTGCTTTGGCGCAGCACGGCGTCTGCGTCGCTGGCGACCAGCGTGAAGTGCGACGCCGTCTCCCCGAACGCCCAGCGCTTGTCGAACATCCACTGGAACGTGCGCTCCGGCAGGCCGACGAACGGCGATGGCATCGTTCCACGCTCCAGCCACAGATTCACGGACACGATGGACGAGGACGCGCGGGTGGCCTCCCGGGCGACGAGCTCGCCAAGCGCGCCCTGCTCGCTGCCCCGAAGCACTCCGGCCAACCCGAACCACGGCACCGCCACGATCACGTTCGCCGCGCGGACCGACGTGCCTCGCGTGTCCACATATCCGACGCGGTCGCCCGCGACGACGACGCGCGACAGCGCATCGAGCTTGATCTGGCCGCCGCGGGCCTCGAGATACGCGCGCGCCGGCTCGCCGAACACCTGATGGAGCGGACGGGCCGGCACGCCGAGGGCCGCATCGGACCTGTCGTCGCTGAAGATCTGCCCGAGAACCCGCACGAACGGCTCGGCCAGTGCCTGCGCGGCCGACTGGTTGAGGGCGGCGATGGCGAGCGGCTCCCACAGCAGTGCGATCAGCCGCGGCGTCTGTCCGTTGCGTGCGAGCCAGGCCGCAACCGTTTCGCCAGGCTGCACCGGAACCGGCTCTCCGTGCGTGATCACTCGCCTGGCGGCCTTGAGGCCACCCGTGATGCGCGTCGCCGCGAGGCGATCGGCCCAGGACAGGGCCTTCCATCGCAGCAGGCCGCCAGCCAGATGCAAGGGCGGGCGCCAGTCCGGGCACTCGAGGCGGCTGATCGCGCCGTGCTTGTCGACGCACGTGAAGGCGAGCCGCTTCTGGAACTGCACGGCGTCGGCGGCACCGACCCGAGCCAGATAGCGTCGGGTCTCGTGGTAGCAGCCCATCAGGACGTGCTGGCCGTTGTCGACGTATTCGCCGGATTCACGATCGAGGAAGGCGGTGGCGCGACCCCCGAGCTGGCCCCGGGCCTCGAGCACGAGCACCCGCGCGCCGCGCTCGGCCAATGCGCTCGCGGCGGCCAGGCCGGCGCAGCCTGCCCCGATGACGATCACGTCTGGCGACGTCATTTTGCGACGCGCAGCCCACCCGACGCGGACGAGGAGGCCATGGTGCGCATCCACGTGCCCAGGGCGAGTCGGGCCTTGTGGAACCCGGGAACGCGCACGCGTCCCGCGAACACGTCGTACTCCCGCGCGGCGATGCGGGTCAGCAGATCGCGATAGATCGCGCCCATGATGCGGGCCGCCACGAGCCGTCGCGCATCTTCTGGTGGCAACGCGGCCTCGGCGCGAGCGAACTGCTCGCGGGCGCGCAGGGCCTGCCGTTCGAGCAAAGCCGAAATCGCCGGCGTCAGTCGCCCCGCCCTCAGGTCGCCTTCGGTCACGCCGTGCGCCGCAAGCTCGTCGAGCGGCAGGTACAGGCGGCCGCGGGCCAGATCGGAAGGGACGTCGCGAAGGATGTTGGTCAACTGGAGGGCCAGGCCGAGTTCCTCGGCGTAGCGGCGGGTGCCGGGATTCCGGTAGCCGAAGATCTCGATGCAGATGAGGCCGACCGTGGACGCGACCTTGTAGCAGTAGGCCCGCAGGTCGCAGAAGGTGGCAAAACGCGTCGGCTCGAGGTCCATCGCGCAGCCGTCGATCAGTTGCTCGAACGGCAACCGTTGTACGGGAAAGCGGCGGACCACTCGTTGCAGCGCGTCCCCCTGCGGTGTGCGCGGACGACCACCATCGAAGCAGGCGGTCACTTCCTCGCGCCAGCGTTGCAGTCCCGCCGCGCGCTCCGCCAGCGGCCGCTCCTCGTGCTCGTCCACCTCATCGTCCACGGCCCGGCAGAAGTCCCAGACGGCCGTAATTGCTTCTCGGCGATCGGCGGACAGGGCCAGGAACGATAAGGCGAAGTTGGTGTCGCGACCCACAGTGACGGGATCGATTCTAGCAACCTGCGGGGATGGTAGGGCCGGCTCTCCGAGCCCGGCCTTCACCGTGGCAATGATTGGGGCCCCGTTCGGAGAACGGGCCCTACCCTGATCGCCACCGGATCGCCCCGATCGCGATACGCATGAGGTCAGCCCACGTCAGCACCGGACGCTCGTGGAGCGATCGGCGACGTACCTCGAGGGTCTTGCGCAGGATGGTCGTGCCTCCAAGCCACGTCGCCCGGAGTTCGTAGCGCAGCCGGCCGTGCACGGCATCGCAGACCGGCCGGCCCTCATCGAAGAGCGCGTTCGTCCTTGCGCCGAGCTCATCGATCACGCGCGCCCACGCCGCGTCCACGCCCCCGCCATCGAGGGCATGCAGGTCCGCGCCGTACTCATGCAGCAGCTCCGAGGGCACGTAGAGTCGATTCCGGGTCCGCCAGTCGTCTCCAAGGTCCTGCCAGAAGTTGGCGAGCTGGAGCGCGGTGCACACGGCATCCGACTGCCGCGCCGATTCCTCGTCGCGCACGCCGGCGATCCCCAGCACCAGGCGTCCCACCGGGTTGGCGGACCGGCGACAGTAGTCGAGGACCGAGTCCCAGGTTTCGTAACGCGTCGTGGTCACGTCCTGTGCGAACGCGGAGAGCAGGTCGTCGAACAACTGTGGATCTATACGGCAGCGTGTGATGGTGTCGTGCACCGCGATGAAGGTGGCTCGGACGTCCTCGGCCGGAACCTGGCCCACTCCGGTCGCCGCGGTCATCGAGGCAGGGGGTCGCTGGCGCAACACACGCCACTGCTCGATCCACTCGAGCCGCCGCGCCTGGGGAATGTCGCCCTCGTCGGCGAAATCGTCGGCGGCACGGGCAAACGCATAGACCGCGGCGACGTGCGGCCGCATCTGTCCCGGCAGCAGCCGCGACGCCACCGGAAAGTTCTCGTAGTGCGCCGTCGCCACCTGCTGGCACCGCGCATAGGCCTGCTCGAGGGTCATGCTTGATGCTTGATGCCTGATGCCTGATGCCTGATGCCTCATGCCTAGCCCCTGTCAGCGATGGCCTTTTGGCCTTTGACGTTAAGCATCAGGCACTAGGCATGAGGCATTAGGCATTACATTGGTGCCGTGCCACGCAAGACCGGGCCGCTGTTGCCGCTGCCCGACGCGCCCGCCAGACGACGATTCCGTACCACGCTGCTGGCCTGGTACAGGGCCCAGGGGCGCGACCTTCCCTGGCGCCGCACGCGCGATCCGTACCACATCCTCGTCTCCGAGATCATGCTGCAGCAGACGCAGGTCGACCGCGTGTTGCCCAAGTATCACGAGTGGCTGGGCAAGTACCCGTCGTTCGAGGCCCTGGCCGCGGCGGCCGAGGACGACGTGGTGCAGACATGGCGACCGCTCGGCTACAACATCCGTCCGCGGCGCCTGCAGTCCATCGCCCGCGAGGCGGTTTCCAACCACGGCGGTCAGTTGCCGTCCGACGAGGCCACGCTGCTGTCGTTCAAGGGCATCGGCGCCTACACGGCCGGGGCGGTCATGAGCTTCGCGTTCGGCAAGCGCGCCGCGATCCTCGACACCAACGTCGCCCGGGTCCTGTTTCGCGTGTTCGTGGGCGAGGGTGAGCCCAAGTCGCACGCGATGCTGAAGCATCTGTGGGAGTTGTCGCGGGCCGTGCTCCCGCACAAGCACGTGTTCGATTTCAACCAGGCGCTCATGGACTTCGGTGCGACGGTTTGCACCGCGCGCAAGCCGCAGTGCCTCTACTGTCCGATGCGGAAGCGTTGCGCCTATCGCAACGGCGCGTCGACCTAAAGGTCGACGTCTACAGCCCATTCATCGCCTCGACCGCGTCGATGTGAAGGTCAAGCGCTCGTAGCGTCGACCTGAAGGTCGACGTCCACAGCCCATCTTCCGCTGGAGAAAGCCTCCAGATCGACGGGACGGAGCAGTGGCGACGTCCGGCCCGATTGCGACGGCTCCGCCGGCGACTGTAGCCGCCGACCTTCAGGTCGGCGGAGCCGGCAGGTACGTGTCGGTCGGCGGCACGCCGATTCACACCGCGCTGCTGCCCGGTCGCGGCGCCATGAACCGGTGATACACAAAATGGGCCGGCCCGATCAGGGCGTAGGTGAAGCCGGCGGCCGCCGGCGCCCAGATCGCCGGCACGCGTGCCAGCGCCACCGAACTCAGGCCGATGACGACGTAGACCAGACATGCGCCGAGGTGGACGTCAAGTTGCTGGAGGTCGACGCTGCCGTCGCTCTCGACGCGCAGGAAACGGCGCGCCCGCCAGTGCAACGCCGCCAGCAGCAGGAAGACCGCGACGAAGCCGATGCCGTACATCGACATCAGGCTCGGCATCTGTTCGCCCGTCACGGCTTCCGGCCGGCCACCGAACATCACCCCATGCGGCCCCACCAGCATCGTCATCAGGAACTTGAGCGGGAACACGTAGAAGAGCACCACGAACAGCAGCAGGCCGTTCATCCAGATCGTGACGCCATCGTGGATCCCGTAGCGCCGGAAGAAGTTGTGATGCTCCTGCCAGATCAGCAGGAGGATCGCGAACGAAGCTGCGAAGGCGGGCAGCGCACGCACGGTGCCCATCATGTCGTCGTAGGTGCGTGGCACCTCGAGCGACACGACCAGCAGGGTGAGTGCGAAGCCGAAGACAGCATCGCTGAAGGCTTCGATCCGTGTCACGTCACGAGAGACGGTCATTCGTGTACCTCAGGAGCACGATCCGTTGCCGTCAGCATCGCCACCAGGTCCGCGTCCGCTTCAGGGAGGTACAGCGCCTCGAGTGCGTCGCGAGCGACCCATCGCATTTCCTGGCCCAGTTGCGGGAGTGGCTCACCGACAAGGCGCGCCGAGAAAAAATGCAGTTCGACATGCACGTCTGGATAGGCATGCCGTGTGGTCAACAGCAGCGGCCCCACTTCGACACCGCAGCCGAGTTCCTCGCGAATCTCGCGGACCAGCGTCGCGTCGAGGGTCTCGCCGGCCTCGGCCTTCCCCCCGGGAAACTCCCACCGGCCTCCCAGGTGCGTGTCCACGGCTCTCCGTGTCAACAGGAACGCATCGTCACGTTCGATCACCGCGGCGCTGACCACGACGTCGCGCATCAGGGGAGTTTCCGGACGGTCGCCTCGTCGGCGCCGATGCGGACGAGCGCGCCCGGTTCGGTGGCGTCGCGGTGCAGCATCGCCATCGCAAGCAGACCACCGCGCGCTGGCGACCAGCACGCGCTGGTGACATGCCCGACGACACGATCACCGAGATGGACACTTTCGCCGCCGCTCCACACCGCGCCGTCCTGCGCGTGCGGCGTGTGCTCTACCCAGACCAGGCGACGGGCGACGCGTCCGCCGCCGCGATGCAGGATCCGAATCACGACTTCCTGTCCGACGTAGCAGCCCTTGTCGAAGCTGATGCCGCGTGACTCGATGCCGGCTTCGAGGGGGATGGTGTCCTCATGCATGTCCACGCCGTAACGAGGCCGGCCGGCCTCGATCCTCACTGTCTCGAGCAGACGTTCGCTGGCCAGCGGGACGCGCGCCTGGAGCCACGTCCGCCAGATGCCGAGGCTCTCCTGCGGCGCAAACAGGTCGAACGCCGGGACGCCGAATTCCCGGGAGGCGGCAACGAGGGCTCCCGGCACCCCGACGGCGAGATGGGCGTGTTCGGGGAGCGCGCCGAGCGTGGCGAGCGCGGCTCCCGTGCAGGCGGAGGCGGACGCAGCCGCCGCCGGTCCCAGCACGGTGAGGCAACCCAGGGTCTCGGTGACGTCGGTGACCGTGACGTCTTCCATGATCACGAACTGATCGAGACGCGCCAGGAGCGACGCCCGTGCGCTGGCGGCCGTCTCGAGCACGTACGTGTCGTCCCGGCGGAAGACGCGCACATCCGCGATCATGCGGCCTTGCGGCGTCAGGTAGGCGGCATAGGTGCCTTGCCCGGGCTGGAGTCCCTTGACGTCCTGGGTGAGCAGGCCCTGGAGCCAGTCGGTGGCGTCGGGACCGCGCACCTCGAGGCGCGCGTCGCGCGTGCTGCGGTCCGCCCACACGGCGTCCTCATGGACCGTGCGGTACTCGGTGTCGAAGGTCACGGCCATTCCCGGGCTGATATCCTGAGCAAATGCGAGCAGTCCTTCGCCATTGTACGTGGCTCCCCGTACTCGTCGCCTTGCTGCTCCGTAGTGCTCCGGCCATGGCCCAGGCCGCACCGGACGAGCGCTGGACCGCCGCCTACCGGATCGTGGTGCAGGGGCGCAACGTCGGGTCCGAGCAGGTCACGGTGGTGCGCGACGCCTCCGGGACGACCATCCGATCGTCCGGGGGGATCGCGGGCGGCGGCTATGTGCTGCGCTCCGCCGAATTCGTGTACGGCCCGTCCGGCGCGCCGCTGCGCATGCGCACCGAAGCACGCCTCAAGGATCAAACCGTGGCGATCGCGACGGTCGTGGCCGATGGCAAGGCGACCAGCAAGGTCACCCAGGGGGAAACGGCCAGCCAGCTCACCCACGATGTCGCGAGCAATGCCGTCTTCCTCCCCAACAACGTCTTTGCCGCCGCCCAGGGCCTTGCCTATCGCGTCGTCACGATGGCGGCCGGGTCCACGGTGCCGCTCTACGTCGTGCCGCAGGCGCAGGTAGTGGCAACGCTTTCGGCCGTCGCCGACGAGCGCTTGCAGACGGCGGCTGGCATGTACGAGGTGCGACGGCACGTGCTCGACTTCGACAACGCCGGCACACCGATGGTGCTGATGCTCTGGGCCGAGAAGGCTACCGGCAGGCTGATCCGCTATTCGATCGCGGCCGCCGGCGTCGACGTGGTGCGGGAAGACCTCACGAGCGTCTTCACGCGTGAGGTCAAGGAATTCAGGGAGAACGACCAGACCCTGCTCGTTCCCGCGGTCGGGTTCAGCCTGGGCGCGACGATTTCGCGGCCGGCGGGCAAGGCCGCCCCCGGAAAGAAGGACAAGAACATCGAGAAACTGCCGGCCATCGTCCTCGTCGGCGGCTCGGGCAACATCGATCGCGACACCATCGCCCATGGCATCCCGGTGATGGGCCAGCTCGCTGGACAACTGGCGGACGCCGGCTACCTCGTCGTGCGGTACGACAAGCGTGGCGTGGGCCAGAGCGGTGGCCGCGCCGAGTCGGCAACCCTGGCCGACTACGCCGACGACGTCCTGAGCGTCGTCGGCTGGCTGCGCAAGCAGAAGGACGTCGACGGCCGTCGCGTCTACGTCGTCGGCCACAGCGAGGGCGGCGCCGTGGCCCTCATTGCCGCGACCCGCGCCGAGGACATCAAGGCGGTGGTGACACTCGCGGCGCCCGGTACGAAGGGCACCGATCTGGTGCTCGAGCAGCAGCGCCAGGCCCTCGACGGGCTCACGATCGGCGACGACGAGAAGCAACGTCGCGTCGAACTGCAGAAGCAGATCATGAATGCGGTGCTCACCGGACAGGGCTGGGAGGGCGTCCCGGAGGCTACGCGCAAGCAGGCCGATACGGCGTGGTTCCGGAGCGTCCTGCAATGGGATCCCGAGCCCGTGGTCAGGAAGGTGGACCAGCCGCTCCTGATCATGCACGGCGCCCTGGACAGGCAGGTGCCGGTCGCGAACGCGGAACTGCTCAACGGCCTGGCGGCGAAACGCAAGAAGGGGCCCGGGACCCTGACCATCGTGCCCGGCATCAACCACCTGCTGGTGCCGGCAAAGACCGGCGACATCGCGGAGTACGGGAGTCTGTCGGCCGAGAAGGTCAGCCCTCTCGTCGCCACCCAGATCTCTGACTGGTTGAAGCAACTGCCTCGCTGAGCGTTAGGCGTCAGGCGTTAAGCGTTACTCGTACCGTAGCGCCTCGATCGGGTCCATGCGCGAGGCGCGCAGCGCGGGTAGCAGGCCCGCGATGATGCCGACGACCATCAGGATCGCCGTACAGATGCCGAGCAGTTCAAGCGACAGCACCAGGTGGATGTCGGTCTGACGCGTCATGTCGTCGAGCAACTCGGCCAGGAAGGGCCGCGGGCTGAACATCCACACCATGACCCAGGAGGCCGCCACGCCTGTGGCGCCACCGAGGAACGTGATGAAGAACGCCTCCACGAGGAACTGCATCAGGATCTCGCGGCGGCGAGCGCCGAGGGCCTTGCGAATGCCGATCTCGCGCGTGCGCTCGGTGACCGACACGAACATGATGTTCATGATCCCGACGCCGCCAATCGTCAGCGTCAGCACGCCGATGAAGGTGAGCACCACCTTCAGGCCATTGGTGATGCCGTTGATCGTGGCCATGTTCTCGACCGAGTCGTTGATGTTGATGGCGCGCTCGTCGGCGGCCTGGAACCGATACTTCTTGGCAAGGACTTCCCGCACCTGACGCAGTGCCTTCTCCTGCTGCATCGGGTTCATCGTCTGGAAGACGAGCGTGGCCACGTAGGTCGTGTCCTGCAGTTCTCCCATCGTCGTCCACGGGATGAATGCACAGTACTTGTCGGGGGAGAAGTACGAGGACATCTGGACCTTGTCCTCCATGACGCCGACGACTTCGAACGGGCGGTTGGCGATGCGAACGGTCTGGCCCACAGCCTGCTGGGCGCCGAACAGCTTGCGCGCGACTTCGTAGCCCAGGAAGACGACGCGGCGACGGTCGGCGACGTCTTCATCGCTCAGCCACCGGCCCTGCCCGTTGCCAGGCCGTTCACCGCGCATCGCGCCGTAGGCGACATTGACGCCACGGATCGCGTACGTGTTCGACTTGTCGGCATAGGTCATCGGCAGCCGGTTGATGTACTCCGGACTCGCCATCTTGACCATCGGCAATTCGGACATCAGCGCCACGTCCTCGGGCTTCAGCCGGATGCGGCGGCCGGCGCGCTGACCGCCGGCCTGCATGCTCGTCTGGCCGGGCCAGATGACGGCCACGCCCTCGCCGAAGGCGTTTCGGAAGCCGACCATCAAAGCATCCTGGAAGCCGTTGCCATAGGCGAGTAACATCACCACCGACACAATGCCCCATGAAATGCCGAGCATCGAGAGCCCGGCGCGCAGTCTGTTGCGGGAGACGCCATAAGCAGCCTCACGCACGACCTCCTTGCACATCTGGATCGTGCGGGCGCCGCCTCGCACGCGTGGTGCCGAGGTCACCGGCAGCGCAGAATCGAGAGCAGCAATGTCTGGTGGTGTCATCGCGGACTCACATCTCGTAGCGGAGGGCTTCGGTCGGCGGCAACTGTGCCGCTTTGCGGGCAGGCAGCGTGGACGAGACGACGCCGATCACGACCAACGAACCCAGGGCGAGCAGCGCATTGGACCAGGTGATGACCATTCCGGAAAAGCGAATCGGCAACGTGGCGTACACATTGACCGCCGTACACAGCCCGACGCCGATCAGCATCCCGAGACCGCCGCTGATCATTGTCAGGAAGAAGCCTTCAAGGAAGAACTGCCGCTGAATCGCCGCGGTGGTGGCGCCGAGCGCCTTGCGCACGCCGATTTCGCGCGTGCGATCCCGGACGGCAATCAACATGATGTTCATGACGCCGATGCCACCGAGCGCGAGTGTCACGAGCCCGACGACGCGGAAGAACGCGGCCATCGCCGAGATCATGCGGTCGAAGAACATCGTCTGCAGCGAGGTGTCCCACACGCTGATGGCGTAGCGGTCCTCCGGGTTGAACTCCTTGCGGCGCGCGAGGATCTCCCGGATCTCCCGCTGGAGCGGCCAGTCGATGTCCGCGACGCGGCCGGTGCGTGACGTCAGTGTGCTTTCGAGGCTGTCGACGACTTCCTGGCGCGGCATGACGATCAACTGGCTCAGGCTGCCCGCCGGCGCGTCGGGCCGCGGGAAGTACTTCGACATCACGGCAAACGGGATGAACAGCTTGTTGTTGTCGGGCCCGCTGTAGTTGCTGTCCTGATCCTTGCGCCGGATGCGCCCGACGATCTTGAACGGCGTGCCGTTGACGAGCACCTGCTCGCCCACCGGCTCGCGATCGCCGAACAGCTGCTTGCTCATCTCCCAGCCGATGACACCGACCTGGCTCTCATTCTCCTCGTCGGACCAGTTGAGCTGACGGCCGCGATCGACCTCGATCGTGCGCATGAACATGTAGGGCGGTTCGACGCCGTGTACCGTGACCGCGGCCTCGTTGTACGCGCTCTTGACCTTCGTGCCGCGCTGGATCTCCGGGCTCACCATACTCACGAGGCGGCCCTGCGTCTTGATCGCGCGGGCATCGTCGGCCGTCAGGTTGAGGAGACGGCCAGCGCGTTCGCCCCCGGCCTGCATCGTGGTGCGCGATGCCCAGACGATGCTCATGTTGCGGCCGAACTCGCGCAACACCGCCTCGTTACCGCGCTGGAAACCCTCGCCCATCGCCGAGAGGACGACGATCGATACGATGCCCCACATGATGCCGAACATCGTGAGGAAACTCCGGAGCTTGTTGGCCCGGAGGTTGTCGAGCGCCTGCAGGAACGATTCCTTCATGGCCTAGGCCGGAAGGATGACGCGGTCGCCCTTCTTCACGCCCTCGAGCAACTGGGCGCGGGTGCCATTGCTGATGCCCACCTTGACCTGCACCTTGCGACGTCCCGTCGGCTCGTTCGGATCGAACAGGTCCACCGACGCCTTGCGCTCCGCGTCGTAGCTGATCGCCGCCTCGGGCACGATCAGCGAGTTCGGCCGCTCCTCGAGGATGATCTCGGCGTTGGCCGTCATGTTCGCCTTCAGTTCGTTGCCGGGATTGTCGATCGAGACCTTCACCTCGAACGTCGTGACGTTGTCCTTCTCGGCGCCCATCGGCGAGATGAGCGTCACGCGGCCGTCGAACTTCTTGTCCTTGAAGGTCTCGACGCTGATGCGCGCGTGCTGCTCGTACCTGACCTGGCCGATGTCGGCCTCGTCCACCTTGCCGCGCACGAACACTTCCTTGATGTCGCCGAGCGTCATCACCAGCGTCGCGTTGGCGCCGAGGTTGAGGATCGACGAGACCGGGCTGCCGATCTCGATGTCGCGGGTCAGCACCATGCCGGCAATAGGCGCACGGATGGTCGCGTTGCGAAGCTGCTCTTCGGACCGCTCGAGGTTGGCGCGCGCCTGCGCCACCTGGGCCGCAGCTTCCGACACCTTCGCCTGCGCCACGACCAGCTGTCCCTTGGCGACCTTCTGGCGGTTCATCGCCAGTTCATACGCACTCTGGGCGGTGTCGAATTCCGACTGGGCCACGAGCTTCTGGGCGGCGAGATCCTCGGCCCGCTTCGCCGCACGCTTGGCGTACTCGACGTCCGGACCCTCGGCCTCGAACTTGTTCTTCTCGAGCTGCGCCTTCGCGGCCAGCAGCGCCGCGTCGGCGGCCTGGACGTTGGCGCTCGCTTCCCGCACCTGCGCGAGGAGGTTCTCCTTGTCGAGCTCGACGAGAATGTCGCCGGCCTTGACGACGTCGCCGACGTCGAAGTGCAGGCGCTCGATGATTCCGTTGGCCTTCGACTTGATCTCGACCTTCGAGATCGGCTCGACCTTGCCCGTAGCTACCACCGAGCGGACCATCGTGTCCTGCTCGACCGTCGCCAGCCGTGACGGCTCGAAGGTCGCCTTGGCCGGGTTCATCCCCGACCAGACGTAGAGCCCGCCGCCGGCGACGAGCGCCCCGAGCGTGAGCATTCCAAGCCGCTTGTTCATCTTGGTCATCAAAATCTCTCCGCAGTGGCCCGAGTGGCCGCCTGTGCCGAACGCTGTACTTGGACGGAGCGCCTCGGCCGGGAGTTCACCCGCCTTCGCCGCTTCGCGGCGACGGCGCGACAAGCCCGCTGACGCGCATCGGGCTACGGCGCCACAAGATCGCTTCGTCCCACTGGGCTACGGCCATCGAACGGAGGCGTCGACCTGCCTCTAACAACGGAAAACGATCTCCAATGGTTAACGGGGTGCGACTGGGAAAGGCAAAAGGGCGAAAAGGACAAAAAGGGCAAAAAGGCAGAGTCGAAGGCAGCTGGATCGGCTACAGGTGTCCAATGTGAGGGACAAAGCAACAAAGGTAGGCCTCAAGACGCGCCTAGAACGCCGACGACGATCGAAAGATCCCCACGCGCACCGCTTACGGTGTAACGCCTTCTTCGATCCTTGTCTCCCTTGCACTTTCCTCGCCCTTTCCCCTTCGATTCTGTCTTTTGGCCCTTTTCGCCCTTTTCGCCCTTTCTCCTTTTCTCTCCAGTACAATCGCGCGATGGTGATTGGGGTCCCGCGCGAACTGGTGCCCGGCGAAGACCGGGTCGCCCTCGTCCCTGCCAGCGTCGCCCCCCTCATCAAGTCAGGCGCGGCGGTGCTCGTCGAGCAGGGCGCCGGGGTCCGCGCCGGCTGTCCGGACGACGCGTATGCCGCCGCGGGCGCGACGCTCGTCAGCCGCGACCAGGTCTTCGCGCAGGCCGACATCCTGCTGCAGGTGCGAACGGCGGCCGCGGCGGGCACATACGGCGCCGCCGACGTCGAACGGCTGAGTTCCAGGCACACCGTGATTGGCTTTGCGGACCCGCTCGGAGCCCCCGAGACCGCCAGGGCCATGGCCGCCAGGGGCGCCACGGTCATCTCGATGGAGCTCATCCCGCGCATCACCCGGGCGCAGAGCATGGACGCCCTGTCGTCGATGGCCAACATCGCCGGCTACAAGGCGGTGCTGCTGGCCGCCGCCACCCTCCCCCGGATGTTCCCGATGATGATGACCGCCGCCGGCACGATCTCGCCGGCGCGCGTCTTCGTGATCGGGGCGGGTGTGGCCGGGTTGCAGGCGATCGCGACAGCCAAGCGCCTTGGCGCCAAGATCGAGGCGTATGACGTCCGCGCGGCCGTCAAGGAGCAGATCGAGAGTCTCGGTGCGAAATTCGTCGAACTGCCGCTCGATACCGCCGCCGCCGAGGGGCAGGGCGGGTATGCCGCGGCGCAGGACGAGTCGTTCTACAGACGTCAGCGCGAGACCATGGCGCGCGTGGTGGCCCATAGTGACGTGGTCATCACGACAGCCGCCATTCCGGGCAAGAAATCTCCCGTGCTGATCACGGCCGACATGGTCGCCTCCATGCCGCCAGGGTCGGTCATCGTCGACCTGGCCGCCGAACGTGGCGGCAATTGCGAGTTGACCGTCGCCGACGAGACCATCGTGGCCCACGGCGTGACCATCCACGGCCCGACGAACCTGCCGGCCACCGTGCCGTTCCACGCCAGCCAGCTGTATGCCAAGAACCTCACGACGCTGCTCGCCCACCTTCGCACCAAGCAGGGCGACCTCGTAATCGATCCGGCCGACGAGATCACTCGCGAGGTCCTCGTTACCCACAAGGGCGAGGTCATCGCCCCGCGCCTGCGCGAACAGCTGGGCCTGGCGCCGCTTCCGGCCCCGGTGGCCGCGGCCGCAGTCTAGGCGACAGACACACACGAGATGTGGATCCTTCGCACCGTGCAGGGGCATGAACCTGCGCTGACCTTCCGCCTCATGCCCGGCACCATCAAGACGCTCGGGCGCGCCGTCCGCGCCGATTTCATCGTCGACGCGGCGATGGTCTCGCGACTGCACTGCCGTCTCACCGCGCAGCCCACGGGTCAGCTCGAGATCGAGGATCTGCAGAGCACGAACGGCACTTACGTCAACGGCCGCCGCGTGCACAAGGCCACGCTCCTTCCCGGCGACACGCTGCGGGTCGGCCGCGTGGACCTGGTCCTCGTCCACGCACCGCTCAATCAAGTCGAAACGACGCTGGAAGCGGGAAGCTAGGACGAACGCCAAACGTCGAACGCTGACCGCGACGACACGGCGTCATCGCGTCGAGGTCGTGACACGTCGTCGCACCTCGTCGAAGAAGTTCAGCACTACAGTCGCGTGCTTCTGGGCCGGTTCCAGGGCCGCGGCCGATAGCACCGCGGCGACGCGCTGGCCGTCGGGCGCCAGATCGAACGTCGCTGTAAGCCCGAGGTATTGAATGCGCCGATCGGACCACACCCGCGGCCGTCCCGCCGCGAAGGTGTCTCCCGTCGCCGTGTACGGCACCACCATGACACGCTGATCATCCGCTCGGTAGAACAACTCGTTGGCACTTCGCGACCATACCGGATGGCTGCCGCCGCCGGTCGTGACGGGCCACTGCTTGCCGGTATCGGGGAACGCTCGCACATAGATGTCGTATCCCCCCGAGTCGGTCGACATGTAGGCCAGCCAACGCCCGTCCGGCGAGAACTCCGGATTCGGGTTGTTCGATGACGTCTGGCGGTACACGACCGGCTCACCGAGCTGCAGCCGGTCCGCGTTGACTTCGAGCCCGGCAGTCTGAATCAGGCTTCCCCGCCCAGTTGTCACTTCGAAGAATGCGAGCCGCTTGCCGTCCGGCGTGAAAGCCCCCGGGAACTGCAGGCCGTTCTGGCGCGCGGTCAGGGGCTGGGCAGGGCTCCCACCGTCGGCTCGCATCGAGAACAGACGGCCTGCGGACTGGAAGACGATGTACTGCCCATCTGGGCTCCAGCGGGGAGATGTGTTGACCCCGGACCCTCCGGCCAGGCGCACGCGCGTCCCCCGCTGCCAGTCGTACACCAGGATGTGCGAGGTGGCTCCCTGATTGACCTCGACGGCGATGCGGCTTCCGTCCGGCGACACGCGAGGGTGCTGGTACAGCGCCGGTTCGAGGCCCATCGGTGCCGTTCGTCCCGTGCGGTCAAGCCATTCCAGGACTCGGAGTGCGTCCGTGGTGCCGCTGCGGTACACCATCGTGCCGCCGGCCGACACGTCGATCTGGGCCGCTCCGAACACGGCGTTGTCGGCGACGCCCGCCATCACGGCGAATGCATCACCATGCACTTCACGCCGATCGAGGTCGAATGGCACCGCATACAGCGTCCCTTTCGACACGTAGGCAAGGTGTCCGGTAGGGAGGTAGGAGGGCGAGAGTCCTGCATTCGGGAGCACGACTTGCTGGAGGTTGCGCTCGAAGTCCATGATTCCGATGCTGGCGGATGTGTGGTTGGCGGGCGCGCTGGTCACCGTGAACAGTGCCGCCTTGCCACCCGGCAGGAAGCGCGGCCACCGATGGCCCGGTTCTCCGGGCCCCAGATTCGTCACCCGCCTGGGGGTGCCTCCGTCAGCCGACACCAGCTTTAGGACGTCGCGCGTATCCAGGGCCGCGACGATCGTTCCATCGTCGCTCCAGCTCCCGCCACGGCCGGCCGGCGCGTCGCAGAGCGTGACCGGTTCTCCGCCGGCGAGGCGGAGTTTCTTGAGTTTGCCGGCCGCGAAGAAGCCGACCCACTGCCCATCGGGAGAGAAGAATGGTGCATGGGCGCCGACGGTGCCGGGCAAGGGCGTCGCCTCCAGTTGATCGAGGCGGCGAGTCGCGAGGCCCTGAATGCCGCCGCGGTCCACGGAGGCGAACACGATGCGCGTGCCGTCAGGAGAAAGGACGGCCGACGCGCCGATGATGTCGGTACCCGCCACGGCGTCAAGGCCCAAATCGAGCGCTATGTTGATCGATGCGCGTGACGAAGGCTCGATCGGCGTTCCCCTGCCAAACCATCCAAGGGCGGCGGCCGATGCCGCAAGTATCGCGAGCGCGAGGGCCACGCTCGACCACCTGAACAGGCTGCGCCGCACGAGTGGGCTTCGAGCCGCTTCGTCCGGGGCCTCGGCGCGGCTTTCGGCAATCCATCGCAGCTCGCGTCCGACGTCGCCGATGTTCTGCCAGCGCTCGTCCGGATCTTTCGCGAGGCATCTCGCGACAACGTGATCGAGCAGCCGAGGAGCCAGTGGCTGGCGCGACGAGAGTGGCGGCGGCTGATCCCGCAGGATCGCCCCGATGACCGACGCGGCGGAGGGGCCGTCGAATGGGCGACGACCGGTCGCCATCTCGTAGACCACCGCGCCGAAGGTCCAGACGTCGCTCCGCGCGTCGGCCTCCCGGCCCTCGACCTGCTCGGGCGCCATGTAGTGCACCGTCCCGATCAGGGTCCCCGCCGCAGTGACCGGAGCTTCGGTCGCGATCTGCGTGACGCCCGGCACCACGTTCGCCTTCGATGGCGCCAATACCTTCGCCAGGCCGAAGTCCAGCAGCTTCGCCCCGGTGCTCGTCAACATGATGTTGGCGGGCTTGAGATCGCGATGCGTGATGTTGGCGCGGTGCGTGCGCTCCAGTGCGCCGGCGACTTCCAGGCCGATGCGCAGGACGTCCTCGAGCGGCAGCGGACGCCTGTTCGCGAGCCGCGCGGCCAGCGTCTGGCCCTCGAGACAGGGCATCACGAGGTACAGCATGCCGTCGCGCTCGCCGATGTCGTACACGCTGCAGATGTGTGGGTCGTCGAGGGCGGCAATGGCGCGCGCCTCGCGTTCGAAGCGTGCACGCAGGTCGGCGTCGGCGCTGCCAGCAATATCGGACGCGACCTTGAGGGCGACGGTGCGACCAAGGCGTACGTCGCGGGCGCGATACACCTCGCCCATGCCCCCGGATCCCAGGTGGCCGAGGATTTCGTACGAGCCGACTCGCTCAGCAGAGACGAGACGCATGGCGTTGGGCCAGACCGGCGCGCGCGTACAGGGACGGCGGTGGAGCCACGCGCTCGCTCCTGCCGCACTTACGCTTTCGTGCCTACCGGAATGCCCATGATGGTACCGCAGTCAGTTGGGCAGGCCGCGTGCCAGACTGGTGTCCACACTCCACGGCGTTGGCGCGATGTCGCAGCGTTCGGCGTTCGGCGTTCGACGTTCGGCATTCGTCAGCGGATGCTGGCGAGAAACGGGTTCGTCCGCCGTTCCTCTCCGATCGTCGTCGCCGGCCCGTGCCCCGGGTAGACGGTGCAGTGGTCTCCCAGCGGGAAGAGGAGGTCACGCACCGATCGCAGCAGCGTCTCGTGATCGCCGCCGGGAAGGTCCGTGCGGCCGATCGACCCTGCAAACAGAGTATCTCCAACGAAGAGGACGTCGGCGGGCTGGCCGCCCTCGCCGATCTGCAGACAGACCTGGCCCGGGCTGTGCCCCGGCGTGTGGTGGACGATGACGACGCAGTCGCCGAACGCCCACTGTGGCTGCTGATCGAACCAGGCGTCGATCGGCGGCTGCGGGTGCATGCCGATGCCGAAGGCAATGCCCTGCTGCACCGCTCGCTCGTACAGGAACAGGTCGTCCTTGTGCAGAACCAGCGGCACGGCCCATTCCGCCTTCGCCTCGTTGCATCCCGAGATGTGGTCGAGGTGCGAATGCGTCAACATGATGTAGCGGACCGTGACGCCCATTCGGCGGACAATGGCAATCAACTGTTCGACCTCGTCGCCGGGGTCGATGACGATGGCGTCGCCGGTCGCCGAGGACGCCACCACGTAGCCGTTCTTCTCGAACGGCGGCACGGCACACGATTCGATCAGCATGTTGGTCTCACTCGCTCACGTCCAGGCGGCTGCCCACCGCATCGCCGCGCACATCCGCCGAACCCCCCTGATCCACGCCGACGGCCTGTCCGAGGCGACCGGTCGGGACACGTGGCTCAAGCTGGAGTCGCTGCAGCGGACCCGTGCCTTCAAGCGACGCGGGGCGTGCAACGCTTTGCTGTCGCTCGCGGAACGCGACCCGGTCCTGCCTCCCCTGGTGACGGCCTCTGCCGGCAACCATGGGGTGGCGTTGTCCAGCGTGGCGCGTGAACTCGGGGCGCGCCTCACCATCTTCGTGCCGCGAGACGCCCCTCGCGCCAAGCTCGATCGCCTCCGGGGCGGCGGCATCACGATTGTCGCCGACTGTGTCGACTACGACGAGGCCGAGTCGCGCGCGCTCGCCGCGGCCGCCGCGGGCGACGGCGTCTTCATCTCGGCCTACAACCATCCGGACGTGATCGCCGGGGCAGGGACCGTCGCGCTCGAGATTCTCGAGGACCTGCCTGAGGCGGCAGCCATCGTCGTCCCCACCGGTGGCGGCGGCCTGCTCGCCGGCGTCGCCGCGGCCGCCGATGGGCGCGTGGCGGTGGTCGGTGTCGAACCGTCCGCGAACCAGGCCTTCACGCAGGCACTCGCAGCTGGGCACACGACGACGATCGTGCCGGGGGCCTCGCTTGCCGATGGCCTCCTTGGCAACCTCGAGCAGGACGCGCTGACATTCGAACTCGTGCGACTGGGGCGAATCCCGGTCCATCTCGTACCCGAGCCGTTCGTCGTGGAAGGCGTACGCGCCTTGTTCGCACACGAGCGGTTGGTCGCGGAGGGAGCGGGCGCCATCGCGATCGGGGCACTGCTCGCGGGTACGCTGGTCCACCTCCCCGATCCGCTCGTGCTGCTGGTCACCGGCGCCAACATCGATGCCCCCACGCTGGCCCGGGTGCTCGGCTCGTGACGTCGCCGAGCGCAGCGCGTCCCGCTGACGTGACCGCGGCGTCGGGCCGGCAACATGCGCGCATGACGCCAGCCGTGACGCGCTGCCCCGTGGGGCACGGCGGCCGCCTCCGCCGGGGCTTCGGCGCCCCGAGCGATCGGCGGCGCGCCTGGCGCGCGGCATGACGTTCACCGCGCTGCTGCTCCACAATCCGCAGTTCCGCCGCCTGTGGATCGCGCAGGTGGTGAGCCAGCTCGGCGACTGGTTCAATGCCGTCGCCGTGTACGCGTTGCTGCTCGACCTGACGGGCTCCGCGACGCTAGTCGCGGCGATGATGGTCGTGCAGTTGCTTCCGCTCGCGCTCGTCGGTCCGCTCGCCGGCGTCATCGTCGATCGCATGTCGCGTCGGACGCTGATGATCGGCGCCGACCTCGCCCGCGCCGTCCTCTTTGCCGGGCTCGTGTTCGTCAGGTCGGCCGATCAGATCTGGCTCGCGTTCGTGCTCGTCACACTCGGGGTCATCGCCACTGCGTTCTTCGAGCCGGCGCGAACGGCCATGCTGCCCGACGTGGTGCCGCGCGAGTCCCTGATCACGGCCAACGCCTTGTCGGCGGCCACGTGGGCGGTCATGCTCGCTATCGGCGCCTCGGTGGGCGGCGCGATCACGGTGCTCGTCGGGCGCGACGCGGCCTTCATCTGCAACGGCCTCTCGTTCCTTGCCTCGGCCGCTGCCTTGCGGGGCCTGCACGTCGTCGAGACGCACCACCACCAGCATCGTCTCGAAGGCACGCGGTTACGTGTTCGCGATGGGATCGACTATCTGCGGCAGCATCCGGCAACACTCGCGCTGCTCAGCATTAAGGGTGTCTGGGCCGTTGCCGGGGGGATGATGCTGCTGCTCACGGTGTTCGGGCAGCGGGTTTTCGCGACGTCACCTGGAGAAACGGCGGCGCGGGGTATCGGCGTGCTCTTCGCCGCGCGCGGTGTGGGGGCCGTGGGTGGGGCGCTACTCGCCCGGGCCGTGCAGCGCATGGACGCGCCGCGCCTGCGCGGCCTGGTGCCGTGGTGCTACGGCCTGGCCTCACTCGGCTACCTGAGCCTCGCCAACGCTCCGACACTCGCCATCGGCGCGATGTCGGTCGTCTGGGCGCACGTCTTCGGGACCTTGCTCTGGGTGCTCAGCTCGGTGCTGCTGCAGTTGGCCGTGGAGGCGCGCATTCGAGGCCGCATCTTCGCCCTGGAACTGGCGCTTCACACGTTCATGTCGGCCGCGGCGATCCTGCTCACGGGCATCGGCCTCGACCGGTTGCACATCCCGCCGCGCACGCTCGCAACCGGCCTCGGCGCCTTCTTCCTCTTCCCGGCCGTGGCCTGGGGCGTGGCACTGACCATGAAGCGTCGGTAGGGACCCATCCGCCGACCTGAAGGTCGGCGGCTACAGTCGCCGGCGAAGCCGTCAGCCTCCACCATAGTCGCCGCTGCAGGCCGTCCACTCGATCTGAAAGCTTTCTCCAGCGGAAGGAAGCCTGTAGGCGTCGACCTTTGTCGACGCGCGAACCCGCGCTAAGCGCTAGAGGCGTTCGACGCTCAGCGTTCGTCAAGGTCTCATTTCGGTTTACTGGGTCGTATTTCCACTCGGCTCGGCAGGCTGCGCTTGCTGTGGCCGAGCAGGTCGAACACCACCTGTGCCACGTCGTCGGCCGACAGCTTCCACTCGTGTTCGGGCGCGTCGCCGCCCTTCGAGAACGCGGTCTGCACCGATCCGGGCATCACGGTGGACACGCGGATGTTGTCCTGCCGCACCTCGAGCATCACCGACTCGGCAAACGCGTTGAGCCCCGCCTTGGTGGCACAGTAGGCCGCGCCGCCCGCGAACGAATTGCGCCCCGCCAGGCTGCTGATGTTGATGATCCAGCCACCGCCCCGCTGCTTCAGTGCCGGGATCGCCGCTTTCGTGCACAGGAACACGGCGGTCAGGTTGGTGGCGATCATGCGATGCCAGTCGTCCACGTTCATGTCGGCGACATTGGTGAACGTGGCGACACCCGCGTTGTTGACGAGTGTGTCGAGGCCACCGAAACGATCGACGGCGGTCCTGACGATCGCGTCGGCTACAGCCGGGTTGGCGACATCTCCCTCCACCACGGCCACGCTGGGAGCCAGTTCGGCGGCGACCGCGTCCAGGTCGGTCCGGGAACGGCCCGAAACGACGACCTTGGCACCGCGGGCCACGAACCCGCGCGCGACGGCGAGCCCGATCCCCCGTGAACCTCCGGTGACGATGGCGACATGGCCGTCGAGTTGAGGCTGGGAAGTCATGCCCCTTACACTACCGGTGTCGCGTGGCGTCTGCCACGCTTAACATTGATGCCCTTCGTCGCCATCCTCGGAGCCGGCCCGCTCGGCGGTGCCCTCGCCTATGCGCTGGCTTCGCGCGGTCGGTTCGACGAAATTCGCCTGATCGATGCCGAGAAGACCCTCGCCGCCGGCAAGGCCCTCGACATCCTGCAGTCCGGGCCCGTCGATGGCTGCAGCACCAGGGTCAAGGGCAGCACCTCGCTGGACGAGGCGGCTGGCGCATGGGTGGCCATCCTCGCCGACCCAGTCAACCCGGACCCGCTGACGCACCTTGCGGCGCTGCACCGCCGATCGCCGGACGCCATCGTCGTCTGCGCGGACGCCGGACATGGCGTGGTGATGTCGCGCGCAGTGGCGACGGGGGCTGTCGCACCCGACCGTCTCGTCGGCGCGGCTCCGCTCGCCGTGGCGAGCGCGGCACGCTCCCTGATCGCGCTCGACGTGGATCTCAGCCCGGCACTGGTCCATGTCGGCGTCAAGGCCGGAACGGCACCGGGCGCCTGCGGCATCGACTGGTCCCGGACCGCCATCGACGGTGTCGCCGCCGATGCCGCGCTGCAACGCGAGAGACAGCATCGGCTCGATCAGCGTCTCGCGGCCTCGTTTCCACCGGGCCCGCTCACGCTGGCCGCCGCAGCCGCCTCACTGGCCGAGGCGGCATGGTTCGGCGCCCGGCCGACCTTCCCCTGCTGGTGGGTGACAGACGGTGGTTCCGGTGCACCGCGCGTCGATGTGCTGCGGTTTGCTCCAGGTGGCCGCGCACGGCTGGTGACGCCGCCGGGAACCGGCGCCGGGCTCGCGGGTTCTGGCGCGGGCCGCTGACGTGATCACTCCCTTGCTCGTCGTGACCTCGATGGTCGCGATGACCGCGCTGTACGTCGCCGCCGAATTCGCCGCCGTCTCCGTCCGCCGCAGCCGCATCCGGCAGATGGCAGAGGACGGCAATGCCATAGCGAAAGGTCTCCTCCCCATCCTCGAGGACGCGAGCGCCCTCGACCGCTACATCGCCGCCTGCCAGGTCGGCATCACGCTCGGCAGCCTCATCCTCGGCGCGTACGGCCAGATCGCGTTTGGACCGGGCCTCGCGACCCTGCTGCGAGAGCGTGTGGGCCTCGACCCGGTGGCCGCATCGTCGGCAGCGGCGGCGGTGATCCTGCTGATCCTCACGGTGGGGACGATGGTGGCGGGAGAACTCGCGCCGAAGTCCCTCGCACTCGAGTACCCGACGCAGATCGCGCTCTACACGTATTGGCCGATGCGCTGGTCACTGTGGTTGCTCGGCCCGTTCATCTGGTTCCTGAACGGGTCAGGCACGCTCATCCTGCGCCTGCTTGGCAGCGCGCACGGCGCCCACCGGCACGTGCATTCGCCGGAAGAGATCGAACTGCTCCTCGCCGAGAGCCACGACGGTGGCCTGCTCGAACCTGACGAACTGCGGCGACTGCAGCGGGCGTTGCGATTCAGCCTCCGGACGGCGGCGCAGTTGATGACCTCCCGCGACCGGATGCAGGCCATCGACGAGGCCACACCGATCGACCAGGTGCTGCTGCTGGCGCTCGGCTCCTCTCAAGCCAACGTGCCTGTCTACCGGGGCAACCTCGACACGGTGGTCGGCTTCCTGAACACCAAGCGCCTGCTGGTACGTCATGTCGAGGATCGTCCGGTGGCGTCGCTGCGGGAAGTGATCCAGCCCGCCCTCGTCGTGGACGAGTCCATGACAGGCGATCGGCTGATCGCCGAGCTCCGTGGACACCGCGCGCATCAGGCCATCGTCCTCGACGACCGGCGGCAGGTCGTGGGCATGGTCACGCTCGACGACATCCTGTCGTCGCTGCTCGGGCCGACGCCTGACGAATTCACCAAGTCGACACTGCGAATCAAGGCGCCGCGGGCCACGAGGTCGCGCACATGACGACGCTGATCGTCATCGTGGCGGTGCTGGTGCTGCTGAACGGGCTGTTCGTGGCGGCGGAGTTCGCCATCGTCGGCACCCCGCGTGTCGCGATCGACAAACGTGTCGCGGCCGGCGAGCTGCTGGCGCGGCGCGTGCAAGGCGTGCTCGAGGATCCGCGGCGCCAGGATCGGTTCATCGCAACCGCGCAACTCGGCATCACGCTGGCGAGTCTCGGCCTGGGCATGTACAGCGAGCACCAGGTCGCGGATCGACTGGTGCACTGGCTGGAAGGACTGGGTGCCGGCCGCTACATCGCCGCGCATACGCTTGCCAGCATCGTCGCCGTCGCGATCCTGACGTACGCGCACATCGTCTTCGGCGAGATGGTTCCCAAGTCGATCGCGTTGCAGCGGGCCGAGCGGACCGTGCTGTGGATCACGCCGGTGATGCTGGTGATACAGGCGGTGTGCTTTCCGCTCGTGCTGGCGCTCAACGCGCTCGGCAACACGTTGCTGCGGCTCATCGGCGTCCGACGACAGCAGCGATCGCACGAACACCTGTATTCACCGGAGGAACTCTCGCACATCGTCACCGAGAGCGAGGCCGGAGGGATGCTGCGGGAGGAGTCGGGCAAGATCCTGCGCGAACTGTTCGAGTTCGGCGACCTCACGGCGCGGGAGGTGATGACGCCACGGGTGCGCCTGGCAGCACTGCCGCTCGGCGCCGATGCCGAGACCGTGACCGCCACCGTGCGTAAGCGGCCGTATACGCGATACCCGGTCTACGAGGGAGACATCGACCACCTCACCGGCATGGTCAACGTGAAGGACCTGCTCCTGCTGAAGGAGAGCGGCGGCGTGCTCGCGACCGACATCGTCCGGCCAATCCCGGCCGTGCCGGATACCGCGACGCTCGACGTCGTGCTCGAAACGCTGCGTGACGCTCGAACGCAGATGGCCGTGGTCATCGACGAGCACGGCGGTACCGCCGGGGTGCTGACGCACGAGGACCTGTTCGATGAGGTGATCGGCGAGGTGGCCGAGGGCGCCGCCGATCACACCAGCATCTACAGGACGGCAGACGGGGTGCTGCGCGTGAGCGGGACCTCACGCGTCGAGGAAGCCGGCGAAGCACTCGGCGTTGCGCTGGAGCACGACGAGGTGGACAGCGTCAGCGGCTTGATCCTGGCGCGGCTCGGACGACCGCCGATCATCGGTGACGAGGTCACGTACGACCACGTGCGGTTCGTGGTGGTCTCGATCGAGGGACTCGGTGTGAAGGAGTGCACCGCCGAACTCGAGGAGGCGGGCGATACCACGGGCGAGTAGCGTGGACGGGTGTCGAGCCTGCTCGACGCGCTCGACCGCCCAACAACGAATTGGCCCGGTTCCGCCGATCCTCGCCGGGGGCGGCGAGGCGGGGAAACCGGGCCTGGGTGGAGCGGGAGGAACGAGTGTCTGCTGAGCGTCAGACGACGCTGTGCAACGTGAGACCGGTGGCGAAGTCGGCGAGGCGCTCGCGCAGGATCAGCCGGCCGCGGTGCAGGCGCGACTTCAGCGTCTGGCTCTTCACGTTCAGCACCAGACTGGCTTCCTCGGTGGACAACCCGTGGATGTCGCGCAGCACGATCGGCGCGCGATAGATCTCGGGAAGGTCCTTCATCGCATCGGCGAGGCGGCCACGCAACTGGGTGCGTAGGAACGCCTCGTCGGCCAGGCTCGTCCAGTCGGCCGCCCCACGAAGGCGCCGGATGCCGTCGTCCTGGTCCTGTCCCTGCATCTCGTGCTCGGACACTTCGGCCGGGCGCGTGAACTTGCCATTGCGCAGGCGCGACATCGCCGTGTTGAAGGTGATGCGATAAATCCAGCTCGAGAGAGCCGCGTCACCACGGAACGCCTCGACCTTCTTGACGACCTTCATCAGGACGTCCTGGGTCACTTCCTCGGAGTCCTCGCGGTTCTTCATGTAGCGGAAGGCCAGTTGGTACACCTTGCTGCCATACGTGCTCGCGAGCATTTCCACGGCACCGGGAACGCCGGCCTGCAGCTGCTCGACCAATGTGCGCTCTGCGTTGCTGTCTCGCTTCATCTCGCCTCCGTCCAACAGCTCACCGGAGACGGGAGTGACAATCCCGACGTCTAGGCTCATGGTGGGTCGCTCCGAGGTGAAAGCGTAGGCGGTAACTATACTCTGGTCCAGTTCACGAAGGTCTAGTGGCCTTTTTTAACGGTCATCGGGATCCGTTTACCTCGGACGTGCGTCTTAACAGGGGTTTCGATCGAAGACCCGGCACATGTGGTGGATGACGCGATCCTCGACGCCATCCATGGGGGGTGCGGTTCCGAGCAAGCGTTCCAGCGACGTCACGCCCCGGTCGGTGATACCGCACGGCACGATCAGGCCGAAGGGATCCAAGTCGGGAGCGACGTTCAGCGCGAAGCCGTGACTGGTCACCCACCGCGAGAGCCGGACGCCAATCGCGGCGACCTTCTCCTCCCCCACCCATACCCCTGTCAGGCCCGGCTTGCGCGTCGCGGCAAGACCGAAGTCCGCGCACACACCGATCAGGGCCTCCTCGAGGTCGCGGACGTACCGGTGGGCGTCCATCCGATCGGGCTTCAGGTCGAGGATCGGATAGCCGACGAGCTGACCGGGACCGTGGTACGTGACGTCGCCGCCACGCCCGGCCTCGTACAGCGCTATGCCCCTGGCGCGCAGGACGTCGTCGGTCGCGAGTACGTGCTCGCGAGACTGGCGTACCTTCACGCCGAGGGTGATGACCGGCGGATGTTGCAAGAGGAGCAGGCTGTCGCCGATGGTGCCGGCCTTGCGCGCGGTGACCTGGTCGGCCTGTAGCGCGAGCGCGGCCTCGTATGGCACGAGACCGGCGCGCGTCACCTCGAGGCTGTTCATCAGTCCCAGGACTCGATCGCGGCCTTGACCTTGCTCATGAACTCGTCGGCGACGGCGCCATCGACGAGGCGATGGTCGTATCCGAGCGTCAGGTAGCCGCGCTGTCGCATCGCAATCATGTCGTCGACGACGACCACGCGCTTCTCGATGGTGCCGACGGCAAGAATCGCGACTTGGGGCTGGTTGATGATCGGCGTGCCGAACAGCGTGCCAAACGAACCCGGGTTGGTGACGGTGAACGTGCCGCCCTGCACGTCCTCCGGCTTGAGTTGCTTGGCGCGCGCGCGCGCGGCGACGTCGGCGATGCCCTTCGCGATGCCCAGCAGGCTCTTCTCGTCGGCCTTGTGCACGACGGGCACGACGAGACCCCACTCCAGGGCTACCGCGAAGCCGAGGTTGACGTCCTTCTTGTAGACGACCGAATCGCCGTCGATCGCGGCATTGAGGACGGGCATCGTCCGCAGGGCGTCAGCCACGGCCTTGGAGATGAAGGCGAGGTAGGTCAGCTTCGTGCCGGCGCGCTCGAACTCCGCCTTGCGGGCCTGCCGCGCGGCCGCGACGCGCGTGAAGTCGACCTCGAACACCGAGTGCACGTGCGCCGACGTCCGCCGGCTGTACATCATGTGCTCGGCGATCTTTCGGCGCATCACCGACATCGGCTGCACGTCGACGGGCTCGCCGGCCTGGAACGCGGGGATGTGCAGGCCGCTGCCCCGTGCCGTACCCGGCGTGGACGGCATGTGCTGGCGATCGTCGAGATACTTCAGGATGTCGCTCTTGGTGACGCGACCGCTGATGCCCGAGCCATGCACCTGCGAGATGTTGACCTGGTGTTGCTCGGCGATGCGGCGCACCAACGGCGAGGACTTCTGCCGGCGACGCTGCTCGGTCGTGTCCTCCTCCGACGACTCGCTGGCCGCCGGCATGGCTGCCCCGGCAGCGTGGCCCTCGGCAGCGTCCGCGGGCTGTCCCGCGACGTCGGTACCCGAGGTGTCGTGCCCGTGACTCGTCGTGGAAGGACTGGACGCGGTGCCATCCGGCTGCGGCGACGCCCCCTCCTGAGTTCCTGAGTTCCTGAGCTCCTGAGCTCCTGTCCCAAGCACGGCCACGACCGTGTCGATGGCGACCGTCTCGCCTTCGTGCACCCTGATCTCCAGGAGCACGCCCGCCGCCGGCGACGGGATCTCGGCATCCACCTTGTCGGTGGATATCTCGAAGATCGGTTCGTCCCGGTCGACCGTGTCGCCGACCTTCTTGATCCAGCGGACGACGGTACCTTCCGCGACCGATTCGCCCATCTGGGGCATCACGACGTTTGTGGGCATAGGGACACTCGGCTCACGTCTCAGGGCTCAGGGCTCAGGGCTCAGGCTCAGGGCTCAGGGCTCGCCTGAAACTTGAAACTTGAGACCTGAGACTTGAGACCTGCTACCTACATGTGAATGGGCGCTCCGTGCGTCGCGTGCGCGGCCTCACCCACCGCCTCCGACATCGTCGGATGTGCCTGGATGGTGCGAATGAGTTCCTCGACGGTGCACTCGAGCCGCAGGGCGAGTGTGGCCTGTGCCACGAGTTCGGTGGCACGCGGGCCGATCATGTGCACGCCGAGGATTTCATCGTACTTCGTCTCGGCGACAATCTTCACGAACCCCTCGGTCTCGTTCGCGATCTTGGCGCGGCCGAGGACACCGAACGGGAACGAGCCGACCCGCACGTCGTAGCCGCGTTCCTTCGCCTGCGCCTCGGTGAGGCCGACGCTGCCGATCTCGGGGTCGCAGTAGGTGCAACCGGGCACATGGTCGTAGGTAATCGGCCGGACCGCATGCCCGGCAATCCGCTCGGCCACCAGGATGCCTTCAGCCGACGACAGGTGAGCGAGCTGCTTGTGCGCGCCGTCGCCGAGGGTGATCACGTCACCGACCGCGGAGATGCCCGGCACACTGGTCCGCAGGAGCTCATCGACCTTGATGTAGCCACGCTCCATCACCAGGCCGAGTTCCTCGGCGCCGAGGCCGTCGGTCACCGGGCCGCGGCCGGTCGCCACGAGCAGGTACTCGGCCGACACCGTCTCGGTCTTGCCGTCGGGCAACTGCGCGGTGATCTCCACCACGTCGCCCTTGTTGGCGGCTGCGGTCACCTTCGTGCCCGTCAGGACGCGGATCTTCTTCTTGCGGAAACTCTTCTCGAGCAACTCCGAGACGGCGGCATCCTCGTTGGGGACGATGCGCGGCAGCAATTCGATCACCGTCACGTCCGTCGTGCCGAAGCTGTTGAAAATCGATGCGAACTCGACGCCGACCGCGCCACTGCCCAGGACGATGATCGACCTGGGGACCGACCGCAGGTTCATCGCCTCTGTGCTGGTGATGATGCGCTGGTAGTCGAACGAGATGCCCGGGACGCTGCGCGGCGACGATCCCGTTGCGACGATGATCTCCTTGCCGGCCGTGATCTGGCTGGTGGCGCCAGCAGCGTCGGTGACCTCGATGGTGCCCTTGCCGAGCAGGCGCGCGGATCCCTTGATCCACTCGATCTTGTTCTTCTTGAACAGCAGCCCGATGCCGCCGGTGAGGCCCTTGACGATCTTGTCCTTGCGGTCCTGGACCACGTTCAGGTCCAAGCCGACGGCAGCCTCGCCGAGCGTGATGCCCCAGTCCTTGGCGGCTTTCGCAACCTTGAAGGCATGCGCATGCTCGAGCAGCGCCTTGGTCGGAATGCAGCCCGTGTTCAGGCACGTGCCACCGAGCACGTTCTCCCGCTCCACCACGGCTGTCGTCAGCCCGAGTTGTGCGGCACGAATGGCCGCCACGTAGCCGCCAGTTCCGGCGCCGATCACCACGACATCGAATGCGCTTGCCAACCCTTGCTCCTCTGCGAGTGAAGGACGGGCGCGCCCCTGCGCCGGCCCTGGGAACGCGTCGACCGCGCCCCGCCCAGCATGCCCCACTCGGATAAACCGAAGGACGCCCGGTGAAAACTCTCAATTATGGATCGCCTGCCGGTCCGTGCATCCGCCGTCCTACCGATCGACAGGCTTCGTGGGGCGGCCTCGCGGCAATTCCATCGCCGATGCGCTGGCGTTGGATAAGATGAGCCAACACGATGGCACCCGCCCTGAAGACCATCCTCATCGTCGACGACGACGAGGGGATGCGAGACACGCTGATGGCGATTCTGAAGCGCGACTATCGCGTGTTGTCGGTCTCGTCTGCCGAGGACGGCCTGTCACGCCTGCGTCAGACACGGGTCGACCTGATGTTGCTCGACGTCCGGTTGCCCGGCATCGGCGGCCTCGAACTGCTGCGGCAGGTGCGTGAGCAGCGCGACGAGGTCGAGGTCATCATGATCTCGGCGATCACCGATGTCGAGACGGCCGTCCAGGCGATGAAACTTGGCGCCTACCACTACATCACCAAGGAGTTCGATTACGACGCGCTGCGGGCGCTGGTGCGCAACGCGAGCGAACGGCAGGACCTGCGCAACCGCGTTGAATCGCTGACCGCGCAGGTGCAGGCCCAGGACGAGGAGTTCGTCACCGGGACGAGCGCAACGATGAAAGCCGTGGTGAGCCTCGTGCAGAAGGTGGCACGCCTCGACAGCACGGTGCTCATCACCGGGGAGAGCGGCACCGGCAAGGAGATGCTCGCGCGACGAATCCACGCCGAGTCGGATCGACGGAAAGGGCCGTTCATCGCGGTGAACCTGGCCGCGGTGCCAAGCGAACTGGTCGAGAGCACGCTTTTCGGGCACGAGCGTGGATCGTTCACTGGGGCCGTCCGCCAGCAGCTCGGGAAGTTCGAGCTCGCCAACAGCGGCACCTTGTTCCTGGACGAAATCGGTGACCTTCGCCTGGAGTTGCAGGCGAAACTCCTGCGAGCAATCCAGGAGGACGAAATCGAGCGGGTCGGTGGCCGGCACCCGATCCAGGTGGATTTCCGGCTGGTCGTGGCGACCAACGCCGATCTCTCGGAGGCAGTGCGGCAAGGGCGATTCCGGGAGGATCTGTTCTACAGGATCAACGTCATCCCGGCGCGGTTGCCTGCGCTCCGCGATCGCAAGGAGGACCTCGGGCAGCTGCTCGACGTGTTCATCAGGCGCTACGCGCTGCGCTTCCGGAAGGTCGTGCGCGGCATCGAGCCGTCGGCGTTCGCCGTGCTGGAACGCTATGCCTGGCCGGGCAACATCCGGGAACTGCAGAACCTCGCCGAGCGGATGGTCGCCGTCTGCGACAAGGCCGAGATCACCGAGGCCGACCTGCCGCTCGAGGTGCAACTGGCCGCGCTCGAGGCCCTGACCGCCGACCAGGGCGAGAGTGTCCTGGACCAGGCCGTCGCCGCCTTCGAGCGCAGTTACTTGCTGAAAGCCCTGGAGAAGGGCGAATGGAACATCGCCGCCACCGCGCGGCAACTACGCCTTCCGCTGAGCACCCTGAAGCACCGGATGGGGCGGTTGCGCCTCACCGACGTGACCCGGCGGCTGCGGGACGCCTGAGCCTCCGCCGGAGTCTTCGGGTCCCCTCGATGTGCCGGTCAGCCGTCACCCCAGCAGTTCCTGCCGACACCTCAGAGCTGTAGAGGTTGCAGAAATCGCACTTTCAGGGCGACATCCACTCGTGCTTGGATCCGTTTAAATCGTTGCATCTTATAACGTTACGTCTGAAGCCGGCGTAAACCCGTCAATTCTGGCACCGTTCTGGCAGTCTACGGCGCCGCCATGCGCGCGTCGCGGTTCACGGTATCCGTCCCGCTCCCGGACACAGGCGAACACTTCCTGTTCAATTCCCTGACCGACGCCCAGATCGTCGTCTCAGACGACGTCGTGCAGTTGATCGGCCGTGTGGACCGGGACGAGGCTGCCCATCTGGACCCCGCAGCCCGGGAGGCCGTCAGCGAACTGACCGCGCTCGGGTTCATCGTCGACAGCCGGGATGCCGAGGATCGCGCGCTCGAGACGTTCTTCACCGACCTCCGCGACGACGCGAGCCACCTGCGCGTCACGCTACTCACCACGCTGCAGTGCAACTTCGCCTGTGATTACTGCATCCAGGGGGACCACGAGGCGCATGCCACGCCAGCCGCCAGGATGTCTCTCGAACAGGCCGCCCAGGTCGGCGACTGGATGGAACAGCGGCTCGACGCGTTGGGGCCGCCACGGTTCACCCTGACGTTCTTCGGCGGCGAGCCCCTCCTGAACCTGCCCGTCGTGTATGCGCTGGCCGAGCGCATGTGGGACGCCTGCCGGAGCCGCGGCGTGGCGATGAACATCAGCATCATCACCAACGGCTTGCTTCTCACCGAGGCGGTTGTGGATCGGTTGCTGCCGTACGGTCTCACGGGCGTGAAGATCACCCTGGACGGTGACCGCGCGACGCACGATCGGCTGCGCCCGTTGCGCGGTGGCCAGGGCACCTTCGACCGCATCCTGGCCAACATGCGCGTCGTCGCCCCCAAGGTGCGCCTGAGCATCGGCGGCAACTTCGACGTGGAGAGTGCGGCCAGCTATCCGGAACTGCTCGCACTGCTGCGGAACGAGCCCTTCGCCGACCGCATCGCCAAGATTGCATTCAAGCCCATCATCCGCGGGCCGAATACCGGTAGGGCTGGCGCGGGCACGGTCGTGCGGAGCACGGCCGACGGCGGACGGGTGATCCCGTTGATGGCCGTCGACTCGCGTCAGGTCGCCCTCGGTGGCACCTGCATGACCGCGGCCGGCAGTGGCGCGGGCAGCGGAACACCGTGCGACACCTGCGGGCTGGCCGACGAGCGGATGTCCTGGCTCCGGGCCGAAACCAGGGCCAGCGGCTTCGCGACGCTCGACGGGCTACACATGGGCCCGTGCGAACTGCACCGCCGTCACTCGTACACGGTGGGACCGGAAGGGTCGCTGTACCCGTGCCCCGGCTTCACCGGCGAGCCGGGCCAGCGGATTGGCCACGTCGTCCCGGCGCTCGACCCGGCGCATCACGCGGTGCGTGATCGGTTCGAGGCGCATGCGCCGTGGCGGGCGTGTGGGGACTGCGCGCTGGTGCCCGTGTGTGGTGGCGGCTGCTCGGTGGCCGCGCACAACGAGCAGGGCGACCTCAACGCGCCGAGTTGCCATCGACCGGGGATGCTGGTGGCCCTGGGCGAGATCGCGTCAGCTGCGGCAAGCGTTCCGGCCTGACCGCCGGTGCCGAGTCGGCATGTATTCATCCTGGAGACGACCATGACCATTCGCATCGTCAAACGCGGCGTCAGCAAGGACAAGCCGCCGTTCTGCCCGTTCCTCATCGACTACCCGTGCGATCAGCCGGAGCCCAAGTAACACACGAGACGAGCCCATGACGTCACGACCGACGTCGCGCCACACGGGTTCGTGATACAAGCAGCGTCGGCGGCGCCCCTCATCACGGAGAGGTCTCGCCGTACGCTGCGTGACCGCGCTCGCTGCCCGCTCTCCCGGACGTCGCGACGCACGGCGTCGTGCCGTGCTGCTTGTGTTCGCGTGCCTGCCCGGTATCGTCATCGCGACGGCCGGATGTGGACGCGCGGACGCGCCGGCGGCTGCCGTGCCCGCCCGCATCACCGTGGCCCTGCCCAGCGCAGATGTGCCCATCGCGCCGCTGCTCTTCCTTCTCACCCAGACCCGGCTGGTCAGCGTCGATCAGACCGGGATCGAACAGCCGGCATTGATCGAGCGCTGGACCCGATCGGACGACCAGCGGACATGGACGCTGTTCGTTCGTGATGGCGTGCGGCTCCATGACGGACGTATCGTGACCGCCGCCGATGTCGTGACCCGGGTTCGAGAGGCGGTCGACAGGCCCAGCACTCCCGGGTTGTGGCCAGTGACCTCGGTCGAGGAGGCGGGCCCACGCGAGGTGCGAGTGCACCTCCGCGAGCCGACGAGTCTGTTGCTCGAGTCCCTCTCGGTGACCCAAGCCGTCGATGCTGGCGCCTACCAGGCGAAGGACGACGCGCCCGCTGAACCGGAGCTGGTGGCTGTCCCTCAGTCGGGACATGGCCCTCCGAGCATCGGCACCATCCAGGTTCGGCGCTACGAGACGCCCCGCGCTGCCGTCGCCGCCTTGCTGCGTGAGGACGTCGACGTCCTCTACGAAGTGCCGAGCGAGGCGCGCGGTCTGCTGGCAGTGGAGGACGGCGTGCAGATCTTCCCGAACGTCAAGCCCTATGTCATCACCCTTGGATTCAATCACCGTCATCCGATTCTCCGGCGACGGGACGTGCGACTGGCGATGAACATCGCCGTGGATCGACAGGCGCTGGTGGCGCAGGTGGCCGGCGGCGTCGGCATTCCCGCGGCCGACATGCTCTGGCACCAGCATTGGACCCATCCACATGTGGACGATGCGCAGGCGTTCCCGGTGGACCGCCAGCGCGCCGGCCAGTTGCTCGATGCGAGCGGACTGCAGCAGCGACGGACGCCCACTGGGGCGATCGAGCCCCGGTTCCGAGTCACGTGCCTCGTGGTGGACGACCCGATGATGCAGCGCATCGCCAGGCGGCTCCAGAAGGCCTACGCCGACATCGGCATCTCAATCGATCTGGAACCGATCGCACTCGAGGCACTCGGCACGCGGCTGGCCAGCGGCCACTTCGACGCCTTTGTCTCACCCGTCGTGAGTGGCTACGGCATGAGCATGCCGTACGCGTCGTTCGGAAACCACGGCCACCCGCGGATGATCGACCATGGCTACACGGCAGCCGCGCCCGCGGCCGAACTGGTCCGTGCCGCCGCCACGCGAGAGGCCTTCGTCGAGGCCGTTCATGCCCTGCACCGGACTCTCATCGAGGACCCGCCGGCGGTCTCCCTGTTCTGGAGCGAGACGAGCCGCGCCGTCGGCCGCCGCGTGACAGTCCCTGATTCGTCGGGAGACGTGCTGGGCTCATTGGCGCGCTGGACGGTGAGGAGCAAGGGGCAGTGATCCCGATCACGCGACGCATGGCCCTGCTCGTGACGACCGCCGCGCTCGTTCCACTGCTGATCTTCGGTCTCGTCGCCGGCTGGACGCTGCGCACGACGACGCAGAATTCCGTGCGGGAGAACCACGCGGCCATCGCCGCCCGCGCTGCCGAGACGATCGCCCTGTACCTGAAATCCACCGAAAAGCTCGTGAAATCGGCGGTGTCGGACCTCGAAGGCACGGGGCTCACGCACGCGCAGCAGCAGCGGGTCCTGCTCAACCAGGTGACCAACACGCCCGAGATCAAGGTCCTGACGCTCTACGATGCCCGGGGCGTGCCCCTGGCCACGAGTGACCTCACGCCCGCGCCACCGGCACCGCTCGCGCATCTCACCGAGGCCGCATTGACGGTCCTGCCGGTGGACCTCGATGGGGATCAATGGCCGCGCACCCGGCTGACACTCCGGCTCGACGAGCCGCTCGCGCCCTACCTCGTGGCCGAGTTGCAGCTCGAGGAGCTGTGGCAGGTCGTCGACAACGTGAAGGTCGGCATGAGCGGCCGCGCGTTCCTGGTGGACGATACGGGGCGCATCATCGCCGATGGCCGCCCCGACGGAAAGAAGCGCATAGCACGCCGTGAACGCATCGGCGCGCACCCGCTGGCCAGGGCGACCACCGTCGCCGGTGCGAGTTACACGCGCGCCTACGATGGAGTCGAGGTGCTTGCCGTCGCGACGGCCCCGCTCGAACGCTACGGCTGGCGCGTCATCGTCGAGCAGCCCACCGCGGACGCGTTCGCGCCCGCGACACGGCTGGAACAGCAGTTGCTACGATTCGTGACCCTCGCGCTGCTCGCGAACATCGCCATCGGCATCGCGTTCGGGCGATCGCTGCTCCGGCCCATCTCGGACCTGCTCGGAGGCATCCGGGCGATCGGCGAGGGACGGTTGGATCAACGGGTGCATATCACGCGCGACGATGAGTTCCGGCTGCTTGGTGACGCATTCAACGCCACCGCCGACAAGCTCGGGGAACTGCAGCAGGCCGCGATCCGGCAGGAGCGTCAGGCGATGTTCGGCCGCATCGCCGCCGGCCTGGTGCACGACCTCTCGCATCCCATCCAGAACATCAACAACAACTGCAAGCTGGTGCTGCAGATGCACGACGACGCGGAGTACCGCGCGACGTTTGCCAAGCTCGTCAAGCGCGAATTCTCGACGATTCAGCGGACATTCGAAGACCTGCGCAACCTCGCGCGCCCAATCCCGCTCGAGAAATTCCCGGTGGACGCCGGCAAACTCATGGTTGACGTCGTCGAGCGGATGCAGGCACAGGCATCGGTCGCGGGGGTCACCGTGGCCGCGAGCGAGGTCCCGGAGCGGACGCTCTATCTCGAGGGAGACCTGTTCGCACTCGGGCGGGTGCTGCGCAACCTGGTGCTCAACGCGCTGCAGGCCACACCGCCGGGGGGGCGCGTGTGGATCGAGGTGGACGGGAACGATGATCGCGTGCAAGTGCACGTGTGCGACACGGGCTGCGGGATCCCGGCCGACCGGATTCAGGCGGTGTTCGAGGACTTCGTGACGACGAAACGGCGCGGGCTGGGACTCGGCCTCGCCATTTCGAGAAAAATCGTGGAACAGCTGGGCGGGTCGATCAACGTGACCAGCACGGTCGGTGAAGGCAGCCGTTTCACGCTGGCGTTCCCGCGGCTCAGCAGGATTGCCGGCATGTGAAAAAGCCCCGCGGGACCGCTGTCCGGCGGGGCTTTCTTCCTACCGGGCCGTGCTACTTGCGCGGCATGACGGCGTCCTTCATGGCCTTGACCACGGTCGCCTTGACACGGGTCTTGGCCGGGATCTTGATCGGTTCGCCCGTCGCCGGGTTGCGACCCATCCGGGCCTTGCTCTTGCGCACCGACAGCTTGACCATGCCGGGGAGCGTGAACTCGCCCGAACGCTTGATCTCCTTCTCTGCAAGCGCCGCGAGTTCGTCGAACCAGTCACGCACTTCGGTGCGCTTCACCTCGAACTTGTCAGCGAAGAACGCAAAGAGTGCCGACTTGGTCATCTTCTGGGCCTGGGCCATCCGCTTGTCTCCCCAATTTCACGCGCGCAAATTCTGGAAGCGTGCCTCGATCTCGTGGCGCGCGTGTCACGATTTCAGGCAAGAAACGCAATGGCGGACATGCTAACGACAAGCGAAACACGTGTCAATTGGGCAAAAAACGTCAATCTGCCCGATGTACACTCGAGCCATGGCCAGTGCCGGCATCGAGACGTTCCCGAATCCACGACCGGGACGGCCCTACGAGATCGAGACGCGGTGCCCCGAGTTCACCTCGATGTGCCCCGTCACGGGCCTGCCGGACTTCGGCGAGATCCGCATCACCTACGTGCCTGACGCCACCTGCATCGAGCTGAAGTCGCTCAAGTACTACCTGCTCGACTTTCGCAACAAAGGTGTGTTCTACGAGGCGCTGACCAACCAGATCCTCGACGATCTCGTCGCGTCCTGTGCGCCCCTGCGCATGACCGTGGTCGGCGATTTCACGCCACGCGGCGGCATCCGTACGACGGTCACCGCCACGTATCAGAAGGATTAGAGTTCGGCAAGGAGTCGGCGCACTCGTGCGTCGACCTGAAGGTCGACGCCTACGAAGTGGCGCGGAGCGCTCGATTGGTCTTCGGCACTCGTCAGTGCCCGGTTTCTCCAATCAGCCGCGAACCGCGCGCGGCGCTCGACGGCTCCGCCGGCGACTGTAGCGGTCGACCTTCAGGTCGACCGGCGCTCTGCTTGTCCGTGCCATGGAAGATCCACACGTCGTGCCGATCGGGCCGGAGTTCGATCTCCACCCGTTCGCGCCACGCGACATCCCCGATGTGGTCGATGCCTATCTCGAGGCAGCCCACGCCGCCGGGCTGCGCGAGGTGCGCCTCGTGCACGGCCGTGGCATCGGCGTGCAACGCGCACGCGTACACCAGGTACTGAGCGCCCATTCCCTGGTCGCCTCCTTCCACGACGACCCACGCAGCCACCTGGGCGCCACCATCGTCACGCTCATCGAGTAGTTCAGTAGCTGAAAGCGCTGAGCGTCAGGACGGTACCGGTCCTCAACACCCGCGACCCGGGTGCGAGTCTGTCCGGTTGCCAGTTTCTCGCTTCACTCCCGACTCCCGACTCCCCGACCCATGACACAACCATGACGCAGGGCCGGTATGGTGCCGGCTCTTTCGATGGGGCTGCGGTCAGTGCTTCCGGACACTCCTGCGTCGCGCCTCCTCGCTGACGGCCGGCGATACGACCTTCGAGGTCTGGCGCCTGGAGAACTTCGCCTGCGAAGTAGGCGCTACGCACTCCCGGCATCAAGCACCAGCATCACGCGTCAGGCGTCAGGCGTCACCTGGTACCTGACGCACATCGCACGAGCTGCGCGCGCAACTGCGCGTGACATCAACGAGCGAAGTGGCGTCTTGATGTCGCGGCATTCCTCTTGCTCTGCTCTCCGGCACCTTGGATCGCCTGCGCTGATTTCCCGCAGGATCTCGCGCGTTCCGCTCGATCTGATCGCAGAAGTCGCCAACGGCTGGCGCAGGGGAGATGGCAGATGCTGCACACCGAAGTCAGGCCAAGCGACGCAGCCGCGCCGGCCGATGGCACCTCCGCGCGAGTCTGGTGTCGGGCTCGCACGTGGCGCGTGCTCGACAAGCGCAGTGCCGGCGGCACGACCCTGTGGCGTCTCGTCAGAAAAGCGGAAGTTCCCCGCCTGATCGCATCGCCACCGGACGAAGTATCGGCAATGCGCATGGGCAGGCGCGCGGTGTCGCGGCAAACGTGGATCCGTGATGCCGTCGCGCACGTGCGCTCGCATGCGCCGGTCTGGTGGCCGGCCACGGCGACGACGCTGCCGGTTGCCGCACTGGCGTGGCAGCTCGTGCCGGCGATGATGGTCCTGTCCGGGCACCATCGACGCGTGCTGCTCGCCGACGCCGTCGGCATGGGCAAGACGATTCAAGCCGGTGTGTTGCTGCACGAGATCCACGCGCGCGAGCCCGACGCCACCACTCTGGTGATCACGCCAGCGACCCTCGTGGCGCAATGGGCCACCGAGTTGCGTACCCGGGCATGCCTCACGCCAGCGGTGCTCGATGCCGCGGCGCTGCGCCGTGAAGCCGAATACCCCCGCGCCATGGTTGATGCAGCCCGGGCCGGCACCTGCTGGCTGATGTCCATCGACCTGCTTCGTCAACCCGACGTCGTCGCCCTGCTCGTACGTACGCGATGGACACTCCTGGTCGTCGACGAGGCGCACGCCGCCGCGCCGGGAACCGCCAGGCTCGAGGCCGTGTCGCGCGTGGCCGGCGCGAGCGTGCGTATGCTGCTGCTGACTGCCACGCCCTCCGCCGGCGGCGCGGCCGACGGCTTGCGCCGGCTGGGCGCACGGGCCGGAGAGGCGCCGATGCCAGTGGTGAGGCGAGACGCGTCGCTCTTGTCGCGACCACACCGCCGTTCGCTCGCGCTGCGCGCTGGCCTCGACGCCGATCATGCGGCGCTCTGCGCGCGCCTGGATCGGTTCGTCGAGCGGGCACGCGTCGAGTCCGGCGCTCGCGGGCTCCTGCCCGCCCTGGTGCTCCGACGCCGGGCCTCATCCTGCCCGGCGGCCCTGCGGCGCTCGCTCGAACGCCGGCTCGAGGTGCTTGGGGAGTCGGCGACGACTGGCACTCCGTCTGTGCTTCCCTCGCTGTTCGAACCCGACCCATTCACGAGCCAGGACGAACGAGACGATGAGGTCATGCGCGTCGTGGCGTGGTCAGACGCGACTGCCGAGCGAACGGAACTGGAGAGGTTGCTCGAGCTCGCCCGGCAGGTGCCGCCCGCTGGCCGGAAACTCGGATGCGTACGGCGCCTGGTGCGGCGATGTCGCGAGCCAGTGGTGGTCTTCACGGCGTTCCTCGACACGCTGCGGGCGCTCCGCGCCCTGCTGCCGGCCGAAGGCGTGGTGATGGTGCACGGCGAACAGCCGGACGCCCTGCGCGCTCATGCGATCCGGTCGTTCACCGTGGGTGATGCTGCGGTGCTGCTGGCCACCGACACGGCCGCCGAGGGCCTTAACCTCCACGCGCGGTGCCGTCTCGTGGTCCATGCCGAGGTCCCCTCGTCGAGCCGCATCTTCGAGCAGCGCACGGGCCGGCTGGATCGCTATGGCCAGTCCCGCCGCGTCCACGCGGTCATCATCTCCAGCCTGACACGTGAGGACCGCGAGGCCATGGAGCGCCTGCAGGCGCGGACGCAGCGCGACAAGCAGTGGATCGCAGGCGCAGGGGCGACCACTTGCAGACGCACCGCCGTGGCGGCGCGCAGGTTGGCGCTCGACGTCGCGCAGGAGCGGCCAGCCGCCGGCGCCGCGCCTGAACGCGACCGCGACGTGCCCGCGATTCGCGCGTGCGCGCTACCTCCACGTCGTTGGCGACGACTCGTGTCGCGGCTCGAGCTGCCGATCGGGACGACAGCGGTGTGGACGGCCACCTGGCGCATCGCCGGCGGGCCAGAGCTGTCCGCCTCACGGGTGCCAGTGCTCGTAGCAGGTGACTCCTCCGGACCTCCGGACCTGACGTCGGCGGCGCGGCAGGGAGCAATGCGAGGCAGGGTGACACGGGCCGTATGGCTGGTACGTCGCCTCACCCGCTGGGAGGCCGACGCCGCACGCGCGATCGAAATGGACGAGTCGATGAACGCGATGCCGGACCTGTTTGCCGATGCGCCCCATGGCCATGAAATTCGACCCACCAGGCGCCAGCCGGACCTGTGGGCCACGCTGGAGGGCGAGACGATGATCGGACCCGCTGCCGGTGTGCGATGAGTGCGGCATGGGTGACGGGTGGCCGCGTGTGGTCGCGAGTAGTCGAGCGCCACCTCGCAACGGCACTGCTCCATGGTGCGTCGGAGGAAGCGGCCGCTCGGGCGATGCGACGATGCATCTGCACGTGGCGAGGCGCGAGCGAGACCCTCGGCCCCGCGAGCGGCGCGGCTGCCGTGTGGGAGCACCTCGTGCGACCGTGCGCGGAGGCGCTCGGATGGTCGCCCCGACGCGACGCCGCCGTGCCAGTGGGTGGCATCCACATGCGCGTGGGCGAGGCCGCGCTCGGCCCGGTGCGTCAGCTGCTCGTGGCCATGCCCTGGGGCATGGCGCACGAGGGACTACAGCGCGCAGCGACGCGACTCGGGGCTGCGCGCGATACGCGCTGGGTCGCTGCCTGCAATGGGCAGTCCTGGCGGTGGTACGACGCCACGCGGCCCTATGCGCGCGAGCACATGGCGATCGACCTGGCACACGCGTCGATCGACGCCCGCGTCTGGCAGGTGCTCTGGCTGCTGGGCCAGCTGGTCCGGAGTACGCGCAGTGCCCGGACACCGGACATGCCGTGGCTCGAGCGACTCGTGACCTCGAGCGCCAGCGAAGGTGCGGGGGCGGCGGCGGCGCTGCGCGACGGGGTGTCCTCGGCGCTCGCCGGGCTGGCTCGACGAGCGGACGGCGATCACGACGCGCACGTGATGCTCGTCTTCCAGTGGCTCTTCCTGCTGTTTGCCGAATCCCGCTCGCTGTTGCCCATGTGGCATCCGGCCTATCGCCGGAGCTACGCCGTGTCGTCGCTCGCGCGCGAGAGCGCGCCGACTCGGGTCAGTGCCGTCGGCGTGCACGAGGGCCTCGCGGCCATCGGCCGGCTGGGCCGGGACGGCGCGGAACTCGGGGGACTGACGGTGCGTGCGCTGGGCGGCCCATTGTTCTCGGGCACCCTCAAGGCCCGGCGCTCGGGGCGCATCGCCGACGCGGAACTCGGAACGATGCTGGCACAGCTCACGCACGGGAGCGGCCCGCGAAGCGGAACCCCGATCGACTTCGGCGAACTCGGCGTCGAGCACCTCGGCTCGCTGTACGAGCGCTTGATGTCGCCGCCAGTCGCGGACGGATCGCCGGCGCTGTTGCGCAAGCGCACAGGTGCGTTCTACACGCCGCGCGTCCTTGCCGACATGCTGGTGGAGCGGACGCTCGATCCTCTCGTCCGCGGCGCCTCGTCACGCGAGATCCTCGGCCTGCGCATCCTCGATCCAGCGATGGGAAGCGGCGCGCTGCTCGCGAGTGCCTTGCGCTACCTGGTCGCCGCCGTGGAGGCGGCCTGGATTCGCGAGGGACTCGGCGGCCCGCTCGACGTACCGAGGCACGAGCGCGAGTCGCTGCCACGCTGCATAGCCGAGCAATGCCTCTACGGCGTCGACGTCAACGCCAGGGCGGTGGACGTGGCACGGCTCTCGATCTGGTTGCTCTCGATGGCTCCCGATCGCCCGCTCACGTGGCTGGATGCACATCTGCGCGTCGGCAACAGCCTGGTGGGTACCTCGCCGTCCACGATTCTGTCGCGTCTGCCCGGACGCGACCGATGGCCACGGCGCCGCGCGGATGCCCAGTTGACGCTGTTCGACCTGGAGCAGTGGCATCACGAGGCCGCCGAGATCGGTCCGATGATGGAAGCGCTCGTGGCGCGACCGACCGAGTCCGCCGCTGCGGCCGGCGACAAGTCGCGCGCCCTTGCGAGCCTGCGATCGCGGAAGGTGCTCGCCGCGTGGCGGGCCCGCGCCGATGCCTGGTGTGGCGCGGCAATGGAGGTCGATCCGCCCACGAGCGGACTGTGGCGGGCCGTGGACGAGGCTCTCAGGGTGGGTGGCGCGAGCCCGGGCGCCGGCGCTGCACAGGTCTACCAATTCACCGATTGCTGGCTGGCATCGGCCGATGCGCAGCACTGTCTGCACTGGAGTCTCGAGTTCCCGGAGATGTTCGAGAACGGCCGCCATGGCTTCGACGCGGTGATCGCGAACCCTCCATGGGAGATGCTGCGTGGCGATCTCGGCAGCGGAGCCGACCGCACCGCGGCGAGAAACGACCTCGCACCACTGCTGCGATTCGTTCGCAGGAGCGGGCTGTACCGCGAAGTCGGCGGCCACGTGAACAGCTACCAGTTGTTTCTCGAGCGAATGCTCCAACTCGTGAGACCAGCCGGACGGCTCGGCTGTCTGCTGCCTGGCGGGATGCTGGTCGACCACGGCGCGGCGGCACTCCGTCGGCTCGTCCTCGACCGTGTCTCGGTCGATCAGCTCTCGATCTTCGACAACCGGGACGCCATCTTCCCCATCCACCGCTCCGTCCGCATTGTCGCCATGACGGGTACCAGCGGCGGCCCGACCGAGGCCATGCTCGTGGACGATGGCGTGCTGGCGACGACGGCAGTCCGCACACAGCGGGCAACGGAGGCGCCGCGGCTGCTGCCGCGCACGCTCCTGCGCCAGGCGAGCGGCGATCTGGAGGCGGTGCCATGGGTCCGCGACGGCGACCAGGTGCGTCTGCTCGGGCAGTTGCTGTCGTTTCCGCGGCTCGGTGGCGCGCATTGGCACCTGCGGTTCGGCCGCGAGCTGAACGCCACCGAAGACAGGGCGCTGTTGCGCAGCGGTCCGATCCCCGATGGCGGCCTCGCGGTCGTCGACGGCAAGCACCTGCAGGCGTTCTCGGTATGCCCGCCGGATACGGCCTCGTGGGTCTCCGTCGTGGACGCGGCCCGCGCACTCCCCGACCAGCGGTGGCGGCAGTGGCGACTCGCCTACCGTGACGTGTCGTCGGCGACGAACATGCGCTCGCTGATCGCGGCGTTGCTGCCACCTGCCTGCGTCAGCACGCACACGCTGTTCTGCCTGCGCACCCGGCTGGGACTACCTACGCAGCTGTACCTGTGCGGCATGTTGAACAGCCTGGTGGCGGATTGGTTCGTACGCCGGTATCTGGGCGGCCATGTGACCACGAGCCTGATCGCGAGCCTCCCGGTCCCGAAGGTTGCGGCGACACATCCGCTGCGGCGGCGCGTCGTGCGGCTAACGGCCAGGCTGATGCGCACCGCTGACGATGAGCGGGCGCAGGGCGAATTGCAGGCGGCCGCCGCCACGCTCTACGCGCTCGGCCAGGAATCGAGGGCTACCGTGGCCGCGGACTTTCCGCGACTGTCGCCCGTCGTCCGCGAACGGCTGCTGGGTGGGGAGTGAAAGAGGTGCGCGGTCAGCCGCGCCACGCGTGCCAGATGGTCACGGCGAGGACGACCAGGACGCCGAAGGCATTGACCGCGAAGAACCAGTCGCGCTCGCGCACGTATTCGGCGCAGGAGATCAGCACCCGCGCCATTGGCGTCCCCATCAGCACGATCAGGCCGGTCTGCAGCAGCAGGTCGGCCGCGGGCCCTGGCCGGGCAAGAGCAAGACACAGGCCGGCCGCAAGCAGGCCGGTGCTGACCATCACACCGGTGCGAAGCGTACGTGCGAGGACTGTCTCGAACGTGGTCATGCGCGCACCAGCATCATGACGGCCACAAACACCAGCACGAGGCCAAGCAGCACCTTCAGCCCGCGCGCCTTCGCACGCTCCGCGATCCAGAAGCCGCCGCGCGTGCCCACCATGACGCCGAGCACCGAGGCTGCCGCATACATCGGCGGGATCTCGCCCGCCGCGTAGTACAACGGCGCGGAAGCCGCTGCCGTCACCCCGATCATCATCGCGCTCGTCGTGGCCGAGACGCGCAGCGGCACACCGCACCACGTCGTCAGTGCCGGCACCTTGAGGATGCCGCCACCGATGCCGAGCAGGCCCGAGACGTTACCGGCGAGGAACGACACAAACAGGGCCAGCGGCAGTCGCCGCACGCGGTAGGCGCGCAGCCGTTTCTGTTCGTCGCAATACCACTGCCCACCCAGCCAGCCCGTGCCGTCCGTGCTCTCCTGGTCCGTCGTCCGCCGATAAATCTCGCGGAACATCACGCCGGCGATGAACAACGCGACGGCGCCGAAGAGCAGCCGCAGCGTACGCTGCGGCAGCGCCTGCGCCGTCAGGCCGCCGGCCAGGCCACCGATCGTGGTCGCGATCTCGAGGACGATCCCGAGGCGGAAGTTGACCGTGCCATCGCCCAGCTTCTGCGCCGACACGACGCTGGACGTCGCAATCACCGTCATCAGGCCGATGCCAGCGGCCTGGCGGAACGGCAAGCCGTACACGAGGGTCAGCGCCGGCACCAGGAATACGCCGCCGCCCAGGCCGAGCAGCGCGCCGACCATGCCGCCGAGCGCGCCCAGCGCCATCACGCCGACGATGCCGAGCAGTGTCACCAGCGGCTCACCGGGAACTACCTCCGATGTACGGAGTGAGCGTGGACGCCAGCGTCGCCATCACGGGCGTTGGCACGCCCAGGGCGGCACCGCGACGCACGACGTCGCCGGCCAGTGCGTCGAGTTCGATCCGCTTGCCGGCTTGAAGATCGATGAGCAGCGAAGATCGCGTGCCGGCGGGCAGTGCGTCCATGTAGCCACGGACACGATCGAGCACGTCAGGGGCGACGGCAATCCCCTCGGCGCGCGCAACCGCCTCGGTCTCGGCGAAGGCAGCGTCGAGCGTCGCGCGCAATGCCGGCGTCGACCACACCACGCCGGCGGGCTGCCGTGCGGCGCCGGTAACGGCGGCAAACGGCGCGAGATAGACGAACTTCTCCCACAGGGGGACACGCGCGTCGGCCACCGGTTCGGCCTGGATGTCGGCGCGCCGAAGTAACTCGGCCAAGGCCAGAACTCGTGGGGAAGGCTCCGCAGAAGGCCGGGCTCGGAGAGCCGGCCCTACCGTGTCGGGGATCTCGCCGAACACGATGCGTCGATGCGTGCCCGTCTGCTGGATCAGGCCTGGAGCCTTCAGGGCCGTGGCGATATAGGTGGGTCCGGCGAGTACCCGGTCCACGCCGACGACGGTGCCGACGTCCGCCGCGCTCGACACCCCGTTCTGCAGCGTGACCACGAGCGTGTCCGGCCCCAGCAACGGTCCGAGCAACGGCAGCGCCGTGGCGTTGTCGTAGGTCTTGACCGCGTACAGCACCACGTCGGCCGGTCCGATCCCGGCGGCGTCGGCCGAGACGCGAGGGTGAACCACGAGGTCTCCAAGCGGACTCCACACCCAGAGCCCGCGTGACCGGATCGCCTCGAGGTGAGCGCCGCGCGCCAACAGCGCCACGTCGAACCCCGCGTGCGCCAGCCGCGCCGCGTAGTACCCACCGACCGCTCCCGCGCCCACCACCGCAAACGTCGCGTCGGACATCGCAGAGGCATTATCGCGGCATTCGCCTGTTCGAGCCCGGTGCCGACGACGTTGTTCCAGATCGATGCGTTCCCTCTACGCGCGCCTGCACGACCGCTATTCCCCCGATCGGCGGGACGGATTGACCCGTCGCCAGATGCTGCTGACGTCGCTCTCCGCGGGCGCCGGGTTGCTCCTCAGCAGCCGAAGCCACGCGCAGGGCGCCGCCGGACGCGGCCGCGTCATCGTCGTCGGCGCGGGATTCTCAGGCCTGACGGCGGCCTACGAACTCGCGAGCGCAGGCCTCGATGTCCAGGTCATCGAGGCGCGCAACCGTGTCGGCGGCCGCGTCCTGTCCTTCAGGGACTTCGTGCCGGGCAAGGTCGTCGAAGGTGGCGCCGAGTTGATTGGCTCTAACCACGTACTGTGGCAGGCCTATGCGAAGCGCTTCGGGCTCGAGATGAACCCGATGACCGACGACGAGGGTCTCTCCGATCCGGTCGTCCTCGACGGACGTCGTCTCACGGCGAGCGACGCCCACGCTCTGTTTGTCGAGATGGAGGCCGCGTTCGCGACGATGAACGAGGACGCGAGAAAGCTGGTCGACGCCGATCGGCCGTGGCTCGCAGACGACGCCAGCGCCCTCGACCTCAAGACGGTGGGCGACTGGGTGCGTGGCCTCTCGTGCTCGGAGACGTGCCGTGGCGCCATCGACGCGATGCTCACCGCAGACAACGGCGTGCGGACGGAGTGGCAGAGCTACCTCGGTCACCTCGCGATGGTGAAGGGTGGCGGCGTCGAAGCCTTCTGGACCGACTCCGAGCTGTACCGCTGCAAACAAGGCAACCAGCAGCTGGCCGAACGGCTGGCTGACAGCGTCGGCCGCGACCGGATCACTTTGAAGACGCCCGCCACGCACGTGGCGACGTCATCGTCGGGAGTGCGCGTGCGGCTGGCGGACGGCCGTACGCTCGAATGCGACCAGGTGGTGATCGCCGTGCCACCGAACACGTGGAATCGCATCGCCTTCGACCCGGTGTTGCCAGCGCACATCCAGCCGCAGGTCGGCGCGAACGTCAAGTTCCTGATGCGGGTGAAGAGTGAGTTCTGGAGCCGCGCCAGACTATCGCCGAACTTCCTTTCGAGTGGGCCGGTCCAGATGACATGGCACCAGACCGAGAACCAGCACGGTCCGGGGATGTGCCTGAATGCCTTTTCCGGCGGGCCTGGGGCGGAGGAGGTCAGGTCGTGGACACCGGAGGAGCGAATGCGCCGCTACATGCAGGTGCTGTCGCCCGTTTACAAGGCGCTGCCCTCGTCGATCGTCCAGACGCGGTTCATGGACTGGCCGTCCGACACCTGGGTCAAGGGTTCGTACTCCTTCCCGGCGCCGGGCCAGATCATGCGGGTCGGCGCGACGCTCTGGGACGGCATCGGCCGCCTGCAGTTCGCGGGCGAGCACTGTGCATGCGCCTTCCCCGGATACATGGAGGGGGCACTGCACGCCGGTGCCGCGGCGGCGCGGCGCGTTGCCGAGCAACTCGGGGTGCCGGCGCGCGTCGCCTAGGTAGGGACGCCTCTCCGAGGCGTCCATCTCCGCAAAGTGGGCCGTTCCCGATCCCCGAGTCGATCCCCCATGTCCACGGGCCGCGTTACGTGATCAGCTCTCTAGGTAGGGACGCCTCTCCGAGGCGTCCATCTCCGCAAAGTGGGCCGTTCGAGGAACGCCTGGCGGTGGTGGTGGACCGCTCGGAGAGCGGTCCCTACCTTCACGCGGGGGCCGCCTCGAGCAACGCCTCGATCTCTTCGAGCGCTGGGACACCGCCGATCGCACCTGGACGGGTGCAGCTCAGGCCCGCCGCCGCGTTGGCGAATCGCAGCACCTGGTCGGTGGACCAACCCTGCAACGTGCCGTAGATGAAGCCAGCCCGGAACACGTCGCCGGCGCCGGTCGTGTCCACGGCCTGCACCTTGAAGCCGGGCGAGTGCACCAGGCGATCGCCATCGAGCGCGATGGCGCCTTCGGCGCCGATGGTGGCGCAGAGCAGCCCCGGATGCATCTCCCGCAACTGGCGCAGGGCCGAGGCGAGGTCCTTCGTGCCCGTGAGCCCGGTCGGTACGTGCTCGGCGAAGATCGGCACCGTCACCGCCCTCACCAGATCGACCGTCCGCGGCGTGAGTCGATCGATGTCACTGGTCACCACGAGCCCGGCGGTCTTCGCGATCTCGCCAGCGACGATCGCCGCTTCCTGGTCGACGTCGTCCACGTGCAGCAGCCGCGCGGAGACGATGGCGCGCGCGGGGATCTCGTGCGGCCTGAGATGCAGCTTCTCGTCGCGGTCCCACAGCACGATACGTTCGCCCGTGACCTCGTCGACCATGATCACCGCGTACTGGTTGCGGGCGTCCTTGATGATGGCGTCAGTGCAATCGACGCTGTGGTGCGCGAGTTCGCGACGGATGCGACGGCCGTTGTCGTCGGTGCCGGTGGCGCCGATGTACTTGGCGCGCAGGCCGAATCGCGCACACGCCACCAGCGCGGTGGTCATCTGGCCACCGCAGCTGATCGTCTCGCGACTGATCCGCATCTTGGAGAAATTGCCGGTCGCCTGGGGAACGGCGGGCAGCCGGTAGACGAAGTCGACGGCGTTGGCCCCGAGGCCAACCACATCCCAGAGCACGTCGGGCGTAGGCACGATGGAGAAGTATACGGGGACCCCCTTCCGCGCCGCGAACGGCAGGGTAGGCGGGCCGCCGACTTGCCGATCAGGCGCCGGCCGTGGGCGACCGGTCCAGCAGGGCGCGGATTTTCGCGATGAGTTCCGTCGGCGTGAACGGCTTGCGAAGCAGGTGGGCCGGGTCCACGGGCCGCTGCAGCATGGCCTCGGAGTAGCCGGTCATCAGGAGCACCGGCAGGCCGGGCCGCCGGCGCGCGAACTCCGCCGACAGATCGTCGCCGGTGCGCCCCGGCATCACGACGTCGGAGACGACGATGCCCAGGTTCGGGAGATCCATGAACCGGAGGGCGCTCTCGGCATCCTGCGCCTCGAGCACCTTGTAGCCGTACTGCCGCAGTGCACGGGCAGCGAGTTCACGCACGATCGGCTCGTCCTCGACGAGCAGCACGGTCTCGTGGCCGTGCGCCGGGTGACGCGACACGGACGCACCCGCCGACGGTTCGCGTTGCGCCTGTGCGAGCGGCAGGAATACGCGGAAAGTCGTCCCGGCGCCAGGCGCGCTGTCACATTCGATTTCGCCGCCGGTCTGCGTGACGATCCCGTACACCGTCGCGAGGCCAAGACCTGTGCCGGCATCACCCTTGGTCGTGAAGAACGGCTCGAAGATGCGACTGCGCACCTCCTCGGCCATCCCGACGCCATTGTCCTGGATCATCAGCTCCACCGAGGGACGACCGGACGACTCGGCGTGGACCGGCCTGTCGATGATGCGTGTCGCGATGCGAAGCGAACCGCCCGCAGGCATGGCGTCTCGCGCGTTGCCTACCAGGTTGAGCAACACCTGCTCCAGTTGACCGAAATCGGCGACGACCCAGAGCTGCTCTTCGGCCAGGTGGGTCGTGAGCCCCACGTCCTCGCCGACGATCCGGCGCAGCATCCGGTGCAGGCCCCTGATCAGGGTATTGAGATCGAGGGTCTCGACGTGCAGCACCTGCCGCCGACTGAAGGCGAGGAGCTGTCGCGTGAGCTGGCTCGCGCGTCGGGCCGCGTTGTTGATCTCTTCGAGCTCGGTGCCGCCGCGCTGGCGCATGCGCAGCAGCTCGCAGTAGCCCAGGATCACGGTGAGCAGGTTGTTGAAGTCGTGGGCGACCCCACCGGCAAGACGGCCGATGCCTTCGAGCTTCTGCGACTGCAGGAGGTGCGCCTGCAGCTGATCCCGCTCGGTGCGGTCCCGGATGATGATCGTGAACAGCTGGTCGTCGGCCGCACCGGTGTGCGCGATGGACGCCTCGATCGGAAACGCCTCGCCGGATGCACGCACCGCGCAAAGATCGCTGACCGTGATGCGGCGGTCCCCGGTGGTGAGTCCGTCAAGGTGGCGAATCAGCGCGGAGTGCTCGTCGCCCGCAGCCGGCGGCACGAAGCGGGTCACGTCGCTGCCGATCGCCTGCGCCGCAGGCACACCGAACATCCGCTCGGCCGCGGGGTTGAAGAACAGCACGCGATGATCCGGGCCGGTGCTGACGATGGCGTCCATCGCCGAGTCGAGGATGCCGGCCAGCCGGCCCTGGCTGGTGCGATGCTGCTCGTGCGCGCGCAGCGCATCGCTGAGATCCACGGCCATCGAGAGGACGCCCACGACCTCGCCGCGTTCGTTGCGCCGTGGTGTCGCCGTCACCTCGAAGGAACACGAACGGCCGTCGTGCTCGAGTTCGACGCGGCCCTGGTGCGGGCGCCCGCGTTCGATCGCCGCGCGCTTGATGGCCACGAGCCGCTCGGCAACGTCGCCGCTGTAGACCTCGGTCTCGAGTTGCCCGATGACGTGCGACACGTCAGGCATGCCGGGCTGGTCGAGTACGGCCACGTAGCGAAGGTCCAGGTCCTGCTCTGCCGCCGTCACGCGAGCCGCCTGCATCAACTCGCCCCAGGCGCTCACGGTGGCCTGCTCGCGCCTCGCCGTCTGGTCGGCAGTCGCCGCGAGTGCGGCCATCGGTGTGGTGACCTGGGGTTTGGACATGCGTGATGCCGGCGAACGACTGTCAGGGCAGGTCGACGATGCGCTCCAGCCTATACCTGTCGGGCACGGACCCGCCACGAAGGAGCCAGAGCCGCGCCGGTCCGCCTGGGACGACCCTGGGTGTGGACGCGGTCGCGTTCCCTGGCGGCAACGACACTTCGTCGCCGACGGCGGCGGCGGTGTACGCCGGGCTGACGAAGAGGCCGCTTGCGTCCACTGTCTCGAGCGCACCGTACACGCGCAGGTCGCCGACGTCCTGGATGCTGCCCTGCCACTGCAGGACTCGACCGCCCGGCCCCTGCCGCACGACTCGCGTCCCGACTATCCCCACATCGGCACGGAACGGAGTTACACCAGTGCCGGGAATGACCGTGCCGCCCATCACGAGGGTGTGGAACAGGTCGGACTGGTTCTCCGGCAACCTCTCGTACAGCGAGGGATCGACGTTTGACACCCGGGCGCTGGCGATGGCGTCGAGCGCGGTCACGAGCGCGACGAAATTGAGTTGTACGAGCGTGCGATCCGGCTCGGGCCCAGGCCAGGGACCGGTCTCGATGAGCACGACCCCTGTGCCCCACTTCGTGATGTTGTCGCCAAACGCCCGCACCTCGAATTCGTCGTCGTAGCGACCGATGCGACCGGAGGCCAACGGGCGCAGCGCCTCGACGATCACGCTGCATGTTCGCTTGGTGAGCTGACGACGCGGATCCTCGGAGCGCGCTTCGTCGTACGCCACTGCGAGCAGCGACACGGCGGCGGGTTGCGGCGGCGTCCCGACCGAGGTGCGCCAGTTCTGGTTGTGAAGGTTGAAGCCGATGACCGGCTCGACCCGGTCGCGCAGGCCCTTGAGCAGCCGCCCCTCGGGCGTCTGGAGATGCAACGCGTCGCGGTTGATGTCGATGAACTGCGCGTTGCGTCGCTGGAAACGCTCGGCGCCATCGGGGTTGAGCATTGGCACGATGTGCAGGGTCAGGCTGTCCAGCAGGCGCGCGACGATCGGTTCCTGTCGGTGCCTGACGAGCCACTGGCACAGATCGAACAGGGCGGACGTGGCCGTCGGCTCGTCGCCGTGCATCTGGGACCAGAGAAGGACGGGCTTTGCGCCCCGACCGATGGTGAGGTGGTGAATCGCGCGGCCTTCGACCGACGTCCCAAGCACCTCGCTCGTGACGAGCCCGCCGCTCTCGCGTACCAGCCGCGCCACCCGCGCTTCGACGATGGCGTGCGTGACCAGCGGCGGTGCCGGCAGCGGCAGGCGCTCGGCCTCCCAGGTGCGCGCGAGAGCGTCCGGCGTGAGTGGCTGCAGTTCCTGGGATGCCACGGTGCAGGCAGGCGCGACGCAGGCGCAGGCCAGCAGGACACCCGCGCGCAACGAAGCGGCGCCTGGAAGTTCAAGACGAAGCATGAGCAATGAAACCTCCCAGGGCCGACGGCCTACTAGCCTACGGCCTACTAGCCTACGGCCTACTAGCCTACGGCCTACGGCCTGCAGGCTGCAGGCTGCAGGCCACAGCCAGGGGACTTTCAGTAGGTGCCCGAGAGTTCGGGCTTGCGGTCGATGAAGCGGCGCCGGCCGTTGCGCGACTTCGTGATCTCGAACGCGTCGAAGAGCTGGCCGCTCACGGTCCGCGCCTCGAAGCGCAGCGACTGCGGCGCGACGTGGACGACCTGATAGAGCTGCAGGTTGGCGCCCGTCCGCGTTGCCCAGGAGCGATTCTTGCCCACCTCGAACATCTTCGGGCCGCTCACCGACACCACGTACACGGTGCCCGCATCGTCGCGCCGCGGCCCGCCTTCGGTGAGGTTCTCGCCGCGGCCGTAGGTGTGATCGTGACCCGTGAGCACGAGGTCCACTTCGTACTTGTCGAACAGCGGTTTCCAGGCCGCACGCAGCGCCGCATTGTCGCCGTCGCCGGCGACCGAGAACACCGGGTGATGGAAGGCCACGATCGTCCAGCGGTTCTTGTTGTCCTTGAGCCTGGACTCCAGCCAGGCCGCCTGGTCGGCCAGACGTCCGTCCTCCGCCGAGTTGAGCACGATGACACGCGCGCCCTGGTAGTCGAAGGAATAGGTGGTTTCCGAGAGACCCTCGGGACCGTCTTCGGGCAGGGAGAACTGTGGCCGCCAGAGCGCGGTGAGCTGGGGCGGGTCCTCGCGATTGACTCGCCCGTACTCGTGGTTGCCGACCACCGGCACTTGCGCGACGGTGCCGTTGATCCAGGCGCCGGCACCGAACCACTCGCCCCACTGGTCGTCGCTCTCGCCGACGTTGACGAGGTCGCCCGCGTGAAGCACGAAGCGCGCGCGGGGCGCGTCGGCGAACGCAGCGCGGATGGCGCGCGACCACAGCGAAGCAACATCAGCCTCCGCGTCGCCGAGATAGATGAAAGAGAAGGCGGCGGGCTCCACGGTTGCCGTGCGGAACTGGAACCACTCGCTCCACGTGCCGCCGTCGCCGACGCGATACATGTACGTCGTGCCCGGCCGGAGGGCCGTGAAGCGTGCCTCGTGGTAGTACGCGGTTCCGGCCGGAACGGGCACGGCCGTGGTGCGCGCAGGCGATCGGCGCGCCAGCGCCGTGGAGCCCGGGTTCGCGCTGGCTTCGACGATCTCGGCGAAGGTCTCCTCGACGAGGGCATCCGTGCGCCAGGTCACCGCCTGGGTCCGCGCTGGGTCGTCACGCCACGTGAGAACGACGCGACTCGGTCGTCGTCCGGGATCGGCGGAGTGGACCGGAATGGGTGCCTGGGCAGGCGCGACCATGGACCAGGCGCCCAGGGTCAGCACGCACAGCAGGACACCGTGCAGCAGGCGTCGCACGGGCATCGAATGAGAAAGTTCTGTGAAACCGGAACTCCGCGCAGAACGCAGGAGCAGGGACGGGCGCATGCTAGCACGGAGGCCTCCCCGGAGTTCTGTCATGCGCGCTTCATTCTCGCGTTCATTGGCCTGGGTCGGTGTCGTGGTGGCCGCCACGGCGATGACCGTCTCGGGTACCGGTCGGCCGCCCGCCCTCGATCGGGACGCGGCGATTCACACCGCCAATCGCCTCACGTTCGGCGCCACGCCGGCGACGGTCGAGCGCCTGCAGTCCGAGGGGCTCGACGCCTGGCTCGAGGCGCAACTGCATCCGCAGCGGGTGCCTGACCCGCGGCTCGAGGCGAGGCTCGCTGCGCTGACGACCCTGACACTGACGCCGCGCGCCCTGGCTGAAATGAACCTGAAGGCGCAGCAGCGGCGACGCGCGGCGCAGGCGTCGATGCAGACAGCAGGTGCAGGCGACGGCGGGTTGGAGCGCGCGGCCGGCGGTATCGAGCCCGGCATGGAGCGCTTCCCACGCGCGGAGGATCGTGGTCCACAGCGGCAGGTGCTGATCGAACTCATCACCCAGAAGCTGGTTCGCGCAACAGCGGCCGAGCGCCAGCTGGAGGAAGTGCTCGTCGACTTCTGGTTCAACCACTTCAACGTCTTCGCGGGCAAGGGACCGGTCCGGCAGTACGTGTACGACTTCGAGCGCACCGCGATTCGGCCGCATGTCTTCGGGTCGTTCCGGACGATGCTCGGGGCAGTGGCGGGCAGCCCCGCGATGCTCTTCTACCTGGACAACTGGCAGAGCAGCGCTCCCGGCACGCAGACCTTGCGTGGGCCGGGTGGCCTGAACGAGAACTACGCGCGCGAGCTGCTCGAGTTGCACACGCTCGGTGTCGATGGCGGCTACAGCCAGGCTGACATCGTGGACGTGGCGCGTGCGTTCACGGGATGGACGATCCGTGCCCCGAGGCAGGGCGGGGACGCAATCTTCGATGGTAGGCGTCATGACCGGGGCGCGAAGACGATCCTGGGGCACGTGCTGCCCGCCGGCGGTGGACGCGGCGACGGCGAGCGCGTCATGGACATCCTCGCGCGACACCCGTCGACCGCCCGCTTCATCGCGCGAAAGCTGGCGATACGGTTCGTGTCGGACACGCCTCAGGAGGCACTGGTTGCAAGAGTGGCGTCCCGATTCCTGCAGACCGGCGGGGACCTGCGGGCCACCGTCGATGCGCTCGTCAGGTCACCCGAGTTCATCGACCGGAGCGCGCGCCTGGCCAAGGTCAAGACGCCGCTGGAATTCGTGGCGAGCGCGGTCCGCGTCACTGGCGCCGAAGTGCGGATGGCAGGCGCCCTGGGGCAGCAACTTCGCACGCTGGGCATGCCGCCGTACTTCGCGCAGCCTCCCACGGGATACAGCGACCGCGCGGACGCATGGACTAACGCCGGGGCCCTCGTGCAACGCATGAACATCGCGCTCGCACTGACGCAAGGGCGCTTGCACGGGGTTGCGCCCGCCGGCCTGCCGGAGGCGGACGGAGACGATGCGGAGACGCGGGCCAGGTCGATGGCACGGGCACTGCTCTTGCGGGATCCGTCGCCGGCGACGCTGAAGACCGTCGCGATGGCGTCGATTCCCGCGGAAATGGCTGCGCTCGTGCTCGGATCGCCGGAATTTCAACGGAAATGAACCGTCGGGACTCAGGTCCCAAGGTCCCAAGGTCTCAGGTCTCAGGTCCGGGCGGGAGTAGACCACCATGCGTGAGAATCGACGCGTTTTCGTGAAGCAGGGTGCGGTGGCGCTGCTGAGCCTCGGCTTCGCGCCCCACTTCCTCGCCCGAGCCGTCGCCGCCACGACACGGCGGCGCAAGGTGGTCGTGGTCGTGTTCCAGCGCGGTGCGGTCGACGGGCTCAACATGGTCGTGCCGCATGGCGACGGCGAGTACTACGCCGCCCGGCCGACGATTGCCATCGCGCGACCCGGCAGCACCGGCGGTGCGCTCGACCTCGACGGCCACTTCGGCCTGCATCCGCGCCTGGAGCCGTTGCATGGCCTGTATTCGCGTGGCCAGTTCGCCGTGGTCCATGCGTGCGGATCGCCCGATCCCACGCGTTCGCATTTCGATGCCCAGGACTACATGGAGACCGGCACGCCCGGCGTGAAGAGCACGCAGGACGGGTGGCTGAATCGCGTCATGGCGCAACGCCACGACGCCGAACACGCGGGCGCGATGCGCGCCGTCGCATTGTCGCCGCAATTGCCCAGGATGCTGCAGGGCCACGCGCCGGCGCTCGCGATGTCGAGCATCGAACGCATGGGCGTGGCAGGAGGCGCACGTACGGGCGACGCCTTCGAGGCGCAATACGCGGCAGCAGCCGATCAGGTGCTGCGGCAGACAGGCCAGGAGGCCTTCGACGCGATGCGGACGTTGCGCGCCGTGGAGGCAAGGGGTCCGCGCACTGCAGCCGGCGCCGCCTACCCACGCACGCCGTTCGGCAACGCGCTTCGTCAGGTCGCGCAACTGGTCAAGGCCGACGTCGGCCTCGAGGTGGCCTACGCCGAGATCGGCGGCTGGGACACGCACGTCAACCAGGGCGGCGCCGACGGCCAGCTGGCACTGCGCCTCAGTGACGTCGGCCGGTCCCTCGGCGCGTTGGTCACCGACCTCGGCACGCAGATGCAGGACGTCGTGGTGGTGACGATGTCCGAGTTCGGTCGGACGATTGCCGAGAACGGAACGCGAGGGACCGACCACGGGCACGGCAACGCCATGCTCGTGCTGGGCGGGCCGGTGCGCGGCGGCCGGGTCTTCGGCCGGTGGCCCGGGCTGACGCGGGAGCAGCGCGTGGACGGTCGCGACCTCGCCATCACCACGGACTTCCGTGACGTATTCAGCGAGGTGCTGGCGTTGCACCTCGGCGTCGACGACCTGCGACCCGTGTTTCCGGGGCATGCGTGGCAACCGTCGCGACGACTCGGCCTGCTCGCGTGAGCCGTTTGAGTTCGGCCTGCGGAGTGCGTTCTAATCACGCTCGTGAACGCGCCATCGCTCAGTGCCCGCCTCGCCGTCTGTAGTTGGTCGTTGCAACCGGCCAGTCCGCAGGAACTCATTGCCGCCGTCAGGGCCACGGGCCTCAACCGCGTGCAGCTCGACCTCGATCCCCTCCGGGAGTCACCGGATGTCTGGGCCTCCACTCAGGCCCTGCTCGAGGAGGCCGGCATCGAGGTCGTCTCCGGCATGTTCCGCACCGTCGGCGAGGACTACACGACCATGGAGACGATCCGCGTGACGGGAGGCGTCGCGCCGGATGCCACGTGGGAACCGAACAAGGCCAACATCGCCGCCACCGTGCCCATTGCCAAGCAGTTGGGGATGCGGCTGGTGACCTTCCACGCCGGCTTCCTGCCGCACGACGAGACCGACCCCGCGTTTGTCACGCTCGCGCAGCGGCTGCGCGACATCGCCGACATGTTCGCCGCACACGGCATCGGGGTCGGGCTCGAGACGGGGCAGGAGACGGCCCCTGCTCTGCGCGACCTGCTGAAGATTCTCGATCGCCCGACGCTCAGCGTGAACTTCGATCCGGCCAACATGGTTCTCTACGACAAGGGCGACCCCATCGACGCCCTGCGCACCCTCGGGCCGTGGATCGGCCAGGTGCACATCAAGGACGGCATCCGTACGAAGGTGCCCGGCGAGTGGGGCGAGGAAGTGGTTGTCGGCAGTGGCGACGTGGACTGGACAGCGTTCTTCGCGGCCTTGCACGAAGTCGGTTTCACGGGCGATCTGTGCGTCGAACGAGAGGCGGGAACGACCCGCGTGGCCGACATCGCCGCGGCACGCGAACTGGTGGAGGCCATCCAGTGAGCACCCCCATCAGTGACCGTCCGATCAAGGTCGGCGTCGTCGGCCTCGGCTTCATGGGCCTGACCCACATCAACGCCTACCGCAAGATCGCCGGTGTCGACGTGGTTGCCGTGTGCGATGCGGTGCGGCAGCCGGTCAACGGCGTACTGACGGGCATCGCCGGCAACGTCGCGGGCTCTGACACCGTCGATCTCGGCGCGTCGGTGTGCGCATACTCGAAGATCGAGGATTTGCTCGCCGACGATGCGGTCGACCTGGTCGATCTGTGCCTGCCGACGCCGCTGCACGTGCCCCAGACGCTGGCGGCCCTGCAGGCGGGCAAGCACGTGATCTGCGAGAAGCCGCTCGCGCGCACATCGGCGCAGTCGCGGCTGATTGTCGACGCCGCGGCCACCGCGAAGACGTTCTTCATGCCGGCGATGTGCATGCGTTTCTGGCCGGGCTGGGCATGGCTGAAGGACCTCAAGGCCGCCGGCACCCATGGCGACATCCTGACGGCGCGGTTCCGGCGCGTGTCGGCGCCCCCGGGATGGAGCCGTGACACCTACTTCAAGGGGGGTGATTCGGGTGGCGCGCTGTTCGACCTGCACGTCCACGACACCGATTTCGTGCAGTACCTGTTCGGCCGGCCCACAGCCGTCTTCTCGACCGGCGTGAGCCGCTTCAGTGGCGCCACCGATCACGTGGTGACGCAGTACATGGTGCCTGGCGGCGCGACCGTGTATTCCGAAGGCAGCTGGCTGCTCGCGAGCGGATTCGCGATGTCGTACACGGTGATGTTCGAGCGCGCGACCATCGACTACGACTCGGCGCGCGGCAACGCCGCCCTCCAGGTCTGGGAGGAAGGCAAGGAGCCGCAGGTGATCGTCCCCGAGGGGCCCGATGGCTACGTCGGCGAACTGCAACACCTCATCACCGCGATCCGGACCGGCCAGGCGCCCTCCATCGTCACGGCGCAGGACGGCCTGAGCGCGGTGGAGATCTGCGAAGCGGAAGAGCGGTCGGTACAGACAGGCCAGGTCGTCACGCTCTGATTCGGCTTTCCGGCGGTTCTCGGCTAGTCTCGCTCCGTGGCGAACCTCACAGAACTCCAGACTCCGCTCGTGGTCGTCGACGCACCAGCCATGCGGCGCAACATCACCCGCATGGCCGAAGCCGCAGCCGCCGGCGGCAAGCTCCTACGGCCGCACGGCAAGACCCACAAGAGCGGCTGGATCGCCCGCGAGCAGATCGCCGCGGGAGCGGTCGGAATGACGTGCGCGAAGCCCGGAGAGGCCGAGGTCTTCGCCGCGGCTGAGATCCAGGACATCCGGATCGCCTATCCGATTTCGCCGACCTATGCGCCCCGTATCCTTTCGCTGATGGACGGCGTCCGCATCTCGACCATCGTCGATGATCTGGAAGTCGCAGGGGGGTGGTCCGACGCGATGGTGGCGGCGGGGCGCCGGCTCGAAGTGCTCGTCAAGATCGACGTCGGGACGCATCGCTGCGGCGTGGACCCGCGGCAGCGCGACGCGCTCGGCTTCATCGAGCGGGTGAGCGGCATGCCGGGGCTCGACCTGCGCGGCCTGCTCAGCCACGCGGGACATTCCTACGCGGCCGGCTCGGTCGAGGAGATTGCCGACGTCGCGCGAGCCGAGGCCGCCATGATGGCCGAGCTCGTCGAGGGATGCCGCGCGCGCGGTGTCGCGCTCGAGGAAGTGAGCGTCGGCTCGACGCCGACGGCGCTGGTGAGCGCGACCCTGGATGGAATCACCGAACTTCGCCCCGGCAACTATGTCTTCCACGACCGCACCCAGGTCGGCCTGGGAGTCGTCGACTGGCCCGGCTGTGCGCTGCGGGTCCACGCTTCGGTGACGACCTTCCCCGCGCCCGACCGGCTCGTACTCGACTGCGGGAGCAAGGTACTTTCCTCGGACGGCGCCCGCGGGTTCTCGGCCACGCCGGGGTTCGGGGTCATCCTCGGGCCCGACGGGCAACCTGATCCGGGCCTGCTGATCGAGCGCTTGTCGGAAGAACACGCCGTCGTTCGCGTGACCGGCCCCACCCGCCTGCGCATCGGCGACCGGGTCACCGTCGTCCCCAACCACTCTTGCGTCGTCGCGAACCTCACGAACCTGTACGTGGTCGCCGAGGGCGACACGGTGCTCGAAACGTGCAAGGTGGACGCCCGGGGCCTGGTGAACTAGACTCTGACCCCTATGGCACCGCGTGACGTCGGCGAAGCGCTCGGCATGATCGAGACCCGTGGGCTGGTGGGCATGGTCGAGGCCACCGACGCGATGCTGAAGACGGCCAACGTGACCTTCGTGAGCTGGCAGAAGGTCGACGCCGGGTTGGTGACGTCGATCGTGCGCGGCGATGTCGCGGCGGTGAAGGCCGCCACCGATGCCGGCGCTGCTGCCGCGCGTCGCGTCGGCGAGCTCGTCGGCGTGCACGTGATCCCGCGCCCCGCGGACGAAGTCGAGACGATCTTCCCGATCTCGTAGGCGATCCGACGCCCACCGTCGACCTGACTTGGCCGCCGTAGCCTTGGCGAAGGTGGAAGGTCGACGGCTACGAAACTATGTGTAGGCGTCGACCTTCAGGTCGACGCTGACGGCTCTTTCGGCGCGTCCGCCGAACGCGCTGCCCTCTCGCCGCCGCGTTACTCGATCACGACCGCGGTCCCGCTTGCGCTGACCATCAGCATGCTGCCGCCGTTGCCGATCGTCTCGTAGTCGAGGTCGACACCGATCACCGCATTCGCGCCAAGCGACGCGGCCTGCTGCTGCATCTCCTGCACCGCGATCTCCTTGGCCTTGCGCAGCTCCGACTCGTAGGCTGCCGAGCGTCCCCCGACGATGTCGCGGATGCCGGCAAACAGGTCGCGGAAGATGTTCGCGCCGAGGATCGCCTCGCCGCTCACGAGGCCGATGTACTTCACCACCTTCGCGTTGTCGAGCGCCGACGTCGTCGTCACCAGCATGCGTGCTCTCCTCGGAGAATACCCCGGCGCCCGATGTCGGTCGCCGGCAGGGCCTGACGTGCTACTTCTCGAACACCGCGTACTGCCCGACCAGACGTTCGGCCGTGCGCGCGCCGTCGACGTCCTTCTGTGTCACGCCGTTTGCGGTGTGCGTCCAGAAACGCACCGTCAGGCGCCGGTACTCGAGCACGAAGTCCGGATGATGATCCACCGACTCGGCCTCGAACGCGAGGCGCGTGAGCACGGCGACCGCGTCGGGGAAGCTGGTGATGGTGAACTGTCGCTGGATCGCATTACCTTGCAGCGACCAGCCGGGCAAGGTGGCCAGGGCGGCGTTCAGTTGGGTGGAATCGAGGGGATCGGACACGGGATACCTCGCGGATGTCAGAGGTCGAACCGGGATGCAGAGATGGCCGGCGGCACGACGGCCGACGACGTGCGGATGAGGTCGGTGACGAGATCGGCCGTGAGCGGCGCCAGCAGCGCGCCGTTGCGGAAGTGCCCGGTGGCATACAGCAGGCCGGGCATGCGCTCCGAGGCGCCGATCAGCGGCAGGCCGTCGGGAGACCCGGGCCGCAAGCCGACCCGCACCTCCGTGAAGGTGGCGTCCGAGAGGTTCGGTACCAGGGCTTCGGCCGCCGCGCAGAGTTGCGACACGCCGCCGACGGTGGCCCGCGCATCGAAGCCGACGTGCTCGATGGTTGCACCCACGAGCACTTCGTCGGCCCACGGCACCATGTAGATATCAGGCCCCCACAGCACCCGGCGCAGGCCGCGATCGACCATCTGCAGGCGCAGCAATTGTCCGCGCACCGGGTGCGTGGGAATGACCGGATGCCCCTCCACCTGCAGGTGCATCGACCACGCACCCGAGGTCACGACGACGTGGGGCGCGTGGAACGTATGCGCGTGGGTCTCGACGACGACGTGTCGATCCTGGTGCGCGACGCGCTCGACACGCTCGGACTGATGACAGCGTGCTCCCTGGTGCAAGGAGGCGTGCAGCAATGCCTCCACCAGGTCGCGCGTCCGGACGGCGCCATGCGACTGGATCAACAGACCCGCACGCTGCGGTCGCACAAGCGGCTCGAGTTCGCGAACTTCTGCTTCGCCTTCGGCCAGTTGGCACGACACGCCCTGCGCGTGCAGGGACTCAGCAAGGTTCGCCAGCGCCACGGCGGCTTCATCGGTGCCGGCGACCTGCAGCGTGCCATTGCGGACGTAGGGCACGTCCATTCCCGAATCGCTGCGCACCCGATGGATGAAGGTGTCGTATCGCGCGAGGCTTTCGGCGCCGAGCTGCTGGAGGATCGGATCGTGCGAGCCCTCGATATGCGGGCAGAGCATTCCGGCCGATGCCTGTGAGGCCCCGGAGCCGGGTGCGCCCGCGTCGATCATCAGCACGGCGGCGCCCTGGCGCGACAGCGCGTGGGCCACGGCGCATCCAATCAGTCCGGCGCCAACGACGATCACGTCAGACGACACGACGTTCACCGACGGATGTCCCTGAACTGCACTTGTGTCTGGTAGTCGGTCTGGAGGGCGCCCCCAGACGACGGGGCACGGGCGACCAGCCACTGGTAGCTGCCGGTCATGGTGCCGAGCGCCGCGTCGATCGTGGCACGCATGGTCGTCACCTCCACGCGCACGTTCTGCGCGCCGATGGGTCCGGAACCCGCGAGCGCCAACTGGTCGTTGGTCTGTACCTGCCCCGTCAGCGGCACCTGCAGTATCGGCTCGGCGGAGTCGGTGAGCACGGCCGTGAGCTGGTCGCCGTCCTGGCTGATCCGAAGGATAAGTGTGCCCGACGTGACCGCCCCCGGCACGCACAACGGCGATGTCGATGAGGCACTGCAGGTCAGTTGCAGCCGGGCGAGCCCGCCGCTCCAGGTGCCCTGGTAGTCCGGGACCACCCGTAAGGCCAGGCTGCCCGACGACGTGCCAGAGGTGGCGGTTACCGTGACGCGGCCGGCACGGGCCGCGGTCGAAACGCCGGTAGGGCTGACCGTCAGCACGCTGCTGTCGGTACTCGTCCAGGTCGCGGTCGTCACCGGCGTGCCGCCGCTCCCGGTGACCACCAGCGTAGTCGTCTCGCCGGCACGCAATATGGGACGCGTGGTCGTGATCTGCAGCGAGCCGCCTGACGGCGAGGTCGGCGTGGACGAGCTGTTGTCGCAGCCGGCAACAAGGAGGGCGAGCCCCGCGAGGACAGTGGCCACCAGGCGAGACGTCACGCCGCGACTGTAGCAAGATGGGCAGGTCTGCGGAAGCCCATGCGGATCATCACTGCTGCCGTTGCTCGCGCTGTCATCGATGCCGGAATCCTGGCGGCGACGTATCCGGGTCATGATCCGGCGAGATGGGCATTGCCGTTGTTGGACCAGCTCGACGCACGCGCAACGGGGTGGCAGTTGGTGGAACTCGACACGCAGGCATTGGCCGGCTTGTGGTTACCACCACACTCCGGTGAAGCCTGTCACGGCGACTCGATATCACTCGGCGACGAGGGCGGGTCGAGTGTGATCCAGGCGCACGATTGGCTGATCGCTCACGCCGACGCCTATGCCGCGGCCAATCCGTCGTGCTGGGGACGGATCAAATTCGCGTCGAAGAGGCCGATGTCACCACTGGTGGTGTCAGCGGCGAGTGTCGGGGACCGTGTGAAACCGGAGCAGGCGGAGCTGGTGGTGGTGGACGGGCTGCACCGCGCGCTCGGCTTCTGGATGGCCGGGGAGCGACATTGCCAGGCCTATGCGCCGGTGCTGGACAGGGCCTTGCTGGACGGGTACGTGCTCAGCGGGGCGTAGGTCTGGGCAGGTCCGGCTGACGCGGCTCCCGCGGTTGCGGATCGCGCGGCGTCACCCACGTGGCGGGCGGCACCGAAGAGCGAGTGTCTCGCGACGCGGGGATGTTCTTGCCGTCTTCTTGTCGTGTCACCCACGTCGCCGGCGGCGGCTCGATGTGGTGAGAACGATCGGTCTGGCGTCGGTGATGCCCTGGGCGAATGTCGTCGCGCAACTCCGGGACGACCGGCAGGCCGACAACGACCAGGCCGGGCATGTAGGTGACCGCGTCCTGATAGGCCTGCACGGGCTCGACGACCGTCTCTACGTCTTCCAGCACCGGCTGACGGGCTCCCGTCCGCACGAGCGCAGTGATCACCCGCTCACTGAGGCCGTCACTCTTCAGGTCCTGGATGTCGGCAAAGCTCAAACGGAACCGCCCTCCGTCGGCATCGATGACGGCGATCAGGAGATCGTCGCCGAGGCCGGTCCGGTGCAGTTCCATGACGTCGCGCAGGGTGAGCTCACCTGCAGCCGCCGATCGTGGCGTGAGCAGGAGCCCCGCCAGCAAGAATCCCAGGATCCGTGTCATGTCCAGCCTCCCCGAGGGGGCGCATGCAAGAGCCGACCCCACCGGATGTGTCCCCGCCGGATCGCAATCGGTGTCCTGACGAGGTGTCAGGTCTCGCCTCCAGGGCGCATTTCCGGGTCGTGGGGTCCGCCGAGGGGCAGGCACGGTGTTTGCGGTGGGTGATGGCGCGCCGGCGGTCGCCGGCGGGAGCAAAAACTCATGGAACAACGCGCCCTCCTTGCCTCGGCCCTCGTTCTCGGATGCGTCACCGCTGCCGGCGCCGGCGGTTACCTCGCCGTACGCCAGGTAAACGCACCGGCTCCCAGTACCGCCAGCCAGGCCGCCCTTTCTGAGGGCGACGAGGCCCCCGTGGAGGGCACGGTTGCCGAAATCGACGTACCCACTGCACCCGCCGAAGCCTCGCCAACGTCAGTGAGTCCCGCGCCCCCGGTCGCAACGACGAGCAGCACTGCTCGCGCGTCGGAGTCACAGGTGTCGGCGCCTGCGGCCCCACGCCCCACGACGGCAGCACCAGCGGCGCGTAACACGACTCCGAGGTCGTCATCGGCGGCAGCGGCGCCAGTGCCTTCCTCGCCGCGACCGAGTGGATCGGCTTCTGTGGCGCGCTCGACTCCGCCTCCGCCGGCGCGGCCTCAAGCCCAGCCGGCGCCAGCGGAGGCCTCCACGCAGGCGAGCGGCGGTCCCAATGACAACTGGCCGTCGCGTGACTATGGCAGCGGTAACCGGGACACGGCTGGCGCCAGCCGCGACACGGACTCCTCCGCGACCCGCGCCGACAACTCGCTGCCGAGCCGGTCGCCCGTCAGCGAGCCTGCTCCTCCACCCGCGCCCGTCCGCCACCTGGAAACCGTGACGATTCCCGCCGACGCGGTGATCGGCGTCCAGCTCGAGACGAGCATCTCGACGGTCAAGGCCAAGGTCGAGGATCCGGTGCGGGCGCGCGTCACGCGCGACTTGATGGGCGGCGGCAACGTGGTCGTCCCTTCCGGTTCGCGCCTCCTCGGCAGCGTCACGCTCGTGGAGCAGGGTGGCAAGGTGAAGGAGCGCGCGCGCCTCGGCATCCGGTTCCACACGCTGGAGCTGGCTGATGGCACAGAGGTGCGGTTGCCGACCGAGACGATCTATCGCGAGGGCGAGTCGCCAGCCGGGAAGAGCGCGGCGAAGATCGGCGGCGCGACCATTGGCGGCGCGATTCTCGGCGCCATCGTCGGCGGCGGCAAGGGTGCGGCGATCGGCGCCGCCACGGGTGCGGGCAGTGGGACCGGGTGGGCCATGGCGGGCGATCGCCTGCCGGCCGAGCTTCGGTCCGGCCAGTCGCTGACGGTGCGCGTGTCTGACAGCGTCAGCACCCAGGTCGAGCGGTAGCCGACGCTATACTCGGCGCATGGTGGCCGGTGTCGTCAACTACACGCAGGTCAATGCGTCCGTGGCGTGCGGCGGTGACACGCCGCGCGACGTCTTTCCCTCACTCGCAGAGCAGGGGTTCCGCGCCGTCGTCAACCTCAGGCTCGACGGTGAGCCCGGAGTGGCCGAAGAAGCGGCGGCGGTCGATGCGGCAGGGCTCCGGTATGTGCATTTGCCGATGACGCCAACGGCTCCGGAGTTCGAGACCGCCGAGCAGTTCCTCGACGTCGTCGCAGACCCATCCAACCAGCCCGTGTACATCCACTGCGCCTCGGCCAATCGCGTCGGGGGCGTCTGGGCGATCAAGCGCGTGGTGCAGGACGGGTGGAGCCGGGAGGCCGCACTCGCCGAAGGCCACGCCATCGGCCTCAAGAGCCCGGTGATGATCGATTTCGTACACCGATTCCTCGACGCGCGTGGCTGATCCAGGGCGGCGCGGTGATGACATGGCCGGGGTCGTGCCGCCCTTCCCGGACATCCCGAGGACGGTGGGGCCGCTGGGCGACATGCCCGCGGACGAGTTCCGCACCGCCGGTCATGCGCTCGTCGAGTGGATCGCGGATTACCTCCAACATGCGGAGCGCTACCCGGTGCTCGCGCAGGTGGCGCCCGGTGAGATCGCGCGGAGCCTTCCGGGACAAGCGCCCGAGCACGGCGAAGCGTTCGGCGACATCCTCGCCGATATCGACCGGGTAATCGTGCCCGGTCTCACGCACTGGAACAGCCCGACGTTCTTTGCCTACTTCTCGATCTGCGCCAGTGGTCCGGGCGTGCTTGCCGATTTCCTGTCGTCTGCGTTCAACCAGCAGGCGATGCTCTGGCGCACGTCGCCCGCAGCGACGGAACTCGAGGCCGTCACGCTCGGGTGGTTGCGGCAGTTGATGGGATTGCCCGACGCGTTCGAGGGTGTGATCTACGACACGGCGTCGATCTCGACGCTGCACGCGCTCGCCGCGGCTCGCGAACGCGCCCTCCGCGGCGTCCGCCGGACCGGGCTCGCGGACCGCGACGATGCTCGCGGCTTGCGTGTCTATTGTTCGGACCAGGCACACTCGTCGGTAGACAAGGCGGTGATCCTGCTCGGCCTCGGGCATGAGGCCGTGGTGAAGGTCGCGACTGACGATGCGTTTCGCATGGATGTCGGGGCGTTGGCCGCGGCGATCGCGGACGATCGCGCGGCGGGACGCCATCCGCTGGCGGTGATCGCGACGACCGGGACGACGTCGACCACCAGCGTGGACCCCGTACCTGCCATAGCCGATGTGTGTGAGCGCCACGACGTGTGGCTCCACGTCGATGCGGCCTACGGCGGGGCCGCGGCCATCGTGCCAGGCATGGAGTGGATCCTTGCGGGTGCGGACCGCGCGGACTCGCTGGTAGTGAACCCGCACAAGTGGATGCTGACGCCATTCGACCTCAGCGTGCTGTTCTGCCGGCACATGGACCTGTTGCGCGAGGCGTTCTCGCTGGTGCCCGAGTACCTCACCACGAGCGAGGCACCCGAGGTGCGTAACCTCATGGATACAGGTGTGCAGCTGGGCCGCCGATTCCGCGCGTTGAAACTGTGGTTCGTGCTTCGCTACTTCGGCGCTGAAGGCATGCGTTCCCGGATCGCCGAACACCTGCGGCTCGCGCGCCTGTTCGCCGGGTGGGTGGATGAGACGCCGGGATACGAGCGGCTCGCACCCGTCCCGATGAGCGTGGTGTGCTTCCGCGTGTGTCCGCCATCGCTCCACGACGATCCGGCTGCGCTCGACGCCCTGAACGAGCGGCTTCTGCAGGCGCTCAATGCCACTGGCAAGATATTCCTGTCGCATACCAGGCTGCGCGGCGCTTACGCGTTGCGCGTGGCAATCGGCCATGCGCGCACCACCGAGGCGCACCTGGCGGCGGCGTGGCGACTGATTCAGGACACCGCCCTGGGCGCGTAATCCGCGCACCAGGCCCTTCCGCCGAGACGGCACCTCAATTGCTTGGAGATCCAGTGATGCGTCGTGTCCTGACATTTGCGGTGTGCGGGTTGGTCGCCCTCGTACCACGCGCGGCGACCGCCGAGGTGCTGCTGACGCCGTTTGCCGGCGTGAGCTTCCTTTCTGAAGGAGACGAGAAGTTCGTCTACGGTGTCAGCCTCGCGTTCGGTGGCCTGATCGGGGTCGAGGCCGAGATCGCCAGGACCAACGTCGCCGACCAGGAACTGCTCGGCTCGACGGTGAACCTCGAGACGAAACTGACGACCGGCATGGTCAACCTGCTGGTGAAGGTGCCGCTCGGGCCGGTGCATCCGTATGTGACCGGTGGACTCGGCGTAATCCGTGTCGCCGGCGAGGTCGCAGCGCCGGTGCTGGGCGCGCTGGAATTGAGTGGCGGTGAGTTCGGGATGAATTTCGGCGGTGGCGTGATCCTGTTCCCCTCGCATACGTTCGGGATCCGTGGCGACGTCCGCTACTTCCGCACGCTGGGCGACCTCACACTCGGGGACCTGACCGACTTCGGCGGGCTCGACGATCTGCCGATCCCGGAGTTCGACTTCTGGCGCGTCACTGGCGGCGTCACGCTCCGTTTCTGACGGGTCGGCGCCTCCAACGCGTGAGAACCGCGCCGGGACATCGTGCGTCACAACTGCAGGTCCGTGTGTCGCCACTGATGCGACGCGCGCGGCGGACCAGGAGGCGCCTCTTCATATGCACAAGATCCTGCTGACTTCTCTGGTAATGGCGGCGTTTGCCGCGTCGCCAGCCGCAGCCCAGACGACCGGTGGCCTGGTGACCCCGTTTGTCGGCGTCGCCACCGGCACCCCCATCGACGAGAACCGGACCGTGTACGGCGGCTCGATCGGCGCGACCGGGAGCGTCATCGGCTTCGAGTTCGACTTCGGGTACTCGCCGAACTTCTACGAGATTGAAGACGACTTCGGCGAACTCGGCAGTTCGGGGAGCGTCTCGACCCTGATGGGCAACCTGCTCATCGGCCTGCCGCTCGGCAGGGTGCGTCCCTATGCGACGTTCGGCGCCGGCTTGATGCGGTCCAACCTGGACGTGTTCGACGTGTTCGATGACCTCGATCGCAGCGACTTCGGGGTCAACTACGGCGGTGGGGTGATGGCGTTCCTCACCGACCACGTCGGAATCCGGGGGGATATCCGGCATTTCCGTAGCCTGCAGAATGACGACCTGGACGACAGCTTCACGGATCCGGGCGACTTCGACCTGGGCGACTTCACGTTCTGGCGCGCGACTGCGGGCGTCGTCTTCAAGTTCTGAGCGCGGCCCGTCGTGATGAAATACGGCGCGTGCATCTGCCGCGCCGCATCACCGACATCCAGCCCCCGGTCATCCCGATCCTCGGCGAGTGGATCCGCGCCAATCCGGGAACCATCTCGCTCGGCCAGGGCATCGTCTCCTACGGACCGCCGGCGGAGGTGCTGAATGCCGTGCAGGCGTTCGGGGGCCAGCTTGCCGAGCACCGCTATGGGCCCGTCGAGGGCCAGCCGGATCTGCTCGCCATCCTCCGCCACAAGCTGACGACCGAGAACGGCCTCCCGCTCGACGGCCGCAAGGTCGTCGTCACCGCGGGCGGCAACATGGCATTCCTGAATGCCGTGCTGGCGATTACCGATCCCGGTGACGAGGTCATCCTGCCGATCCCGTACTACTTCAATCACGAGATGGCGATGACGATGATCGGGTGTCGCACCGTGGGTGTGACGACCGACGCGAGATACCAGTTGGATCTCGCGGCGCTGCGTGCGGCCATCACCGCGCGGACGCGCGCGATCGTCACGATCTCCCCGAACAACCCGACCGGCGCGGTGTATCCCGAGGCGGATCTGCGGGCGGTGAATGCGCTCTGTGCGGAGCACGGGATCGTGCATGTCACCGACGAGGTGTACGAGTACTTCACGTACGGTGACGCGTGCCACTACTCGCCGGGGCGCGAGGCGTCAAGCCGGGCCCATACGATTTCGCTGTTCTCGCTGTCCAAGGCGTACGGGTTCGCGGGTTGGCGCATCGGCTACATGGTCGTGCCCGACGAGCTGTTCGATGCGGTCAACAAGATCCAGGACACCAACCTGATCTGTCCGCCGATCGTGTGCCAGGCCGCGGCCGCGGCCGCGCTGCGAGTGGGCCAGCCGTACTGCGCGCCTCACGTGGCGGCCCTCGACGTCGTTCGTCGCGAAGTGCACGACGTCCTCGCGGGGATTGCGGACATCGTGGAGGCGCCGGCGACCGAGGGCGCGTTCTATGTGCTCTTGCGGGTGCGCACGGATCTCGATGCGTTCACCCTGACGAGGCGCCTGATCGAGAGACACAAGGTCGCCGTGGTGCCGGGCAGTGCATTCGGCGTGACCGAGACGTGCGCGTTGCGGATCTCGTTCGGCGCGCTCGACCGCGAATCGGTCGCGGCCGGCATGGGCCGGCTGGTGGCAGGCCTCAGGGCGGAAGTCGGCTGACTGTCAGTGAGCCGCGGGCGTGCAGCCCTGGAAGATGTCCCAGGCACGGATGACGGCGCGCAGGGTTCGAGCGCGTCGTTCGCGACTGAGGTTGTCGCCCTCCGGGTGGAGGTCCGGGTGAGTCGCGCGCACGAGGTGCCGGTAGGCACTGCGCACGTCGGCGTCTGTCGCGGCGTCGGTCAGGTTGGCGCCCAGACGATTCAGGAGCGCGATGGCAACCTGCTCGCGCGGCGAGCGCCTCGGCCGCGCCACCGAGCCACCGCGCATGGTCCTGCGTGAATCGGCCACCGGGATCCCGCCCGCCGCAGGCGCTGCAGACGCCGGATGCGGATAGCGCAAGTGGACGAAAGGCGCAGAAATCACGCGCAATGGCTCGAGGCGATGGGCCCAGGACGGGCTCGCGATGCGCGGCGCCGTCGGCCGGCCAGGCGCCGCCGGGGGCGGCGCGTCAGCCAGCTTCGAGCACAGCACGTCGGCAAATCCGATCCGGGCACCCATGCAGGAGGCATCGGCCGGGCGGCCATTCCCTTGAGGGCACGAAGGTCCGGCGGCACCGGCCGGGAGGTGGACGGCCCCTGATCTAGACTGCCGCATGCGGTCGCCCACCTTCGCCCCGCCGATGAATGCTGCCGCGCCTCGGCTCCGCTGGTATCGGGCAGGCTGCGCGGCCGTGTGCATGGCGACCCTGCTGTCGGCGGTGGCAGCTCGCGCACAGGCGCCGGTGGAACCGGTCCCGTCGGCGTCACAGCTCCAGTGGCAGCGCATGGAGTTCACCGCATTCGTGCACTTCGGCCCCAACGCGTTCACGGGGGCCGAGTGGGGCTCGGGCCGCGAACTGCCGGCGGTCTTCAATCCCACCGCGCTCGACGCGCGGCAGTGGGCACGGACGTTCAAGGCCGCGGGAATGAAGGGCGTCATCGTCACGGCCAAGCACCACGACGGGTTCTGTCTCTGGCCGACGAAAGAGTCGGCCCACACCGTGGCCGCCAGTCCGTGGCGCAACGGCAAGGGTGACCTGCTGCGCGAACTCTCCGACGCGGTGCGTGCCGAGGGGCTGTCCTTCGGGGTCTATCTGTCACCGTGGGACCGCAATCATCCGAGCTACGGCACGCCGGAGTACAACGACGTGTTCGTGCGGATGCTCGAGGACGTGCTCTCCAACTACGGCGAGATCTTCGAGGTCTGGTTCGACGGCGCCAATGGCGAGGCGACCAATGGCAAGCGCCAGGTCTACGATTGGCCGCGGTTCCACGAGGTGGTCAGGCGCCTGCAGCCGCGTGCGGTCATCTTCAGCGATGCCGGGCCCGGCATCAGGTGGATCGGCAACGAGCGTGGCGAGGCGCCGCTGACCAACTGGGCGATGCTCGACCGGGACCGGTATGCGCCGGGTACCAGCCTCAGCATGGACCTGCCGGAAGGATCCGAACTCGGGAGGTTTTACGTGCCGGGCGAGTGCGACGTATCCATTCGGCCCGGATGGTTCTGGCGCGCCGCCGAGAACACGCGGGTCAAATCGCCGCGCGCGCTGCTCCGTCTGTACGAGGCATCGGTCGGGCGCAACTGCAACCTGCTGCTCAACGTGCCGCCAGACGACCGCGGGCTAATCCACGACAACGACGTCAAGGCCCTCGACGGCATGCGCGCGCTCGTCGACCGCGTCTACGGCGCGTCGCTGCTGCCAGCCGCGGCGAAAGCGGCTGCGTCATCGTCCATGCCCTCGCACGACGCGGCGGCCGTACTCGATGCCGACCTGGACACGTGGTGGGCACCGGCGGGTGACGTCAGGACGGGCACACTGTCGGTAGACATGGGTTCGCCGGTGAGGTTCGATCGGATCCGTCTCCAGGAATACATCGCGCTTGGCCAGCGCGTGTCGCTCTTCGAGGTCGAGGCATTGACCGGCGGCAGCTGGACCCGAGTGGCGACTGGCACGACGATTGGGCACACCCGCATCATCGCCACGGCGGTGACCACCGCGTCACAGGTGCGGGTGCGTATCCACGATGCGCGGGGCGTGCCGATGATTGCCTCCCTTTCCCTCCATGACTCGTCGCTGGCCGACGTGGCGCGGCCGGCCGATGCGCCGGCGCACCAGGACGCCGCCGACTTCGATCCAGAACATCCATGAACCGACGACACGTGCTGCGCAGCCTGGTGGCGACGCCGATGGCGGCCGCGCTCGCCCGATCCTCCGTGGCGCAGGGGCCGGGAAGCGCTGCTGATCGCGTGATCGTGATTTCTCTCGACGGCGTCCGGACGCAGGAGATGTTCGGCGGCCTCGACGTGACGATCCTTCAGCACGTGCTCGGGCCGAAGAAGCAGGCCGAGGCGCATCCGCTGTACGCGGCCTACTGGCGCCCGACGCGAGAGGCACGACGCGAGACGCTGATGCCCTTCCTGTGGGGCACGCTCCTGAAGCGGCACGGGTCGATCGTCGGCGACCACGAGGCTGGCAGCGTCATGACCCTGGAGAACATGCAGCGCTTCAGCTATCCGGGCTATGCCGAGTTGATGACCGGCGCTCCCCACGACGAGGTCATCGACAGCAACGACAACCGCCGCTATCCGTTCGAGACGGTGCTGCAGTTCCTGCGGCGCGAGTTCGCGGCGACGCGTGAGCAGGTGGCGTGCTTCGGATCGTGGGACGTGTTCACGTCCATCCCTTCATCAACGGGTGGCGACGTGTTCACCAATGCAGGATACGAGAAGTACGACGCGCCGGACGCACGCCTGCAGGCGCTCAGCGCCGCACAGTTCGAGACCGTGCCGCCGTGGGACACCGCCCGCTACGACCACTACACGTGGCAGTTCGCCATGGATCATCTGCTGCGCCACCAGCCACGGGCGCTGTGGATCGGCCTCGACGAAACCGACGATTGGTCGCACAACGGCCACTACGTGCGGGTGATCGAGTACCTGCACCGGTTCGACGGCTGGCTGGCCAGGCTGTGGACCCTCATCGAGACGACGCCCGGATTCCAGGGGCGCACGGCGGTGATGCTCGTGACCGATCACGGCCGCGGCAACACGACCGGGGACTGGAACAGCCACGGCAAGGATACCGAGGGCGCGCAGTACGTCTGGGCCGTGGTGGCCGCGCCGGCGTGGCCCACGCGCGGGGTCTGGAAGGCGGGGCATCCGCCGGTGTCGCAGAGTCAGGTGGCCGCGACCGTCGCGTCCCTGGTGGGCAAGGACTGGCGCCGGGCATCGCCGGCCGCGGGCGCGCCGCTACGGCCGCCGGCCTGATTTCGTATCGGGCCGTGAGGCCCGATGGCGACGCATCGCCTCACCGAGTCCGTCGAGGTACCGGGTCCAGAACCCACGGTACTGATCGACCCAGTCGTCGATCTCCTGCAGAGGCTCGGGGACCAACGCATAGGTCCGGCGACGATCGGGTGCCACCACGACCGAGATCAACCCCGCTGCAAGCAGGATCGACACGTGCTGCGACACGGCACTCTTGGTCAGGGGCAGCAGCGCGTGCAGTTGTTGGAACGTCTTCGGCCCCTCGGCCAGCGCCTCGAGCAGCGTGCGGCGCGACGAGTCCGCAACGGCTCGGAAGGTGTCTGCCTGGCCAGCGGTGCGAGTCACGGTGCGTCTCCTCTGCCCGATCCCGTCACTCCAATGCCGTGGGTCGGGGGTCGTGTTTCAGGCGGCGGCCCATTCGTTCGCGCCGAAGCATCACCGCCGTGCCCTCCTGGGGCGCTCGGGTGTCGACAGGAGGGGGATGGGGTGTTGTGGTGAATCCTGGTTAGTGTTCAGTGAACACTGAACAACTCTCAGCTCGCATGCCCCTCATCCAGGCCCAGGCGACGTCGTTTCAGGTAGAGGCCCTTGCGCGTGATTCCCAGCAGGCGGGCAGTGTCGGCCTGGTTATGGCGCGACTGCTCCATCGCCCTGGCGATGGCGGCCCGTTCCAGGTCGTCGTACATCTCCTGCAGCGTCCGGTCCAGTTTCACATGCACCGACGTGCCGTCGGTTGCCGCCGGCGGGGACGCGGCAGCAGCGCTTCTGACGATCGGGGAGAGGTGGGCCTCGTCGACCAGTTCGTCTTCATCGCTGAGCGCCACGATGCGTTTCAACTCGTTCGTGAGTTGGCGGACGTTGCCGGGCCAGTCGTACGCCGAGAGGCGTTCGAGGGCGCGCGGCGTCAGTTGCGGGATGAACTTACCGGCCTGCTTCGCGTGGACGGTCAGGAAGTGGTTGACGAGGGTCGGGATCTCCTCGCGCCTGTCGCGAAGCGGCGGGATCGTCAGCGACACCACGTTGAGGCGATAGAACAGGTCGTCGCGGAACTGCCCGTCGCGCACCAGTTCCGCGAGGCGCGCGTTGGTCGCGGCGATGACGCGGACGTTCACCTTCTGTGGCCGCTCCCCGAGCGGCTGGATCTCGCCGCTCTCGAGGAACCGCAGCAGCTTCGGCTGCAGGTCGAGGCTGAGTTCACCGATCTCGTCGATGAACAGCGTGCCACCCTCGGCCTGGCGGATGAGTCCCTTCGCGTCGCTGACGGCGCCGGTGAACGCGCCACGCCGATACCCGAACAGTTGCCCTTCGAGCATGTCGCGCGGAACGGCGGTGACGTTGAAGGGCACGAACGGCCCGCGCGCCTGTCCGGACAGGTCGTGCACTTCCTGAGCGACGACCTCCTTCCCTGTACCCGTCTCGCCGAGTATGAGAACGGGGCAGTCGCTTGACGCAACCCTGCGTATAGTTGAATGCAGTCGCCTCATCTCAGTCGAGATGTAAAGGCCTTTTCGACCCTCGGGCGCGACGTCGAGATCCCAGGAAAGAACCTTCCGTCGCGAGTCGGATTGCGCCTTCACGGCCGCTACTGCCAATCTGAGAACACTCATCAAGTGCGCGACTGTTTCCCGGGACGTAGCGTCTAAGAGCGGGACAACACGCAACGCGAACGTGTCAGCCCCTACAGTCCCGAGCGTCACTAGCTCGGACTCACTGCCTGGGCTCGGCAGTTTACGAACATCGGCTTCGCCGACAACTTTCATTCGTTTCAGTAGCCGTACCGCTTCACCACCGGCGAGATGTGGCTGCGGTAGAAGACCGCAAACGAATGAGAGATTCTCCGCAAGCTCAAAATGAAGCCGATGCCGGCGAGGCGAAACCACGGGCCCACTCAGTACGTCCGTGCCGAACAGGGACACCATGGCGACAGTCTGCCGACCGTGGAACCGGTCGCCGGAAGCAAGGAAGACCCTAACGGAGCGGGCAATCTCGACCTGAAAACGACGATGATCTCTTTGATGCCCTGCCCGAATTGCTCGGGCCCGGGCAAGAAAGGCGAGAGTCTCCGCACTTGGATAGCGCACTCGCTCCACGACAGACACCGTGTCCGCGTCGGCACCATCACCGTCGCCGAGCAAACAGGCGACTTCTGAACGAAGCAGGGTCAGCTTCGCCCAATTGATCTCATCGCCCCTCGCGTCGGCCGCCTCACGTGCCTGCGACAAAATATCGTATGCGCTTTGCGGCCTGTTCGTTAGGCGCGCCACTGTCGAGCGTGCTGGCGCAGAGTCAACCAGGAGAAATGTCAACTCGCTGAATGATGCGACGATCGCTTCGATCTCTGCAGTCGCTTGTTGAGCCGCCTCAAGATCGCCAAGTGCGATTGCGATATTCGCAAGGGTGTCGAGAAGCGCGCCCCTAGACAGGGATACGGCAGGAACGCCAGCCAACGTTTCGCAAGCGATTGACTTCGCGCGTTGAAAGTTGCCGCGTCGGCATTCTAGGAAGGAAAGGTTTGCCTGCGCGGCAAACCGCAGTGAGTTGAGTCCGTTGTCCTCGGCCACCTGCCGAGCCGACCTGGCGGATCTAGCTGCTTCCTTGTTTTGGGCAAGCAAGTACTCGGCGCCAGACAAAGCCAATCGAGTGAATGCTTCGATCGAGGCGTTAGGCTCTGGTTGGAGGAGGCCCAGCGCAGAATGGAGTTCTGCTAGGGCGACACCCGGCAAACTCCGCTGTGCGTACGCTTGGCCCACGCGTGCATGAAGTGCAGCCATCAGTTGGGCGTCGCCGCAACGCAGCACCGCGCGCTTCGCGGAGGCCAAGGCCTGCTGGCTCTCGGCGAGACTGCGGTGACTTGTGAGAAGCGTGAAGCGGGAAAGCGCGGCGAGGGCGACTTGCTCGTACTCGCCTGCTGAATCACCCTCAACGATCACCCGCTCAAGGAGTGCCAAGGCTTCATCGACGTGGCCCGATGAGCCTAACAACTCTCCCTTTAGTCTACGAGCGAAGATGCGAAGACTAGCGTCAGCAGGCTCTTGCCCGAGTTGGGTGACGCCAGCACTCGCTGACGCGATCGCGCCAGCCTGTCGCTGAACATCGGCAATCAGCGCAATGCGAACGTCACTCGGCAAGGAAGCGGCACGAAGCCGACGTTCACAGTCTAGAGCATCCCCTGAGCGAAGTGCTCGCCGCAGCGGTGCGGGCAAGTGGAAAGGCATAGGTGCGAAGTGCTGCAGAGTCTACAGCACTTCGCAAACGCCGCCTTCTTGAGTATCTAAAGTTTGTGGTCGTTAGTCACCCCACACCAGTGTGTCACCCCACACCAGTGTGTCACCCCACACCAGTGTGTCACCCCACACCAGTGTGTCACCCCACACCAGTGTGTCACCCCACACCAGTGTGTCGCCCCACACCAGTGTGTCGCCCCACACCAGCGTGTCGCCCCACACCAGCGTGTCGCCCCACACCAGCGTGTCGCCCCACACCAGCGTGTCGCCCCACACCAGCGTGTCGCCCCACACCAGCGTGTCGCCCCACACCAGCGTGTCGCCCCACACCAGCGTGTCACCCCACACCAGCGTATTCCCTTCAACCTTGGCAGCAAATGTCATCCCGCTGCGGTCGATCGTCTCGCCAGCGATCTCGGTCGATGGCAGATTCTGCAATCCGAGTCGCGCCGCCGACACCGCCGACGCGACATTGATGGCACCAGCACCAGCCGCGGCCACACCCGCTCCCGCCACACGGCCGGCCGTCAGCTGTAGCAGGGCCTTCACCTGGTACGGCTTCAACGCCGGGTTCGCCTGCAGCACGAGCGCCGCCGCGCCGCTCACCATCGCCGCCGCCATGCTGGTGCCGGACAAGCGCAGGTAGAGACGCGCGCCCTGGCCACTGCGAACCGCACCCGCCTTCTCCGCGAGCGTGCTCTGCGCGGACGCCGACGAGACGATTCGACGGCCGGGGGCCGTGACGTCCGGCTTGAGGAAACCGTCGATCGCGGACAGGCCGCGCGAACTCGAATCGGCCACGCGGTCGTCGCTGCGTTCCGGCGTGCCCATCGTGTCGATCGCACCGACGGTGATCGCCGACGGGGCATTGCCCGGCGACGTGATGCCGTCGCGCACGCGGGTGCCGTCCGGCAGCGTGCCCCAGTTGCCTGCCGAGGCCACGACCACGAGCCCGGCGCGGCTGGCGCGCTCGACCGCCTGGACCAGCGGATCGTCCGCCCAGCTCTCGAGCACCGGCTTGCCGAGCGAGAGGTTGATCACCCGCAGGCGATACGCGGCACGGTTGGCGACGGCCCAGTCGATCGCCGCGATGACGTCGCTCGTGCTGCCCTGGCCACGCTCGTCCAGCACCCGCAGGCTGACGATGTGTGCCCCCGGGGCGACGCCGCTGAAGCGCCCCTCGGGCGTCGTGACGTCGCCGGCCATGATCCCTGCCACGTGCGTGCCGTGGCCGTACGGGTCACCGTTGCGTCGCCCGCTCGCCACGAAGTCGACGCTCGCCACGACCCGCTGGCGCAGCGCCTCGTGCTGCGTGGCGACGCCGGAATCGATCAATACGATGCCCACACCCTCGCCGTTCACGCCGGGCAAGCCGAGGACGCCCGCCCACGCCTGGTCGGCGCCGAGCGACACAACCTCGTTGGCCATGTGCGCCGAGACGGTCGCATCTTCTGCCACCACCGGCACGGTCGGATCGGCTGCGAGCCGTGCGAGGGCCGCAGCATCTGCCACCTTGAGCACGCCGCCAGTCTCGAGCGTCTTCTCGAGGACCAGCCCGTGGCGCGCCGCGATGTCGCGTAGCTGCGCCTCGGTGCCCGACACGATGACCGCTCTCGCCTTACCGGCACCCACGCTCTCGGCCAGCCCGCGCGACAGGCGGGCGCGGTGGGCATCGGCCTGCAGCGGCGACGACAGCGCCAGCATGGCGAATGCCACCGACACCCAGACCACGGTGCGGGTGATGGCTGCGCGGGGGGAGGTACCGCGCACTTCGATCGAGCGGAGGGAAAACATCGTGCTGACTCCAGACAAGTGAAAGGGGAACCCTTCGAGGCTCCGACTCCTGGCCAGGTCTGCACGGCCAGGGGGGCAAACGGACACCTCGAACGTCTCGTTGCAATACACGTGGCGTGCCATGTTGCAGAAACTGCTGCTAACGTTGCTGTCTCGATGCGCCGAACAAGGTCAGCAGCCAGATCGGTCGACTGCCGAGACAACATCGAACTCGGCGCCCCGTACCTTCGATAGCAGCGCGCGCACCTTCACCAGTTGCCACCGGTCATGACGTGCACGGCGATCGGCCAAGATCTTGACCGCTGAAGCCAAGGAGTTGCCCTCTCGCATGAAGCGTCTTGCCAGCGTCCTGCTTGTCCTGCTGATCGTCCTCGCTGGCCTGTGGATGCTGCGCGGCACGCGCGGCGTGAGTCGCGGCACCCGCGCCATCGAGATCGTGGCGACGCTGCGTTCCGAACCGCGCAGCCTGAACCGGCTGCTCGCCGGTGACCGTGCGTCGCTCGTCGTGAGCCAGCTCATCCATGAGCCGCTGGTGCGCGTGAATCATCTGACCCAGGCCATCGAGCCGGCGCTCGCCTCCTCCTGGACCACCCTCGACGACGGCCGACGCGTTCGGCTCGTGCTCCGCACCGGTGTGCGCTTCTCCGACGGCAGCGCAATCACCGCAGACGACGTCGTGTTTTCGCTCGCGGCCGTCTACGACCCGCGCCTTGCCAGCCCGCTGGTCGACTCCCTCACCGTCAACGGCGCACCGATCACCGCGCACGCCATCGACGCGCATACCGTCGAACTGCGATACCCGGCGCCGTATGGTCCGGGCGTCCGACCATTGCACGGCCTGCCAATCCTCCCCCGCCCACGCTACGCGCGCCTGGTCGCCGATGGCACACTCGCCGAGGCGTGGACGCCCACGGCCACGCCCGCGGGCATGGTTGGCGCAGGGCCATTCGTCCTCGAACGCCACGAGCCCGGCATCGCCGTGCACCTTGCGCGCAACCCGCACTACTGGCGTATGTCCGAGGACGGGACACGGCTGCCACGCGCCGACCGCCTGCGCCTCGACATCGTGCCCTCCCAGGACGCCGAGATGCTGCGCCTGCGCGGCGGCGACGTCGACCTGATCACCGCGGAACTCCGTGCCGACGACCTCCCGGAAGCGCGCGCGCTTGCCGCCGATGGACGGCTGCAGCTGTTCGAGCTCGGCCCCTCGCTCGACGCCGACATGCTGTGGTTCAACCTGCGCCCGCCCTCACCCGGCGGCGAGCGATCGTCAGAGGACCGGCGGGCCTGGCTACGCCGGCGCGAGCTGCGCGAGGCCATCTCGCACGCAGTCGATCGCGGCAGCTTCATCAACGCGGTGTACCGTGGGGCCGGCGTCCAGGTCTCGGGCATGATCACGCCCGGCAACCATGCCTGGCACGCCGCCGACATCTCGCCACGCCCGTTCTCGCTCGCCATGGCGGGAGAGCAACTCGATCGCATCGGCGTCCGCGACCGCAACGGCGATGGCGTGCGCGAGGACGTGTACAACACCCCCGCGACGTTCACGCTGCTCGTGCAGCAGGGGCACACGGCGCGCCAGCGCGCGGCGGTGGTCCTGCAGGAAGCCCTCGCCAGGATCGGCTTGAAGGTCGAGATCGCCAGTCTCGATGCGCGCGGCCTGCAGGAACGGATGGCAAATGGCACTTACGACGCCATCTACCACGCGCTGCCTGGCTCGGATACCGACCCCTCAGGCCTGATGGAGTTCTGGCTCTCGTCGGGACGCTTCCACCTCTGGAATCCCGCCCAGGCGGCGCCCGGCACCAAATGGGAGCAGGAACTCGATCTGCTGATGACCCGGCAACTGTCGATGATCGACGCGTCCGAACGGCAGCGCACCGTCATGCTGGCCCAGAAAGTGCTCGACCAGGAATTGCCCGTCATCGTCTTCGCGGTGCCGCGCGTGACGATCGCCACCAGTGCCCGACTCACGCACGTCGCGCCGGGACTGCTCGCGCCCCAGGTCCTGTGGAACGCCGCCGAGATCGGCGTGCGCTAGCGAATGCGCCGCAGGTTGGTGGGCCGGCTCGTGTTCGCGCTGGTGCTCGCCGTGGTCGCCTTCGCGGGGGTGTACGTGCTCACGGACCTCGCGCCCGGCGACCCTCTCGAGGACGAGATGCGCTCCTCTTCGTCCGTTGATGCCAAACGCCATCAGCTCGGGCTCGATCGGCCGCTGCCGGTGCGCCTCGCCATCCGCATGGCCCGCCTGGCCGTGCTCGATCTCGGGACCTCGCTGCGGTATGACCAGCCGGTGCTCACCCTGGTCGCGCAACGTGCCACGACGACGCTGCAGGCTGGCCTCGCGGCGCTGCTGCTCGCACTGCTGATCGGCGTCCCGGCGGGCGTCCTGGCGAGCCGTTCGACATCACGGGTCGTGCGCCACGGCATTGCCGGGGTGTCCATCCTGCTGCTCTCGATCCCGGCGCTCGTCTTCGCGCTGCTGCTCGCCGTGATCGCCACGAGTGGCGGGCTGCCGTCCTTCGCCGTGATGGTGATCTCGCTGGCGCTCCCGGCCGCGGCGCTGATCGAGCGCCTGCAGGCACGCGGGCTCGACGGGGTGCAGCACGAGCGCTGTCTCGATGCCGCACGAGCGCGCGGGGTACCGCGGCGAATCATCACGTGGCGACATGCCTGGCCACTTTCGTTGCCAGCGGTCCTCGGCCTGGCCGGGACCATCGCCGGCCAGTTGTTGAGCGGGGCGCTGGCCGTGGAACTCGTGACATCGCGCAGCGGACTCGGCCTGCTCACGTTCGAGGCCCTGCACGCGCGCGACATGGATCTCGCCGCCGGCTGCGCCGGGACCGTCGCGCTCATCGTCGGCCTGGTCGCGTTTTCGGCCGACGTCATCCAGGCCTGGATGGATCCGCGAATCGCGATCCTCGACGACCAGGCCGCGCTGCCCGGTGGCGGTGCGCGGTGAACGCAGCGCGAGTGGGGACGCTGCTCCTCGCCCTCATCGGCCTTGTGACCGCCGGTGCGCCCTGGCTCTCCACGAGCGATGTGTCGACACAGCATCCAGACCTGGCCCTGGCGCCGCCCTCACTTTCGCGACGCGTGCTCGTGGAACGCCTGCCACCCACGTATCGCGTGCTCGACCAACGCCTGCCCATCACCTGGTTCTCGGGCTCACTCGTGCGCAGCGCCGATTCGGAGGAACCGCTGCTGCCGCTCGGCGCCGATTCGCTGGGCCGCGATCAATGGACGCGCCTGTTGCATGGCGCCAGGCTCTCGCTCGGACTGACACTCGCGGGCCTGGCCGGCGCCGTCTCGCTCGGTGCCCTGCTGGGCCTGGTGGCGGGAAGTGGCGGCTCATGGCTGGACACCACGGTGATGCGGCTCGCGGACCTGTTCATCGCCTGGCCGGCGCTGTACGTGGTGCTGGTCCTTCGGGCGGCGCTGCCGCTCACGATGCCCTTCGGTGCGCTGTTTGCGTTGATGACGGCGGTGCTGACGCTCGCCGGCTGGCCGATCGTCGCCCGGGCCGTGCGATCGGTCACCGCCGCGGAGCGCGCGCGCGAGTCGATCCTGGCCGCGGAGGCCGCGGGGGCGACTCCTGCCTGGATCATGCGGCGCCACCTGCTGCCTGCCGCGGTGCCGGTTGTCGTCACCCAGGCCCTCCTGCTCGTCCCGGCTTTCATTCTCGCGGAAGCGACGCTGTCGTTCGTCGGCCTCGGCTTTTCCGAGCCCACACCCTCGTGGGGCACGATGCTGGTCGAGGCGGCGCAGCCGTTCACGCTCCGCCACGCGCCCTGGCTGCTCGCGCCCGCGGCGGCCATCGCGCTCGTGACGTTGTCGGTGAATCTCATCGCCGCGCGGCGCCGTGACGTGAAGTTGTAGTCGTCGCCGCCGTGCGTGTAGGAAAATGCCGCCATGCTCCGCGGTGTGTTTCCTCCCCTGCCCACGCCATTCACGGAGGACGCCCTCGACGAGGGCGTGCTGCGTGAAACGGTCGCCTCGTTGATGGAATCCAGGCTCAGCGGCCTGCTCGTGCTGGGGACCAATGGCGAGTCGTTCCTCATCGAGCCCGCCGAGGCCGATCGCATCGTCCGGATTGCCCGCGATGCGATGCCTGCCGGACGCCCCCTGCTCGCCGGTACAGGATGCGATGCGACCCGGGCCACCATCGCGGCCTGCCAACGCGCCGCCGACCATGGCGCGACGCACGCGCTGGTACGTCCGCCGACGTCCTACACCCGCTTCATGACCCAGGACGTGCTGATGGCGCATTACGATCGGGTGGCCGACGCGAGCCCGATTCCGGTGCTGCTGTACAACCAGCCGGCGGTGTTCGGCGCAGAGATTGCCGCGTCGACCGTCGCCATCCTCGCGCGTCACGACAACATCGTCGGCATCAAGGACTCGAGCGGAAACATCGCGCACGTCAACGACGTGCTGGCGCGCGTGGCGGCCGAGTTCAGCGTACTCACCGGGGTGGCCGGCATCATGTACCAGGCCCTGCTCAGCGGCACCAGGGGCAGCATCGTCGCCGTGGCCAACGTGGTGCCGAACCTGTGCGTGGAGTTGTACGAATTCGTCATGACCGGCGAACTGCACAAGGCGCTGGCGCTGCAGCGCGCGCTCGCGCCGCTTGCCAATGCGGTGACGATGCAGCACGGGGTCGCGGGGCTGAAAGCGGCGATGACGCTCGCCGGCTACTCGGGCACCATTCCGCGCCTCCCACTCGAACCCGTCGCCTCAGAAGTCGAAGAGGAGTTGCGCGGCATGCTGCGCCACCTCGAACTGTTCACAGGGTGGACGCTCGAGAATCGCGGCGGCCGCCCGGACGGGCCGGCGGAGGCGCATCCGTGAGGCGTCTCCTCCTCGCGAGCGTGCTCCTGGCCGGGATGGTCACGGCCCTGGAGGGACAACAGGAGCGACGGGAATTCCCGCCGACCACGGCACCCCTGTCGCGCGCGCTCACTGTCCTGACGTTCAACATCCACCATGCCGAAGACACCGACGGCAAGGTGGACGTCGGGCGAATTGCAAAGCTCATCCAAAACAGTCAGGCCGACATCGTCGGGCTTCAGGAAGTGGATCGCGGCGTCGAGCGCACGGCACGACGTGATCTCCTGAAGGAGATTGCCGACCACGCCGGCATGCGCTTCGCCTTCGGCAAGAATCTCGATCACCAGGGCGGCGACTACGGCAACGCGCTGCTCACGTCACTGCCGATCGTGTCGGTGGGCAACAAGCGGCTGCCCAACACGGGCGGCGGCGAACAACGCGGGGTGTTGCAGGTGGTGGTCGACGTCGAGGGCACGCAGGTGCTGGTGCTGACCACGCACCTCGATCACCGCAAGGAAGACCCGCAGCGTGTGGCCAGCGCCGACGCCATCCTCGACATGGTGCAGGCGTTCGGCCCTGGTCCGGTCGTGGCCATGGGCGACTTCAACGACGTCCCTGGCAGCGCCACCTGGACGCGCCTGATGACGGTATTCACGGATACGTGGGCGGCGGTGGGCAGCGGCGATGGCTTCTCCATCCCCGTCGAGGCCCCTGCGAAACGTATCGACTGGATCCTGGTGAGGGGGGCCGAACCGGTCTCGGCCGAGGTCCTGAAGTCGGAGGCATCCGACCACTTGCCGGTGGTGGCCAGGGTGAAGCTCCGATAATTGCAGAAGTTCAGACGTTCAGAAGTTCATCAGCACCACCTGAGCGCTTCGACGGTTGGCGGTGTCCATGAAATTCTGCAATCCCTGCAATTCTGCAATTCCCAGCGGTAGGAAGGGCGGCCGACCCTCTCCGAGCGGCCGCCCGGGCGGCTGCTAGTGCGCCATCTTGATCGAGCTGACGGCGATGATCATCTTGCCGTCCTTCTCGGTCACGTCACCGGTGGCTTCCACCTTGTGACCGGCAAACTCGATGAGCTTCGCGTTCTTGTTCTCGGTCCAGGCGCCGGTGACCTCGTAGATGCCCTTGTCGTTGGCCACGGCCAACGGCGAGCCCTTCTTCGCGCAGGAAGCCGCACAATCGGCATGGCCTTCGCTCGTCGCCTTTTCCGTGCCCTGCTTGGTGTTGCACGTCACGTCGACGAGCACGCCCGATACTGTCTTGGTCTCGGCCGACAGGCCCGTGCCAAACGCGAGAGTCGCCGCGGCGACGCCCAACATGAACTTCCGCATGTCTCTCTCCTTTGCGCGGCCCAGTTGCGCCCCTCCATACCCTCTCGGTGAATGGGGAAGCCGGCCGCATCGTGCCGTCATCGTCCCCGGGGGACCCGGAACCCGACGACGGAACCTGTCTGCAACGGCTTACGATGCGGAGTACTGGCCGGATTGTCAACTGTGACGCATTGACAGCCCCGCTGGTCCCCGGCTACGCTTTCGGGGTCATGGCGTGCCGCAGCCAGCATCATCACCATCGCCACCAGGCCCACGCCCGTGGGACCGGTGATGGTCTGCGCGCCTGCTGAACACGACGTTCGCACTACCCGAACAACAGCACGCCTCCTGCAGCCTCGCTGGTCCACCCAGCGGGGTTTTTGTGTTTTCAGGGGCTTTTCCAGGGATCCGGGATGGACTTCGACAAGTTTCACGGGCTGGTGCCCGCCGTGGTGCAGGACGACGCGAGCAACGAGGTGCTGATGGTCGGCTTCATGAACGCGGAGGCGCTGCAACGGACCCGCGAGACGGGGTTCGTGACCTTCTTCAGCCGTACCCGCAAAGCGCTCTGGATGAAGGGCGAGACGTCGGGCAACCGCCTGAGGGTGGTCCGCCTGCTCACCGACTGCGACACCGACACCGTGCTGGCCCGCGTCGAGCGGCAGGGTGACGGCCTCGTCTGCCACCTCGGGACCGTCAGCTGCTTCACCCAGGAGATCGCCTGAGCATGCCGCCCCTTCGCCTCGGCATCCCCAAGGGTTCGCTGCAGGACTCCACCGTGCAGCTGTTTGCGCGCGCCGGCTGGAACATCTATGTCAGCTCGCGCTCCTACTTCCCGGGCACCGACGACAGCGAGCTGGAGTGCATGCTGATCCGCGCCCAGGAGATGGCCCGGTACGTGGCTGACGGCGTCATCGACGCGGGGCTCACGGGACAGGACTGGATCGCCGAGCAGCTCATCGCCTCCCGCGCCGAAGTCGTGCCGGTACAGGAACTGGTCTACTCGAAGCAGAGCTTCGGGACGGTCAAGTGGGTGCTCGCGGCGCCTGAGGACTCACGCTTCAAGACGCCCAAGGACTTCGCCGGCTGCACCATCGCCACCGAGCTGGTCCGTGTCACCCAGCAGTATTTCGAGGAACGCGGCGTAGATGTCACGGTCGAGTTCTCCTGGGGAGCGACCGAGGTCAAGCCGCCCGTGCTTGCCGACGGCATCGTCGAAGCGACGGAAACCGGCTCGACGCTGCGCGCGAACCGGCTGCGGATCATCGACACCGTGATGGAATCCAAGACCCAGCTGATCGCCAATCCCGCGGCGTGGGCCGACGCCTGGAAGCGCACCAAGATCGAGAACATCGCCCTGCTGCTGCGCGCCGCGATCGAGGCGCAGGGTCGCGTCGGGCTGATGCTCAACGTCAGGCGCGAGGGGTTGGCGCGTTTGCTGGAGTTGGTGCCTGCGCTGCGCCGTCCCACGATTTCGCCGCTGAGCGATGACGAGTGGGTGGCCGTGAACACGATCATCGAGGAGCGGACCGTGCGCGACCTGGTCCCGAAGCTCAAGTCTGCTGGCGCAGAGGGCATCGTCGAGTATCCCCTCAACAAGATCGTGATGTGAACATGCTGCCGATTCTCGAGTCCACCGACACCAGGGCGTTGCGGCGGTTGCTGGATCGCACGCCGGACGATCACGCCCGGATCGAGCCGGCGGTGCGGGACATCCTTGGCGCGGTGCGCACGCGAGGCGACAAGGCGCTGGTGGAGTTCGCGCGCAAGTTCGACCGCCTCGAGGGACCGATCGAATTGTCACCCGCGGAGATCCATGCCGGCGCCGGGGACTGCCCCCGCGAAGTACGGGCGGCCATCCGCAAGGCAGCGCGACACATCCGGATGGTGGCCAGGGCGCAGGTGCCGGCCACATGGACGAAGCAGGTGGCGCCAGGGGTCAAGGTGTCCCAGCGCGTGGTGCCGCTCGAGCGCGTCGGCTGCTACGTCCCGGGCGGGCGTTACCCGCTGCCGTCGTCACTCCTGATGGCTGCGGTCACGGCACGCGCGGCCGGCGTGCCCGAAGTCATCGTGACGTGCCCGCGTCCGGACGCCTCGGTGCTCGCCGCGGCCGTCGAAGCGGGTGTGGACCGGATCTTCCAGCTTGGTGGCGCGCAGGCCATCGCGGCGCTGGCCTATGGCACGGCCACCGTGCCGCGCGTGGACAAGATCGTCGGACCGGGGAACGCGTACGTCGCGCTGGCCAAGGCGCTCGTGGCCCGCGACTGCGCCATCGATTTCTTCGCCGGACCGAGCGAGATCGTCGTCGTCGCCAGCTCCGGTGATCCCGCGTGGATCGCCGCCGATCTGCTCGCGCAGGCGGAGCACGACGTCGATGCCCGCGCCCTCTTCCTCACGCCATCGCGCCGACTCGCGCAGCAGGTCGCGCGCGCGATCGAGGCGCAGCTGGCCGGACCCGATGCGCAGGGCACACCGGCACGCGACTCACTCGCGCGCAATGGCGCGATCGTCGTGACCCGGACTATCGCGGAGGCGGCCGCGCTGGCGAACCGCATCGCGCCGGAACACCTCGTGGTCGACACGCCCGAACTCGGTGCGTCGATTCCGGTGGCGGGCTCGATCTTCGTCGGCGCCTGGACGGCGCAGGCCGCCGGTGATTACGCCATCGGCTCCAATCACGTGCTGCCGACCAGCGGCGCGGCGCGGTTCCGCGGCGGCCTGCACGCCTGGGATTTCGTGCGGGTCTCGACCGTCCAGCAACTCACGAAACGGGGCGTGGCGTTGGTCGGGCCGACCGCGGCGACGCTGGCTGATGCCGAAGGCCTGAAGCTGCATGCGGCATCGATCCGCGCCCGGCTCGGCATCGCACCGAAGGTTGGGCCGGTGAAAGCACGGGCCCGCCGTCCATCCGCGCGGAGCAGCCGATGACCACTGCGCGAGCAGGCGATCGGGCCGGGACGTCCGGCTCCATGGAACGTCCTGGCACGGTGGCGCCAGCCGGTGCGAACCAGTACGAGTACGACCGTGCCGACGCGCCGGCCGACGCCCTGCGGCTGCACCTCAACGAGCACACGGGCGGCTGCTCGGCCGCCGTCACCGAAGCCGTGGCGCGAGTCACGCGCGAGACAGTCGCGAAGTACCCGGACTACACGGCGGTCACGCGCGCCGTTGCCGATCACCTCGATGTGCCGACCTCGCGCGTGCTCCTCACCAATGGCCTGGACGAGGGCATCTTTGCCGTGGCGATTGCGCAGCTTCGGCCGCCAGGTGTAGCTGCCGGACTCGTCCGGCAGCCTGCGCGCGGGACAAGTCCCGCGCCTGCTCCTGTTTCGGCGAGCGGAACAGGTCGGAAGTCGCGAATCGTCGCGGGTAGCCTGCAGCCTGTCGCGTGTGGCCTGAACGAGGCCTTGATCCTGGAACCGGCGTTCGGCATGTACGCCGATGCCGTCGAGGCCGTCGGCGGCACCGTCGTGCGCGTGATGCCGGGAGCGGGCCTGTCGCTCGATCGCGAGGCGATCGCTGCGGCCGTCACGCCGCTCACCGGCGCGCTGTTTGTCGCCAGCCCAGGTAACCCCAGCGGTATTTCGTTGACCTTGGCCGAGATCACCTGGCTTGCCTCGCTGTTGCCAGCTGGCGCGCTCCTGCTCCTCGACGAGGCCTATGTCGAGTTCGGCGGGGAGAGCTTCATCCCGCATCTCGACAGGTGGTCGAATGTCGTGGTCGGCCGAACGTTTGCCAAGGCTTACGGGTTGGCCGGCATGCGAGTCGGCGCGGTCGTGGCTCGCGAGGACGTCATCACCCGATTGCGACGCGTGCTGCCGCCCTACAGCCTGAACGTCTTCGTAGTCGCCGCCCTGGAAGCCGCCCTCGGCGACCGTGCCTACATGGACGACTACCGCGCCCAGGTGGCCGAGTCGAAGCGACTCCTGTACGACGCATGCGAGCGCTGGGGCCTGCCCTGCGTGAGGAGCGACGCCAACTTCGTGCTGGTACGCGCGGGCGACAAGCGGCAGGCGCTGCTCGACGGCCTCCAGGCACGCAACATCTACATCCGCGATCGAGACCGGCAACCGGGCTGCGAGGGCTGCGTGCGCGTGACCACCGGTCTCGTGACCCACACGACGACATGCATCGCGGCCATGGAGGAGATCCTGTGCGCAAGGGCGTGATCGCGCGGCACACCCGCGAGACCAAGATCGACATCGCGCTGGGCATCGAGGGCAAGGGTCGCTACCAGGTGCATACCGGCATCCGGTTCTTCGACCACATGCTGGAGCTCTTCACGCGCCACGGCGCCTTCGACCTGACAATGACGGCAGACGGCGACCTCGACGTCGACCAGCATCACACCGTCGAGGACGTCGGGATCGCGCTTGGCGAGGCCTTCACGATGGCACTCGGCACGAAGGTGGGCATCAACCGCGCCGGCTATTTCCTGATGCCGATGGACGAGACGCTGGCAATTGCGGCGGTCGACCTCAGCGGGCGTCCGCACGCGGTCGTGGAACTCGGCGTCAAGGTGCGCCTCGTTGGCGACCTGCAGGTCGAGCTGTTGCACGACTTCTTCGAGGGCTTCGCCCAGGGCGCGCGCGCCAACGTCCACGTCAAGGTGATGTACGGCCGGTCCAGCCACCATCGCGTCGAAGCCGTGTTCAAGGCCTTCGCACGCGCCATGCGCGTGGCCTGCGCGAAGGACAAGCAACTGGCGCGCATGCTGCCGAGCACGAAGGGGCTGCTGTGATCGTCGCGCTCATCGACTACAAGGCGGGCAACCTGACGTCCGTGCGCAAGGCCCTGGCCGCGCTCGGCGCGGAGATCCTGACGCCCGACTCTCCGGCAGATCTCGACCGCGCGGACGCGATCATCGTCCCCGGCGTCGGACACTTCGAGGCAACCGCAGCCCTCGACGCCGGGTGGCACAGCGCGATCCGCTCGCGGCTGGCCGCAGGTGTCCCGCTGCTCGGCATCTGTCTCGGGCAGCAATGGCTGTTCGAGGGCAGCGACGAGGCGCCCGACGTGCCCGGCCTGGGCGTGTTTCCGGGCCGCTGCGTGAAGCTGGACCCTGCGCGCGGGCTCATGGATGACCGGGCCCCCGGTGCCCGGTACCCGGTGCCCGGATCTTTGAAGGTGCCGCACGTCGGCTGGAACGCGCTCAAGCAGACAACCCGTTCGTCACGACTGCTCGCAGGCGTCCAGGACGAGGCGCAGGCCTACTTCACGCACTCGTACGTCGCGCCCGACAGCGACGCGACCGTCGCCATCACCGAGCACGGCGTGCCCTTCGCGAGCGTCGTCGAGCACGGCCTCGTGTTCGGCGCGCAATTCCATCCAGAGAAGAGTGGCGAGACGGGCCTGAAGATGCTCCGCAATTTTCTCGAGGTCGCAGAGGAAGGCCGGGCTCGGAGAGCCGGCCCTACCGGTGCGACTCAGCCACTCCCGACTCCCGACTTGTCCCGCCGAAGCCCTCGGGCGAAGGCGGCTGCCCGATTCCCGCCTGGATTCGACGGCCGAAGGCCGATTGACGAAGGCCGCTCCCGGGAGGTGCGCTGATGCTGTCCAAGCGAATCATCGCGTGCCTGGACGTGCGCGACGGTCAGGTGGTCAAGGGCATCAACTTCGAGGGACTGCGCAATGCGGGCGATCCCGCCGAACTCGCGCGACGTTACAACGTCGAGGGTATCGACGAGCTCGTGATCCTCGACGTGACCGCGACGCTGGAGAAGCGGCGCACGATGGCGCGCACCGTCGCGACCGTCGCGAAGGAACTGTTCATCCCGCTGGCAGTCGGCGGCGGCATCGCCTCCGAGGAGGATGCCGCGGCAGCGGTCGAAGCGGGGGCCGACAAGGTCAGCATCAACAGCGCCGCCGTCGCCAATCCCTCGCTCGTCACGTCCCTCGCGCGGCGCTACGGCTCGCAGGCCGTCGTCGTCGCGATCGACGCCAAGCTCGAAGGTAATCGCTTCGGCGTGTACGTCCGCAGTGGATCCACGCCGACGGGGCGCGATGCCGTCGAATGGGCACGCGAGGCCGCCGATCGCGGCGCCGGCGAAATCCTGTTGACGTCGATCGACAAGGACGGCACGAGGAGTGGTTTCGACCTGCCGATGACCGCCGCCGTCTCGCGTGCCGTGAGCATCCCGGTGATCGCCTCGGGCGGGGCCGGCACCTTCAGCCATTTCTCGGATGTCTTCACCGAAGGCTGCGCCGACGCTGCCCTGGCCGCATCCGTCTTCCATTTCAGTGAACACGCCGTCAGCGAGCTCAAGGCGCACCTCGACGCGCAAGGGATCCCGGTGCGCCTCCGGTAATTACCCGTCGCGCGGCGACCGAGAGTCATGCGTCGACCAAGGTCGACGCCTACGAACGCACCGCTCCCGGTTCCCGATTCCCGATTCCCGATTCCCGGTTCCCGATTCCTCCTAATGCTGATCCCCGCAATCGATCTCCGCGACGGCCAGGTCGTACAACTCGTCCAGGGCAAGCGGCTCGCGCTGGCCACCGACGACTGGCAGTCGTGGGTGGACAGGTTCCGGCCCTTTCCGAAAGTGCAGCTCATCGATCTCGACGCCGCCATGGAGCGCGGCGCAAACGAGCCACTGCTTCGGAAGATCTGCGCCGAGAAGGCGTGTCGCGTCGGTGGCGGGATCCGGTCCATCGAACGTGCGCAGCACGTGCTCTCGCTCGGCGCGACGCACGTCATCGTGAGCTCGGCCCTCTTCAAGGGCGGGCATCTCGATCTCGAGTTCGCCGCACGATTGGCCGACTCGCTGGGACGCGCGCGTGTCATCGCTGCCGTGGACAGCTCCCAGGGTGTCGTCACGATCCGCGGTTGGCAGGAGGCCACAAGGGTCACCGCGGTCGAGGCCGCCCGGGCGCTCGAGCCGTTCTGCGATGAGTTGCTCTACACCAACGTCGACACCGAGGGCCTGATGCAGGGCATCCCGATGGACGCGGTCCGCGCCGTTCGGGAGGCGACCAGCCGCCGCGTCGTCGCCGCGGGTGGCATCACCACCCAGCAGGAGATCGACGAGCTCGATGCCATGGGGGTCGATGCCGTCGTCGGCATGGCCATCTACACGGGCCGCCTGGCACTCAGGCAACCCTGAGCCGCTGAACGCCGAGCAGGTCCGCGGCAGGCCCACATTCGTAGTCGCCGACCTTCAGGTCGACGGGCAGGATCGCGACGCGTCGTGATGCTACGCTTCCGGGCATGTTCCTGTCTTCGTGGCGTGGCCCCGTCGGGCTGGTGGCGCTCGGCGGCCTGGTGTTGGCCGGCTGTGCACGCACCGATCGGTTCAACGTCCGGAACGCACACGCGCACGTCGAGCGGCTCACCGCCTCGGGCAGCCGCTGGAGCGGCACCCCTGCCAACGAGAAAGCCCGCGCCTATCTGATCGAGACCCTCCAGCTGTACGGGTTCGACGTACGGATACAGGAGGCGGACGCGTCCTGGCGCGAGGCCGGTGTCACGACTCGCGTCGCCAACATCATTGCGATCAAGCCCGGGCAGCAACAGGACGCCATCGCCATCGTGTCGCACTACGATTCGGTGGCCTGGGGCCCGGGCGGCGGTGACGATGCCCTGGGGACGGCGGTGGCGCTGGAGTCGGCACGCGTGCTCGGGGCGAGGACAGCTCCGCGCTACGCGCTGATGCTGCTGATCACGGACGGCGAGGAGCACGGCATGATGGGCGCGCGTGCGCTCGTGGACGATCCCGAGATCCGCGCGCGACTGAAGACCTTCATCAACCTCGAGTCGATCGGCACCGACAGCCCGTTCGTGCTGTTCGAGACCGGCCCGGGCACGAGTCCGGCGTTGCGCGCGTGGGCCGCCGCATCGAGGCCGAGGGGCGGCTCGTACATGCAGTCGATCTACGATGCGCTGCCCAACGACACGGACTTCTCGATCCTGAAGCAGTTGCCTGGCGTTTCCGGCATCAACCTTGCCGCGACTGGCGACGGATACACGTATCACACCGATCGCGACCGTGCCGATCGCGTCACCACGCGTGTGCTGGCGCGGGCCGGACAGGTGGTGCTCGACGTAGTCGATGGCCTCGACGCGCGCGCCTCGCTGACACCGGATCCCCGCCCCTCCGTGTACTTCTCCCTGCTCGATCGCGTGGCGTTTGTCGGGTCCTTGCGGACGGCGGTCGTCCTCGGCTGGATCATCGCGATACTCGGCGTGCTGTCGTGGGTCGCGACCCTGCGCCACCTGACGAGGAGTGGCGGTGTCGGCAACCTGCTCACGACCGGACTGTGGGCGCTCATCGCATCGGGGGCCGTGCTGGGCGCGCTCGTGGCCGCGGTGTGGCTGGTTCGCACTGGGCGGGCCGAGCTTCACCCGTGGTTCGCGGCTCCGTGGCGGCTCTTCACGTTCATGACCGTGATGGTCGTGACGGTCACCTGGATGGTGCGGCGCCTCGCGTCCGTGGCCCCCGCGGCTTTCAAACCCGATGGCACGCCGTTCGGCGTCTGGTTCGCGGCGCTGCCCGCGTGGGTCGCACTGCTGATCTTCGCGCTGCGCCATGCGCCGGGCGCGTCGTACCTGATGTCGATCCCGATGCTGGCCGTGGTCGTGCTCGTCGTCCCGACCTCGTGGCTCGTCGGAAGCGAACCTACGCCGAGGACGTGGCCCGCGCGAGTCGGCAGCATCCTCGTGGTCATCATCACGTGGATGCTGTGGGCACCGGACCTGCTCACGCTCCTGCCGTTTGCCGTGACGCTGCTCGGGCGCATGCCCATCGTCACGCCGACGTGGGCGTACCCGTCCGTCTTCTTCCTGGCCGGCATCGTGCTCTGGCCGCCAGTTCTGGCCGTGCTCGTCGGCCGCATGCGCTGGCGTGTCGCACACGGGATTGCCGCCGGCACGTTGATGTTCGCGCTGGTCGTGACCGGTGTCCTCGCCTGGGTGGCGCCGGCGTTCACGGTCGAACGGCCGCAGCAGCGCTCGGCCCTGTTCGTGGACGATCGCATCCGCGGTGCGGCGAGCTGGGAACTGCACGGCAACGAGCCTGGCGTGGACATCGGCCCAGGTGCGCCAGCCAACGTCGCCTGGCAGGTGGCCGAACGATCATCGGTACCCGGCAGCGAGATCGACCGGAAGGCGCACCTGTTCCGCGCCAGTGTGCCGCCACCAGCCACGGCCGTTCCCGCCACGATCATGGCGACCATCGTGCGCCGGCCCGGCGACGCCGACGTCGAGATCACCGTGACGCCGCGTGACGCGGAGTGGCAAGCGGTCGCGATCGTGTTGCCCGATTCCATCGTGCCGACCAGGTCCACGCTGGCTGGCCGGACGCGAGCTGGACGCTGGCAGGCCTGGCACACGACGATGCCGAGCGATGGGATCACGTGGCGGGGAACGGTGCCGGCAAGCCAGGCCGATCGACTCGCGGGCACCGAAGTCTGGATTGCGCGGGTGCGCCTGCCCGATGCCGTCGACGGCGAGCGCGTGCCGGCGTGGCTGCGCGCGCCACACACCGCGTGGATGACACAGCACGTCGTGATGTTGGGACTGGCCTTCAACGAGTCGACGGAAGCGCCAGCACCGATGACGCCCTTGACGCTGCCGCTGCCGTCGGCGACGCCCTCGGTCGCTTCGCCGCTGCCACCCGCCGCGACGCCCAGCGGCCGGGTGCCTCGATGAGCGTGACGCGCAAGTCCTGGCTCGATCATCTCGGCCTGGGACGCCCGGAGCTGCGCGCCTGGGCGTTCTACGACTGGGCCAACTCCGCGTTCCTGACGACGATCGTCGCGGCAGTCTTTCCCGTCTACTACAACAACGTCGCCGCGAAGGGTCTGACGCCGGAGACGGCGGCCTTCAACTTCAGCATGGCCACCACCATCGCGCTGGCCGTCAGCGCGGTCATCGCACCGATACTCGGGGCGATTGCAGACCATCGGCCGTACAAGAAGCCCTTCCTCGTCGGTTTCATGGTGATCGGCGTGATCGCCACGATGGCCATGGCGTCGATCGGCGAGGGCGACTGGGCACTGGCGATCGGGTTGTTCATGGTGGCGAACGTCGCGGTCAGCGGCTCGATCGCGTTCTACGACTCGCTGCTGCCGCACATCGCCGCGCCCGAGGAACTCGACAAGGTGTCGTCGTCCGGCTTTGCGCTCGGCTACCTGGGTGGAGGCCTGCTGCTGCTCGTGAATCTCGCGTGGATCCTGCAGCCGGAGCGCTTCGGCATTCCCGACGTGGGCGTTGCGACGCGCCTCGCGTTCTTCAGCGTTGGGGTCTGGTGGCTCGTCTTCTCGATCCCGCTGATGCGCACGGTGGCCGAACCGGCGTTGCCGGGTGGCGGCCATGACTCCATCTCGGCGGCCACGCGGCATGCCCTGGCCGACCTGCACGAGACATTCACGCACCTGCGCAAGTATCGCCAGGCCTTCCTGATGCTGCTGGCGTTCCTGATCTACAACGACGGCATCGGCACGATCATCCGCATGGCGTCGCTGTATGGCGCCCAACTCGGGATCGCGGAGCACCACCTGATCGCGGCCTTGCTGCTGGTGCAGTTTGTCGGCGTGCCGTGTGCGTTCGGGTTCGGGTGGCTGGCGAGCCGCATCGGCGCCAAGCGAGCCATCTGGCTGTCGCTCACGGTCTACACGTTCATCAGCATCCTCGGCTACTTCATGCGGACGGCCGTGCATTTCTACGTGCTCGCCATCCTGGTCGGGACGGTACAGGGTGGCAGCCAGGCGCTGTCGCGCTCACTGTTTGCGAGCATGATCCCGCGCGAGCGCTCCTCGGAGTTCTTCGGGTTCTTCGCCGTCACGGAACGGACGGCGGGCATCCTCGGTCCGCTGACCTTCGCGGCCGCCATCGCCCTGACCGGCTCGAGCCGCGGCGCGATCCTCTCGGTGATCGCCTACTTCATCGTCGGCGCGCTGATCCTGGCGCGCGTGGACATCCAGGCGGGGCAGGCGGCCGTTGAACGTCGAACGCTGAACGCTGAACGCTGAAGGCGCAAGGCCGAGAACGCCGCCGGAACCCGAAACCCGAAACCCGGCACCCGGCCAACGAAACGGCCGGCTCGGAGAGCCGGCCCTACCTACCGACGCGGGCGAGTCCGCCGACCTGAAGGTCCGCGGCTACAAACGGCGCGGGGCGCTCGAACAACGACACGCAGCCTACTGCTGCTGTTGCTGCTGCTGCTGTTCCTGGTCCTCGTCGACCAACGGCGGCTCGATTTCGGGTTCGGGCGCGGACCAGTAGAGCGCGGGCATCACGTCGGACGGCGCGATCGGGGCGTCGGTCGTCTGGACGCGGACGGCGACACCGAGCTCGCCGCGGGCGTTGCCCTTGAAGGACCCGCGGGTCGGCGGCACGTCGTGGTAATCACGGCCGACGGCGACCCTGATGTGGCGGTCCATCGCCAGCGTCCTGTTGGTGGGATCGATGCCAACCCAGCCGAGCGACGGCAGCCACGCCTCGACCCACGCGTGCGATGCGCCGTCGACCGAGCGCTCGTCCGCCCTGTTGTCGTGGAACAGGTAGCCGCTCACGTAGCGGCACGGGATTCCCACGCTGCGCACGAGCGCGATCATCACGTGCGCGAAGTCCTGGCACACCCCTCGGCGTGCCGCGAGCGCCTCGTCGATGGGCGAGTCCACGCTCGTGGATTTCGGCGCATATTCGAAGGCGTCGTACAGCTTGTGCTTGAGGCCGCGGACGAGCGAGAGCGGATCGATATCGCGGGAGAGCCCGAGTTCCTGCCCGAATGCCATCAGCGCCTCGGTCGGGCGGGCGAAGAACGAGGGCTCCAGGAACTCGAAGAACCGCTCACGCGTACCGCTGTCGTCAAGCAGCGCCCACGTGGATCGATCGCAGCTCGCGGGGATGGCGATGTCGGCCACGAACTCCACCACCGACTCGGCCACGACCGTCAACTCACGATGGCGCGCCTGCACGTCGAAGTGGTGCACGACGTTGCCCTCGGGATCCTGGTACGCGAACACCCGGGAGCGTGGCGTCGTGGCGAGTTCGAAGCGCAGGCACCGCTGCACGCTCTCGGTGCGCGGCTGCATGCGGACTTCCATCACGCTCTCGCTCACGGCGGCGTCGTAGCGGAAGTGGGTCAGGTGGTAGACGGTGTATCGCATCGATGCTCAGCTCAATGAGAATGCCGAAATGCTGCGAATGCCGGGAATGCCGAGCGCGGTCGCGTTTGGCATTGCGGCATTCGCGGCATTCCGGCATTTGACGCGAGCTCGAATTGCGAGGGCGAGCGTCATGCGCTTTCGCTCTCGAGTTGGTACGAAATGTAGTTCTGGTACGTGGCGTGATGAATCAGCCGACACTGGCGACGCACGTGTTCCAGGGTCTGCGTCAGGTCGCCGTGCAGCAGTTCCTCGATCTGTACGAACTGCAGGGAGGCACGCAGCAGGCCGGCGAGTCGCTCGACGCGTGCCGGATGCGTCCGCCCGGACAGCAGCGCCAGCCGCTTCAGTGATTCCTCGATACGGTCGGCGGAGAAACGGAGCGAGCGCGGGAACTGCGCGTCGAGCACCAGGAAATCGACGACGTGCAAGGGACGGATCGACGCCGAGTGCGCGCGCACGTAGGCGTCAAACGACGCGCAGCACCGCAACAGCGACAACCACTCGACGTACTCGGTCGCCTCGACGCCAGTCCGCAGGCTGTCGTGGAACTCGCGCAGGTGCACGTCGAGCAGCATCGACGTGTTGATCGATCGCTCGAGGAAGCGGGCGAGCTCCATGTATTGCCAGCCCTCGCCACGGACCATGGTGGAGTTCATCATGCCCTTGAACAGGTACACCGAATGGCGTACGTCCCGAAACAGATCCTCGGGCTGTTCCCGCCAGCCGTGGTCCTCGCACGCCGCCTGCAGCCGCAGATACAGGCGGTTCAGCTCCTCCCACATGTCGACGCTGATCTGTTCGCGCACCTGGCGCGCGTTCTCGCGGGCGTAGGACACACACGCCAGCAGCGACTCCTCGCGATCGCCCACCGTCAGGTCGACGGCGAGCCGCGGGAACTCGACGAGCCCGGCGCGCTGGGCGTCCAGGGCCTGCAGCGCGCTCAGGATGCGCACGCCCTGTCGCGACTGCGACTCCGGCGTGCGGTCGGGCGCCAGCGTGACGCTGATTTCGAGCAGCCGCGCGGTGTGCTCGGCGCGCTCGAGATAGCGACTCAGCCAGTAGAGGTGGTCGGCAACGCGAGAGAGCATTTGGCCACCCTCATTCATTCGAGCACCCACGTGTCCTTGCTGCCGCCCCCCTGCGACGAGTTGACGACGAGCGACCCGCGCCGCAGCGCGACACGCGTCAGCCCGCCGGGGACGATGACGGTCTGCTGGCCAGCCAGGATGTAGGGGCGCAAGTCGATGTGCCGGGGCTCGATGCGGTCGTCGATGAAGCACGGCGCGCACGATAGGTCGAGCGTCGGCTGCGCGATGTAGTTGCGAGGGTTGGCGATGATGCAGTCGCGGAACTGGGCGCGCTGCTCCGCGGTGCTGTGCGGGCCAATCAGCATCCCGTAGCCGCCGGACTCGCCCACCGCCTTCACGACCAGCTGGTCGAGGTGCTGCAGCACGTGATCGCGCTGCACGGCATCGTCCAGGAGGTAGGTCTCGACGTTGCGCAGGATCGGATCCTCGTCGAGATAGAACTTGATCATCGCGGGCACGTACGCGTAGACCGCCTTGTCGTCGGCGACGCCCGTGCCGATCGCGTTGCCGAGCGAGACGTTGCCGGCGCGATAGGCATTGAACAGGCCCGTGACCCCCAGCTGCGAGTCGGCCCGGAACGCGAGCGGGTCGACGAAGTCGTCGTCGACGCGCCGGTAGATGACGTCGACGCGCTGTGCCCCCGACGTCGTCCGCATGTACACCACGTTGTCGTGGACGAAGAGGTCGCGCCCCTCGACCAGCTCGATGCCCATCTGCCGCGCCAGAAACGCGTGCTCGAAGTAGGCCGAGTTGAACACACCGGGCGTGAGCAGGACGACGGTCGGATGCGGACGGCCCTGCGGCGACAGGTCGCGCAAGGTGCGCAGCAGCGCCTGCGCATAGTGATCGATCGGCCGGACGCTGTAGCGCGCGAGCAGGCGCGAGAACGTGCGCTTCATCACCGCGCGATTGGCAAGCATGTACGACACGCCGCTCGGCACGCGCAGGTTGTCCTCGAGGACCGCGAACTGCCCGTCGGCCAGGCGCACGAGGTCGGTGCCCGCCACCGAGACGTAGCAGTCGCCGGCGACGCGCAGGCCGCGCATTTCCCGCCGGTAGTGCGGGCAGCTGAAGACGAGCTCGCGCGGGACGACGCCGGCGCGCAGGATGCGGCCGTCATGGTAGATGTCGCGCAGGAACAGGTTGAGGGCGGTGATGCGCTGGGTCAGTCCCCGTTCGAGCTGCTCCCACTCCGCGCTGGTGATGATGCGGGGCAGCAGATCGTAGGGGAAGATGCGCTCGGTCCCGCGGCTGTCGCCGTAGACGGTGAACGTGATGCCCTGGTGGAGGAAGGCGCGATCGGCGACCTGCTGCCGGCGCTGCAGTTCGGTGACCGGCAGCGTCCCGAGCTGCTCGAAGAGCGCGGCGTAGTGGGCGCGCGGCTGCCCGGCCGCGCCGAACATTTCGTCGTAGGCGCGTCCCAGCGAGTAGTCGTCGAACAGCGGCGCCCGTGGAATGGACATCCCGCTCGGCTCGGCCGTCGGCATGCGACAGTAGAGCAGCCCCGGGGCACGTGGCGCAAGGCCGCGCGCTCACTTAATCTGAAAAAGCGCCCAAGGTCGATAACGGGGGCCCGAGGCGTCAAGCGTCAGGCGCCAATCGTCAATCGGCCTTGCCGATCAGCACGATTTCGCCTGTCGGCGCCGGCACGCCACCGGCCGGCTCGACTGACACGGCCATTCCTGCAGGCGGCGGCAGGGACACGGGCGTATCGAACACGATCGACGTTCCGCCCGACGCGTCAGGCCGGAAGATCCCCGCACTGATTGGGGCGCCGCTCGTCAGGACCCACAGCTGATAGGTCCGACCCTCCGGCAGGTCCGGCAGGCGGGTTGCGGTCAGCACGAGCCCCTGGGCCCGGCTCCAGAAGGCACGGGCCGCGGCGCGAGGCGCGCCCTTCTGTCCCGCCAGATCCACCCGACGCAGGTCCGCGGCCGTCAGGATTGAGGTCTCCGCCTGAGCGCGCGCGAGCCGGGTGCGATTGACCCTTGCCTCGGCCTCGGTGGTCGCCAGCCGCGCGGCCGTCGCGTCGAGGTCGGCCTGGAGGCGCTCGACCTGGCTGCGCAACTGCAGTGCGTACACGCCCAGCCCCAGCGCCAGGATGGCGGCCGCGGCGGCAGCCAGCCAGCCCACGGACAGACCGCTGCCGACGACGGGGCCACTCGACTTCGGGGGGAAGTCGACGCCGATCGGGACGGCCGTCCGGGTCGTGGCAGGGGTGTGGCCGCGATCGACGGCATGCCCTGTCACGGCAAGGACGCGGTCACGAAGGGAGGCCGGTGGCTCGACGACGGGGGCGGCGAGGGCCAGTAACCCGAGCGACTCACGCAGCGCGCGGAACTCCGCCAGGGCGTCCGGGTCGCCGGCAAGCCATGCCTCGATCGCCGGCCGCTCCGACTCGGGCAGCGTGCCGAGTGCGAGCTCAGCGAGGGCGTCATAGCGGGGATCGGTCCCAGACGACGTCATGCGTGACCCTCCGGCGTGTCCGGTGTGTGCCCCGGTGAGGGCAGTGCCGCACGCAGGCGCAGCAGGCCTACCCGGATCCTCGTCTTGATCGTACCGAGCGGCTGGTCGAGGCGCTCGGCGACTTCGGTGTGCGTCAGGCCCTCCTGGAATGCCAGCTCGATGGCCATGCGCTGCGCGTCTGGCAAGGCGTCGAGAGCCGCACGCACGCGCGAGATGTCGTCTGCGGTCAGCAGCGCGAGGTCCACCGGCGGCGCCGCGTCCGCGGCATCCCGCAAGGCCGACGGATGGTCGCTGTCGAGGGGCGGCTGTCCACGCCGCGCCCTCAGGCGATCGATCGCGCGGCTGCGCGTCATCATCAGCAGCCACGCCACCACCACGCCGCGCGTCGTGTCGTACCGCGACGCCTGCCGCCACGCCTGGGCGAAGACGTCCTGGACGATTTCCTCCGCGTCGCCCTCGTCGCGCAGGATCCGGACCGCGAGGGAGAACATCGCCCGTCCGTGCCGGTCGTAGAGCTCCGCCAGCGCGCCACCGTCGCCGGCGGCCATGCGCCGCATCGCGTCCGCATCGGCCTCGCTGGACTGCCGAGGCTCGTCGGTCTGGGCGGCGAGGGCGAAGAGTAACCACATCAGCCCGTACGCCTTTCTCTACGCACGACGACCAAGTCTAGATGTCGTGGGGCGAATCACCAAGGACTGGACGCGGATCAGAGGAAGGTCAGCCCTGCGTTCCTGAAGTCGCCGTCGAGCACGGACTGGGAGTTGGTGCCGAGCCAGCTGTCCAGCACACGGGCGTACACGGACCTGAAGTCGGTCTGGTAGCGGATGTCGCCGTTGTTGCTCTCGAGCGTGGGGTTGCCCGGGGTGTCCCGCAGGTCCGGTGCCGTGCCATAGAGGCCGCCGTTGACGCCGCCGCCGAGCAGCATCATCGTGCTCGCCGCGCCATGATCGGTCCCCTGGCTGCCGTTCTCGTAGACACGCCGCCCGAACTCGGAGAACTGCAGCACGAGCGTGTCGCTCAGCAGGCCCTGGTTGCGTACATCCGTGTAGAACGCCAGCAGCGCGTCGTCCATTGTCGCCATCAGCCGGTAGTAGGCGCCGTTCTCCTGGTTGGGATTCTGGGAGGCATGCGTGTCGAAGCCGCCTGTCTGCACCCAGAACACGCGGGTGCCGATGCCGCGCACCATCGACCCGGCCACGGCCCGCAGTGCGCTGCCCAGCCCGGTGCCCGGATAGGTCACCGTCGGCGCGTACTGCGCCACCGATGCGACGCGATCGAGGGTGTCGAAGGCGGCGCGCGCCGTGCCCGAGACGAACGACAGGTGCGGGCGATCCACGGGGACGTGCGAGGCGATGCGGGTGGCGGCCTGACGCGCGAACAGCGCCTCATTGCCAGAGTTCGGGCTGCTGAACGCGTACGTGCGGGGGTCGGGAATGGCGGGCACGCCGACGAAGCGCGAGAGGAGCGTCCGCGGCGTCTCGCGCACCGTGTTCCAGCCCGTGAGCGGGTCGAGCGGCTGCGGCAGCAGTTCGAGGTACCGGCCGAGCCAGCCCGGGCCCGACGGATTGCCGGGATCGGCCGTCGACCAGATGTCGGTGCCGAGGAAGTGCGAGCGGCTCGAATTCGGATAGCCACTGCGCTGGACGACAGCGAGACGGCCGGCGTCAAACACCTGCTTGAGGCCGATCAGTCGCGGGTGGAGCCCCACCGTGGTGCCGCTCGTGTCGGTACCGATCTGCAGAACGTTACTCGTCGGCAAGGCGATCGTCGGTCGGCGCTGGTAATAGCCGGTGTTGCCATAGGGCACCACCATGCTCAGCGCGTCGTTGCCGCCGCTCAGGTACAGCACGACGAGGTTTCGCGCGCGTGCGCCCTGGGCGCGGGCGATGTCCGAGAGGAACGCCGGCGCGGCGAAGCTCACGGTGAAGGCAGCGACGCCTCCCTTGATGAACTGCCGACGATTGGAGGTCATGAGTCATGCCTCATGCCCGGTAATGCCTGATGCCTGATGCCTGATGCCTCATGCCGATTCCGTTCTCCGGGCTCCGGGCTCCGTTCCCCGGTACCCGGTACCCGGATGGTCATACGAACTGGTACTCCGGCGACGCGAGCACGAGATGCGTCACACCAGCCGCCTTGGCCAGCAACTCGGTGTCCGATCCGGTCCAGTTCGTACCAGCCCGCAGGTAGCCAAGCAGTTCGTTGTATGGCGGCGGGTCGAAGGGCATCGTCGACAGCCGGTCCAGCGTGTACGACAGCACCGACTCCGGTGACCCCTTGGAGGGCCGGGCCGCATCGCGCAGGTTGAAGCGCTGATTCTGTGTCAGGGTCGCGGCGAAGTTCATTCGCGCAAGCATGCCGCCGGTCGAAAACCACCCCGCGCCCGTCTCCCAGCCGTTGACGTCGGGCGGCTCGAACAGCGTCTGCCCCATCGCCACCAAGGGCGACAGCGCTCCGTCCACGGAGAACCCTGCCCAGCCGGTCTCCTTGATCGACTTCACGACGAATTCAACGGGCCATGCGTAACGCGTGTAGTAGTTGGACTCGTCCTGGAAGTCGGGCGACAGCAGCACCTGCAGTACCACGCGGCGCATGTCGAAGTTGGTGGTGTAGAAGGTGTTCGCAATGCGATCGACGAACGACTGCGGCGCCGGCTGCAGCTCGCTGACGAAGAAGGCGTAGAGCTTGCGCGCCAGCCGCGGGCCAGTCTGCGGATGCCGGCAGCAGGCGAGCAGGAAGTCGAGCCCCTCCTGTTCGCCGCTCGACGTGATCGTGCGACCGCCGCCGGGGTAGATGTCGAACGAGAACGTCTTGCTCGCGGTGTCGTGGCGATCGGCGCGATACAGGTAGTTGTACGACAGCGTCGCGTCGTTGACGTTGTTGGCCCCGCGCCCGGCGACATTCAGGTTCCATCCGGTAAAGACCCGCGCCGCCGCCTTGACATCGTCTTCGGTGTAGTTGTTGGGCGCCGCGTCGGAGGGACGGATGCCCATCGTGAACAGCTCCATCACCTCCCGCGCGAAGTTCTCCTGCGACGTCCCGCGCACGTTGAGCCGGCCGTCGAGCCACACCAGCATCGCGGGGTCGCGCGCCACCGAGACGAGCAGGTCGTGGAAACTGCCAAGCGCGTTGGCCCTGAACGTCTCGATCTGGCCCGGCGGACTGTTGGCCGGACCGTTGTAGGTCTCGCTCGCCGCCAGCATCCGGGTGGCAACGGTGCCGCCGTAGGTCTCGGAGATCTTCTGGTGCGCGGTGGCGAAGTGATGGTGCCAGAAGAGCGCCATCTTCTCCTGCAGCGGGCGCCTCGAATGGACCATCCGGAACAGCCAGCGCTGGCGCGCGTCGGCAATCGACGTGTCGGGCGAGAACTGGCCGCGCGTGGTCACGCCGACATGTCCCGGCACGCCGATCCGCGCGTCCACATCGTCTGGCGCCTGCTCGTAGAAGACGAGGAGATCGACCGCCGCCTGGTACCCGATCTGGGCCAGTTCGGCGACCTCGTCCGGGCTCCCGCCGAATCCGGCGCGCCTCAGGAGGTGCTCGATGCGGTCGTCTCGTCGCGCCATGAATGCAGGGTCCCGAGAGAGCAAGGTTCGTTCCCGACCCCGGGAACCGCGCAGACTTCAGGCGTTTTGCGATGCTGCCACACTTCTGCAACAAACGATACGAGCCCGCCGGCGCCCAAACGGGCAACGGCGAGCTCACAAGTGTCAGAGGCTCGACAGCCTTGGCAGCCGTCGGCCGAGTGCCTACTCGCCTCGCGACATCGTCAGTGCTTGCCCAACGCGAGGAGGTTGGCCATGAGGGCATACGCCCCATCGGTACCGGCCGGCAACTGCCGCCACAGGTTCAAGCCGACGTAAATCCAGCGCCCCTGCCCCACGGTCGCCTCCACCAGCGCGCCGCGCTTCGGACCGGGGTTGTTCGGGAACGGATCGGCCATCTCCAGGAGGTCGACGTAACGCTTGTCGGCCGCCTCGGTTCCGAAGAAGTACAGCCCGCGCTCCTGCACCCACCCCTTCCAGGCCGCGTCGCCGATCTTGTTCGGCGTATTGAACACCGGGTGCGTGGGCACCAGCACGTTCACCGGCGCGCTCTCGTCGGTAACTCGGTCGGCCGAGTAGCGCCCGAACGGCCCGGGGTTGGGCGACGGCCGGCCCACCGTCCCGGGGTAGGGCCCGTACTGCGCCTCGTTGAACTCGAACTTGTTGTACTGGACGACGACCGTGCCGCCCTTCGCCGCGTAGTCGATCAGCCGCTGGTTGTACGCACGCAGGTCGCCGCGCCGCTCGTAGGCGCGGACGCCGGTCATCACCACCGTGTACTTGGACAGGTCGGCGGATGCCAGCTGCTCCGGTGTGAGGAACTCCACCGTCGCGCCGAGTTGTGTCAGGGCCGGCGGCACCTGGTCGCCGACGCCGACGATGTAGCCGACGGTGACGCCGGTCACCGGCTGCAGGTCGAGCACCTTCAGCGTCCCGACGGCGTTGGTCACGAGGTGGCGGCGACGGATGTGCGGGTATTCGATCGCCTCGTAGCCCCGATCGAAGGACCGGCCCTCGCGGGTCGCGATGGCCTTCACGTCGTAACGCCCCGGCCTGGTGCCGCTCGGCGGCGTAATCGCGAAGTGCACCTGCCGCGCTTCGTCCTCGCGTGCAAAGGTGATCGTTTCGTTTGCCGGCGACGACGCCCATCCGGCCGGCAGTTGCAGCTTCACGTCCGCGGCGCCCGCCGACTTGCCGTGATTGATGACGGTGACGCTGATGTCACGCGCGACCCCACCACCCGGGAATGCCACGACCTCGGCGCCGAGGTTGACCGCCAGCGCGGGCACCACGAGCAGTTCCTGGCGCTTCTCGCCGCTGAACACATTGCCCTCGTGGCGGAACTGCACGGGATAGGTCACCAGCTGCTCGAGACCGCCGACCGTCAGCGTGACCTTCGCGGTGAACGGTGTCGGCTCGAACGGGAGACCGAACGGGGCCGCCGGATCGAAGTCGTAGAAGTCACGATCCGGCAGCCGCTTCCAGTAGGCCGTGGTCAGCTTCGCCGCCGGGGGAATGCCGAGCGTCGCCTCGCAGGCGTACGGCTTCAGGCCCTCGATGGGCGCGGCCGTGCAGGCAGCGGTCCCGTCCAAGCCGGTGAACTCCACGGCCTTCACCGCCACACCGTCGGGCGCACCCGAAAACGCACGCAGCGTCACCTTCGTCGTCTGCCCGCCCACGACCAGTCCGTCGTCGGCCAGCAGATCGACGCGTAGGCCCGACGCCAGCCGCAATGCCGCTTCGGCTTGCCGCTCTTTCTGTTCGAGACGGAAGTCCGCCTCCTCGCGCGCCGACGCCTCGGGCTGCATGTTCCCGAGCTGGGCGCGCAGCGCCCGCACTGTCGTGAGCACCTGGGGGAGCGCTGATCGCGCCCCGGCGACTCCCTTGGTCTCGAACGCGATCTGCGCGTTGCGCACCTGCCCCTCGAGCGCCTCGATGGCAAGGCCAAGAGCAGGCGACCCGCCCTTGCCGTATCGCGCCAGGCTGCGCAGCCCGGTATCGATGCCGGCAAACAGGTCCTTGTTCTGGTCCGCCTTCGGGATGGTCAGGATGGAGTCCTCGAGCACATACGCGCGCGACTGGGGACCCGGCAGCGAATAGAGCTGGGGCATCCCCTGGCACATGTGCATGCTGCGCGCCTCGCCCCCGAGTTCGTTGTAGGTGCGGCCGAGCAGCGGATCGAACTGGTTGCCGTCGACGCGGCAGATGTCGTCTGGTGTCACCGAGCTCACCGACGGACCGAAGCCGCCCGTGTAGTAGAACTTCGAGGCCTGCCACGGCTTCAGCCCGGCGGCAATCTGCTCGGGAAACTTGCTCGCGTCACCCGCCGCGCGAAATGCCTCGGCGGAGATGGCCGACGATGCCTGGTGATGCTGGCCGCCGCCCTGGGTGTGGTCCCACACGAAGCCGACGATGACGTCGGGCCGGATCTTTCGAATCCAGTAGACGTAGTCCTCGAGGATCTTGTCGCGGTGCCACCGCTCGTAGGTCTCGTCACGGCTGAAGGAGAAGCCGAAGTCCACCGCGCGCGCGAAGTACTGCTCGGCGCCGTCGACCCGGTGTGCCGCAAGCAGTTCTTCGGTGCGCAGGACGGCCAGCGACTCGAAGATCTCCGGGCCGATCTCGTTCTGGCCACCGTTGCCGCGGGTGGCGGTGACCAGCGTCGTCCGCATCCCCCGCTGAAACCGGTACAGCGCGAGCAACGCGTTGTTCTCGTCGTCGGGGTGCGCCGTCGTCATCATCAGGCTGCCGACCGTGCCGAGCTGCCGGAGGACGAGGCCGAGTGCCGCGATATCGGGATGTTCGCCAACAGGCTGGAAGCGGTACTGCGTATGCACTGGCACCGTCAGTGCCAGCAGCAGCGCCGCACAGGTGACGCGGACAAGAGAGCGAGGTGTCAGTCTAGGCATGTGTCTTGCGCGAAGCATACGACGGGGCTGGAGCGATCACCCGCCCCGTGGTGAGGAAGCCTGCAGGCTGCAGCCTACAGCCTGCAGGCTACGTGTCAGAAATAGAGCTTGAACCCGAGCTGGAACTGGCGCTGCTCGTAGCCAGCGGTCGGCTGCAGCTGATCGCTGCTGGTCGGCAGCGTGGTCGTGGGCTCACCCAATGCGTTGGTCGGGATGATCCGATTCACCGCGGACGTCTGCACCGTGTTGAACAGGTTCTTGAACTCCGCGGCAACCTCGAGCCGGCGCGCCGCGCCGAGCGGGATGAAACGCGAGAAACGCGCGTCGACGTTGTAGCGGGCCGGCAGGTAGAGCGAATTGCGGCCCACGAACAGCGGCCGGTCGGCAAGCACACCGTCGCCGTTCAGGTCCGTCGCGCTACGCAGGTTGAGGGGCAGGCCCGAGTTCAGCTGCAGCATCAGACCGAGCTGGTTGTGATTCACGATCGCGCCCGCGATGCCGTCGACGTCGAACGTCGGCTGCAGCACCACGCTGCCGGCGAAACTGTGGCGGGTGTCGAGCAGGTTCGGGCCGCGATCGTGTTCGAGGTTGGTCGGGTCGCCCACGCCGTCGTCGCCCTGTACGGAGAGCGCCGAGGTCAGCGGCGCGTTGTCCGTGCCCTTGCCGAGCGTGTAGTTGACGTCGAACTGGATGCCGCCGCTCAGGCGCTTGCCGAACTGCAGCATCAGGGCGTTGTACGTCGAGTCGCCCGCCGACTGCACGACGTTGATCTGGTTGAAGCGGGGATCGAGACGGGTGTCGGCGTTGATCGTCGAGCTGAAGACCGGGCGGCCGTCGGCCAACTGGCTCACGGGGTTGATCGGGTTGATGTTGACGATCACAGGCAGCAGGTCGCCCTGCACATACGTGTAGCCGACAGACCCGTAGAAATTCTGGCCGAAGGCGCGCTCGTACTGGACGTTGTTCTGCCAGGTGCGCGCGACCTGGAAGTCTGGGTCGACGGTGGTGATCGACTGTCGCGGCAGCGTGAAACCCGGAGGCAGGTCGGCCAGCGACGCCGGGAACGCCGGTGCGTTGGCGGCCGAGCCGGCCAGCGTCACGTTGATGCGTTCGGGGTTGCCGTTGGCCTGGATGGCGGTCTCGTAGGCTCCGAGCAGCATCTGGTCGTACATGATGCCCGAGCTGGCGCGAATGACCTGGCGCTTGTCGGCGCCGAACGTGTAGGCAAGGCCAAAGCGCGGGCCGACATTGTTGCCGTCGTCGGCATAGTCCTGCGAGTAGAGGAACGGCGCGTTGGGGTCGCCGTCAGGGTAGTCGTAGAAGTCGTAGCGCAGGCCGTAGATGAACTTCAGGTTCTGCGACACGCGCCAGTCGTCCTGCACGAAGAAGCTGTAGCCCGACGACTTCATCGTGAAGTCGGGGTTGCCGATCAGCTGCTGGTAGTTCGTGTAGCTGCGCGGATTGGTGCCGTTGTTGGCGGCCAGGTAGGCGTCGATGCTCGGGAACGTGTACAGCTGCAGGAGCGTGGAGGTCCGCTTGTCGTCGATCAACTGCATGTCGCCGCCGAACTTGTAGCTGTGGTTGCCGCGAACGTAGCTGAAGTTGTTCACCACCTGGAAGATGCCCTGCGTGAAGCCGAAGCCGGCATCGGCCGTGGTGGCAATCGGACCGCCGAAGTTGGCGATGCCGGGAATGTTGACCGCCGGACCCGTGCCCGAGAGATCGTTGCCGCCGCGACTCTGCACGCGGCGCGCGTACTGCACCCGGAATTCGTTCAGCATCTGGCTGCCGAACGACGACACGAGCTGCCCGGAAGTGCTTTCCATGGCGTCCAGGAAGTCGGTGGTGCGCTCGATCGTGTTGAGGCCGCCGGCGATGTTGTTCGGCGAGTCGTTGCGGAAGATGATCGTCCGGCCCGTGAGCCGGTGATTCTGCGCGAGCTGGTAATCGCCCTTGCCGATGAAGAACCGGGCGGTCTGTTCGCGCGGTACGACGCCGGGCTGCGCCGCGAGGCCAATCCTGGCGGCGTTCTCCGGCAACACCGTGATCACGCTCTGCGAGGAGAGGTCACGGTAGGTGCTCTCGAATCCCGTGAAGAAATGCAGCTTGTCCTTCAGGATCGGTCCGCCGAGCTCGGCCGTCAGCGTGTCGACCTTCGTGTCCGGACGGGTCTGGTCGGTGCGCGGCCCCTGGAAGAAGAACGGGAAGGCGCTGAAGTCCTTGCGGCGGAACCGGTACGCGCCCGCACCGCGAAACTGGTTGGTGCCCGACGGCGTGATCGCGTTGTAGACCAGGCCGGTCGTCTGGCCGAACTCGGGCGCATAGCCACTGGTGACGACCTTCACTTCCCGCACCATCACCTCGGACACCGGCAGCAGGCGAAGGCCCGCGCGATCCTTCTGCGTGTTGGTGTTGCCGTCGATCTGGTAGTTGATACGCAGCAGCGTGCCATTGGCGGCAAACCGCGGCACGCCGAACTCCGAGTTCTCGAACCCCGTCACACCGGGCTGCAGCAGCGCGAAGTTGTACGGGTTGCGCGAGACGAGGGGCAGGTTCTTCACCTCGTTCTCGTTCAGGTTGCGACCGGCGTCCACCTTGGCCGTGTCCACGACCGGCGCGTCGGCGGTGACCGAGATGACTTCGCTCAGGTCGCCGACCTCGAGCCGGACGTTGACATTGGCCGTCTGGCCCGCGCCGACCGTCACCCCCACCTGCTCGAACTTCTTGAACCCCTGGAGTTCAGCCGCGACCCGGTACGCGCCCAGCGGCAGCAACGTCGCCCGATACAGGCCACTCTCGTTGGTGACCACCGATCGCGTGGTGCCAGTCTCGGTGTTGAACACGGTGACCGTGACCCCCGGCAGCACAGCGCCGGAGTTGTCGACCACCGTGCCTTCGATGGCCCCGTTGGCGGCCGTGGACTGCGCGTGAGCCGACGCCGCACCAAGCAGCGCGGTGATTGCGACGAAGACCGCCGCCAGGCGGCGCCGGTAGCGTCGCCGCGAAGAAGTCGTCTGTGCCGACAGCATGAGTCCTGACTCCTGGATGATTGGGGTATGACGGCACTCCCGGCCGGGAGACGCCTCGGGCCGAGTATACGACCGCGTTGCGGCCTATTTCATAGAAACGACCGTCATAGCGGAGGCGTTGCGCAACCTCGAGTCGACACACCCGGATTCGCTATCGGCTCGTGACGACCAGGGCGTCGCTGACGGGGCGCGGTCCGGTCAGGTCCGAAGGGCGGTTCACCACCTCCCCACGAACGACCATCGTCGTCGATCCGCCGCCATCGAGGTTGAGGGCGTCGGTGGCACCGAGTCGTGCAAGCAACACCTGCATCTCGCTGAACGACATGCCGATGGCGCGGTCGGGCTGTCGGCCGTCGATCGTGATCAGCCACCACGAGCCCCGTCCATCGCGCGCAATGACGGTGCGCGGGTGAGCTGACGTCTCGAATCCTTTCGACAGTCGCTCGACCGCCCACTCCCGCAGGGGTCGGCCCTCCTGGAGCAGGAGGCCCGCGCCGCCGACGAGGGTGCCCGCGCGTGTCCATTCGCGCACGTGCCGGCCGCTGCGGACGTCGAGCGACTCGCGCACCTCGACCGATGGCGCCTGGTCGAATCCGGCAAGCGCGGGCGGAGCGACGTGCCCGCCATACGACAGCACGTAGCCGGTGAGTGGGATGGGCGCGTTGCCGTCGGTCGTTGTCCGCCTCGCCCGAAGCGGGGCGCCGTCGATCGTCCACTCCAGCCCCCCCGGCGTGTCGGTCGATGCGCCCGAGGCCGGCGTGTACAGCGCCAGGCGCCCGGCCCCGCGGATGGTGTCGACACCGTCGATTCGCACGGTGCGCCACTGCGTGCCGCTCCGGAACCGCAGCCGCACGCGAGCGCTGACCTGATCGAAATGCCCGTCCAGGCGGCCGGCCCGGTCGAACAACGCGACCGCGCCGCGTGCACGCCCGGTGTCACTCAGCAGCCGGCCATCGATCTTGAGCAAGCCGTTGGGATCGCCTGTGGGTGCGAAGAAGCCGGCGTTGACGGCCGCGATGGCCTGCGTGCGGCGAGCGATGTCCAGAACGGTCGCACGCGCCGGCATTTCGCTACCTGCCAACGCCGACGCCAGCCGGACCCGAGAAGGGTCCAGCCGAAGCAGTCGCAGGGACCGTGGCGCAACTGGCCGGGCCGGCTCGCCAGGCACCACGAAGGCACGATCGCCGTCCACGCGGAACAGTTCGACCCCATCGCCAACGCGCTCGGCCCGCCCCAGAAAGGACAGGTCGGCATCGACGGCCGCACGGGCCGGCGGCCAGGGAGTGACGAGAATCAGGCCGCACAGGAGGACAATGGGCAGGCGCACGGGGAAATCATAGTGGCCGAATCCGACATCGATCGCCTTATCGACGAATTGCACGGGCATCACGCGACGACGACCGACTTGACGACACAGCTCATGTCCGCGGCCGACGTCGAGGCCGCCGACGAGGAGAGCCGGCTCGGAGCCGACGACGTCGTCAACGCGACCACGGGCACGAATCGGCTCGAGGCGTGGCTGCGACAGGTCGTCCTGCGCGGCGGCTCGGACCTGCTGCTGGTGGTGAACGCCCCGCCGTCGGCACGCATCGACAAGCGCATCGTCCCGATGGCCGACGATACGTTGGCCGGACCCGACATCGAGCGTGCCGTGCTCGCCGCGGTGCCGCCCCATGCGCGTGAGATCTACCAGCGCGAGGGCATCGCCGATGCGTCGTTCAGCCTGGCGGGTGTCGGCCGCTTCCGCGTCAACCTGCACCGCGAGCGCGGCCGGCCGGCGGCGACGATCCGCGCGCTGCCACGCAATGTGCCGCGGCTGTCGACGCTCTCGCTGCCGCCGCAGGTGGAGCACCTGGCGCAACTCACGCGCGGCCTCGTGCTCGTCGGTGGTGGAACAGGATCGGGCAAGTCGACGACGCTGGCGGCACTGGTCGACGAATTGAATCGACGCGAGGCACGTCACATCATCACCATCGAGGACCCGATCGAGTACGAGCACGCCCACCGTCGCTCACTCGTCGAGCAGGTCGAGATCGGGGTCGACGCACCGGATTACCCGACGGCGCTGCGCGCTGCCCTGCGGCAGATGCCCGACGTGCTGATCGTCGGCGAGATGCGCGACGCGGAATCGATGCGGCTGGCACTCACCGCCGCCGAGACGGGCCATCTCGTCATCTCGACACTGCACACGACGGACGTCACGTCCACCGTCGCCCGCATGGCCGATTCGTTCCCCGTCGAGCGGCAGGCCACGATCCGCCAGGAGATCTCGCTGGCGCTCAGCGCGGTGTTGATCCAGGCCCTGCTGCCGCGCGTGTCTGGCGGACTCGTGCCCGCCGTCGAACTGCTGATGGTGCAATACGGCGCGCGGCAGCACATCCGCAAGAACCAACTCCATCACCTGCACCAGGAGATCACGTTGACGCGCCGCTTCGGATCGCTGACGTTCGAGGAATCGCTCGCGTCACTCGTGCGGGCCGGTCATCTCGACGCCGAAGTCGCACGCGAACGCGCCGCGCATCCCGAGGAGTTGAGCAGGCTGATGGAGCCCAGCTAGGCGCATGCCGTTCCTGACAGCCCGCTGGGAACATCTGGTGCTCCTCAACTACGTGTGCCCGGCCGCGCTCCTCGAGCCCCTCGTGCCGGCGGGCACCACCCTGGACACGTGGGAAGGCGAGGCGCTGGTCAGCCTCGTCGGCTTTCTTTTCTCGGACACGCGGCTGCTGGGCTTGCCGGTGCCGTTTCACCGCACGTTCGAGGAGGTGAACCTCCGGTTCTACGTCCGCGGGCCGGCGCCGGACTTCCGGCGTGCCGTCGTGTTCATCCGCGAGCTCGTGCCGCGATGGGCGATCGCGGCGGTCGCCAGGGGCATCTACAACGAACCGTACCTCTCGGTGCCGATGCGCCATCGTTGGTCGCTCACCAAGGACGGAGGCAAGATCTCCTACCGTTGGACGCATGCCGCGGCGGATTTCGAGATCGGCGCGCGCGTCAGCGGCGCACCGGCGCCGCTGCAGGAGGACTCGGAATCCGAGTTCATCACCGAACATTACTGGGGCTACACACGACAGCGGGATGGACGCACGCTGGAGTACCAGGTGGAGCATCCCCGCTGGCGCGTCTGGACCGCCAGCGAGTGCTGGTTCCGTGGGCCCGCCGCGTCGCTGTACGGCCCGGCATTCGGCGCGGTGCTGTCGGTCGAGCCGCGGTCGGCTTTCGTCGCCGTCGGATCGCCGGTCGTCGTCCACCACGGCCGCCGCCTCGTCACGTCCTGACAGGGCAGCCACCGCCGGACAAGTCCGGTGGCTACACATCGTCCGCAGGCCGAAGGCCGACTGACGAAGGCCGCGCGATGAAGGGCGGCCTGGACCGTTCTGCCTATGGCGTCATGCCCGCGTCCATCGCCGGGTTCCGATCGTGGAAGTCGAACGGTCGCAGGGCGAACTCGTGCCAGAGCACGGGCATCACTGGCCACTCCTCGGCGCGAACCATGTGGTGCATGCCGAAGGTGTACCAGAGCACCACGTCGGTTGAGGTAATCGATCGATTCCCCTTCGTGTAGGCGGGCAGCCCCTGGCCGGGCGTGCTGAGCGTCGGGTAGTCGCCGGCGGCGTAGCGCTCCGACGCGGCATAGGGCGTGACCCACAGGTGATGGTTGATGAACCCGGCCCGCTGCCGCGCCACGTCGTCGGGCGTGAGCAGGGTGTGGATCGAGTGCGCCGGCAGCAACTGATAACTCGTCGGATATCCGACGTGGTTCTCCTGCTGGCTCGTCACGCGCCACAGAGCCGGCGCGTGCATGTCCATCGCCAGCTGCGCAGCCTGCTCGGTGTCGATCCTCCTGGTCTCCGTGACCCAGATGCTGCGGCGCGGGTGATCGGGCGGCAGTGTCCTGGCAACGATCGCATCCTGGACGAACTGGTTGGTGGGTCCGTCGACGTCCATGTCGAGCCGGAAATTGAAGTAGTGATCGTGATTGATAGCCACGACGTGGTCCTCGACGAAGCGCCCGTATGCGTCGGCCCTTGAACTCGGCCCATTTGTGGACGCCACTCGCGCGTCCTTCGCGGTCGTCATCTTGGTCTCGACGATGCCGGTGGCGCCGAGGGCGACCTTGATCTGTCCGTCCGGGAGGAAGCGCCAGTCCACCACGTAGTCGTAGTTGCCGATCGTGGCAATCATGCGCACGACGAGCTCGCGCTGGGGGCGCCCTTCGTCGCTGTGCCGCCAGATCATGTCGCCACCAGTGCGCTCGAAGATGCACGCCACGCGCGGCTTGTCCTTCGGCCAGCCGGCGTCCTCCGGCACAACGCTGTCGATGTAGGTGGCGTACGCGGGGCAATCGACGCCGGGGCTGAGCGAGTCGGCCAACCCGCCCGCCGAGAACTCGCCGGCGTCGATGAAGGTCCGCACGTACCAGTCCTTCTGCGGTGACATGTACGGCACGAAGATCTCGGACAGGTGGCCTTCGTAGAGCACTGGCCGCTCCCGGTCGCCATCGCGCCACGTGGCGGTGGACACGATCATGCCGACCCGCGAATCAGGCCGTACGTGGAATCGCCAGCGATCCCACGACACCATGTGCCCCTTCAACGTGTAGCCGGGGCCGGCTGGCTGACGGACTTCGAGTGGGGTGGCGTGCTCGCGCAAGGCACCCACCGCGGCCCTGTCGAAATCGTTGCCGCCAGGTACGGCGGGCACCGGTTCGTCGTCGGTGAACTCCAGGATCTCCTTCGCGTGCATGTCCATCACCACGACGAGACCCTCGATCCGGCGCGCCCAGGTATTGCGATAACCGGACCGCTGCCGGCAGGAGAGCACACCGAGTCGCTTGCCGGCGTATTTCGGCTCCTCGAAGTTGCCGGGCGGCACCGCGATGCACGTCACGAACTGCGCGTTGGTGATGCCGCGTTTCTTCAGGGCCTCCGCAAAGCGAGGGTCCTTCATCGCCTTGTCGACGACGTCGGCGCCGAACTCGCTTTCGAGCCACATCGGCTGCACGCCCTTGCGCTCGGTCCACGACACGAGCCTCTTGCCGGTGATGTCCACCGTCGCCTCGAAGACGGCCGGGCCCTGCGAAATGACGACCTCCGCGGAGCGGGACATCGGCGCCCCAGGCTTCCACGCCCACACCGCCGCCTTGTCCGGAGCCTTGAGTGACAGGCGCGTGAACCGTGTCGCGTCGGTCAACTTGCCTGCCTGCTGGAAGATCTCGAGCACCGCGAAGTGCTCCTGGCGCGACAGCGGGTCGAGCGGGTGCAGCGCCGCTTGCGCCTGCGCTGCCGGTGAGACGACGACAGACACGGCAACGCAAAGACATGCGACACGCAAGGCGCGGAACATGGTCGACCCTCCTGGGGGACAGTGGAACGGGGTGGGCTGCGTACGGATTAGACGCGAGGCAGCCGTTACGAAGCAACTCTCTCGCATCAGAATGAGTGCGCTTCAGGTCTCAGGTCTCAGGCTTCAGGCCGCGGGCCAGGTCTCAGGGTTGGCGTGAGACCTGAGACTTGAGACCTGACCTGTGCTTCCGCAGCAGTTCGTACAGCACCACGCCGCCTGCCGTCGCGACGTTCAGCGAGCCCTTCACACCCTGCATCGGGATGCGGACGTGCACGTGGCAGCGGGTCGCCACCTCCGCGGCCAGGCCCTCGACCTCGTGGCCGAAGAACACGGCCACCGGCCAGCGCGGGGCCCAGTCGTACAGATCGACGCCTCCGGGTGTCGTCTCGATTGCCGCAAGCTGCCCGCCGGCGCGCTCGAACGCATCCATCCACGTCGGCAGGTCGTCCACACCCACCCACGGCACGCTGTCCTCGGCCCCGAGCGCCGTCTTGGCGATCTCCTTGCGCGGCGGGCGTGCAGTGATGCCCGACAGGACCACCTCGCGGACGCCCGCGCCATCGGCGGTCCGGAAGAAGGACCCGACGTTGTACAGGCTGCGCACCTGGTGGAGGACGACGGAGACGGGGAGGGTCACGGCGTCTAAAGGGTACCGGGTACCGGGCACCGGGTACCGGGTACCGGGTAAGGAATCGGGAATCGCTCGCGTTAGGCGTTAGGCGTTAGGCGTTAATGAGTACACTCGGCCTATGCGCCTCCTGAAGATCCTTGCCACTGGGATCGCCGTGGCGGTGGCGGGGCTGGGGCTGATGCGCGCCGAACAGCCTGCGCCGCAGCCGCAAGCGCCTCGGCGGCCGAACTTCCTGTTCCTCTTCGCCGACGACATGCGCGCCGACACGATTGCCGCGCACGGCAACCCGCACATTCGAACGCCTACACTCGACGACCTGGCCCGCCGCGGTTTCAGCTTCCGCAACGCGTACGTCTTCGGCGGCGACAGCGGCGCCGTGTGCGTCGCGAGCCGCGCGATGCTGATGAGCGGTCGCACGCACTTCCATGTGGAGACAACCACGCTGTCCAACGCGCCGCTCCTGCCAGAGCTGCTCGGTCGGGCCGGCTACGTGACGTTCGGCACCGGCAAGTGGCACAACGGCGAAGCCTCATGGCTGCGTGCGTTCCAGCGGGGGCGCACGGTGATGTTCGGCGGCATGTCGGACCACACGAAGGTGCCCGTGAAGGATCTCGGGCCCAACGGCCAGCTGACGGCGGCACGCGTCGAGACCACCTTCTCGAGCGAGCTGTTTGCCGATTCCGCCATCGCGTTCCTGCGCGAGCACAAGGGGCCGGCGCCGTTCTTCGCCTACGTCGCCTTCACCGCCCCGCACGACCCTCGCCAGCCCCCGCCAGCGTTCCGTGAGGCCTACTACGACAGCCTGCCGCCGCTGCCGGCGAACTTCCTGCCGCAGTTCCCGTTCGACAACGGCGCCATGCGTGGTGGCCGCGACGAGAACCTCGGCGCGTGGCCACGCACCGAGGCCTTGGTGCGCGGCCAACTGGCCGAGTACTACGGCATGGTGACGCACCTCGACGGCCAGATCCGCCGCATCCTCGATGCGCTCGAGGCGTCAGGGCACGGAGGCGACACCATCGTGGTGTTCGTTGCCGACAACGGCCTCGCCCTCGGCAGTCACGGACTGCTTGGCAAGCAGAGCGTCTACGAGCACAGCACGCGAGTCCCGATGATGATCACCGGGCCTGGTGTGCCGGCCGGCCGGAGCAGCCAGGCCTTCTCCTACGTGCACGATCTCTTCCCGACGATCACCGGACTGGCAGGTGTCGCGTCGCCAGCGGGCGTCGAGGGTTCGTCGCTGCAGCCCGTGTGGGAGGGTCGTGTCGAGCGCACGCGCGACTCGCTCTTTCTCGCGTACATGGCCACGCAGCGGGCAGTGCGCGACGAGCGCTGGAAGCTCATCGCCTACCCCAAGCTTGGGCACCTGCAGTTGTTCGACCTGCGCGGCGACCCGCATGAAATCACGAACCTGATCGAGCGGCCCGAGTACGCCGGTGAAGTGGCACGCCTGCAGGCACTGATGCGCACGTGGCAGTCGCGGCTGGGGGATGCGGCACCTGTTCCCGCCACGAACCGTCAGCCGCCAGGTATCGATCTGACCGGCACGGCCCGCGAGCCCGATCAATGGCAGCCGGACTGGATCGTCAAGAAATACTTCGGCGGGTAGTTGCACGCGCCGATCGTGGATCGGGCACCGGACACCGGGCACCGGGCCGCTGGGACAGGGGGTTACGCCTAACGTAGCCGTCGACCTTCAGGTCGACGGATCGGGAGTCGGAATCGGGAATCGGGAATCGGGAATCGCCGAGCGGGATGTCGGGGTGGTTGCTTTCGACATTCCGGCATTCGCGGCATTCCGGCATTGCGCGGCTCTTGGACGCCGGTGCTAGGCTGCCGGCATGGCCCAGCCTGACGGCGCACGCCGATTCCGGTTCCGACTCCCATCTGCCCTCCTGACCATCGCGTTCACGCTGCCGTCGGTCGTGCCAGAACCTGCACGCGCGCAGCGCGTGCCAGCGGGTCCGGCCGACACTGTCGTGCTCCTCGCGCCCGATCGGGTGTTTGTCGGCACCGAAGACACGGCACATGCCGGCTGGGTGGTGCTCGTGCGCGGCGATCGCATCGCCGCTGTGGGTCCGCGTGATGGGGTGACCGTGCCCGCGGATGCGCGTCGTGTCGAACTGCCCGGGGCGACGCTGATGCCCGGCATGATCGAGGGTCACACCCACCTGTTCTTGCACCCGTACGACCAGACCCCGTGGAACGACCAGGTGCTCAAGGAGTCGCTCAGCCTGCGCACGGCGCGAGCAGTCAACCACGCACGGGCAACGCTACGCGCCGGGTTCACGACGGCGCGTGACCTCGGCACCGAAGGCGCGGGCTTCGCCGATCACGGTCTGAGACAGGCGATCGAACAGGGGATCATCCCTGGACCCCGGCTCCTGATCGCATCGAAGGCCATCGTCGCGTCTGGTAGCTACGGGCCCGCGGGTTTTGCAAGCGAGTGGGAGGTACCGCAGGGAGCCGAAGAAGCAGACGGCGCCGACGGACTGACGAAGGCGGCACGCACCCAGATCGGGCATGGCGCCGACTGGCTCAAGGTCTACGCCGACTATCGCTGGGGCGTGAACGGCGAGGCGCGGCCGACCTTCACCGAAGCGGAACTCCGCACACTCGTCGAGGTGGCGGCAGCAAGTGGCCGGAAGGTCGCTGCCCATGCCGCGACCACCGAGGGGATGCGGCGCGCAGCGATGGCGGGCGTTGCGACGATCGAGCACGGCGACGCTGGCACGCCCGACGTCTGGCGGCTGATGGCCGACCGGCAGATCGGCTTCTGCCCTACGCTCGCCGCCGTCGAAGCGACGGCCCGATACGCGGGCTGGAAGCCCGGCCAGGCCCAGACGCCGCGCATGGTCCAGAAACGCGAGGGACTCCACGCGGCGATTGCCGCCGGCGTGCCGATCTGCGTGGGCGGAGACGCGGGCGTGTTCGCGCACGGCGAGAATGCCTGGGAGATCGAACTGCTCGTTGCGGCGGGGATGTCCCCGGCGGCCTCGCTGCGCTCGGCCACGAGCGGCAACGCGCGGATCCTCGGCCTCGATGACAAGCTGGGCGCGATTCGAGAGGGGTTGCTGGCCGACCTGGTGGCCGTGGAGGGCGACCCACTTCGCGAGATCGGCGCGGTGCGTCGAGTCCGGATGGTGATGCAGGCAGGCCGCGTCGTGGAGTAGCGCCTGGGCGGCACGCCGCGGGCGCGATGGGCGCTCGGTCGCGGGCAGCGCCCAGTCGATTTTCGGATTCGTCTGGTCCCACACGCCCACGCGGTGGCGCGCGCGTCGGGCCTGAGCCGCCCTCGGGGAGGGCGGCCCAATCCTGTTGAACGGTCCTGGCCGCCGACAAAATGGGGAGGCGTGGAGTGCAGGAGGCCGCGGGAGCGAGCGTCAACGATTCGTTGGCCGCAGCCTCACGCCGGCGTCAGGTGTCTGCCCACAATCGGGATCTACACTACGGCCCGACCGATGTCCCGCTCACGAGGTGAACTGTCCATGCACGCTCCGCGATTCCGCGTCCTGGCCGCCCTGGCCGTCCTTCTGGTGATGGTCATGCGTGTCGAGGCGCAGGCCACCTACGACGTGCTGCTCAGGGGTGGGCACGTCATCGACCCACGCAACGGCATCGACGCCGTCATGGACGTCGCCGTGGCGGGCGGGAAGATCGCCGCGGTACGGGCGGGCATCGACCCGGGCACGGCAAAGCAGGTCGTCGACGTCGGCGGCCTCTATGTCACGCCGGGGCTGATCGACCTCCATGTCCACGTTTTCGCCACGACCGGTGTCCGCGGCGCCTGGGCGGGGGACAGCAGCGTCCTGCCAGACGGCTTCAGCTTCCGGACCGGCGTCACGACGATGGTGGACGCCGGAAGCTCCGGGTGGCGCAACTTCGAGGACTTCCGGCGCACCGTGATCGACCGCGCCAGCACACGTGTCCTCGCCATGCTCAATATCGCCGGGTTCGGCATGCTGACCGACGTGCCGGAGCAGAACATCCACGACATGGACGCAAAGGCCACCGCGGACATGGCCGGTCGCCACCGCGACGTCGTGGTCGGCATCAAGTCGGCCCATTACCAGGGCCCCGAGTGGGTGTCCGTGGACCGCGCCGTGGAAGCGGGTCGCACCGCCGGCGTGCCGGTCATGGTCGACTTCGGCTACTTCCGCGAGGAGCGGCCGTACTACAAGCTCGTAGGCGAGCACCTGCGGCCCGGCGACATCAGCACGCACATGTTCCGCGGTCCAGTTCCTTACGTGGATGCCGATGGCAAGGTGCTCGACTACCTGACGCAGGCACGCGCGCGGGGCGTGCTGTTCGACGTCGGCCACGGTGGCGGCAGTTTCGTCTTCCGCACAATGGTGCCGGCTACGCGTGCCGGCTTCTATCCGGACACCATCTCGACGGACCTGCACACCGGCAGCATGAACGCCGGGATGACCGACATGCTGATGACGATGTCGAAGTTCCTCGTCGTGGGGATGCCGTTGCAGAAGGTGGTGCAGGCGTCGACCGACACGCCCGCCAGGGTGATCAAGCGCCTGGAGCTCGGCCACTTGTCGGTGGGAGCCGAAGCCGACATCGCGGTGCTGCGGGTGCTCGATGGGCGCTTCGGGTACGCCGACGGCGCCCGCGGGACGCTGGCAGGCGATCGACGGCTGGCCTGCGAGATGACGCTGCGGGCCGGTCGCGTCGTCTGGGACTGGAACGCGCGATCGGGAACGGACTATCGCGAACTGCCGCCGACCTACGGCGTGCGCGACGTCGACCGCATCATCGTGCCGCCGCGCCCGTAACGGGAGCGGTAGGGCCGGCTCTCCGAGCCCGGCCGATCCAGGCCTCAGCGTGCAGCGCGACCCTGCTGGAATTGGGCGAGGATCGCGCGTGTCTCGGCGATCCGTTGCACGATCCCGTCGCGCCCGCGCGAGAGCTGGTCGTTGACGGCGGTGCCGGGCGTGGCCAGCTCGGTCTCGATCTCGCGGAGGTAGCTCTCGGACAACTGGAGGTATCGCTGCGCCGTCGCCGGGTTCTCGAACCCCGTGCCGTTGGCACGTACGTAGACCGGGGTCGTGTGGGCGGCCTGGGTCGGGCCGCCACGCGCTCGCGCCGGAATCCAGAGCCCATGGGCGCCGACGCGCAGATCGTGCGTCAGGCGCAGCCGCTCGCTCGACTGCCCCGGCTCCTGCACCGACACCGTCTTCACGACCTCGCCGTGCACCACCAGCTCGAGGTCGCGCAACGGCACATCGGTGGCATGTCCCCTCGCCTCGACGACGACGTGCACTCGTAACCCTTCGACAACGCGATTCGGTACGTCCCCGGCGGTAGCCGCACCTCGAACGGGGCATCGACGTAGAACGCGCCATCCGGCTGGGTGGCGTAGCCGCCGGCCTGGTCGTCGTGTCCCCCCATGATGGCGAGGGCTTCCTTCGGCACGCCGAGCGCTTCTCCTGGAAGAGTCAGCGCGCCCAGCGGTGCCTTGCTGATCGGCCGCCCGTCGTCGTCAGTGATGCGGACGCGCACCGGCGTCGGCGTCGCCGAGCCACGCTCGACCACCGTGACGCGCAGCCGGCCGTCGGTGGCTGCCGACGCCGTGTAGAAATACAGCGCCGCCAGGACCACGCCCGCCGCCATCGGCAACAGCGCGCCGGCCCGACCGCGAACGCGTCGGCGACCAGACGGGACGGATGGAACGGAGGTATCGATCATTGCATGCGCTCCACGAACCACAGACCTGACAGTCCAAGCACTGCAGAGGACGCGTACCGCACGACCCGCGGGTGCCAGGACGATCTCGTGATGGCGATGACGAGTGGCATCGCGACGGCCACGACGGCGACTTGACCGATCTCCACGCCGACGTTGAACGCAAGCACGGCAGCGAACCACTGGCGTGCCGGCAGGTCGAGCACGTCGAGCATGCCCGCGAAGCCGAAGCCGTGAATGAGACCGAAGCCGAAGGCGGTCGGCCACCGCGACCGGTGCGGATCGCCGATCAGGTTCTCGAGCGCGACGTACGCAATCGTGACGGCAATGGCCGGCTCGACGAAGCCCGCCGGCGGATTCACGATTCGCACCGCCGCCAGGATCAGCGTGATGCTGTGCGCGACGGTGAACGCCGAGGCGATGCCGAGCCGCGATCGCCAGGTGCCACCGGCCAGGAGCAGGCACCCGAGGAACACCAGGTGGTCGTAGCCGGCGAGGATGTGTTCGATGCCGAGCAGCAGCATCGCTCGCGTCGACCCGCCGGAGCGACACCGTCCCGCCATGACGTGCGCGGCAGTGCCTGCAAGGCATGTCGCGGCGTGGTCACGTCGAACACGAGTGGCGTAACGATGCCGTTGCGTTGGATTCGCGTGATCACGCGGTGGGTGTCGTCGGTGAGGGCGTGGAAGGTCGCACGCACGGCGATCGCGCCGGACGAGTCGACCGACGAATACCCCAGGTCGACCTGGAGCAACCCGGACGGCAGCACGCGCGCACTCACGATGTGAGCGGCGACAGCAGCGCCGTCCTGCTCGATTACAAAATGTGCGAGGAGTGCAGCCGCCACGTCCGCGAGTCGCGACTCGTCAACAGCGCCAGTGGTCGCCATCGGCCCGTCTCCGGGCGCCATCCGACGCACGTCGTCCGGTGAAAGGAGGATCTCGCTACGCGCGCTCGGTCCGGTCAGCGTGATGCGCCAGAAGGCCACCGAGCCTGCATGCGCCGCCACGTGCGTCGCGGCGAGCAGCGCCAGCGCAGCCATGACACACGCACGCCGGATGGACGACGAGACAAGCGGCATCGGTCGACTTGGTGGCTGGGCCGCCCGCGAAGGCCGCCTGCCGGTGGCCAGGATGACGGCATGTTAGCTGACTACGGATCGCGGAATCGGGAGTCGGAAGTCGGGAGTGGGGAGTCGGGAGTGAAGAGTTGGCAATCGGGATTCGGGATTGGCGCCCGAGTGCTGCTTGCGTCTATCTCGCGCGCATGCCGAGCAACCGTACCGCGGCCTGCGCGATACCGCCGTCGTCTGCCATGAGATCGTCGATCCACGAGCGCTCGCCGGCCATGCCCGCCCAGGCGCGCTCGGTCGCGGCACGTGCTTCCAGGAGCCGGATCGGCAGCGTCGGATCGAGCTCGCGGTTTTCGGCGTCGGCAAGACGCAGCGTCGCGAGTTCGCGACGCAGCTGCTGGGGATCGACCATCGAGACCGGCGTACCGCAATGGCCGCACGCACTGGCGTCGGCCAGGCCGATCGGCGCGCCGCAATTGACGCAGTTGATCTGCTGGATGCGCGCCCGGACTTCGTCGATCTCGGCGAGCGTCAGTTCCCGCACGAGGTGCTTCTCGCGCAGGAAGTGATAGGCGGTGATGAAGCGGCCGTGACCGGAGGGACAACGCCGGTACGTGAACCTGGTGGCGCGCTGCTGGTCGTGCACTTCGAACAGCGTCTGCCGGCAGCGTGGGCACGGCGCTCGGCCCTGCACCGCCCGTGACGGCCGTAGCGTGACACGCTCGAGCAGCGCCAGGGTGGCGCCGGGCGTGAGTTGCTGACTTTCGACATCGTCGAACCACAGGCCGCCGCAGCCGTCGCACACGTCGATCTGTACGGTCCGTCCGTACCGAGCGGTGAGCCCCACCGCAGCCATCGCGTACCCGCAGCCGGGGCACAGCGCCGTCGCAGACATCGAAGCGGACGTCACATCCGGCCAATCGGCAGCAGGGCGCCCTTTCGGTAGGGGAACGCCATCACCGCGATCATCAGCGCGTCCGCGTCTGGCGCATAACCATCTCGGCACGGTGGTGTAGTTGTGGTCTAAAGCTTTCCCTGGTTGGCCTTTGCCACAAACGCCTCGAGTGTCGCGACCTGCACGTCATCCGCTCCCACGAGACGCTTTTGTAGCGCCCCGCTAACGTACCAGTCGCGGAGCGTCCAGCCAGGCCCGCCGAGCACGAGGTAGGCTTTGCCGTAGCTGCCCTCTTTGAGGGCGTCAGCGAGGCACATCGCTTCAAAAGGGACCTTCTGCTCCGCGGTACCGCTCGCCTCCTGCCACTTCATCGAGACCAGGAGCGCCCGGTCCTGCCCTTCCCTGCTGACAACGAGATCGACCTTGTGCTTGCGTCCGCCTGGACGGCAGCCGATGCAAGTCTGCTCGGTCCAGGTGTAACCGGCCCGCCTGAGCGCGGGAAGGATCATCTCCTCGAGCACGCGGCCGGTTGTGGTCTCTCGTCCCATTCGTCAGAGATTCCTTTTAGCAAGCACTTCACGCGCCGGGGAGCGGTCTCCTGTGCAGGAGATCCGACGCGGAGCATTCAGGTAGTCGAGCTGGTAGCCGAGCTCATGGTAGAGCTCAACTATGCGCGGCGTCGCCTGGTTCACTAGGACCACGGGCCCTCGGTGACGCGCCAGACGCGTGGCGGTTCGCACCTGGTCTTCCCAGGAGAAGCCGCCTTGTGAGTAGTGCGTGAAGTCGACGTCGTAGGGTGGATCTGCGTAAACGAAATCGCCCGAGCCGAACTCGATCTTCTCGAAGTCGCCAGTCGTGAAATCCCAAGCGGCAAAGGCTGCGCGGTACGGCGAGAAGTCGCGCGTGTAGTTGATGGTCTTATACGAGCCAAATGGCACGTTGAACTCGCCCGAACGGTTAAAGCGACAGAGGCCGTTGTAGCCGGTGCGGTTCAGAAAGTAGAAGAGGCCGGCAGCTTCTTCGCTCTCACCTCCCCCATTCCGGAGCAGTTCGTTGAAACGTTCTCGGTGCTGGTAGTAGAGGGCCTCGTTGTTTTCAAGGCGAGTTCCGATCTTCAGGCCCTTCTTCAGCCAGCGGTAGAACGAGATCACGTGCGGGTTGACGTCGTTCAGTAGGGCACTGCCTGGCTGGAGACCGAGCGTGACGGCTAGCCCGCCGCAAAAGGGCTCAACGAGCCTCCGGCGAGTATGCAGGGCCCAGAGAGGCTCGAGGTAGGGCACCTGCCAACGCTTACCGCCGGCCCATTTGAGCGGGGGTTGCGGAGCGGTCTGCGGTTCGAGAGTCTTGGCATCAGCTGGCATTAGACGCTTGAAATGCTCTGTTCTGAAGCAGGTCGGATGCACCTGCGCTGTTGCTGAACACGTGCCACCGTGGTATGACTAGTTCATAAATAGTAGTACCGAGGCAAGCGTATGAGAAGCACAAAGGTCCTCTCAATCTCCCTCCCGGAAGAGATGCTCTCTGAAGCAGAGAGTCTTGCCAAGGAGGAAAGCCGCACGATGAGCGAGCTCGTTCGCGAGGCGCTGCGCGCCTACAAGCGTGAGCGCGAGGGCTGGCGCGGGCTGCTCGATTACGGCAAGAGCAAGGGAACGGCTGTCGGCGTCAAGAGTGAGGACGATGCCGTTTCGGCTGTGCGTGAAGTTCGCCGCGGCAGGCGGCTCAAGACCACTGCCCGGTGATCATCCGCGTCGTCTTTGACACAAACGTTCTCGTTTCGGCGTTCGTTTTCGGCGGCGCTCCTCAAACGCTTTTTCTTGCCGCGGGCGGCGGCGCATTCCCCCTCTACTCCTCCCCCCTTTCTGAAGAGTGAACTCTTGGAGGTGCTCGAGGAGCGTTTTGCTTGGGAAGCTGGAAGGCTGCGCGAGCTCGACAGGCGCCTGACGGCGCTCTGGACCGAGGTCGAGCCCCAGATTGAGCTGGCTGATTGCTCAGACTCTGACGACAACCGCGTCCTTGAGTGCGCGGTTACCTGCGGCGCGACGCACATCGCAACAGGCGACAACGCTCTCTTGAAGCTGGATCCGTTCCGCGGCATTCGCACCCTTCGACCTGCTGTGCTTGTTGCCGAGGGGCCGTGGCTGGATTCGGGTAACTTCTGACGTTTTTTGAGCGGCATATCGGGAGTCGATGTGGCAAGCATCTGACGTGAGCCAAGCCCGTGCTCATGGAAAGTGGCTTTCGCATCAAGCATTGACTCGGTCGCGAGTGCAGGAGCACAGGGAGCAACCGGGGCGGGCAACCCAGATACAAGCTGCTGGCCCGTCTGGTACTACCGGCCCTACCGTGTGAGTAGGCGCCGGGCTTCGCGCACCAGCGATTCCGCCTCGTCCGGCGACGAGGCGGTGGCGGTCAGGTGACCCATCTTCCGGCCGGGGCGTGCCTCGACTTTGCCGTACAGGTGGAGTTTCACGCCTGGCATCGCCAGGGCGGCGGCCCAGTCGGGCTCACCGCCGGCCCACACGTCGCCCAGCAGGTTGGCCATGGCCGCGGCCGGCACGCGCGCTGCGGTGGTGCCGAGGGGCAACCCGCACACCGCGCGCAACTGCTGCTCGAACTGGCAGGTCACGTGCGCGTCGATGGTCAAATGGCCAGAGTTGTGAGGCCGGGGCGCCAGTTCGTTCACGACCACGTCGCCGGCGTGGGTGACAAACATCTCCACGCACAGCACGCCGACGAGGTCGAGCGCCTCACAGGCGGCGCGCGCCAGCGTGACGGCCTTGCGTGCGGTCTCGGCTGGCACGCGCGCCGGCCACACCGAGACGTCCAGGATGTGGTTGCGGTGGCTGTTCTCGATGGCGCCGTAGTCGACCATCGCGCCGTCGGCGCCCCGCGCCACGACCACCGACACCTCGCACGCAAAGTCGACGACCGCTTCGAGCACGGCCGGCTGCCACCCGATCGTCGCCCACGCGGCGGCGGCCGCATCGGCGTTGGTGACTCGCACCTGTCCCTTGCCGTCATAGCCGAAACTGGCGGTCTTCAGGATCGCGGGCACGCCGACCCGCGCCAGTCCACTATCCAGTGCGGCGGCATCCTGCACGATCGCGAATGGCGCGACGGGAATCCCGGCGCCCGCCAGGAATTGCTTCTCGCGCACGCGGTGCTGCGTCACGTACAACGCGTGCCCGGACGGACGCACGAGGGTGTCACTCCCGAGCGCGTCGACGGTACGGGACGGCACGTTCTCGAACTCGAATGTGACGGCTGACACCTGACGCGCGAAGGCGGCGACTGCCGCGAGATCGTCGTACGACGCCGTCACCTCGTGATCGGCCACCTGACCCGTCGGGGAATCCTGATCCGGCGAGAAGGTGTGCACGCGGTAGCCGAGCCGCCGCGCGGCGATCGTGAACATGCGCCCGAGCTGACCGCTGCCAAGCACACCGATGGTGGCGCCGGGAAGAATCGCCGGCGTCACTCGAGCGGCTCGCTGCGCACGGCCTGCTCCTGCCGCTCACGGAACGCGCGAAGCTGCTCGCGCAGTTCGGGGCGACGCACCGCGAGCATCGCCACCGCCATCAGCCCCGCGTTCCTGGCCCCAGCCGTGCCGATCGCCATCGTCGCCACCGGAACGCCACCCGGCATCTGCACGATCGACAGCAGTGAGTCGAGCCCATTGAGGGCGCGGCTCTGCACCGGAACACCGATTACGGGCAACAGCGTCTGCGACGCCACCATGCCCGGCAGGTGCGCAGCGCCACCGGCGCCGGCAATGATCACTTCGAGGCCGCGACCCTCTGCCTCGTTCGCGTACTCGCGCATCAGATCCGGCGTGCGGTGGGCGGAAACGACACGCGCTTCGAAGGCGACGCCGAACTGCTCGAGGACTTCAACAGCCTGCCGCATGGTCTCCCAGTCGGAACGGCTGCCCATGATGACGCCGACGAGCGGCTGCGTGTCTGGCATGGTCGTATGGGCAGTATATCGAGGGGCGACATCGCCTCATGCCTGATGCCGGATGCGTCAGGTCTCAGGTCTGAGGCGTAACGCCCGCGGCCTGCGGCCTGCAGCCTACCGCCTAAGGGCTACGGGCCATGCCCTTACGGCTCAGAGCCGAGAGGCGGCTCGATCCACAATGTGTGATGTGAGTACGTTGCTGGAAGATCTCGATCCTTCCCGTCTGCGGCCACGGCTCCTCGACGTTCTGCGTGACGGCTATTCCGCCGGGCAGCTGACATCGGACGTCGTCGCCGGGCTGACCGTCGGGCTCGTCGCCTTGCCATTGGCGATGGCTTTCGGCATCGCCTCGGGCACGACACCAGAGGCCGGGCTGTACACCGCCATCGTCGGCGGACTGCTGGTCTCCGCGCTCGGCGGCTCGCGTGTCCAGATCGGCGGCCCGACCGGCGCCTTCGTCGTCATCGTCGCCGGGATCATCGCGCAGCACGGCCTTTCGGGGCTGTTGATGGTCACGATGATGGCGGGAGTGCTGCTGGTTGGCCTCGCCGTCACCGGCCTCGGCACCGCCGTCAAGTTCATTCCGCGCCCGATCCTGATCGGCTTCACCAACGGCATCGCCATCCTCATCGCGTCGACGCAGATCAAGGATGCGCTCGGGCTGGCCATGGGGCCCTTGCCCGGCGAGTTCATCGCGAGGATGGAGGCGTACCGGCATGCGCTGCCGACGACCCACGGCCCCGCAGTCGCGTTCACCGCCGCCTCACTCGCGATCATCCTGATCGTGCCGCGACTGCTGCCGCGGGTGCCTGGGGCGATCGTGGCGCTGTTGGCCGGCACAGCCGCCAGCATGCTCATGCCCGGCGTGGTCGAGACGGTCGGCTCCCGGTTTGGCGGCATCCCGTCGGGATTGCCCACGTTCGCGGTGCCGCAGTTGCGGATCGACCTGATCCTGCCGCTGCTGCCTGCAGCCCTGACCGTTGCGCTCCTGTCCGCCGTGGAGAGCCTGCTGTCGGCGACGGTTGCCGATCGCATGACCGGAGACGTCCACAACCCGCACGCCGAGTTGCTCGCGCAGGGGGTGGCCAACCTGTTGGTGCCGATTGTCGGCGGCATCCCGGTCACTGGCGCGATCGCCCGCACGGCCACGAACGTCAAGGCAGGTGCTGTTTCGCCCGTATCTGGCCTCGTCCACGCCGGGACGCTCCTGGCGGTCGTGCTCGTGGCAGCACCACTCGCCAGGCATATCCCGATGGCGACGCTCGCCGCCGTCCTGTTCGTGGTGGCGTGGAACATGGGCGAGTGGTTCGAGATACCGGGCGTCGTCCGGCTCGGGAAGACGGACCGCGTGGTGTGGCTCGTGACGCTGGCGTTGACGGTGCTGGCCGACCTCACCGTCGCCGTGGAGGTGGGGATGGTGCTCGCTGCCCTGCTCTACGTCTATCGCGTCTCCGAGACCAGTTCAGTGTCCATCGTCACGCCCGAGTACATCGAGGAAGGGCAGATGCACAGCCTGCAATTGCAGGACGTGCCGCCTTACGTCAGCATCCTCCGCATCCACGGACCGTTCCTGTTCGGAACTACCGACAAGCTTGCGCTGGCGACGCGGGATCTCTCGCAGTTGCAGCCGATCGTGATCGTCCGGCTGCGGAACATGACGGCCATCGACGCCACGGGCCTCTACGCCCTGGAGTCGTTGGCGGACCGGCTCGAGCAGTCGGGACGGCACCTGTTGCTGTGCGGCGCGCACGACCAGCCGGCCCGCATGCTGCGCCAGGCCAATTTCGTCCAACACATCGGCGCCGACAACATCACGCCAAGCGTCCAGCACGCGCTGAATCGCGCGAAGGAGATTCACGGCTCATTGATGCCTCATGCCTGATGCCTCATGCCGCAGGTCTCAGGTCTCAGGTCTCAAGCCTTACTTGAGACTTGAGACTTGGCGCACAGGCTGTAGCCTACGCCTATGCCCGCCTACTTCATCGTCGAAGTCCACGTGACCAACCCGGAACCCTATGCCGCGTATCGCGATCTCGCGACGGCGAGCGTGGCGCGGCATGGTGGCCGCTTTCTCGCACGCGGCGGCGCAGTCACGGCGCTCGAAGGCGACTGGCAGCCGGAGCGGTTCGTCATCATCGAGTTTCCGTCGGTCGACGCCGCGAAGGCGTTCTACACGTCGGCCGACTACCAGGAGGCGCTGCAGGTGCGGCTGGCCAACTCGGTCGGCAAGGCCTTCATCGTCGAGGGGTATTCCCCGCCGATGTGAGCGGTGCCGGCGCGACCGGGGCCACAGGGGCCGGTGGCCCCTCGAGGGCGCGACGGGCCTCGTTGCGCAGCGTCCGCGCGACGCGGGCATTGACGGCCAGGGCGCGCAGCGTGTCCGGTTCGGCCCTGGCGAGTTCCGCCGGCGTCATCACGAGCGACTTGAGCAGCGAGACCGGCACACCGCGTGCCTCCGCCTTCCGTGAGAGCGCGACGGCGCGGGGTGTGCGCTCGAACTCCTCGAGCTTCCGCATGCAGTCCGGGAACTTGGCCGATGCCTTGCGGTAGAACTCCAGGTTGGCGCGGAAGACGTCGGCCGACCCGGTCTTCTCGGCCACGATCGCCTGACCTTCCAGGTTGCGTCCGAACGCCTCGCCGTTGCCATTGGCAAACAGCGCCATCGTCCAGCGTATGCGGTCCATGACCACATCGGGCACGCGCGATGCGTAACGGCGCTCGTCGTTCACGTCGAGGAACTCGGTGACCGACGCCTGGTACGGCACGGCCTCGAAGTAGAGGCGAACACGCTTGCCGGGGACGACCTTGAAGGCGAAGAGGTCACCCGTGCTGTCGCGATCCCTCGGCGCGACGTCGGTGCCGTCTTCGTACTCGGCGGTCACGCGCACCTGCCAGTCTGCGGGCGGCGCGGCCTGGTGGTCCGATCCGATCACGCGACCGTAAAGCACGGCGGTTGGTCCGCTTCCCGTGTCGCCACCAGCCTTGGCCTCCACCAGCCCCTCGACCGCCGATCCGTCTGCTCTAGACGAGTGCGGTGTGTCGCGACATCCCCACAGCGCCAGCGACACGACGGCAACGGCGGCGGCAACGCGGACAGGCGTCATGGTGCGACCTCCTTCCAGGTGTTGAGGCGGAACGTCGGCAGCGGCGGTGACGACGTCTTCGACCGCACGCAGGCGACGACGACGATCGGGGACGTGACCGGCTCGGGAAACAGCCACTTGCGTGCGACGAACCTATCGGGTTGCGAGACGTTGGTGGCGTCCGCACCGCCGCCGATCATCGCGATGTTTGCGTCCTCGATCTCGATGTTCTCGAGGGCGACCAGTTGCACCTCGCGCGAACGCGGCCCGCTCGGCGCCGGCCACGCGCCGGTGGACTCGAGCCGGAACAAGGCTCGTTGCCGAGCCTGATCGGACTTGCACTGATCCGCAGCGATACGCTCGAACCGGTAGGACACGGAAATCTCACGCACCACGCGACGCGTGGCTGGCGCGATCGGCCGTGATTCCGCCGGCTTCGCGGGGCCAGGGGCGGCCGCTGGCGCCTCGACGATCGACCACCACAAAGGCACCGCGGCCAGGGCGACAACCGCGGCCACGCCGATGGCCACGAGTGCGGGCGACCGGCGACGACGGGGCTTCTGCGTGCCCTCGGTGCCAGGCCGCGCCGCGGCGTCGATACTTGCAACCATGGCCGCGACCGACCCTGTCGAATCAATCGCCGAGGTCTCGGGCCGCGCGGGCGGGAAGAAGCCGGCCGGCAGCGCTTGCCCGATCGCATCGAAGGGCACCCCCTGATTCGCGAGGCCCTCGGCCGACCCTCGATGGAGCGCGACGAGCTCCATCTGGGCCGTGAAGCACGGCGAGCCGGAGGAACCCGGCTCGGTATCCACCCGGTAGCGTAGTCGCGTCGGCTCGCGGCTGTCGTAGCGCCCCGACGCGAGCTTCAACGTGTCGCCCTGCGGATGCTGGATCACGAAGATCGTCTCGTCGGGCTCGAGCTCCCGCCAGCGAGGAGTGATCCACCCGCGCGGCGGCGCGTTCGCCGTCCCTCCCGTCGGATTCAGTCCGGCGGGCTCGGCCAGCCGCAGTACTGCGAAGTCGAGCTGCGCGACCGGACTGCTGGCTACCAGCCAATCGCGCGCGACGTCGAAAGCCTGCCCTTCGCGAAGCCGGGTGCCGTCAGGCGAGAGCTTGAAGTCGAAGCGCACGAGGAGTGGCGGCGCCGCCTCTGAGGCCATCGCCTCCACCACGTGCCGGTTCGTCATGACGAGATCGGGTCCCACCAGGAAGCCGGTGCCCAACGCCCGCCACGCCGGCGCCTCGATGCGACACACGGCCCGCTCCGCCTGACCCAGTCGCGCGCGCCACTGCGCGATGTCGGAGAACCCAGCCCGGAAGACGCGCTTCTCGATGTCCGGCTCGTCCGGCATTGCGGGAGCCAGCTGCAGACGCTCGGCGAACTGACGCAGCGGCGCGTCTTCCGGTCGCGCGTCGCCAGCCTCGACGATCGTCCGCTCGAACGCGATGAGCTGCGGGTTGCCTGGCGCCTCCGCGCGTGCACCGTTGACCAGCGCATCGAGTCGTCCCTGCGCTTCCGCCCACGCGATCAGCCGGAAGATGACGTCGTCGAGGGCCCCTTCGCCGGCGATGACGGCGAACGGCTCATCGAGGTGGAACTCGACCAGCCGCTCCAGCGCCGCCTGGCGTGGAAACGCGGTGCGCAGCGCGACATGCAGCGCCTTCTTCTGCCGACCGTCGAGCGTGTACACGTTCTCGTCAGGTGAACAGCTTCCGCCGCTTGTTGGCGGTGCTCCCCTCGAGCTGCGGATGCTGCGGGTAATCCCCGATCAGGCTGGTGATGCGACCGTGCAGTCGATTGTACGTGAGGGCCTGCGGCGCCTCGCGGATCGCCTTCAGGGCGTAGTAGGTCATCGCCCCGTGATAGGTGCCGTCGATGTTGGCGTCGTACGAGTACTCCTTGTCGGAACAGCCCGACAACAGCACGTCCTTCATCGCCGATTCGGGGTGCTTCTCCACCCGCTTCGGTTTGGCCTTCCAGGGGTTCTGCAGCACCTTGCCGCCGCGAAGGGCAGGGCTCAGGAAACGGACTCGGCGGTCGTCGGGCGTGCGCAGGCCGGGAATGATGTCCGACACCGGTGCGCGTGTCGCAGTTCCGGAAAAGCAGTTGTCGAGGATCACGGTCAGCCGCACGTCAGCGCTGACGTTCTCGAAGAGGTTGCGTAGTTCGTCGTCGACGATGTCGTTGTCGGAGATGTCGTAGGGGCAGAGGATCTCGTCGTACTTTTCCTCGTCGCCGTCGGTGTCGGCCTTGTAGGACCCGTGCGACGAGTTGGTGAACACGAGCACGTCGCCCCCCTTGGCCTTCTTGAGGAGCGTCTTGATCCCGTCGAGCATCCGCTTCTTCGTGGCGTCCTTGTCGAGCGAGATGGTGATGTCCTTGAAGCCGTAGAGCTCCTTGAGCACGCTGGCCCATTCGGTGGCGTCGTTGACGCAGCCGTTGAGGTCCGAGCCGTCGTACGGGTAGTCGTTGATGCCGACGCAGAATGCCTTGTTCGCCATCGCCTGCTCCTTGCCCCCGGATCCCCGTGTTCCTGAATTCCTGAATTCCTGAATTCCTGCGGTCCTGTGATCCTGTTTGTCACTCGTCCAGGTCGAGCAGCGCGTCGAGAGTCGGCGGCTGCACCTGGGCGTGCTCGGCGAGCGGCACGGCTCCGGCCATCGCATCGGCGAGGGTCGTGGGGGCGCGCTCGAGCCCGAGTCCGAGGTTGCGCGCATCCTGGTAGCTTCGCTTGAGCTCGTTGCAGACACGCGTGCGATCTGCGCGCGTGAGGTCCGGCGACGTCCACGCCTCGAGCATCGCGCGACGCACGTGCGCCTCGGCGATCTGGCTGTTGCCGTGACTGAGAGCCGTCAGCGCGTCGCGAAACGGGTTGGCGATCGACGTGAGGCTGTCCCAGTCGTCGCGCTCGTCCACTCGCTCGATCCGGAACAACATGTAGTCCATGCCCGCCGGGGGAACACCCCGCAATCGCAGGACGCCCTGCTGCACCGATAGATCGTGCACGGACAACTGCGAAGCATCGCGCCGGATCACGGCGAGGTAGCCGGCGTGCAATGCCTGCGGCAGCTGCTCGCCCGCATACGAGAGATGGACGCCGAGGTGCTGTCGCCCGGCCCCCGCACCGAAGAGCGTCTGCATGGCCCGGGTGACCGGGCCGACCGCTGCCAGGGCTGACGACAGTGGCGGCTGCACGAGGACCTGGGTGACGGCGTCGATGGCCTTCACGAACTCGCCCAGCACCCGGGTGCCCTCGAGCGCCACCAGTCCGGCCGACAGTTCGACGATGCCGCCGTTGTAGGGCAACAGCGGCGTCAGCGGGTGATCGAGGTGCACGACCGCACCGAGATGCGCCTGATCCAGGCCGGGCAGGGTCATCGGACCCGACAGGCGCGGCAGCTCCACGTCGTGGTCACCGAATCGCAGCCGTACCAGCGAATGCACGGCGGGGTGTCGCGTCGTGAACCAGGCCTGATCCTGCGCGAGGCGCATCTCCGCGAGCCACAGCCGGAAGTAATGCGTCCCGGCCAGGCACGGCGCGCCCGTATCGCCAGCGGGCTGGACCGCCGCGGCCGAAAGGTCGTGCACGACGTAGTGCGGCGCCTCGCGAGCCCACCACTCCTTCAGCGTGTCGAGCAGTGGCACGGGACGGTTCGCTGGCGTGGACCTTCCGATTGACGCGTCGAAGTGAATCTGGAGTCACGCATTCGGAACCTGCCCTCCGGGAAGGGGCGCGTAGACCGTGACCTGCAAAGCGAGTTCGATGGCGGCATCGCGGGCGAGCAGGCGCTGCGCATGGCCGAACACGATTTCCCTGGCGCGGGACGTGAACTCGTGCGCATCGAGCACCGCCCCGTCGCGCAGGTACGGGATGCGGCGTCCGAGCAGCCGGACCAGGTGGGCAGAGAGTTCGCCGTCGAGCGGTGGCAGCACGATCACGGTCGACACTCCCTCCTCCGCCAGCGATGCGCCGATGATCCGCAGGTACGCACACGCTTCGCGCCCCGCGGCCGTGAGGTCCAGTGCCGGCCGGCGAGGCGGCTGCAGCAAGGCGCACGTCATGTCGGGAAAGGCGTGGGCCAGCTGTGAGCCATCGAACAAGGTGCCGCGATCGGTCGTGAGCGACTCGAGCGACTCCTGGATCAGCAGCGTGTCGCCGCCGACGACCTCGAAGAACAGTCCCTGCGGCGTCTCCACCGGCTGTGCCGTGACATGCACCAGGCGAGTGCCGGGATGCGGCACGCCCCCGCGCACCGCGTGCGCGGGGATGGACACGAGCGTGGCCCGTCCGGCTCGCAAGGTGGCCTCCCATGCGTACGACGCCTGCCGGTCGTCACCAGCGGTGGCCGCCACGCTCGCGATCGGCCAGGGCGTCGTCGATGGCGTCGTGGCCTGACGAGCAGGTCGAGAGGCGTGCACCATGCGCACGACCGTCGGCCGCAACCGCAGGTCATCGACGACACCGGACCACAGCAACGCCTCCCAGCACGGCCACGACGTCGCCAAGGCCAGATCGAGGCACACACGTTCGAGCGGTGGGTCGGTCGGCAACGGTGTACAGAGGGCGGTGCCGGTTGGCGGCTGGCGCAGCGCATCGAGGCCGGAGAACGCATCGGTCTTCCGGATCCGAAGCGGCGCCACCGTGACCGGCATGCCCTTGTCGTCGACCAGGGCAACGGAGACGTCGAGTGCGCCGACGCGGCTGCCGGCAATCTCGGTACCTGTGGCGGTCACCCTCGCGAGCCACATCGGGACCACGGGCGGACCCGTATCGACAGGCGTGCGGCTTCGCAACAGCAGCCACGCGCCGGCGCCGAACAGCCCGACAGCCGCGAGCAGCCCGAAACCAACCACCAGCGAGGTCGAGGCGCTCGTGCCGGCGACGGGCTCGGCCGGACGGGTGCCGACATTGCCCCCTGGTTCATCCGACGGGACGGGCGATTGCGCTCCCGCCGCGCTGGGCGCCGACCCTCCAGCGCGCGGCTCGACAGCTTGTTTGGGGGCAGGTGTCGCCTGGGGCGTTCCGGTTCGCGCGAGCCACCACAAGATCAGGAGCAGCGCGACAAGAACTGCCGCGATCAACGCGGCCCGTCCGAGCCACCGGCCGGATGCGCTCGAGGCGACCCGCTTCGCGACCGGGACACCAGCCGATTCCGGTGGCGGCACGGCCATCGGTGCCGCGGCGGGTGGTGGCTCGGGCATGGGCGGGGCGGGTCGCCCAGGCACGGCCGCAGTGCCTGCCGAGGTGATGCGTGCACTGGTGATGGCCGTGGTGCCACCAGTCGATCCGTCCGTAGGCCAGTCGCGCAATTCCACTGGCAACAGGTCCGTGGCGCTGAACAGGACCTCGGGCCGAACGCCCCCCGTAATCCAGTGGTGCAGGGCGATGACGCGATGCAGCCACGGCGCCCATTCGGTGAGGCCCGGCGCATCGGCCATCGGCAACTGCTGGATGCTCTCGATCCAGGACCACGGCGGCAGGCCGCTCGCGGCGCGGTCCGCGTCGTGCCTGACGAGGGCGTCGTGGGCCACGCGCAGGGCCGTCAGATCGACACTGTCGCGCGGGACGCCGGCGCGTACACGTGTCAGCGCCAGGAGAATCGTGAGCTGCCAGGCGCCGAGGACATCGTGTGCGTCCTCGTACCAGGTGAGCGAAAGCGACAGCAGTCGGAGGGCCTGAGTCGGCAGGCGCAGCGCTAACAGTTCGCCCTCTTCCATGGCGATCGCGGCTGCGTGCCGCACCCCGACGCGACGCACGAGCAACGTCGTCGGCCCACCTGGCGACACACCCAGTGCCGCGCTGCGCATCCATAGCCGAAGCGCGAGTTCGGGCCGTGCGGGATGGCGGCTCCACCAGTCCTCGGGCGAGACGGGCGTCAGTCCCTGCGTCACGACGTCGACGTCGGCTCCGAGTTCTCCGCACTCGACCAGATCGAGCGCGATGCTTGCGCGCGCCCACTCGCCCTCGCTGTCGTCCTGCGTCTTCGTGAGCTCGACCTTGCCGAGGTCGGCCAATGCATGCCGGGCCTTCTCGTCGAACGCGCGGCGGGCCCTCCACGTGGCGTGGATGTCGGCGAGCGAGTGGACCTCCGCATCCACGAACCAGGCGCCGGTGGACTCGGGACTGAGCGGCCGTTCCACGATGAAGGCGCGCATCCGCTCGCGATCCGCGATCGGCAGGGCCTCCGACGTCGCCAGGAGATGTCGGTTGAGCCTGCCGTGCTCGCCGAGGCGCAGACGGGTGACCGCCTCGATGCGCGCACGCTCGACGACATTGGCCACCTGCGTGTTGCGGGCACTCGTGGCCACGGAGGTCAGCTCGGCGAGCAACCGCAGGCCCTCGTCCGCGCGCCCCGTCTCCACGTAGTCGAGCGCGATGGCGACGGCCCTCGGCCGGACGAGTACCTGCCCGGGATGCTCCGGTACGGCCACGTCGCCTGGCAGGATCGGCGAGGCGCCGCGCAACGAGACCACCGTGGGCACCTCCGGGACGCGGAGGGCAGCGGTGAGCCGCAGCCGCAGCGACTCGAGGCGATTGGCTGCGATATCGCTGCGCACAGCCGGCAATGCGTCGAAGCGGGCGAGCGTCTCCTCGATGGTTTCGAGCCCGACGAGGCCGCGCATCGCCTCCAGCGACACCCACGACGGCGCGTCGAGGCGGGGCGGCCACTGAAGGCACGGCAGGACGCCGCGATCGTGCGATCCGGTCATCGTCTGCAGCGCGTCCTGGAAGCGCTTGCGCGCCAGGTCCGCGTCCTGGCGCCGCGCGGCGAAGCGGCCCACGCACGCGAGCGCGATGGCGCGTGCCGGCGCGTGCCGGACGTCGGCCGCCGTCACCGCCATCCGTTCGAGGAGCGGTTGTGCCGGCGCGAACGGGTCGGCTTCTCGCTCGACGGCATCGGCGCAGGCCATGAGCGCGGCGATGGCCGGCGCCAGGTGCGACGGGGCCGTCACCGGCACGGTGCGATCAGACAGCAGGTTGTACAGGCGGAGCGCCCACATGTCGAAGGCAACGGCCGTGTCGGGCTCTCTCGAGGCGGAGGCCAGCGCGCCGCTTGCGATGCGCACGAGCACGCTGGCGCGTTCATACGGCTCCTGCAGTACCTGCGCGCCCTCCCAGGCCTTCCGCCAGAGTTCCGCCGTCGCTGCGGCCCCCGACTCGTGCATCGCACACTCGCCGAACGTGGTGACCAACGCGCCCCAGGCGCCCGCGTCTACCGACTCCGTGGCCAGCGCCGTTTCGTCCGCGAGCAGTCGTCCGAGGACGCGCATCCCCCAGGGGGCCTGCGCCCCGTGCACGACGCGGGTATCGAGGATCCGCCATGCGCGCAGCAGGTCCTCGCGGTCGCCACGCACCATCTGCACAAGCGCCTGGACGACCGCTTCGTCTGGCACCTGGTCGGCCGGACCCGCGTCGAGCAGGGTCCACAACTGGGGCAGCATCCGTCGCCGCGCGTCCTGCAGTTCGCGCGGCGCCTCGCGCTCGAAGTAGCCGATCAGGCGCGCCCGCAACTCGGGCTCCACCGCGTAGTACCCGCCTGCCTGCCGATCGATCCACTCCTGGGAACCGATCTCGCGCAGCACCGCATCGGCCACCTCGCTGCGCACGTCCACGCACGCGCGCAGCGTCATGTCGTCGAAGCGGCCGAGCAGGGCGACGTGCGGCAACAGGCGGCGCACGTCCTCGTTGCGGATGCGATCGAGGATGCGGATGCGGACGAAGTGATCGACACGATCGCCGAGGATGGTCTCGGGACCGATGTCGTGCTGCTTCGCGATCCAGGTGGCGTACACCGACAGGCTGAACGGACTGTACCGGGGTGGGGAGTCGTCCTGCGCGAGCCCCAGCGCCGCCGACGATGCGACCGCGATGCTCCGGCTGAGCACAGGTGGTACCAACGCTGCCGGCACCGCCGTTCGTCCGAGGTATTCCCTCGCCTCCTCTTCCGAGAACGCAAAGACCCGGTGCAGGCGCAACCACGGCCGGGACGGCAGCCGCGACGTGACGGCCTCGCCGCCGGCGTAGGCGCCAGCGAGCGGACGGCGTCCGCACAGCACGACCCGCAGCGCGGGCATCTTCGAGTGAAGTCGCTCGAGCAGGTCGAACGTGCGCTCGACGCTGGTCGGGAGCGTGCCGTCGGGACCCAACCGGTCGAGTTCCTCGCATGTATCGAGGAGCAGCACCACACGCGCGCCGCGCTGGGTCGCCACGCCGTCGCACGCCCAGCGAAACACGTCGAGCATGTCGTCGATGTCGGCCGCCGGCGTCGCGTCGCGACCAACGCGCTCGTGCAGCAGCGCGATCTTGTTGAACAACAGCCCGAAGTTCTCCGATGCGCGCAGGCTGTCGTCCTTGAGCCGCAGCTCCTCGGCCAGTTGCGCGAACAGCAGGCCGGGCCGGCGGGCCGGGTAGTCGGGGTTGATGTGGTCGAAGTCGATGCGTGCGGTGACCGTCGGCGGCACCGTAAAGCCCGGGGGCACATGCTCCGCAGTACCCGACGTCAGCGCCCGCATCAGCATCGTCTTGCCGACACCGCCGCCACCGAGGTAGTGGATTGCCCAGAGGTCGTCCGGCCCGGTCAGCAGATCGTGATACGCGTCGAAGAGCGCGGGGCGCGGGAGGTAATCACGCAGCATCGCGCGGTCGTTGCGCTGCCGGTCGAACAGTGCAAGGCGCCGCACCGCGCGCTGGTGCAGCGTCGTGGCTTCTCCCGGCACGATCTCGGCAACCCGCTGAAGGGCCTCGATCCATAACCACGCCTCGTCCGGCCGCGCGCGCGCCAACGCGTCGGTGAGTTCGCGTTCGACGACGTCCCGCAACGTCGACGTCGGGCCGGTGGCGTTGGCAGTGACGACAGCCCAGCGCCAGGTGGCGGTGGGCATGTGCTGGTCGCGCGGTTGCACGAGGATGCGGCCTGCAATGTCGCGCGCCAGCGCCGCGAGCCGATCGCGACCGTCCTCGGCCTCGATCCGCGAGAGCCAGGCCGCGCGCGCGTTGCGGGGCACCCAGAACAGGCGCTGTTCGGGCGTGACCTGGCCGGTGTCGTCGATCGACAGCGGCGTCACCATCGTCTCGATCAGCCCTTCGTCACGCCAGGCCGCGAGGACGTCGAGATCGGAAGCGAGTGTCCACCCGGGCATGCCGCACCGCGTCGCCAACGTCGGCGTCCACACCGGGACGAGGCAGACCCAACGAATGCACGCAGGATCGAGCCGATCCGGCACCCGGGGACCAGCGCTGCCCGCAAGCAGTGACTCCACACGCGCAAGTGCGTCGCTCACGTCTGGCAAACCCGGTGCGGTAGCCATCAATGGTCTCCGAGCGTGCTCAAGACGTCCTCGTCGGTGGCGGCCACCACGACGTCGACGTCCTGCAGCGTCAGGAGCACGTTGTTGAGTGGCTCGGCCTTCTCGCGAAACTGGGACGGGTAGCCCGACGCCGTCGCGCGGTGGATCGAGTTGTAGAACCGATCGACGTCGAGCAGCGCGAGCTTGGGCGAGAACACCAGCGGTTTTGCGCGGTGCAGCAGCAGGTGCAGGTAGATCGACCGGTCGCTGACCGCTTCACGCAGCGGCTGCAGTTCCTCGCGGATGGCCCAGTTGGACACGGCGTCGAGCGCCTTGCGCACCTGCTCGTACGGCTCGGCGTAATTCAGGTCCTTGCGGTAGGTGAAGGCGACCGGAATCGGGTCCTGCTCGGTGCCGAGACCGCCGGATCGCAGGAGATCGACGATGAAACGGCCGGCGGCGCCGGCATATCGCTGCACTTCGTCGAGGAGGACAACGGCGAGCGCACGCCCCTGCCGACCACCCGGCGTGTTGAGTTGTGCGACGACCTCGTCGCGCAGGCGCCACAGATCCATCTGCAGGGCTGTCCGGAATCCTTCGGCCTCATTGATCGCGAACGCATCCTCGACAGACGGGTCCAGGGTCGCCGGACGGCCCTTGATCGACTTCGTGAGCTCGAGCACCTGCGACGAAAGCGTGTGCGCTGGCAGGCCGAAGTGCAGGCGCGTCGACATCGCGGCGGCGAGAATCTCGCGTACGACGCCGGGAATGTCGGTGGGCCGCTCCGGGGATGCCTGGCTGTGCAGCCGGAGGCAGGGCACGTGCCCGGCGTGGATGGCCGCGGCGGCGAGTTCCTCGAGGAGCCTCGACCCGCCGAGCTGCTTCTCGGTGTCGGTGTCACTCATCGCGATGCCGAGCAGGCGGCGCGTCCCGCGCGGCGGCGGTGTCGTGGCCTCGCGCCACTGATCGAAGAAGCGCAGTCGTCCGCAGAACGCGGGCGGATCGGCCTGATGCCGGAACTGGCGTGCCGCCGACTCGCGCTTGCGCGCGGCCTCGAGTTCGACGTCGTCCACCACCAGCGTCGCCGAGGCCTCGATGAAGACCACCGGTGTTGCCCAATCCACGGTGTCGAGGGGGTCGAAGCCGTGCGTGAAGGCGCCGCGGCGCCCGGCAGCCGCCGACCACGTGGGGTCACCACGCAGCAGCGACTGGTAGAACTGCCGCGTGAACAGGCGGCACGCGATGTCGGCCACCTTGCCGCCCATGCCAATCACGAGTCCGGGCCCACCGCGGACGCCATCGCCTGCCACGAGTTCGGCGCCGAGCGGCAGCGTCCCTGCCCTCGTCGGCAGCACGCCCGCGCCGCCGCCGAACACCTCGATGCCCGAGAGGCTGTCGATGGGATCGGAGGCCGGTGGCAGAGGCGTCGCGCTGTAGCACGCGTTGAGGACCAGGACCGGTGGATAGGTCACATGCCCGGCCGCGTCGGTGGTGGCGAGCAGCGCCAGCAGCTGCGGCGCGGTGTAGTCCTGGAATGGCAACCCGGGGTCGGACGCGAGCAGGCGCAGGGCGCCGCGACCGTCCGAGAATCCGCCGTGACAGATGAAGTGCACGACCGACGGCTGGAAGTCCGCGACCGAGGCCTGCAGCGTCTCGGCGGTAGCATCGCGCAACACACGGCAATCGAGAGTGAGATCGAGCGCCTCCAGCCGGCGCAACAATCCGAGGTACTCGGCGCCGGCGCGAATCTCCGCGTCGTCCTGGAGTGCGCCGATGACGAAGAGCACGCGGGGCGTGAACGAGCGGGGCGCCGTGTCGGCGACGGTCGCGGTGATCTGCCGGCTCATGAGCACCAGCGGACCGGGGCGCGCAGCAAGGAAGTGCTGCCCGTCGTGCATCAATTCCCACGGCAGGCGCATCAGCGCCCAGGCGTCCGCCGGACAATCGAGGCGGAGGTCGACCGCTGCACCGCCGGCGCGTGCGAGCACCTTCGCCCATGTCTCCCCGCCGAGCACGAGTTCGAACAGGTAACGCCCGAATCGGCGTGGCATGCCGTCCGAGGCCTGTCCGGACGCCATGTTCGCGTACCAGCGGCCGAGCGTGTTCGCGTCGAGCGCGTGGAGGTCGGCCGCGTCGGCGGCCGCTGCCGCCAACGGCGCATGGCAGGCCGGGAACGTCAGCAGCTGATCATCCGGATCCGGGAGCGGCAGGGCTGCGAGGGTCCGCTCGGATCCCGCAACGGGGAGCCCGTCCGGATCGCGCACGTCGACCGTCCAACCGCCTGTGGCGGTGGGTCGCAGCTGCACCACGAAGCGGACCGGCACGGTCATCGCCTTGGCTCCATGGCCATCAGTTCGCGTGCCAGCAGCACCGCCTGCGCATCCGCGATCCTGGTGACGTCGACGGCGGCCGCGCGACTCCCTGGCTCGCGCACCGCCGGCAGCCAGGTGAGCAGGTCATCGCCGATCGACTCGCCGTCGAACCCGGCAGGGCTGCCCTCGCCGTCCTTTCGCCGGACGACGCTGGCGGCAACGAGCGCACGCGCCCAGGATCGTCGAGGCTTGGCGGTGAGCGTGGTCGGACGCTTCCGTAGTGTCGCCGACCATGTGCCGAGGGCCTGACGACACCACTGCGACGACTCCCAACCCGTCAGCGTTACCCATTGCGTTCGCCGTACCTCGTGGCTCAGCATCGCCTCGACGACGCGTTCCCCGTCGTGGACCTGCGTCGACAACGCTGGATCCCCGTCGGCAATGACGCGCCATCCCGCAAGGTCGGATTCGACGTCGGTCAGCGACGCACCCAGCACCCGGCACGCATGCGCCATGACCAACAGACGCACGACGGGGGGCGGATAGCTGTCGCGGCGCGCGACCATGGCAGCGACGTCGTGTGTCTCGGCGGTGGCAAGCGCCCACAAGGCCCAGGGGCCATGCATCAGGGCCGCGTACATGTCGGCAAATGTCTCGCCACTCCATTGCATCCAGTCGTCGGTGGCGCGCGCGTCGAGGCCGAGCGCCTGCACGATGGCGACGCGCTCGGTGTAGCCCAGCAGCCGGGCGTCGACGACGTGGCCAACCTCGTGGCCGAGATGAATGAGCCACCATGGCGCCGTGACGCAGGAGGCCGGCACTCTTACGACGGCAAAGGGCAGTTGATCGAGCGCGCGGCGCAGGAATGGCGCGTCGATGTCGCGCCGCAAGGCACCCGGCACGAGGCCGTTCGGGAACACTTCCGGCGTGAGCGACGGCTCGACGTAGGGCAGCGGCGGCGGCCCCGACTCGGCGCCATCTTTGGACACGAGCGCGGCAAAGGGTTCGCGATGGCAGCTCCACACCACCTCGTCGGCACCCGTCAGCACCGCGCCGAGTGCGGGGTCGTCGCGCTGATCGAATCGCTCGCGAAAGAAGTCCCACAGCCGGCGGAGCCACGCGAGGCGACGGTCGTGCACGCGAGCCTGCTCGGCGAGTGACGGGCCTGCGCCTGTCATCGAGGCCATTGCGACCCGCAGTTCCGCCAACACCCGGTCCACGAGCGTGAACGCGGCATCCAGCTGTGAGCGATGCTGCCCGAGCGCGTCAGCACGCACCCGAAGCGCCCGCCACGCGTCGAGTTCGCGTTTCAGGCGACGCCACTCGGCCTCTGACTCCCAGGCGCCAGGCATGCAGTCTCATTCACGCCAGCTGAGCCAGCAGCGCGTGAGCCCTCACGTTGGAGGCGCGCCACGGGCCCACGGCCGCCGCTCGCGTGCGTGCGGAACTGGCTGCCCTGGGCATGCCGCCGGTGCGAGACGAGCGCTTGGCCATCGTGTTACCTCGACGCGACATGCGTCCCGGCGAGCGAATTCGGGGTCATGAGCGACAACGCTCAGTCGGTGCGCAACGAACACGCGTGTGCGATCTGACGGGTTTCGCCGTTCTTGTCGGTACACGGCAATACGCAAGCTGGAGCTTTCAGGAGGTTCCCCATGGTGCACCGGCGCATCTGGACGACGACGTTGACGCTGATGTGCCTGACCTGGGCAGGGTTGGTCGCACTGTCGAGCACGCGGCCCATCGGATCGGCACCACACGCCGCAGCGCGGTACGAGCAGGACAATCCAACGGCGCAGCCGAAATATGCGACCGAAGACGACTACGGCTATGGCGGTCGGCTGACCGACCTGCAGCGCACGGGTCGAGACACCTGGTACTTCTGGACCGGTGGCAACCAGAACTTCTGGGTCCGTATGGCAGAGCTTACGGACGGCAACGTCGACCTGCTGAACTATGTGGACTCGCGCCGCCATGGCCGACGGTTCCGCGAACTCGGCGCGGTGACGCAGCCGGGCTGTGAGGCCGCGACCGGTGCCGATGAGTTCGGCCTCTGGATGGACACGTGTGCGCCGGACAAGCTCCCTGACGCCTTCGGTCAGCCTGCAGGCATCGTCGGACTGCGGCGATTCCGCAACCCCAAGTTCGATCCCGCGACGTGGAATGCCGAGAAGTACCGGACGCAGCCGAAAGGGATGCAGCCGCCGTATCTCATCGGTATGGCGTGCGGGTTCTGCCACGTCGGGTTCAATCCCCTGAACCCGCCCGTGGACCCCGAGCGGCCGAAGTGGAGTGAACTCGCCGGTGCCATCGGCAACCAGTATTGGGAGGAAGGGCGCCTGTTCAACCTGAAGATGACGCCGAAGGACTTCCGCTGGCACCTCGGCAACCGGCAGCCGGCGGGCACGTCCGACACGTCGCGCTTCGCGACCGACCACAACCACAACCCGAGCAACATCAACTCCATCTTCCTGCTTGGCCATCGGCCCACGGCGATGGAGAAGATGCCAGACGGCACCGAACGAGCCGTGCCCCATATCCTCAAGGACGGCGCCGACTCGGTCGGCGTTGCCGGAGCGTCGCTGCGCGTGTACGTGAACATCGGCATGTGCTCTGAGATCTGGCTGACGCGAATCGATCCAGTGGCCGGCCTCTCACCGCAGCAGCCATTCCGCATGGCCGAGGCGCGCGCGAAGTGCCAGGGCTGGCGAGACACCGAGGCGCGCATGGAAGCGGCCGAGGCGTTTCTGAAGACCGTCGGCCCGATGCACCTTGCGGATGCACCGGGTGCGGCCCGTTACCTGGCAGAGCCGGCGGCCGAGGTCAGCAAGGGCGCGCGGGTGTTCGGGCGCGAATGCGCGCAGTGCCATTCGAGCAAGCAGCCGCCGACGCCGCTGTCGGACGCCGCCGCGCGCAAGGCGTGGTTCGACGAGGCCGTGCAGGATCCGGCGTTTCTCGAGAACAACTTCCTCTCCGACGACCGCCGCTACTCGGTGCGCGAGCTGGGCACCAATGTGGCCCGCGCCATGGCGACCAACGCGCAGAAGGGTCACGTCTGGGAGGAGTTCTCGTCCGAGACGTACAAGCAGCTGCCGCCCGTTGGCAAGATCACGGGGCTGTACAACCCGAACAAGCCCGAGGATCAGCTCTCGGTGGACGTGGCGCAGGGCGGTTACTACCGGACGCCGTCACTCGTCTCGATGTGGGCGACGGCGCCCTACCTGCACAACAACGCCCTCGGGACGTTCGTGAAAGACCCGTCGATCGCCGGCAGGATGACGGCCTTCAACGATGCGGTCGAGAAACTGCTGTGGCCGGAGAAGCGGCTCGGCGTTCAGTCGATCATTGTGACCAGCACGCCAAGCGAGCTGAGGATCCCCGAACGAGACAAGCCGGTCGTGGTTCCGGTGGGCACGCCCGTCGACCTGATCGCGCGCGTCGACCCGACCCGGCTGCCAGAAATCGTCCGCAAGCGGGCGGTGCTGAACCTGCTCTCGGACGAGACGTTGTTCCAGGGATTCCGGCGCAACAACATCGCGCCCGACTTCGTGCTCGATCGCGGCCACACTTTCGGGGCACAGCTGAGCGACGAGGACAAGCGCGCCCTCATCGCGTTCCTGAAGCGGCTGTAAGGCCTCGTCACGTCGGCCTTCGGCATTGGGCCGTCGGCCTTCGGAAACCACGCAGGGCTGTAGCTGTCGACCTTCCACCTTCGCCAAGGCTACGGCGGACAAGTCAGGTCGACGGTTCGAATCGGAATCGCGTCGAGCTGAAGCTCGACGCCTACGTCTGAGGCAGCGTTGCAGCGCCCAGCGTTCGGCGTTCGGCGTTCGGCGTTCGGCGTTCGGCAAGCGTCAAGCGTCAAGCGTCAAGCATCAAGCATTCGGCGTTAAGCGTTAAGCGTTAGTGAGGCCACCCTATGCCCGTCGATCCCATCTTCGAGCCGATCGCGTTCCGTAACCTTTCGGTGAAAAATCGCATCTTTCGCTCGAACGTGTCGGGCCGGTTCGACAACTACGACGGTTCGGGCAACCAGGCCCGCATCAACTGGGAGACCAAGTTCGCGCGAGGCGGTGTCGGTGCGATCGTCTCTTCGTTCGTCCCGGTGACGATCCGTGGCCGCATCGTCCCCAACTACGCCACCGTCGACTGCGACGCGCGGATCCCCTTCTGGCGAGCCCTCGGCAACGCCGTCCACGAGCACGACTGCCGGTTCATCATGCAACTCTCGCATGGCGGCCGGCAGCGCGACATTCCCGGCATCGAGTACGAGCAGGGGTGGAGTGCCACCGAGCGCGATGAACCGCTGCACGGCTTCCCGTGTGTCGCCATGACCCGCGCCCAGATCGACGAGACCGTCGCCGCGTTTGCCGCCGGCGCCCGGCGTGCTCGTGCGGCGGACCTCGACGGCGTCGAACTGCACGCGGCCAACGGCTACCTGTTCACGCAGTTCCTCAGCTCGGCGATCAACGATCGCGACGACGACTACGGCGGCCCGCTGCGTCAGCGTGCCCGCTTTCTTCTCGAGGTCGTCGCCGCCATCCGCGCCGAGGTCGGCACCGACTTCCATCTGCAGGTCAAGATCAGCGCCGAGGATCACAACGACGCGATCGACCGCAACGAGAAGCCGGGCAACACGCTGGAGGAGACCGTCGAGGTGTGCAAGTGGCTCGACGCCGCCGGCGTCGATGCCATCCACGTCTCGTCCGGGAGCTACTTCCCTCATCCACGCAACCCGGCCGGCGAGTTTCCCGTCGACGAGCTCGTCAAGACCTACGACCAGTTGCTCTCGAGCGGCAGTCACGCGCTGCGCAACTACCTCCTGTTCCGGTTGGAGCCGACGCAGCGGCTGTTCGAGGAGCGGTGGGAGAAGGCGCGCGGCGACCGCATCGAAGGCATCAATCTCCCGGCCGCCAAGGCGATCAAGGCGGTGGTCGGCGTGCCGATCCTGTGCACCGGTGGCTTCCAGACCGCGGAAGTGATCCGCGAGGCGATCCGTCAGCAGTTCTGCGATGCGGTGACGATCGCGCGGCCCCTGATTGCCAACAACGACCTCGTGCAGCAGTTCGCTGCGGGCATGGGCCGGCCGGCCCGGCCCTGCACGTACTGCAACAAATGCCTCGTGAACGCCGTCGAGAATCCGCTCGGCTGCTACGACCAGACACGCTTCGATTCGCGCGAGGCGATGATCGCGCAGATCATGAGCGTCTTCACCCCGGCGCCGTTCGAGTGATGGTCATCCGCCGCGCCGTTCCGGTTCTCCTGCTCGCGGCGACCGTCTGCGTACGCGCGACGCCGGCCGGCAACGATGGCCCGTCGTTTCCCGACATCGTCGAGCACTTCAAGTACGGGTCGATCGGCGCCGAGGAGAACTCCGGTGTGCCCTCCCGGATCTGGAGGGTGCTGCCAACGGTCTGCGAGTCATCGCTGCCCAGGCGGCCCGGCGTGGGTTACGAGCGGATCGGGTTCATCAGCGACGGGGCTGGGCACGGACGACCGATCGGCACGTCGTTCCGGCCCGGCAACGGCGATCGCATCGGCCTGAACTGCGCCACGTGCCACGTCGGCACGCTGCGTGACGCCCCCGACGCGCCACGGCGCGTGATCGTGGGCATGCCAGCCAACCAGATGGACCTGCAGGGATACGGACGGTTCCTGACGGCGTGCGCGCAGAGCCCGGCCTTCGAGACCGGGCGATTGATCGACGCGATCCACAAGGCCGACCCCGGGTTCGGCTTTTTTTCCCGGCTCGGCTACCGGCTGTTCGTCGTGGGGGCGACGCGCAAGGGCATCCTCGACCGCGCCCGCGACAACGCGTGGTTCGACGATCGGCCGGCCTTCGGCCCCGGACGCGTCGACACCTTCAATCCCTACAAGGTGTTGCTGCAGGTGCCTCTGGACAAGACGGTGGGGACGGTGGACCTGCCGTCGATCTGGAACCAGCGCCCGCGGCAGGGACTGTGGCTGCACTGGGATGGCAACAACGATCGCGTCGAGGAGCGGAACAAGAGCGCCGCGATCGGCGCCGGCGCGACGCCGAAGTCGCTCGACCTCGCCTCGATGGCTCGCATCGAGCAGTGGCTGCTCGACTTCCCGGCGCCGAAGTACCCGGCCGAACGCATCGACGCGTCGCGCGCCGAGAACGGGCGGCGTGCCTACGCGTCGGCCTGCGCGTCGTGCCACGACCTTGGCGCCGCGTCGGTCGGCCAGGTCACCCCGATCGAGAAGGTGGGCACCGATAGCGGCCGCCTCGACTCATTCACCCCTGCGCTGGCAACGGCGATGAACACCATCGGTCGCGGCAGGCCGTGGGCGTTCTCCCACTTCAGGAAGACGCAGGGCTACGCCAACATGCCACTCGACGGCCTCTGGCTACGGGCGCCGTACCTGCACAACGGATCGGTGCCCGATCTGCGTTCGCTCCTGTTCCCGGAGGAGCGCCCCGCAACGTTCTTCCGTGCCTACGACGTGTACGACTGGGACCGCGTCGGCTTCGTCAGCCGCGGTGCCGGCGCCGAACGGGAAGGCGTGCCATTCGACACGAGTCTGCGCGGCAACGCCAACACCGGACACATCTACGGCGCTGACCTGCCCACCGCCGACAAGCTCGCTCTCCTCGAATATCTCAAGACCCTGTAGGGGAATCGGCCTTCGTCAATCGGCCGTCGGCCTTCGGCCTTCGGGGGGTCGGGGCTCGGGAGTCGGGTAGCCGTCGGACTCTGTCCGACGGTCTGCGCCCTCGCCGCGACGCCGTGAGCGTCGACCTCAAGGTCGACGCCTGCAGCCCTCGGCGGAGCCGTCGAGCAGCGCACATCGGTCACCGCTGCAGTCGCGCGTCGGTGTGGCCAACCCGAGCCCTCCGGGCGCGTCTGTAGCGGTCGACCTTCAGGTGGACCGGCGGCAGCGCGTGTTCTTGTGAATATGATCGTCCTCATGCGTCGAACACTCCTGCTCCTCGCAGGCGCGCTGATCGCGATCCTGCTGCTGACCGCGATGCGCCCGGCTGCCCAGGCGCCCGGTGCGAAGCCGTCGCTGGCCGAGCGTCTCGGCTTCAAGGCCTCCGACATCGTCCTGATCGTGAACGCCGACGATGTGGGCATGAGCCACGGGGCGAACGTGGCCGTGCGCACCGGCATGGAGCAGGGCCTGATCACGAGTGGGTCGATCATGGTGCCCTGCCCGTGGTTCGAAGAGGTCGCCGTGTATGCGACCGCTAACCCGACCCGCGATTTCGGCCTGCACCTGACGCACACCAGCGAGTGGAAGGTCTACAAGTGGGGACCCGTCGCAAACAAGGCAGAGGTCCCCGGGCTGCTCACGCCCCAGGGATACCTGTGGCCGGACATCGAGCCGATCTACAAGAACGCGACGCCCGCCCAGGCGGAGATCGAGGCACGCGCGCAGGTGCGCAAGGCGCTCGATCGCGGCATCGACGTCACGCACCTGGACTCGCACATGGGCGCGTTGCAGTACGACATGCGCTACCACGCGGTGTATCGCAAGCTGGCGAAGGAGTTCGATCTGCCCATTCGCATGGGCAACCAGGATCTGCTGACGGCGATGGGCGGCGGGCACCTGCGGGGCGAACTGGATGCCGACGGCACGATCTACCCGGACTACCTGATTCACCAGCAGCGCAAGCCGGGCGAAGCGGTGGACGTGTACTGGAAGCGGATGATCTCCGAGTTGAAACCGGGCGTGACCGAGCTCTACATCCACCCTGCGGTAGCCGGCGAGGAAATGCAGCACATCACTGGCAGCTGGAAGGAGCGCGATAGCGAGTACCACCTGTTCACCGATGACGCCTCGGTGAAGCAGTTGCTGGAACAGCGCGGCGTGAAACGCATCGGCTGGCGCGCGCTACGCGACCTGCAGCGGAAGTAGAGATGCGCGTCGACCTGAAGGTCGACGCCTACAGTCGTCGGCGGAGCCGTCCGGAATCCGATGCGGGTCGCCTCTGCACCGGCGAGCCTGGCGTTTCGGCCGTCCGGGCAGGTCTGTAGCGGCAGACCTTCAGGTCGGCCGACAGTGATGTTCGGCGTTTCGTCATTCGGCCTTCCCGGGTTCGACATTCCGGCATTCCCGGCATTTCGGCATTTCGAAGGACGAAGTCCCTGATGCCCGGAAGGCGGCCCGGACCGATCGGCGTCCGCGCTCCGGCAGTAGGCGCCGCCATTCGTCCCTCCTCGTCAGCGTGTCGGCCCGCGACGGCGGCGCGCTGTCGAATCGGCCTCTATACTCGCGTCCTGTATAGGTAGGGACGCCTCTCCGAGGCGTCCATCTCCATAGGCGGACGGAGAGTATTGAGGAGGGGGACGATGACGCGATCACGATGGCCGGCGTCCGTGACGTTGGCGCTCGCGATGGGCGCCGGCGCGGTGTGGGCACAAGGGGCACCGGGCCCGTGGAGTTCGACGGTGAAGTCGGGCTGGGGCGGCCTCAAGAAGAACCTGGCGGCTTCGGCGGCGCTGCTGCCGGAGGCTGACTATGGCTTCAAGCCGGTACCGGCGGTGCGCAGCTTCGGACAACTCATCGGGCACCTCGCCAACGATCATTACCTGATCTGCAGCGCCGCCAAGGGCGACAGGAATCCGCAGGCCAACACCGACTTCGAGAAGACGACCGGCAAGACGGCGCTCGTCAAGGCTCTGCAGGATTCGATTGCCTACTGCGACGGCGTGTACGACGCGATGACCGACGCGAAGGGGGCCGAGATCGTCGAGATGTTCGGCGGCCAGTACCCACGGCTTGGCGCCCTGACCATCAACGTCACGCACTCGAGCGAGCACTACGGCAACCTGGTGACCTACCTCCGCCTCAAAGGGCTCGTCCCCCCGTCGTCCGCGGCTGCACAGTAGACGTAAACCGCTGAGAGAGAGCGGTTTGGCGTCCGCCTGACACGTGTTTGCCGCCCGGCTTCCCGCCGGGTGGCTCGAGCCGCCGCCGCCGCCGGCACCCTCCCGCGGGCGGTTCCCCTCCGCGATCTTGCGACTCGTCGCAACTTCTGCGTGCTAACTGCTTCCGAATCAGCGACTTGCGATCGGCCACGCTTGATCGCCGACCGTGTAAGTCGTATATTGAGTCGTTCGACGAGCGGCGAAGGCGTGGTCAAAGGCCCAGTAACACCGCAGCGACTGCCCGCGGCGTCCGAACCATTCCGGGATGGGGCTCCCAGAAGCCGACCCAGAAGGAAGACTTATGAGCACTTCTACCGACACCATCGAGCAGCTTGCGACCCAGGAATACAAGTACGGGTTCACCACTGACGTCGACGCGGATCAGCTGCCGCCGGGCCTCGACGAGGACACGGTGCGCGCCATCTCCCTCCGCAAGGAGGAGCCGGAATGGATGCTCGAGTGGCGTCTCAAGTCCTACCGGGCGTGGCAGAAGATGGCGTACCCGGACTGGTCGAACGTGCACTACCCGCCGGTGGACTTCCAGGACATCAGCTACTACTCGGCCCCGAAGCCCAGGAAGCAGCTGAACAGCCTCGACGAGGTCGATCCGGAAGTGCGCGCCACGTTCGACAAGCTCGGTATCCCGCTGGCTGAGCAGATGGCGCTGGCCGGCGTTGCCGTCGACGCCGTGTTCGACAGCGTCTCGGTGGCCACCACGTTCAAGCAGAAGCTCGCCGACCTCGGCATCATCTTCTGCTCGTTCTCGGAGGCGGTGCGCGAACACCCGGACCTCGTGCGCAAGTACGTGGGTTCGGTCGTCCCGCACACCGACAACTTCTACGCCGCCCTCAACTCCGCCGTGTTCAGCGACGGCTCCTTCGTGTACGTGCCGAAGGGCGTGCGCTGCCCGATGGAGCTGTCCACGTACTTCCGCATCAATGCCAAGGGCACCGGTCAGTTCGAGCGGACGCTGATCGTCGCCGACGAGGGCGCGTACGTCAGCTACCTCGAAGGCTGCACGGCGCCGATGCGTGACGAGCACCAGCTGCACGCCGCCGTCGTCGAGCTCGTGGCTCTCGATGGCGCCACGATCAAGTACTCCACCGTCCAGAACTGGTACCCCGGCGACAAGGACGGCAAGGGTGGCATCTACAACTTCGTCACCAAGCGTGGCAAGGCGATGACCAACGCCAAGATCACGTGGACGCAGGTGGAGACGGGGTCGGCCATCACCTGGAAGTACCCGAGCTGCATCCTGCAGGGCGACAACTCGGTCGGCGAGTTCTACTCGGTGGCGGTGACCAACAATCGCCAGCAGGCCGACACCGGCACCAAGATGGTGCACCTCGGCAAGAACACGAAGAGCACGATCGTCAGCAAGGGCATCTCGGCCGGCAAAGGCCAGAACACCTATCGCGGACAGGTCAAGATCGCCAAGGGCGCCGAGGGTTCGCGCAACTACTCGCAGTGCGACTCGCTGCTCATCGGCGACCGCTGCGGCGCGCACACGTTCCCGTACATCGAGGTGAAGAACACCACTTCCACGGTGGAGCACGAGGCGTCGACGTCGAAGATCGGGGAGGACCAGATCTTCTACTGCCGCCAGCGCGGGCTCTCGGCCGAGGATGCCGTCAACATCATCGTCAACGGCTTCTGCAAGGAAGTGTTCCGCGAGCTCCCGATGGAGTTCGCCGTCGAGGCGCAGAAGCTCCTCGGCATCAGTCTCGAGGGGAGCGTCGGCTAGCGCCGACACTCCACACACGGCCTTCGTCGGTCGGCCTTCCGCCTTCGCCACGGCTGCGGCGGACAGGTCGGCCTTCGGAAGCCACGAACACAGTGCGAGGACCCGAGGCGGTGCCGACGGGTCGGGTGATTTTGCGAGGGCCGACGGCCGAATGCCGACGGCCGGCGGTGACAACGAACATGCTGACGATCAAGAACCTTCAAGCGCGCGTCGAAGACAAGGACATCCTCAAGGGCATCACGCTGAGCGTGAACGCCGGTGAAGTGCACGCCATCATGGGGCCCAATGGCTCCGGCAAGAGCACGCTGGCCAGCGTGTTGGCGGGCCGCGACGCGTACGAGGTCACCGGCGGCGAGGTCCTGTTCGAGGGCAAGGATCTCCTCGACATGGACCCCGAGGAGCGCGCCCGCGCGGGCGTGTTCCTGGCGTTCCAGTACCCGGTCGAGATCCCGGGGGTCAACAACAGCTACTTCCTGAAGGCGGCGCTCAACGCCATCCGTCAGCACCGCGGTCTGCCGTCGCTCGACGCGATGGAGTTCGCCCGCCACATGAAGGAGAAGATGAAGCTGCTGCGGATGGACCCGAGCTTCATGCAGCGCTCCGTCAACGAGGGCTTCTCGGGCGGCGAAAAGAAGCGCAACGAGATCTTCCAGATGGCCGTTCTCGAGCCCAAGCTGTGCATCCTCGACGAGACCGACTCCGGCCTCGACATCGACGCGCTGCAGGTCGTTGCCGCAGGCGTCAACGCGCTCCGGAACCCGGAACGCGCGGTCATCGTGGTCACGCACTACCAGCGCTTGCTGAACTTCATCGTCCCGGATTTCGTGCACGTGCTCTCCGAGGGGCGCATCGTCAAGAGCGGCGGCAAGGAGCTGGCGCTCGAACTCGAGGCGAAGGGCTACGGCTGGATCGAAGGCGCAACGGTCACCGCGTAGACGGATTGATTTACGCAGCCTGCTTGCCCGCCGAAACCCATGGCGAAGGCGGGTAGCCCGAGAAAGAACCGGCCGGCTGGGACAGCCGGCCCTACCAACTGACGATGTCACCAATTGCTGCCCAGGATTCCCTGCTGACGGGATTCGACGAGTTCACCGCCGCGCGCGCGAGCGAGCCTGCGTGGCTGCGCGCCAGCCGTGCCAGCGCGGCCGCCACGTTCCGGGACGAGGGCCTGCCGACGACACGGCGGGAGGAATGGCGGTTCACGCCGATCACCGGTATCACCGACGTGGCGCCGCAGCCGGTGGCCTCGGCCCTGGCCGACACGGGCGTCGTCGACGGCTTCCTGTTCCGCGAGTTCGAAGGACCGCAGCTGGTGTTCGTCAACGGACACTACTCCGTGGCGCTGTCGCGGCTGCACGCCTTGCCTGCCGGCATCCGCGTGAGTTCGATCGCGGCGATGCTCGAGGCTGATCCGGACACGCTGCAGCGGCATCTCGGCACCGCCATCCGTTTCCGTCAGCAGGGCTTCACGGCCCTCAACGACGCATGGTTCACGGACGGCACCGCCATCGTCGTCGACGCCAATGCCGTCGTCGCGACGCCTGTTCACGTGCTGTATTTCTCGACTGGCGCCGGCGCATCCTATCCGCGCACGCTGGTGATTGCCGGTGCCAACAGCCAGCTCTCGTTCGTCGAGAGCTTCGCGGGCACCGACTCGACGTACGTGACCAACGCCATCACCGAAGTCATCTCGGCCGAAGGCGCGCACGTCGACCACTACAAGGTGAACCGCGAGAGCCTGCAGGGGCACCATGTCTCGAGCACGCACATGCAGTTGGCACGCGCCTCGGTGTTCGCGACCCACAACATCTCGCTCGGCGGCCGGCTCACGCGCAACGACATCAACGCGACGCTGGACGGCGAGGGCATCGAGTGCACGGTGAACGGGCTGTACCTGGCCGACGGCGACCGGCTCGTGGACAACCACACGGCAATCGATCACGCCAAGCCGCATTGCCACAGCTACGAGATCTACAAGGGCGTGCTCGACGGCCACAGCCGGGGCGTGTTCAACGGCAAGATCTTCGTGCGCGAGGACGCGCAGAAGACCGACGCGAAGCAGACCAACCAGGTGCTGCTGCTCTCCGATGACGCGACCATCGACACCAAGCCGCAGCTGGAGATCTTTGCCGACGACGTGAAATGCACGCACGGGGCGACCGTCGGTCAGCTCAGCGCCGAGGCGCTGTTCTACCTGCGCGCCCGCGGCATCGGCAAGGACGACGCCCGCGCCCTCCTGATCCACGCCTTCGCCGAGTCGGTCGTGGAGAACATCCGGATCGACGCCGTGCGTCACGCGCTGGAGCAGGTGCTGCTGACGCGCCTGCCATTGAGGTAGGGGCGCCTCTCCGAGGCGCCCCTCCCGTGAAGGCCGAATGTTCGACGCTGCTGCTGTCCGACGCGAGTTCCCTATCCTGGACCAGCAAGTCCACGGCAAGCCCCTCGTGTATCTCGACAACGCGAACACGACGCAGAAGCCACTGTCGGTGCTCGAGGCGCTGGACCACTACTACCGCGCCGACAACGCCAACATCCACCGCGCGACGCACCTGCTCAGCGAGCGTGCGACCAAGGCCTACGAAGGCGCGCGGGAGCGCATTGCGCGCTTCTTCAATGCCCGTGAATCGGCCGAGATCGTCTTCACACGCGGGTGCACCGAGGCCATCAACCTCGTCGCGTACAGCTACGCCAGGCCGCGCCTGAAGCCCGGCGACGAGATCGTCGTCACGCGCATGGAGCACCACTCCAACATCGTGCCGTGGCAACTGGTGGCGCAGCAGACCGGCGCCGTCCTGCGCGTGGTGCCGATGGATGACGCAGGCGTGCTCGACATGGCGGAGTGTGCGCGGCTGATCGGGCCGCGCACGGCGCTGGTGTCGGTCATCCACGTCTCCAATGCGCTCGGCACCGTCAACCCGGTGCGAGACGTGATTGCGCTGGCGCGCGCCCACGGCGTGCCAGTCCTGCTCGATGGCGCCCAGGCAGCACCGCACATGACCGTCGACGTGCAGGAGCTCGACTGCGACTTCTACACGTGCTCGGCGCACAAGATGTACGGACCGACAGGGATTGGCGCGCTCTACGGCCGCAAGGAACTGCTCGAGTCGATGCCGCCATGGATGGGTGGCGGCGACATGATTGCGTCGGTGACCTTCGAGCACACCGAGTACAACAAGGTGCCGTACAAGTTCGAGGCCGGCACACCCAACATCGCGGGCGTGGTGGGGTTCGGTGCCGCGGTGGACTTCCTGTCGCGTTTCGACCTGCGTGAGATCGCGGCGCACGAACACGCACTGCTCGAGCAGGCGACGGCCGGACTGGCGGCCCTGGACGGCATCCAGTTCGTTGGCCGCGCGCCCGAGCGTGCTGGCGTGGTGTCGTTCCTGGTCGGTGACGTGCACCCGCACGACGTCGGCACGTTCCTCGATCAGGACGGCGTGGCCGTGCGTACAGGCCAGCATTGCGCACAGCCAGTCATGGACTATTACGGGATCACGTCCACCGTGCGGGCCTCGTTCGGGCTCTACAACACGCCGGCCGATGTGGACGCGCTGGTCGCGAGCGTCAAGAAGGTGCAGGGGTTCTTCTCGTGAGCAACATGACCTTCGCAGGCTGCAGCCTACCGCCTGCGGCCTGCCAAAAGCACGTCGCCTGTAGGCAGCAGGCCATAGGCCAACGATGACCGACCTTCGCGATCTCTACCAGGAAGTCATCCTGGACCACAACAAGCGCCCGCGCAATTTCGGCGTGATCGACGGCGGCTCGCACGCGGCCGGTCACAACCCGATGTGCGGCGACCGCGTCAGCGTGTACGTGCGCATGGAAGACGGCAAGGTCGCAGAGGCGCGCTTCACCGGCAATGGTTGCGCGATCAGCAAGGCGTCGGCATCGTTGATGACCGAAGCGGTCACCGGTCACACGGCCGCGGAAGTCCGCGACCTGTTCTCGACCTTCCAGGAAACGGTCACGGGCAAGGCCGAACCTGACGACGAGAAGATCGGCAAGCTCGTCGTGTTGTCTGGCGTGTCGGAGTACCCGTCGCGCGTGAAGTGCGCGATGCTGGCGTGGCACGCGCTGCAGGCCGCGATCGAAGGCGCGGATGCGACGGTCAGCACCGAGTAGCACCCTGCAATTTCACAATTGCAGGAATTTCACCGCTGCACCAACAGCGCCGACGCTCCCGAAGGTCGTTGTGGTAAGTGAAATTCTGAAATTGTGAACGTCTGAAATTCTCGAGGCCTCTCCCATGTTCTCGTCGCTTTTCAAGAAATCTGGCAGCACGACACCCGAGCCGACCCCAGCGCCAGCCGACAACCCGCTTGCCGCTCCGGTCGAAACGCCGGACGTGCCCAAGCCGGACGGGCACGGCCTCGATGTAGGCGCCCTGCTGGAGCCGCCAGCGGCACCCGCCGGCGGAGGCCCGCAAATCGGGCCGAAGGATGACGCGCGCACGGCGGAGCTGACGCCGAAGGTGGTGGAAGCGATCAGCACCGTGTTCGACCCGGAGATCCCGGTGAACATCTACGAACTCGGCCTGATCTACAAGATCGAGGCCGACGCCGACAGCCGTGTGAAGGTCGAGATGACCCTCACATCGCCGGCGTGCCCGTCGGCGCAGCAGCTGCCGAGTGAGGTCCGCTACAAGGTGAAGGCGCTCGAGGGCGTCACCGATGCTTTCGTCGAGGTCGTGTGGGAACCGTCGTGGACCAAGGACCTGATGTCGGACGACGCCAAGATGGCGCTCGGGATGTTCTGAAGCGAATCACCTGCACCCGCAGGGCCCTGGCGCCCGCTGGCGTCACTTGCTCGACGAGGTGAACTTCACGACGACGCCGCCGACGAAGGTCACTTCGGTGACGCTGTCGGTGGTCTCCCACGTCTCGACGACCGACTCGAGATCCCCCTGCTTGCTTGATCGCCGGCGGGTCGGCGCGCCGAGCAGGTCGTGCACCTCCGCGGTGCCCATGCCGCGCTTCAGCGCCGTCGCGGCGCTCTCGATGTCGCGCGGACGAGCCGTGGCAGACGAGGAGCCCTGCGGGCTGCCTGCAGCCAGGCGATTGCCGGCCGTGCCACGCACCACGCCCGGAATGCCGTCGCCATTGCCGCCGAAGTCGAGATAGCTCGCCAGCGACAGCATCAGCTCTTCGGGCGTCGGGGCCCACTTCTCGAGCCGCTTGTCGGCGTACCAGATGTTGAAGCGCGAGCCGCCGTCGAGGCGCTTGGTGGCGATCTCACGCTGCTTGATCGCGGTCAGGGCCTCTGCCTCGCGCTTGTTGGCGCGCTCCTCCCGCTCACGCTCCTCCCGCAGGTACGAGAGTTCGCGGTCGATACGCCGGCGCCGCTCGGCGTCGGTGGTGTTCTTGCGCTCCTTCTCGAGGTCCGACTCGCGCTTGGACTTGCCGACGTACTCCGGCGCGACGGTGCCGGTGTCGTCCCCCCACGTGCCGTATCCGCCGCCGCCAAGGTGAATCTCGATATTCTTCTTGTTCACCTTGATGGTCGTGATCATGACGCGGTCTTCCTTGCGGAGGGCCACGCCATAGGCCTTCATCCGGCGGGCGTACTCGCCGAACTCGATCTCCGGCTCGCGCTGCAGGTACAGATCCACGCCGGTGTGGCTCGCCGGCATGTCCATCAGTACGACCACATCGCGGCCTTCAAAGGCCTTTTCGAGGGCGGCCTGGTTCTGGGCAGCGGCCGGGATGGCGACGCCCAGCAAGGCAGACACGGTCAGGAACGAGGAGAGGGTCAGGTTCGTTCGCACGGCAAGAGGCTCCGAGGTAGCGCGGCTCAACCAAGAACAACGTCTGTCCTCGGACCGGCGAACAACCCGGAGCTGGACCATGCGTGAATCGGCAGAATGGGGAATCTCGTTCAAGCGGCGCGTGGCGATACACTCGTTCGATGGCACACACCCGTCGTGCCCTTCTGGCCGGCGCCACGGCCCTGTTGACGACGGCCATCACGCGGCGCCAGACGCAGGCCCTGGGCTCGGGGCAGCCGGCGGCCGCCGATCCGGGCCGGATCAGGCCATGGCCGGCCAACTCTTCGTACTGGCAGTACCGCGGCGCTCCGGTCCTCCTGCTTGGCGGCAGCAAGGACGACAACCTGTTCCAGATCCCGGACCTGCAGGCTCACCTCGACGAGATGAAGGCGGCCGGCGCCAACTACATCCGCAATACGATGAGCGACCGCCGCGATGGCGGTTTCGAGGTGTACCCGTTCGCGCAGACGGCCGACGGGACGTACGACCTGACGCAGTGGAACGGGGAGTACTGGGCCCGGTTCGATCGGCTCCTGGCTCTCACGCGTGAGCGCGACATCATCGTCCAGATCGAACTGTGGGATCGGTTCGACTACTCGCGCAACAACTGGGGACCGCACCCCTACAACCCCGCCAATACGCGGACGTACACGGCCGAGAGCACAGGGCTGGCACGCGACTACCCGAACCATCCGGGCACCAATGAGCAGCCCTTCTTCTTCAGCACCCCCGCCCAGCGCAACATCAAGCCGCTGCTGGCCGTGCAGCAACGCTTTGCCGAGCAGGTGCTGACGCGCACGCTGCCGCAGCCACACGTGCTGTACTGCATCGACAACGAGACCTCGGGCGACGAGTTGTGGAGCACGTACTGGGCGGACTTCATTCGTGAGCGCGCCAGCCGCGCCGGCGTCGAAGCATACGTGACCGAGATGTGGGACGACCACGATCTGAAGGGATCGCAACATCGCCGGACGTTCGACCATCCCGAGCGATACACGTTCGTGGACGTGTCGCAGAACAATCACCAGAAGGGGCAGGCGCACTGGGACAACTTCCAGTGGGTTCGCCAGCACCTGTCCGCCCGACTCCGCCCGATCAACACCGTGAAGACCTATGGCTCAGACGAGGGCCCGTACGGCACGGACCTCGACGGCCTGCAGCGCTGGTGGCGTCACCTGATTGGCGGCGCGGCGGCGATGCGGTTCCATCGGCCGAAATCGGGGCTCGGCTTCTCGCCGAAGGCAGCGGCGGCGATTCGCGCCGCCCGCAAGCTCGAAAGCGTGGTCAAGCCGTGGGCGCTGACACCGGCCAACGAACGTCTGCGTGAGCGCGCCGCGGATGCGGCGTATCTCGCCATGGCCGCCGACGGTGGCTGCGCGCTATTCTTCCCGGCGCCCGGCAAAGTCGTGGTGGATCTGACGTCGGTCACGCGGCCGCTGAACGTTCGCTGGATCTCGATTGACACTGGCGACTGGGGTCCTGCGACGACGTGGGCCGGCGGCGCGCCCTTGCTCGTCGAGACGCCCGGGCCAGGCCTGTGGGTCGCGGCCGGTGTCGGCGGGCGGTAGCAGGCTCTCGACATTCCGGCATTCGGCATTCCCGGCATTCCCGGCATTCCCCTAAACTCCCCCCGTGCCCACTCCCGAGTCCGTGCAAGCCATCGTCAATGCGTCGCTCGATACGTGGAAACGGCAACTGCTCGACCTCACGCGCCGCAACCGGGCCCTCAACTTCCGGGCCCTGAAAGTCTCCACGATCGCCGTGGTCGACGAGCAGCCTGCCGAGATCTATCGCCTGCTCTACGACGAGGAGAGGGCGCTGACGTTCGCCGCCGCGCCCCAGCCGGCATCGTCTGCCGCACGCCCACGGGCCGACGAACCTGCCAAATCGGCAAACGCTGGCGAGGCCGACGATCCGTTCGACGATGCCGAGCATGCGCCCGAGGGGCGGACGTTCGAACCATACGCTCCGGACTCGCTGCCCGGCATGCACCTGGACACGGTGCTGCAGACGAGCCTCGAGCCCGAGGCCCTCGATCGTTCGCTGCGTCGCATCGAGGAGCAGGCGCGGCTCTCGCTCGAGGAACAAGGCGTGAACACGCTCTTCCTGGCGCTGGGCCTGCTCCACTACACGGAGGCCGAAGCGTCGGACGAGATCTTCAAGGCGCCCCTGGTCCTGCTGCCAGCGTCCCTGCGACGCGAGTCGGCGCGATCGCCATTCGCCCTCAGCGTTGGCGACGGCGAACCGATGGTCAACCCGGCCCTCGCCGAGTTGCTGCGACGCCAGCACAATCTCGCGCTCCCCGAACTGCCGACCGGCGAGGGCGCTTCGCTCCAGTCACTGTTTCTCGAGGCGCAAGCAGTCATCGACAAGCTGTCCGTGGCGAGAGCAGAACCGCGCTGGCGGATCACCAACGACATCTACCTCGGGCTGTTCTCGTTCCAGAAACTGGTGATGTACAAGGACCTCGAGGCGAATGCCGCTGCCGTGACGCAGCATCGCCTCGTCCATCAGCTCATCACCCGGCGCGGGGCGGTGACCGGTGGCGGCCTCGGCCTGCCAGACGACGTGCGCACTGCGACGCTGGACGACGAGTATCCACCGGAGCGTGGCGCACATGTAGTGGACGCCGATGGCAGCCAGCAACGGGCCCTTGCAGCGGCCGAGCGGGGCTACGACCTCGTCGTCGAAGGTCCACCCGGAACGGGCAAGTCGCAGACGATCACCAACCTCGTGGCGCAGACGCTGCACGCCGGCAAGACCGTGCTGTTTGTCGCCGAGAAGATGGCTGCCCTGGATATCGTGCACCAGCGACTGCAGCACGCGGGTCTCGGTGAGTTCTGCCTGGAATTGCACTCGACGCGTTCGAGCAAGCGCGAGGTGATCAAGAGCATCGCCGCCGCGCTGGACGCGTCATTGCAACGCGGCGCCACCCCCGGGGATGCCGCGGCAAAACTGCCGGACGTTCGCGCGACGCTCGGAAGGTACGTCGAGGCGGTACACAAGCGTTTCGGTGCCATCGATACGACGCCCTTCAGCGCGTACGGGCAACTGGCCGGAGTGCTCGATGCCCCTCGGGTCGACTGGACCGGCGATCCTGTCCAGGTGACGCAATCGGCGCTGGACCTGGCCGATGCACGCCTGCAATCGCTCGCCGCGGCCGCTGCAGCCGCGGGAGACATCTCCACGCATCCCTGGCGCGATACCTCGCATACTTTCTATCCACAGGACCAGCTCGACGCCGTCGTCGAAGCGGCCAGGGGCGTGGCCGATGGTGTTGCTGGCGTCGAGGCTGCGTCGGCAGACGCGACGGCCGCACTCGGCCTTCCCGCGCTCGAGAGCCTCGCCGATCTCGGACGCGTGCGAGTCGTCATGGACCTGTTGCGACAGTCGCCGGGTGCGCCGCGTGACGTCATCGAAAGCGCCGACTGGAACACGGTTCCGCGCGAGGCCCTCGACCTGATCGAGAGGGCGAGCGAGGCCCAGCGGCTGACTGCCGAGGTGAGCGAGCGGTTCCTGCCCGGCGTGCTGCAGGACGACCATGCCGGCGACATCGCGTACATCGAGAGCAGGTCGGGCGTGCTGGCGTCGCTCTTGTGGTGGCTCGATAGTCGGCAGCGCGCGATCCGCACGCGATGGGCAGCGCAACGGCAGCCCACGTACGTCCCCTCCTATGCGGCGCAGGCGCATGACCTCAAGTCGGTCGTGGCCCTGCGGGAGACGCGCGCCACACTGGAGGTGGCACACGATCGCGGCACGGCGTTGTTCGGAGTGCTCTGGCAGGGCACCGCGTCCGATGTTGCAAAGCTCGAGGCCTACGCGCGCTGGGTGTCGTCGCTTCGCCAGGTGCACGTCAGCACGCCGCTATCGGCGGTGACCCTGACGGTCGCTGCCCAGGGTCGCGTCGACATGGCGACCGCTCACCGGCTCGAGGTGCGCGCGACGGCACTGATCACCGCGGTGGAGCGACTGGCCACCATGGTGCAGTGGCGAGCGGACCGGCAAGCGTTGGTGATGCTTCCGCTCGCCGAGTTGCAGGTGCGGGTGTCCGGACTCGTTTCCGAGTCACACCGGGCGGCCCGGTGGGGCGCCTTCGTTGCGGCCACGCAAGAGGCGCGCGAGACGATTGCCGCCCCGTTGGTGGATCTGGCGGAAGCCGATCGTGTGCGGTATGCGGACCTGCCGCGTGCGTTGCGTCGTGCGTTCTGGTTTGCGTGGCTGGCCAGGTGCGTCGAGGACCGGCCAGCGTTGGCCCGCTTCCAGGCGCTCACCCACGAGCAGCGCGTGCGCGAGTTCCGCGACCTGGACCGGCGCGTGCTCGCCGACAACCGCTCGCGGCTTGTCACATCGCTGCGGGCACGGGTGCAGACGTCGCTCCGGGATGACGCCGTCGAGGCGGTGATGCCGGTGCTTCGGCGCGAGATGGCGAAGCAACGCAATCACCGGCCGATCCGCGAGACGCTGCGGCTGGCCGCGCCAGCCGTACGTGCCATCAAGCCCGTGTTCCTGATGAGCCCATTGTCGGTCGCCCAGTTCACGAAAGGCGAGACGCCGACCTTCGATCTCGTCGTGTTCGACGAGGCGTCGCAGTTACCTCCGGAGGATGCGATCGGCTCCATCGTTCGCGGCGCTCAGCTCGTGGTCGTCGGTGACCCGAAACAGTTGCCGCCGACGAGTTTCTTCGCGAGCCCGCACGATACGCCCGCCGTGACCGATAGCGAAGACGGCGTCGACGTCCCCGACGCCGAGAGCATCCTCGAGGCGTTCATGGGCTGCGGCGTGCCCATGAGCCGGTTGAAGTGGCACTACCGTAGCGCGCACGAGTCACTGATCTCGTTCTCGAACGTCAGCTTCTACGACGGCGACCTGCTGACCTTCCCCAGTGTCGAACCGCTGTCCGATCGCCTGGGCCTTCGTTTCGAGCACGTGAGCGGCGGTATCTACGAAGGCAAGGGCCTGAATCTCGCCGAAGCACGTCGCGTCGCCGACGCGGTCGTCCGGTTCGCCCGCGAACAACTGGCCGGAGCGAGAGCCGGTGTGCGTCCCTTGTCGCTTGGCGTCGGCACATTCAACCTGCGCCAGCAGCTGGCGATCCAGGATCTGCTCGAGGAGCGACGGCGCGATGAGCCGGATATCGAGCTGTTCTTCGATCGCAGCCGCGACGAACCGTTCTTCGTGAAGAACCTGGAGAACATCCAGGGCGACGAGCGCGACGTGATCTTCCTCAGCGTCACCTACGCGAAGGGACGCGATGGCCGCCTGCGACAGAACTTTGGTCCGCTCAACGGCGAGAACGGCTGGCGGCGTCTCAACGTGCTGACGACGCGCGCGCGGCGAGCGATGCGCGTCTTCTCGTCGATGCGGGCCAGCGACATCCAGGAAGGCCAGTCGAAAGGGGGCCCGCTGCTCAAGGGCTTCCTCGAGTATGCAGAGTCCGGCAGACTCGATCACCCGTCGATCGTCGCCGCCGCGCTCACCGAGTCCCCGTTCGAACGCGAGGTCGTCGCCGATCTGACGCGGCGCGGCCACGTCGTGCAGCCGCAGGTGGGCGTCGCCGGCTATCGCATCGACATCGGGGTGCGTGACCCTGATGCACCGGGCCGGTTCCTGCTGGGGCTCGAATGTGATGGTGTGGCTTACCACGCGTCCGACACCGCGCGGGATCGGGACCGGCTGCGTCAGCAGGTGCTGGAAGCACGCGGCTGGACCATCGTGCGGCTATGGAGCACCGACTGGTTCAAGGATCGAGCGGGCCAGATGGAACGACTCGAAAAGGCGATCGCCGACGCGCGTGCGACGCGACCCGCCGCGACCCTCGAACAAGCGAATGACGAGACCGCAAAGGTAGGGCCGGCTCTCCGCCCGCGCGCCGAAGCCTTGGCGGAGGCGGGAGCCGGCCATGACCCCAATGTTCCGAACTCGCCACCGATTCATGCGGTCGTGGAGCCCTTGGGATCCGACGCCACGAATGACCGCGTCCGTGGTCCAGGCGCTGGCCCCCTCCACCTTCGCCAAGGCTCCGGCGGACAAGTCGGAGAGCGGGCCCTACCTTACAGAAAGGCACCGCCGCCCTCGCTGCCGGCCGGCGACGTACTCGAGTGCGACGCGCGGCAGTTGGCGTCGATCGTCGCGCACGTCGTCGGCGTCGAATCACCGGTGCATGAGGACGATCTCGTGAGCCGGGTGACGGGCTACTTCGGCCAGCGTGCGGGTACTCGGGTCCGTGCGCACGTGCTCGCGGCGTGCGCAGACGCGGCCGTGCGGGGATCGGTCGAGCGTCGCGGCGAGTTCCTCTGGCAGCCGGCAGGAAGCGTGCGCGTTCGGGATCATTCGGGCAGCGGCATCGGCGCGGACCGCATCGCGACCGAAGAATACGACGCGGCCCTGCGAGCGGCGCTCGAGGGCGGGCAGTCGGTTCGGCACGACGCCCTGCTGACCGGGGCGCGGACATTGCTCGGCTTCGAGCGCACCGGCAGTACGCTGTCGGCCGCGCTGGATGCGGCAATCGGCCGGCTGCTTGCGAGCGGCGAGATCGGGGAAGGCAGCGCCGGCTATCGGCTCCTGGACCCGCCTGCGTCGACGTGAACCGAGGGCAGGCGGTTCCGAGAGCGGCCGACGTCCGTAGGCAGACGATGCGTAGGCGTCGAGCAAGCTCGACGCCTACGTGATTCGCGTGGATGCGATACGTCGCCTGCGGTGTAGCTGCCGACCCTGGTCAGCAGAAGGGGTTAGTGTAGCCGCCGACCTTGGTCGGCGGGTGGGTTCGATGTAGCCGTCGACCTTCCACCTTCGCCAAGGCTACGGTGGACAAGTCAGGTCGACGGGGGATCCCTGCGGGTAACGAAACTCACAAGAGGGGCCACAGGGTGGCCAGGATCAAGGTGGCGACAAGGCCGACGCAGCCCTCGATGAAGACCATGACGCTCACGGTCTTGAGCGTCTCGGCCTCGGTCATGCCGCTCATCTTGGCGATGACCCAGAATCCGCTGTCGTTCATCCACATGCCAATCTTCGAGCCGGCGCCGATGGCCACGGCCACGTACACCGGGTGGTACGACAAGCCTCCGGCAAGCGCGATCGGCCCGACGATGCCAACGGCCGTGATCATGGCCACTGTTGCCGATCCCTGGGCAATGCGGACGAGCGCCGTGATTCCCCACGCGATGGGTAACAGCAACAGCTTCTGCGTGGGTACGGTGGCCGCCGCGAGCTCGGCCATTCCGGCTTGTCGCAGCACAGTCCCCAGTGCGCCACCCGCCGCGATGACGAGGATGATTTCGCCGGCTTCGATGACGCCGTCCTTGACGGTCTTGCGCACGAGATCGGCACGGGAGGAGGCATGGGCCGGGCTCGCTGGCGCGTACCAGGCCAGCAACAGGATCGCGGCAGCAGCGGAGAGAGTGAGCGCCAGGTTCTTGTCGCCCAGCACGCGAATGATGCTCACGGCCCACGAGGGCAGGCCGTACGAAGACGTGGCGAGTGCCGAGTCAGCGCTGATCAGGATGACCGGCAGCAGGATTGGCAGCAGTGAGAGGACCAGTGGCGGAAGCTGGGTCTCGCCGGCTGTGGATTGGGGTGCTGTCGCCTCGGGCGAATCCGGCCCGCTCCCGATGGCAGATCGCACTTCGAGCGGCCAGCGTCGATCGGCGTAGCGCGCGTAGGTGTACCCGGCAAAGGCCGCAATCGTCGAGACGATCAGGCCCTGCTGCATCATGAGCGCGATATCGATGCCCATGGCCTGCGCCACGAACAACGGCCCCGGCGTCGGTGGCACGAGCGAATGCGTCATCGTCGCGCCAGCAACGATGGTCATCACGAACAACAGATAATTCTTGCGCGTCTCGCGCCACATTGCCTTGGCGAGTGGCAGCAGCAGATAGAACACGGCCTCGGCAAACATCGGGATGCCGAGGAGCAGGCCACTGCCGAGGAAGGCGAACGGCGTGCGCGACGGGCCCAGCGCGTTACGCAGGGAGATGACGATACGCTCGGCGCCATGGGCGGCCATGAGGCAGCCGCCGAGGATCGAAGCCATCGCGATGAGGATGCCGATGTCGAGGGCGGTGCGGCCGAAGCCGTTGGCGACGCGCGCGCCGATGGTCTCACCGGCAGACCTGGCGGCCGCTGCTGCTGTCCCGTCAGTGGCGACCCAGGCGCCCACGAGGGAGGCGGATGGATCGTCGGACACCACGGAGAGCGTGGTCTCGGCCCCCGCTACTCCGGGGACGGCAACCGTTGCGGTTCCTACACGTCGAGGCCTGGCTCCCGGATCGAGACGGAATACTCCGTACGCCACTCCCTGCTTCAGCTGTCCTGGTCGCGCGAGCACCAGCGCACCGCGATTGCCGGGCTCCAGTTGGTCGATGCGCACGCCTTCCTTCGACAGTTCGTACCGCTCGATCGCTGACGCGGGTGTCAGCGCGGCGACCGCCAGCGCGGCAACGATGAGCGTAAGGAAAGCGTGCAGGCGGAACGCCAGCACACCCGTGATCACGATCGCGAGCGCGATCGCCAGGATGGGAAGTGGACTCAAGAGGCGGTTAGCGTAGACTTCCGCGACGGTTTTTTCCAGCGCCAACCATGACCGACCCACGAGTCCCAGCCCCATCTGGTGCCCCGGGGCGCCCCGCCCGTCGCGCGGCCGCCGACTTGCGGTCGCAACGGTGGTTCGCTCCGGATGACCTGCGCAGCTTCGGTCACCGCAGCCGGCTCCGGCAACTGGGGTACTCGGCCGACGATGCCGAGGGCAAGCCGGTCATCGCGATCCTCAACACCTGGAGCGACCTGCAGCAATGCCATGGGCACTTCCGCGAGCGCGCGGAGGACGTCAAGCAGGGTGTGTGGCAGGCTGGTGGGTTCCCCGTCGAGATGCCGGTGCTGTCGCTGTCGGAGATGTTCGTCAAGCCGACGGCGATGTTCTACCGCAACCTGCTGGCGCTCGAGGTCGAGGAAATCCTGCGATCGCACCCGATCGACGGCGTGGTCCTCATGGGCGGGTGCGACAAGACGGTGCCCGGGCTGATCATGGGCGCGATTTCGATGAACCTGCCCGCGATCTTCGTGCCTGCCGGCCCGATGCTGGCCGGTCGCTTCCGCACCGAGCGCCTCGGCAGCGGGACCGACGTGTGGAAGTACTGGAACGAACGCAAGGCCGGCAACCTGGACGAATGTGCGCTGCGACAGGTCGAGGAAGGCATCGCGCGATCGCCTGGCACGTGCATGACGATGGGAACCGCGTCGACGATGGCGTCGATCACGGAGGCGCTGGGGCTCACCCTGACGGGTGCGGCGACGATCCCCGCCGTGCACTCGGCGCATGCGCGGATGGCAACGGCCGCAGGGCGACGTGCCGTGGAGCTGGTGTGGGAGGATCTCCGCCCGTCGGCCATTCTCACCGCCGACGCATTCCGTAACGGCGTCGTCACCGACATGGCGCTGTGCGGGTCCACCAACGCGATCATCCACCTCATCGCCATGGCCCGCCGGGCGGGTGTTCCACTGACGCTCGAAGACTTCGATCGGATCTCGCGAGAGGTCCCGGTCGTGGTGAACCTGCGGCCCGCCGGTGAGTTCCTGATGGAGGACTTCCACGATGCGGGCGGTGTGCCCGCGTTGTTGTCGCGCCTGCGACCACACCTCGCGCTCGGCTGCCGGACGGTCGGCGGCAGCACGATCGGCGAGGTCATCGCTGGCGCCGAGGTGTTGTCAGACGAAGTCATCCGGCCGCTCGACCGACCGCTCGCCCGTGCCGGTGGGACCTTCGTGTTGCGGGGGAACCTCGCTCCAGACGGGTGCGTGATCAAGCCGACGGCGGCCGAGCCACGGCTGCTGAAGCACACGGGCCCGGCATTGGTCTTCGCGACCTATGCCGACCTCAAGGCGCGGATCGACCAGGACGATCTCGATGTCACGCCCGATCATGTCGTGGTGCTGCAGAATGCCGGCCCTGTCGGGGCGCCGGGCATGCCGGAATGGGGCATGCTGCCCATCCCGAAGAAGTTGTTGCAGCAGGGCATCCGCGACATGGTGCGTATCTCGGACGCGCGGATGTCGGGCACGAGCTACGGTACGTGCGTGCTGCACGTGGCGCCGGAGGCTGCCGTCGGGGGGCCACTCGCGCTGGTACGCGATGGTGACCTGATCGAGATCGACGTCGAGGCACGGCGGATCCACCTGCATGTCGCCGACGAGGAGTTGGCCGCCCGCAAGGCCACGTGGAGCGCGCCGCCGCGGCGCTACGAGCGCGGTTACTCCCGCCTGTTCCTGGACCAGACGTCGCAGGCGCCGGACGGCTGCGACTTCACGTTCCTCGAAGGCGGTTGGCCGACGCCGGAACCGGACATTTACTGAGTACTGGTAATTTCAGAAGCTCAGAATTGCAGAATTGCACTAAGGGCTCAGCGCTCCGAAGGTTGGTGGTGGTGGTGAAATTCTGAAATTCTTGAATTCTGCAATTCTCGAGGCCCCATGATCACGACGCCCCTGTCCCCATCCCACTTCGCCCGCTCCGTGATGGCCGTGCCGCCGTTGGCGCGACTGCTCGATCGCTCGCTGTCGGAGGCGGGTAACGGCCGCATCATCCGGCATCTCGAGGCGGGGGGCGTGTCGTTGCTGCTGTATGGCGGCAACGCGAACTTCTACCACATGCCGCTATCCGAGTACGACGCGGCCCTGGCGATGCTCGAGCAACTGGCGGGTCCGGATTCGCTCGTCGTGCCGTCGGCCGGCCCGAGCTACGCGTTGCTGCTCGAGCACGCCCGGATTGTCCGGCGTCACCGGTTTCCCACCGTGATGGTGTTGCCGCAGCAGGGGATCACCACGAGCGTCGGTGTGGCCAACGGGATCCGCGAGTTCGTGGCGGCCGCCGGCGTGCCGGCACTGGTCTACGTGAAGAACGACGGCTACATCGAGCCCGAGGAGATTGCCGCGCTCGACAAGGAGGGGCTGGTCAGCGCGATCAAGTACGCGGTCGTGCGCAAGGACACCTCTGACGACCCGTATCTGCGCAAGCTCGTCTCGATGGTCGACACGAGCAAGATCATCAGCGGCATCGGCGAGCAGCCCGCGATCGTCCACGTCCGGGACTTTGGCCTCGCGGGCTTCACGAGCGGATGCGTCTGCGTCGCGCCGCGACTGTCTCAGACCATGCTGGCGGCCGTGCACCGGCAGGACTGGGTCGAGGCCGAGCGGGTCCGCGGCATCTTCGTGGCGCTCGAAGACCTCCGCAACGCCATCAACCCGATCCGCGTTCTGCACCAGGCGGTGGAGAGCGCCGGCATCGCCGAGACGGGGCCGTTGCTGCCGCTATTGAGCAACGTCGGAGAAGAGCACGTCGAGGCGATCGAGGCGGCGGCGCGAGCACTGCTCGCCGCTGACGGGCAGCCGGCGAACCCTGTGTCTTGACGCGTCATGCGTCGCCGCCGCCTGACGGCGCGTCGCGCGTCGACCTGAAGGTCGACGCCTACATTCGTCGAGGTGAAGGCTGTAGCGGCGGACCTTCAGGTCGGCGGGTGAGAGTGGACGCGGCCGACTGCCGGCCAAGATCGGGGTATTCCGAAGGCCGAAGGCCGCATGCCGAAGGCCGATGGTCGAGATGTTTCGATCGGGAGGCACTTGTGTCAGACCCCGCACACCGGCCGCGTCTTCGCTCCGTCAGGGCCCGAGTGAACGCGGACCGTGGGCCCACAACGTAGGAACGAGACACCCTGGGTATGACCCTGTCCGACGCGTTGGTCCTGATGGCGCCACCCGATCGCACGCTCTCGCCTGACGAGGACGCGCGACGCCAGGCGGCCATTGCAATCGTGTACGCCGCTCTCGAAGCACTGGCGCGACGCGTCGTGCCGGAACCGAAACGCGGCGACGTGGTCAACGACGTCGTCATGCGCCTCATGAAGAACCGTCCTGGTCCGCGGCGGTACACGTCCACCGACGCCGAAGCCACCGGCTACCTCGTGACGGCGCTCAAGAACATGCTTCGCGACAGCATCAACCGTGACCGCGACGATCTCCACCGCCTGGTGTCCACGACGCCGGATGACGACGATGGTCGCCCGCGCGACCTGCCCTCTCCCGACCTGGACATCCGCTCGGTGCTCATCGACCGCGAGAACCACACGGCCAACTCTGCGTTGCTGGCCAAGGCCGACCAGGTGCTCTACGAACGAGCAATTCCGGCCATCGCGGGCACGCTGCGCGAAGGCGATGGGTTCGTGGCCACCGTACGCGACATCCGCGCGATCGCCCGTGAGATCACCACCATCGACGATATCGTGACGCGCGAACAGCGCGGCAACGACACGTTCGTGCGGACGCGCAACCGCATCTACCAGCGCCAGAAGCGCGCACGCGGCTACCTGCTCGAAGTGCCACGCAACCGCCCCGACGACGTGCCGCGGCTGTCGGCGTGGCTGATCGGTGCCGCCCTGGCCCGCGAGCTCGAGGAAGCCGTCCGCGGCGTGGCGCGCTCCGACTTCGCGCCGCGCGTACAGCACGGCAGCAACCCACTTGTCGCCTCAGGCGACGAGGTCATGTCCGAATGAACCCCCACGTGCAGATGCAGCAGGAACTCGCGGCGCTCGGGATTGCCTCGGAAATGCTCGGGCCCTCCGAAGACCTCGCCCTGCCAGGTGCTGGTCCACAACAGGCGCTGCAGGCGTCGCCGCGCGACGTCACGTCGTCGATCGCCGCCCACAGTCCAACGCTCGACACGCTCGGGCTCCGTCTCGAGCTCGACCCCGGCGCGCGCATGCTCAGCGTCATATCTCGACACGGCGCGACGTTTCAGGTGCGACCGGGGTTGGTCGACGAGCCGCCCCGGGCCGCGGACGAGGCCGGAATGGCCCGCGTGGAGTTGGTGCGGCAGGGCCGGTTCCTGATCGAAAGCCTCGGCGGCACGCCGCTGGTGCTGGGCTACACACAGCCCCCGTACCTGCACCTGCGGCCGATCTACGCGTGGCCCGTGCCTCCACTGGAGGAATGGATCGTGAGCTCGAGGGACAAGTGGATGCTCGGTGAAGTGCACGAGGGAGTCGGCGCCGACGCGTGGAGGCGTACCTCTCTGGCCGGCCAGCTGGCGCGGCTGTCGGAATCGGACGCCATGGACGTCGCCGCGCTGATTGCTGCCGGCCGTTTGCAGGACCTGGTCAGCGACGTCGAGCTGGCGCCACGGCGCTGGGCCCGTTCGCTCGACGCCGCGGCGAAGGCCGCGCTCGAGCAGCAGGCCGTGCGGCGCGCAGAGGCACTTGGCGATGACCTCGAGGACCTGTTCGAGACCTTGTCGGCCGACATGAGCGAGGCCTCGCTGGCCTGGCGCCGGCTGTGCCATCGCCGCGACGACATCGAGAGCGTGCGTGTGCTGCTGCGCGAGGCGAGTGCGGGCAGCGAGCTGGAGAAGGTACTGGAAAGTGCCGACCGTACCGGCCGCGCCGTGCGCATCAATCTCGATCAGACGGTGTCGGCTGCCGACGAACGGCTGCGACGCGTTGCGCTGGGCGATCCCTCCGCCTGGTGGGGCAGCACGGACCTCGAGGCTCACTACTTCTGATGACTGAGGCTCCCGACAGCGCGCTGCGGGCAGGTCCGTGGTGCTGGCCACGGTCGGACGCACGCTGCGATAAGCTTGCGCAACGACTTGGTCCCATGCCCCGGCCCAGTCGCGGCTCCTTGCCGGTGGTCAGTGTCAGCGAGGACGACGAGACGGTCGTCGCCTGGTGCATCGCACCCACCCCCCATGCGACGTCGCACAACCATGCGATCGGTACGACGCTCGGGCCGCAGATGCGCCAGTCGTGGCGTGCCGCAACCGTGGCGTTGCCGCGGGCGCTACCCGTCCTCTGGCGGAACGTGCGTGACGCGACCCGGCTGTTGCCCGAGATCACGCCACTGCACGGCCTGCGCACGACGCCAGGCTTTGTCGACCCGGGCGTGCTGGTCGAAGGGCCATCATTCGGGCTCGCGTTCTGCCTGCATCTCGCCTCGGTCGTGCTCGGGTGTCCGGTGCCGCCGCAGGTCGTGGCCGCGGCGGCCATCGATCCGTCTGGTTCCGTCCTGCCGGTAGGGGGGCTCGAGCGCAAGATCGCGGGGATCGCGACGCTGCTGCCGCGCGTCACGGACGTGCTCGTTTCGGCCGATCAGGAGGCCGAGGCTCGTCACGTCGCGCCCGACGGACTGTGCGTGGTCGGCGTCGGCCGTGCCGCCGACGCCATCGCGCATGTGTTCGGCAATGCGCTGACGCGACTGCTCGTGGAAGCAGGGAGCGACCCCGAGCGGCGCGAGGAACTCACCGCCAGCTTCTTCAGGCTTGCCCTTGTCGGCAGCGACGCGATGGTCGATTGGGCGCCGGTCGCTCGGGGGGCAACCCTCGCGCTCGAGCATTGGTCGGATCTGACGGCCGATGCGCGTTACCGGCTCGACTTCGCACGCGCCGTCGCTGAACGACACTGCGACAACAGCGGACGCATTGCCCTGCCGCCGAGTGGCTGGCTCGAGGGACGTCCGCGCATGCTGCGCATCCAGGTCGTCGCGCACCTCGTACAGCAATGCGCAGACACGGGCGTCCCCCATCCAGACCGTATCGAGCCGCTTACGCGCGACCTGCTCGCCGCGGATCTGCACGAGGCGGCCGAGCCGCAGTTGCGATTGCGCGGTGCACTGGCGCGGCTCGAGGCGCTCACAGGGCGCGCCCAGGACGCGCTCGCCGCACAGGAGTCTGTCGCGTGCGTGCTCGCCGATCTCCATGCCGACGCTGACATCGCATACCCGCTGTCGGAGTGGTGCCGCCTGGCCGGCGCCCTCCGGGATGCGGCGTCGCTGCAGCGCGCCGTGGGATTTCACGAGCGGCTGTCGAGCACAGGCGGACTCAAGGGGCTGGGCGCACGCTACGTGGAATTCGCGCTGGTGCGTGGCAGGCTGCTGCTCGAACCGGGAGACGAGGCCGCCCGCACCATTGCCATTCAGCTCGCCGGCGACCTCACCCTGCCCGATCATCTTCGCTGGGCCGCGCACCGGTGGGCCGGAACTGCCTGTCGCCCGGTCCTCGTAGAGGCGGCGGGGCACGGCAACGTGCTCGCGTCACGCAACCTCGTGATGCTCGATCTCGACACAGCCATAGCAGCAGGCGACCTAGAGGCCGCCGCCGCGTGCGTCGTCGCACTCGAGCGATATGATCCGGGACCAACAGGCCATCTGATCCGAAGCGGTGCGCATCCATCGGATGTCGCGCGGCTCTACCCGTACTGATGACACCGTGTCCGACAATCCCATCCTCGCCGATCTCCTGAGGCGCCTTGCCGCTGGCGGCAAGGACGCCGAGCCGTTTGCCATCTATGTCGCATACGCGTGCGACGGTACCGACGCGCTCGCCGGCGCCATCGACGCGGGAGCGGACCTGGCGCCCAGGGCGGCGGCCGACGCGCTGCCGCTCACCGCACCTGCAGACGTGCCTCGCGCGTACTTGAAGACCATCAAGGTGCGTGCGTTCCGTGGCATCGGCCCAGAGCGCGCGCTGGAGATTCCCGAAGGCCGGGGCCTCACGATCGTGAGCGGTCGGAACGGCTCCGGCAAGAGCAGCTTCGCAGAGGCCGTGGAACTGTTGTTCACCGATACCTGCGCGCGCTTCGGTGCGGCGCGCGCCGCCGAAGGCTGGCGCAATCACCACGTCGATCAGCTCCCGTTCATTGCCGCGGACGTGGTGGTCGAGCAGACCGGAACCGTCACGTTTTCGCGCCGGTGGGGCAAGGGCGCAGAGCTGAAGGACGGGGAAACCGTCGTCAAGGACGCGGGCCCCACCCGGACGCTCTCGGAAACGCCCTGGCTCCGCGCCTCTCTCGACTACCGGCCGTTCCTGGCGTATTCGCAGCTCGGCGAGATGCTCGACGGCAGGTCAGCACTTTACGACGCGCTGATGACAGGGCTGGGCCTGGAGCAGTACGTCGACGTGCGTCAGCGGCTCATGGATGCCGCGCGTGCGATCGACAAGTGCCAGGACGATTCGAAGCGAGCCGCGAGCGGTGTGGTGGCCGCGGCCCAGTCGGCCAAGGCACTCGGCGACGACCCGCGGCTCGACGAAATCGTCACGCTACTCGGCGCCAGGACGTGGGACTTCGACGCCATCCAGCGACTGGTGGCCGACGACCTCACCGATGACGGGCAGGGACAGCTGCTTCGCCAACTCGCCACGTTGCGGGCGCCCGCTCTCGCCGACGGCACCGACGTCGTCGCCGGACTGCGCGAGGCCGGGGACAGGGTGCGCGAGATAGGAGAACGATCGGCGGGGCGGGCGCGACAGCTTGCAGACCTGCTCGAGCGTGCACTCGATGTGACGAAGGCCACGGAGTCCGACGCGTGTCCAGTGTGTGGCACCGCGGACGTCATCGACGATGCCTGGCGAAGCCGTACGCGGCAGGCCGCCGACATACTGCGGTCAGATGCCGCCGAGGCGGACGGCGCGCAAGCAACGCTGGACAGGGCGCGGTCGCGCGCCATGCAGTTCTGCGTCGCGGCCCCAGCCGTACTGGCGACCGCCGCACGCGCTGCCCTCGACGTGCAAGCCGCGCTCGACGCATGGCAGACCTTTGCCAGCGCACCTGCAGGCGCCGGTGAGATCGAGCCACTGGCGGCGCACATCGAGTCGACGATGCCGCCGCTGCTATCAGCGGTGACTGCCGTCATGGCCATGGCGCAGGCCGAACTCGCCCGTCGCGAAGACGTCTGGCGGCCCGTGGCCCTGCAGTTGGCCGCGTGGTTGCCGCCGGCGCGGCAGGCCGAGGCCGGCAAGGAGGCCAAGAAGCACCTTCGCAAGGCCGAGGACTGGCTGAAGGACGTCATCGAGGACATCCGTCGCGAGCGCTTCGAACCGATTGCGCAGCAGGCCACGCACTACTGGTCGATGCTGCGGTTGCAGAGCAGCGTCGATCTGCGCGACGTGCAGATGGTCGGTAGCGGCACGCGTCGCAGCGTGCAACTCGACGTGAGCCTCGAAGGCACCGAGACGTCGGCGTTGAGCGTCATGAGCCAGGGCGAACTGAACAGCCTCGCGCTGAGCCTCTTCCTGCCTCGTGCGACGATGCCGGAGAGCCCGTTCGGGTTCGTGCTGATCGACGATCCCGTGCAGGCGCTCGACCCGGCCAAGGTCGAGGGCCTGGCCCGCGTGCTCGCCCAGGCGGCCCGAAGCCATCAGGTCGTGGTGTTCACGCACGACGATCGCCTGCCCGAGGCCGTGCGGCGGCTGGAGATTCGCGCGACGTTCGTCGACATCCTGCGGCGGGACCGGTCCGTCGTGGACATCCGTCGCGTCAAGGGACCGGTCGCGATCCTCCTCGACGATGCGAAGGCCATCGCGATGACCGAGCACATGCCGGACGGGATCAAGCTGCGGCTCGTGCCGAATTTCTGCCGTTCCGCGCTCGAGGCGGCGTGCCAGGAGGTCGTCCGTGCCCGTCGGCTTCGCGAAGGGGCATTGCACACCGACGTCGAGGACACCCTCGTGAAGGCGGGCAAGTTCCGTAACCTCATGGCGCTGGCTCTTTTTGACAACATGGATCGTGGCGGAGATGTCGAGCAGCGCCTCGGCTCGATGCGCAAGCTGCCGCACAAGCAGACGTTCCGCGATTGCCTCGAGGGCGCACATGGCGACTTCACTGGCGATCCGTTAGCACTCGTGAGCGCGACGCAGGCATTGGTCGACATGATCAGGGCGCAGGTGGCCAAACCATGACGACGCCCGGCGCACCGGAGCTGCTTGCGCTGTGCCGAAGGCTCGTCAATACGGACGATTGGACCACCGCGTTCTGGTGGGGACGTGCGGCCGCTGTCCTTGCGCGCCAGGCAGTCGAGTTGTCCGTGGACGAGTTCTGGGCGCAACGCTCAATCCCGATGGTCGGTACCTCGGCACGTAGCCAGTTTCTGGCCCTGCGGCTGTACCTGCCACACGCCGAGTTGGCGGCCGAGGGTCATGCCACGTGGTCGCTCCTCAGCCGCGCCTGCCATCACCATCCCTACGATCTGCAGCCGTCGCGCGACGAGGTCCTCGGTTGGATCGACGCGGCGGAGCGCTTCCATGCGCTGCTGCAGGCGGCCGGGCACGACGTCGTTGCGCGCTGAACTGCTCGCCGCTTACCGACGCACCGAGTACCGCGTGGACGATGCGGGGTACGCGTTGGTGCTGCGTGTCGGCGTGCCGTCCGAGCAACTGCGCAGGTGTCACGACGCGTTCGGTGTCACCTGCTCCGCCTTCATTACCGCGTGGAATCCTCGCAGTACGCCGACGCCGCGAGAGCAGAACGACCTGGCCATGACTCGCCTCGAGCAGGCGCTGGCGGCGCCGGGCTGCCGTTGGCTTCGCGGCGAGGGGGTCGATCCCGAGGAAGAGTGGCCAGGCGAGCCGAGCGTCCTCGTGTTGGGCCTCGACGAGGCCGCAGCCCTCGCCATCGCCCGCCGCTTCGACCAGTACGCCATCGTCTGGAGCGGAGCCGACGCTACGCCACGGTTGGTCATGGCGTGACTGGGAACGGGAGTCGGGAGTCGGGAGTCGGGAGTGAACGCCGAACGCCGAACGCTGAAGAGGAAAGGTCGAAGGGGAAGGGTGAAGGGGAAAGGGAAAGGGCGAAGGGAAAGGCTAGGCCAGTAACAGGCCGGCGTCGGCGAATCGCGCGAAGCTGTTGTCCGCGGTAGCCAGCGGGGCTCCGCCCTCGATCGCCGCCGCGGCAATCAGGCAGTCGGCCAACGAGCCACGACGACGCCCCGACGTGTTGTAGAGGCGCGCTGCGAGTTCGGCCTCTCGCCCTCCGACCGCAACGGGTTCACCGACGACCTGCATCGCCAGCGTCCTCTGGCCGTCCGTGAGCGGGCCGCACAGAAACTCCGCCCACACCATCGCACTGATCATGACGGGGCGCCCCTGCTCGAGCCATTCGAGCAGGGACGCCGCCTCCACGTTCTCCGGGCATACCGAGCGGACCAGGAAGCTCGTGTCCAGATGGACCGGCGTCGTCACTGGCCGTCTCCCGGAGTGGGCCAGGCATCTCGCTCCGCACGGATGTCGGCGACCCAGCCTTCCGCGCGTTCGCGCGAGAGATCCATGGACACCTGCAGTTGCTTGAGGGCCTCCACACGCTCCGATCGCGTGGACTGCTCGTCCGCGATCCGGAGCGCCCGCCGCAGCACTTCCGATTTCGACACGTCCCACCGCCTCGCAAGGTTGTCGATGCGTCTCATGGTCTCCATGTCCAATGAGTACGTTGACCGCACCGATGTTGTTGCCATACTCGAAGTATGGCCACAATTATTGTGGCTGGTCAACCTGTTTTCTGGCTTGCTTCCTCCCTTGAGGGTCGCTTGGCCGGCCCTGACCACCTCACCAATGCGGGACGCCGCCATGCCGGAAATGTCGAATGCGCTGTTTCTCGACACTTCAGCATTTCGGCCTTTCGGCCTTTCTCGGTCTGATCCCGTGCAGGAGCAGACCACGTGCCACGAGCCCGGTCCAGAGAACTCGGCCCGGCGTCCACTCCAGGCGGGACCGGTTGAATCTTCTGCAGCGGCGGGGCTTCTCCAGGGAAGCGGATTCTGCAGTGACGCTGTCCGGCACTGGCCTCAGCGTTCGGAGTTCGGCGTTCGGCGTTTGTCTAATCAGTCCTGACGCCAGCGCGATCCGTCGGGCCGCTTCTCGATCACGATGCAGGCAGGCATGCGATCGGTGAGCTCGCGGACGTGGGTGATGATGCCGACCATCCGGCCACTCACCTGCAGCGACTCGATCGCCGACGCGACGACGTCCTGGGCGGCGGCGTCGAGCGTGCCGAAGCCTTCGTCGATGAACAGGCTGTCCAGCCGCACGGCGCCCGCGGCACGCTGTACCTGCTCGCTCAACTCGAGCGCGAGCGCGAGCGAGGCGAGGAAGGTCTCGCCACCACTCAGCGTGTCCGCTCCGCGCCGCTCCTGGGCGTTGTCGTGATCGACGACGACGAACTCTTCGTCGGCCCACTGCAACGTGTATCGACCCGAGAGTTCCATCAGCCGCGTCGACGCACCGATCACGAGCCGCTCGAACGACTCGCGCAGCAGCCAGGCCTGGAAGGCATCCGCCTTGAGGTCTGTCGCGAGGCGCGAGTACACCTCATACGTCTGGCGAGCAACCGATAGTTGCATGTGCAGGGCGACGGCGTTGAGCGCCCGGGTCCGCATGGCCTCGAGCTGCACCTCGAGTTGCGTTGTTCGTCGCAGGTTCGCACTCACCGCATCGTCGGCCTGCCGCTCGGCGGACACGCTCGCGGCCAGGTGCGCGTCACTCGCGGCCACGGTGCCGACGCGCGCCGCGAGATCGGCGACCTGTGCTTCCAGTGCCGCACGGCGCCGGTCGTGAGCGTCGGTCGCATCGGCGAGAGCGGCGAGGTCGACCTCCGCCATCAGTGCCGCCGTTGCCTCGTCGACCGATGCGAACCCGAAGGCCGAGAGCGCCGTCGTGATGCGGGCGGTGATCGCATCGAGGGCGCGCTGCGCGTCGTCCATCGCACGGGAGGCATGCACCTCCGCTTCTATCGCGGCAGCGAGTTCCGTGTCGTGGCGTGTCGCTTCCACGCGAGCGGTGTCCAGTGCACCCTCGGCGTCCGCGAGTTGTCTCACGAGCGTGGCGAGTTCCGCCCGCGGATCGGCCGCATCGGTCGTACGCCGAATCTCCGTCATCAGTGCATCGTGCGCCGCGGTCCGGGCCGTCTGTTGATCGGCAAGGACCTGCGCCTCGCGTTCCGCACCGGCGAGGGCCAGCGCGGCGAGCGCGAGGAGGTGATCGGCATCCACGCGAACGGCCTCGGCAATCTGCCGCCTGCGCTCGCGTGCCTCTCTCTCTGTTCGCAACGCTTGCAGGTCATCGAGTCGCTCGAGCAGCCAGTGCTCGGGCATCGCGCTTCGCGACGCCGGGAGATACCGCGCGAGATCGGTCGCCAGCGTCGCCATGCTCGCGGTGATCCTGTCGCGCAGGGCGGAGCGATTCGCTTCGGCGGTGGCGAGTTGATGGCGGGCGCCCTCAGCGGCGGCGTCCGCGCGTGCATGGCGCTCCTGCTGTTGCGACACGCGAGCCGCAAGCGTGCGGCAGGCTTCGGCGGCCTCGTTCTGCGCATCGAACAGGCTGGCGAGCGCAGGGGCGAGGGCTATGGGGGGCACCGTCTGCACTGATTGCGCACAGACAGGACACGCATCGCCCGGATGCAGGTGGCGGCGCAGGGTCATCGCCCGGTGTGCGTCCTGCGCCTCGGTGAGCAGCCGGACCGACTCGTCGCGACCGGCTTCTGCGCGGGCGAAGGCAGCGCGGGCCTCGGTGACGGCTGCCAACTCGGCCCGGGTGACTTCCTCTGCGCTTCGCAGGTTCGCCTGTGCCCGGCGCACGAGATCGTCGACGGCCGATCCCTGTTCACGTGCGCTGCGGAGCTCGCGGGCGATGTCCCGACCCCGCTCGCACGCCTGGAGCTCCAGCGGGTCGAAGGTCGGCGAAGCCAATGCGCGGTCGAGACGCGCGACCTCTTCGGACGCCTGGGTCAACGCTTCGGACTTCGTGCGCAGATCGGTTTGTCTCGCCGTGACCTCGTTGCGACTCGCGTCGTGACTGCGCGCGAGTACGCGGCATTCCGCCGCGAGGGCGTCCAGGTGCTGCAGTCGTCCTTCGAGCGCGCGGAGCGTCTCGGCCCGGGTGCGGAGCGGCGCCGCGTCCGTAAACGCACGCTGCGCGGCGTCCAGCCTGACCCCAGCCTCGCCAGCCGCCGCCTGCGCCGCGGCCAGACGCCCCTGTGCAGTGGCGTGCGCATTCACGCGCGCCTGGTGCGTTTCGCGGTCCCGCGCGTGCTGCGCGAGCTCCGCGCCGACCTCCCGGGCACGGCGGGCACGCGCAATGGTGTCGACCCTGACGCGCTGCTCGGTGTCGGCGGCTCGAACCAGTTCGAGCTCTTGACGGCGAACGCCCAGCTCCCGCGCCAGGGCCACGCGCGTCTCCATCTGCACACGCGCCTCACGAACACCATCGCGCGTCTCGACGAGGGCCGCGTGTCGCTGCGACGCGCCGGCCAGTTCGATCTCGGCATGACGGATCGCGTCGGGCGTCGCGTCGGCGTGCATCACGAGTTGCCGTTCGGCGGCCTCGACGTCTCTCTTCGCGTCCCGGCATCGCTCGCCGGCGAGCTTGTGCATCCGCCCGTAGACACCGAGTCGCAGCAGGTCCTGCAGGATCTGGCGTCGTTGCGCCGGCGCGCCCTTCAGGAACCTCGCGAACTCGCCCTGGGGCAACACGACCGCTTGCGTGAAGGCGTCGTAGTCGAGCCCGACCAGGTGCTCGACGGCCTCGTCGACCTCACGCACACCGGACGCGATCGTGCGCGTCGCGGCGCCGACCTGCTCATCGAGCTGGCAGACGCCGGGGCCGCCATTGCGACGAATCATCCGCGTGACGATGCAGGTGCGATCGGCCACCGAGAAGCGCATGGTCACGCAAAGGCGATCGCGGCCGTGGGAGATCAGGTCCTTGACGCTGCCGCGGCCCATGCGTGGGACCTTGCCGTAGAGGGCAAAGGTCATCGCATCGAGCACGGAGCTCTTGCCCGCGCCGGTCGGCCCAGTAATCGCGAACAGCGTGTGCGACGAGAGGTCGAGTGCCGGTTGGGAATCGCGGAAGCAGGTGAAGCCGTGCACCTCGATGGTGAGTGGCCTCATGCCTCGTCCTCGCCGACGAGCGAAGCCTGGTACAGGGCGTCGAACGCGCCGAGCATGGCCTCGGTGCCCCTCTGGCCCTGGTGGTGCAGGTAGGCCGCATAGAGGTCACGCGGGGCGAACATTCCCTGCAGTACCGGCTGGGTGTCGCCAGGGACGGGCCGAGGCCGCAGCAGATCCACGCTGACGACGCCGGGGATGACGGCCCGCACCTTGCGGTTGATGTCGGGATCGACCGCTCCGGCGGTGCAATCGACAATCACGCGCAGGTGCGGCCGCTCCGAGACGTCCACGCGTGGTTCGTCGAACTGCAGTGAGGGCGTCGACGCGGAGGCAATCGAATCTCCTTCGAACATCGACGCGAGGACGGTCACCGTGCGAAGGGGTCGTGCGCCGACGTAGGGGCGTGCGGTCACGCGCGCGGGTTCGTCGGGATGAACCTCGACGATGTTGTACGCCTTGACCTCGCCCTCTTCGCCGAAATCCAGCTGCATCGGCGCGCCCGCATACCATGTCGGCACCGGCGCGGCAGCGATGGCCTGGTTGCGATGGATGTGGCCGAGCGCAACGTAGTGCGCAGTGGCAGGCAGCATGTCCACGGTCGCCGCCCATGCTTCGGCCACGTGGACGCGACGCTCGCTCGTGCCGACAACCGCGCCCTCCATGTGCGTGTGCGACATCAGGAGGTTCACCGCATCGGCCCGGAAGCCGCGAGTGATGTCGGCAACGAGCCGTTGCATGTGGCGAGCGTACGCGCCAACTGCCTCACCACCGGCCACGCCAAGCTCCTGGGCCGACAGGAACTGCGACGGCCCAACGAACGGCAGCATCGCGACGACCGCTGGCTCGCCCGAGCGCGTGGGAATGGTGACGCACCCGCCCTGGTCGTGCGGCTTCACCACGCCGCAGGCCGTCACCTGCGCCAGTTCGGCGAGTTGCCCCCACGCCTCGACCCGTGCGGGGCTGTCGTGGTTGCCGGCGATCACCACCGACGGCACGTCGAGCTGGCCGACGCGGCGGAAGAATCGGAAGACGAGCCGCTCGGCCTCGGCCGACGGCGACGCGACGTCGAAGACGTCCCCGGTCATCAGGACGAGATCGATCCGCTCGCGCTCGACCGCCACGGCGAGATCGTCGAGCACGGCCTCGAGCTCCTGGATGCGCGATTGCCCTTTCCACGCCTTGCCAGCGTGCCAGTCTGAGGTGTGGAGGATTCGCAAGAAGGGTCGGGAGTCGGGAGTCGGGAGTCGAAATCGGGTACCGGGTACCGGGTACCGGCAGATCCAGGCGTCGGTGTAGCCGCCGACCTTCAGGTCGGCGGTAGGCAAGCATTAAGCGTTAGGCGTTAGGCGTTACTGAGGTGCGCTTCCGGTTTTGACGGGCGCGCTCTCAGTGCGCGACCACTCCTCATATGAGCCGTCGAACAGCTTCACGTCGTAGCCGAGCATGCGGGCCACGAAATACGGGACGGTCGCCTGCTGGCCGATATGACAGTAGGTGGCGACAGTCGTGCCGGTCCTGGCCCCGGCGGCCTTCAGCATCGCCTCGAGTTCCGCGCGCGGCTTGAAGGAGCCGTCCTCGCGGACCCATGTGTCAAACGGCGCGCTCACCGCGCCAGCCACATGGCCGGGCCGCGGAATCCGTCCGTTGTTGTTGCTCTCGCCGGTGTAGAACTGCGTGTTACGGGCGTCGATCACCACGCAGTCCGACTTGCCCGCATGAGACTGCACCCACGCGAGATCTGCTACCGCCTCCGGGCGCGCCTTGATCGTGAGCGTACCCGTCGCTGGCGCCGCAGGCACGTCCGTGACCACGGCCTTCCCTGCCGCCTTCCATGCTTGCATCCCGCCGTCGAGCACCATCGTCCGGCCACCGAGCCCCGCGTAGTCGAGCGTGAATACCACGCGCGTGAGGGGACTGATCCAGTCCTTGCCCATGTAGACGACGATGCGTGAGGTGTCGCTGATACCGAGCGCCTCGAGCTTCGTTTCGAGCTCGGCGGGTATCGGCAATTGCAGGGTCAGCCCTCCCTGCTGTGGCGTGGCGGCCAGCGACCGGACCTCGATGTGCCGTGCGCCGGGAAGGTGCTCTGCGTCATATTCGGCCTTGTCGCCGACATGGAGGAGCACGAGTGCGCGATCGGCGAGCATCGGCTCGAGTTGCGTCGGCGTGATCAGGGAAGGTGCGTTGGACTGCGCATGAGCGGCGACGCTGGCGGCGACGAGACAGGCGAGACCCAGGATGGCTTGGCGCATGTGATCAGGATGCCACCAAACGCGGCGGGCCGGCGCCCGTCACCTAATGCCGGAATGCCGGGATGCCGGACTGTCGAGTGCTTGGGGCTTGACCCCATGACGGCGTGAGCGCCGTCCGGCGCTCGGGCGGGCCGGCACGAACGCACTCAGGAGGTTTCGACATTCTCGGCATTTCAGCATTTCAGCATTGCGTGGTTCGATCCCCCTGTGCGTCTCACCCGCCTCATCTGGGTGCTGCTGGCCCTCGTCCTCGCGGTCGCCCTGGCGGTGACGTGGGTGTTGACGCGCCCGCAGGGCCCCGAGCCGCCATGGCTGGGGGCGGTCGGCGTGCTTGCGGGCGACGGACGGGATGGCTGGCAGGACGGCTCGGCCGATGACGCCCGCTTCTCAGAGCCGTTCGGGCTGGCTGCCACGCCGGACGGGCGGATCTTCGTGAGCGACGCCGGCTCGTCGCATCGCATCCGCCAGATCGCAATCGACGGTACGGTGACGACGGTTGCCGGTGGCGGACGTGGATTCGCGGATGGTGTTGGCAGCCAGGCGCGGTTTGCCACGCCCTCGGGCCTTGCGCTCGCGCCTGACGGCTCGCTCGTGGTCGCCGACACCGGCAATCATGCGATCCGGCGTGTCAGCCCTGGTGGCGCCGTCACGACGATTGCAGGTGACGGCATCTCCGGTTACGTCGATGGCCCCTCGGCGCAGGCGCGGTTCAACGCGCCGGTGGGCGTCGCCGTGGACGCCGCGGGACGCATCATCGTCGCCGACACCTACAACGACCGCATCCGAGTGATCGACCCGGACGGGCAGGTCCGCACGCTCGCCGGTGGCGACGATGACGACGCCACTGACGCTGGTAGGGCCGGCTCTCCGCTCGCGCGCCGAAGCCTTGCCGGAGGCGGGAGCCCGGCCAGCAACGTCGACGGTAGGGCCCGCCCTCCGGGCGCGGCCTCTGATGGCGACGGTGCCGCGGCCCGTCACCGCGACGGACCTGGCCCAGGCGCGCGTTTCGACACGCCGTGCGGCGTCGCTGTCGCGACGGACGGTCGCGTACTCGTCGCCGATACCGGAAACGGCCTGATCCGCGCCATCGGCGCCGACGGGGAGGTCAGCACCGTGCTCTCGCCCATCGTCGGCTACGAACGCCCGATAGCTCTCGTCACCGCCGCGACCGGTGACCTCTACATCGTCGACGAGCGCGGCGCGGTGGTCCTGGTGCCGGTTCGCGGCGACGCGCGTCTGTTGGCCGGGGGGAGCGCGGGGTTTGCCGACGGCGTCGCGACTGAGGCAAGATTTCGCCGCCCCTCAGGGATCGCGCTGGTGGGGCCCGCTCTCCGAGCGGGCCGACCACCGGCCGAACCACGCCTCGTCGTGGCCGACGCCGGCAACGCCATGGTGCGCCTGGTGCTCCAGAACTTCGGTGCAGCCGGCGCCAGACTATCGACGGCGCCGCGCTCGTCTGACCCCGTGCGCCAGGCGCGGCGGCCCGAGTGGCCGTGGACCACGCCAGTTCTACCCGTGCCGCCACGTCCGCGTGTGCCACCCACATTCGACGTGGATGCCTTCGCGCGCACGCCTCTCCTGTGGCCGGTCGCACCACTCGAAGGACCGCACGAAGTGGCAGGCACCTTCGGCGAGGCACGTGGGGGAGCCGGACAGGAACGCTTCCACGCTGGTCTCGATGTGCGCGAGAACCAGGGAACACCTGTCCGCGCCGTTCGCGACGGCATCGTCGCGAGCCCGATCGCCACGACTGCGTTCGATACGTTGAACGAGTCGCTGCGCATCGGTCCGCTGACGTACGTCCACATTCGGGCTGGGCGAAGCACGCGTCGGAGAGCGGGTACCGCGTACCGGGTACCGGGTACGGGAAATTCAGACGGCGGCACCGCGCGAACGCGCTCAGGGACCGGATCGCGGGTCCTGGGCGGCGGGAGGCCGAACTCGGTAGGTGTAGGTGCCGCACTTCCGCCTCCGCCCGTCGGCTACGGCGGACAGGTCGTCCGGCACGAATCGGCCGACGTGGACTTCGAGCGATTCGCGCCTGTCTACGACGCCGACGGCATGATGATCCGCATGCGTGCGAAGAGGGGAGCCTTCTTCACGACCGGAGACGAGGTGGGCACCGTGAATGCGTTCAACCACGTGCACCTCAACGTCGGATGGTCGGGTGAGGAGTACAACCCCCTGCGCTTCCGGCTCGTGCAGTTCACGGACAGCGTCGCGCCCAGCATTGCCACAGCCGGGATACGTCTCTTCGACGAGGCATGGGCGCCACTCAATCCGGACAGGCTCGGTGCGATGCGTGGCCGTGGACGAAGGCGGCGTCCCTCGCGGCTCCCGCCCTTGGAGCCTGTCGTCGTGCGTGGCCGCGTTCGCATCGTCGTGGATGCCTGGGACCAGGCGGATGGCAACAAGGCGTCCCGGCGGCTCGGCTTATATGCGATCGGGTACAGCGTCGCCACAACGGTAGGGCCCGCTCTCCGCCCGGCTGACAGAACGCCGAACGCTGAACGCAAGACGCCGTCGTTTGCGGACGCATCGGTCGGCTCCTTGTCGACCGAGAATGTGCCGTGGCCCCTGACCCAAGTGTTCGACCGCATGCGGCGCGAAGCCGATGCTGCAAGGCGGGTCTACGCGACTGGCAGCGGCATCCCGGTGTACGGTGCGAGCCGTACGCAGTTCCTGTATGTCGCGACGACCTCGTATCACGACGGCATCGCGACCGAGGGGTTCTGGGACACGACGACAGTGACTCCTGGCGAGCACGTGTTGCGGGTGTTCGTGCAGGACTTCAGTGGGAACCGCACGAGTCGTGATCTGCGAGTGGTCGTCGTGCCGTAGGTGTGGGCCTCCCTCTGAGGCGCACAGTGTGTGATGACTGGGAAGGAGCCGGCGCTACGGTCGAGAGAGGGCCTTGGCGAGTGCCTTCGCGGCGCGGCAGAGCGCGAGGTCCGCGCTCGAGAAGAACGTCTGGTCGACGCCGGCGCCGAGGGCAATCTCGTAGGCGGCCAGATGGAGGCTGTCGTAGGCGCGCAGACGGTATCGCTCTGCAAGGTCGCCTGCCCCAGCGCACAGTGCGGGCGTGACGTCGAGGTGGATGAAGGCGGGCCACTCTGTGTCGAGCAGTCGCCTGCCTCCAGCGAGACCGCGGGGCGACAGCAGACGCTCGCGACGACGACGCGCAAGTGCGGCCCTCACCTCCGTGTACGTCAGCGTCAGCGTCGCGACGACGTCGGCAGACTCCACGCGATCGAGCACCTCCACGCTGCCTGGCTCGTCCACGTACAGCTTCAGCAGGCTGCTCGTGCCGAGATAGCGCGTCATCCGCGATCCTCGATCACGGCGTCCGACACCCTCGCGCCGCCCTCGAGCCGAACTCGCGAGCGACTGCCGGCTGGCTTCCCGCCATTCCAGTGCGCCCGCCCTTCCCGCACCATCTTCCAGGCCCAGTCCATGTCGGCCCTGGCGTTCACGGGTGAAATCGTCGCCACCTCGCGTCCGCGGTCAGTCACCACAAGGGTCATGCCCTCGCGCACGCGTTGCAAGTGCAGACTCAGTCTCGCCTTCAAGTCCCGGATTCCCACCTTCTCCATGGTCACTCCTCTGGCGCGACCGATTCGCCTCGCATTTGACGTGACTACCAGTCTAGTCGCATGTAGTCACATCGCCACGACACCGACCAAGAACCCGTTCCCTCTTAGGGCCATCGACAGCGTCGACAGCGTGCGACCCTCGAGGTCCGCTCCAAGCGCTACGAGCGAAGTCGCCTAGACCAGCTCACGCGATTCATGCCCTCGGACCGTCGCCGATTCGACTTGCCACGGCGGCCCGAGCGCTGATCAGCAGGCCATGACCTTCACATCGATTGCCACTTCACTTGCGGTTCGACCATGAGCGCCCAGCCGATGGTCACCCGCTCTGGATTGTTGTATTCCCTGGCCTGCAACCAAAGTCGAGCGTCGCCCGGAAGGCGAAGGTAGATGCCCCTCGCCACACTGAGACTGCGCCCGGCATTCCGTTCCCAGCGGGCCAGGAATGCCAGGTCCTGCATGGCCTCGAACTCCGGCAGGCCGGAGCGGAGTCGTCGCGACCACCGCTCAAGATGAACGGCGGCTGCCAAGGACGCGCTCTTGTCTGAGTTACATCGCTCGTCGGCGAACACGAAGTTGTCGAGGCTGTCATCCGGGTAACGCGACCAGGGGGATGAAGTGATCGACATGTCCGTTGGTCACATCAGCTACGCGACGGTCGCAATAGAAGCATCGACTGCAGTTGGCGTGGCAGCAGGTGCCATCTGAGCGCTTGGCCCTGCTGGGCAACGGATCGGTGCCGTGGTACGAGTTGCTCGAGGCCTGGACCGTGCCGGTCGTCGGATCGAGGCTGGCGGTGGAGTTGCTGTCGTGGAGACAGCCTCGGTGTTCGACAGCGCGGGCGTGTTCGTGGTCGCGTGCTTCGGGCTGTTCACGGCGATCGGAGGCCCGTTGAGCGCGTGGGTCGGGTTGTGCACCGGTTTCGTGGTCTGGATCGCCGGTGCCACGATTGGCTGGCCGGCCCCGTACGTCACCGCGCTCGCGGCATCGGTGATGGCCTATCTCGTGCAGTAGTAGCGCAGCCACAGCAGCCATCGTGTCGGCCGTCTGACCGGGAGAAGCTGAGGACCCTGCGCGTCAGCTGCGTGTTGCCGGACTTCCGGCGGTCAACTCGGGAAAGTCCACGTTCGGGCGTCCGGCTGCGGGCGGGATGGCCATCCCTGCGGCGCGGGCTGCCTCGAGCCAAAGGTCGATGGCCGTCTGCGCCGACTCGACGGCCTCGACCGGCGTGCTTCCGTGCGCCATGCACCCTAGAAGTTCAGGCACTCGGACGACGAAAACAGCGTCTTCAGCACTCCAGAAGACGATCAGTTCGTACCTGTGCATGTCAGACCTCGAGATCGAGATTGTACGCGAGGATGACCGCACGAACCTGCCGCACCTGGTAGGGTTTGGCCTTGTTGCCGGCCCGTTGTAGCGTCAGTGGGCGATCCAGTTTCGGTCTCATCAGGGCATGGTGGCTCCCGCGGACGCGCTGACGGAACCCCAATGCCATCAGCAGGGTAATCACGTCATCGAAGTCGAGATTCGCGTCCGCCTCGCCGTTGATCACTCGTTCCCACGTTCGGCGGATGCGGCCCACGTGGCGTCGCACGCTGCACAGCCCGTTCCCGAGGCCGAGCATCTCGATCGGCTCGATTGCCCGAGGCCGAGGCGCGGTGCGTACACAAAAGGACGCGCCGGCCTCAAATCGGCGTCGCAGAAACTGCGCTGCCGGTGCGGCTAGACACATGAGCTGCGCCTTCGCGCCGCGCCCCCCTACTCGTCCGGCGAGAACGCGAGCGAAATGTCGAGCGCCTGGGCTGCGCTCGCGAGGCGCATGTCGTAGGTCGCCAACGCGACCTGCTGGCGCTGGCTCCGTAGATACTCGATTGCACTCAGGTGCAGCGCGTCGAGCGTGCGGACGACGAGTGGAAAGGGCTCGAGGGCCCGCTGCGTCGCGAGAGGGTGCATTTCGACAACGCCCAGACGTGCGAGGACCTCACGGGCGGCCTCGGCGTGACTGGTTCCAAGGCCGCGCGCATGGAGGTTCACCCACGTCTCGAAGTGTGTGAGGCGGCTGGTGACGAGGGATTCGCTCCACAGTGACGCGGGAGGCTGTCGCTGCTCGTCGAGCAGGTGAGCCAGCAGCACCGACGTGTCGACGTAGATCAACGGTCCGCCCGGGACTCGTCCAGCTGGCGCAGCAACTCCTCGGTTGTCATCAACGGTTTCCGCGGCGGTGGCTCCGCGGAGCGCGAGACCGGTGGCGTGACGATACCGGCACGGACGGCCTCGGCCAGCAGCGCGTCATGCACGTACTCGCTCCGATGCGACTCCGGCGCGATCAACTCGGCGACCACGCGGTCGCGGTCGGTCACGAGAATCCGCTCGCCGTTGGCGGCCAGCCGTACGTATTCGCTCAGCTTGTTTTTCAGCACTTTCAGCCCCACGGCTCGCATGTCCTCCATGGTAGCTTCCGGGAGCTACCGGATCAACGCCACCTCAATCTCCGGACAGATCACTGACCGTCGAGCAAGCTCGACGGCTACGGCGCCCCGGAGACAGCTACCGACCGTCTCGTGCCCGTCGACCTGACTTGTCCGCCGTAGCCTTGGCGAAGGTGGAAGGTCGACGGCTACGCGAAACTCTGGTCGACGGCTACGCAAAACTCAGATCGACAGCTCGCGCAACTCAGATCCGACGGCTACGCGAAACTCAGGTCGACGCGACAGTCGCCGGTGCGGCCGTGGACGGCGTGCGGCAGTCGAGACCGGGTCAGGCGAGCACGGCCTGGGCGACGTCGCGCAGCGCGCGGTCCCGCGTGATCAACGGGACCGCCGCGAGCCGCGCCGACGCGAGCAGATGCAGGTCGACCCACCCCAGCCCCCGGCCGCCGAGACGATGGCCCTCGAGAAGGTGGTGGACCTCAGTCTCGGTGGCGAGGGGCGCCTCCGGCAGGTGCCGCAGATGCCCCAGCACTACCTCGCGCTGGCGCAGGGTGCCGCACGCGATCTCGCCGATCACGAACGGGTGGACGAGCACCATGCCTTCCTCGAGCAGCGCCGCGAGTTCGGCGTCGCCGCGGCGCAAGTGGTCGATCCACACCGACGTGTCGACGAGCGTCATGGCTTCGGACGGCGTCGCGACCGATCGGCCACCGAGGCCTCCGGGTCCGACCCCGCGAGGCGACGTAACCGCGATGAATGCTCGCGGGCGATGAGGGCCCGCAAGCCCTCGTGCACCAGCGCCGTCTTCTCCGTGACCCCCGTGAGCCGGCGGGCCTCCTCCAGCAACGTGTCGTCCAGGATCATGGTCGTCCTCATGCATATGAGTATGGCTCATTTCGTGCCTCTCGTCGAGCGGGAACGAGGGCGGTCCAATCGGGACGAACGCAGAACGCTGGATGCCGAACGCCGAGCAGACCGTCAACTGCATCGTCAGCGTCAACGAGGCACGAACCGCGCCGTTTGAACACCGTGGACTGGCGCAGGGAACCTGGCGTCGCGGATCGCCGATGTGGCAGGAACTGCCGCGGCGGAGGGGGATGGGGGTGGCAAAAAGGCATGCCTCATGCCTCATGCCTCATGCCTAACGCTTGACGCTTGACGCTTGAGGCTTGAGGCTTGAGGCTTGACGCGTCGGGGCCTGACGGCGAACACACGGCGACATGAGGATCGAGGCGGCGGCACGCCGGCGCGCAGGCCGCGGAGAGGCCACCACACCGACCGGGCGCCGAAGCTGAGGCACGCGCCAAATGTCTTCGGACTCAACGTGTCCGGGCGTCCAGACGCCATCCGGCAACCAACGCCCTGGCCGGACGCTCGACGGAGTGGCTACCTGGACGGAGGCCTACTCGCGGTCGCCGCGGTCCTTGCGCACCATGACGCGGCGGCCGCGCACCTTGGCGTTGCGCAACGAAATCATGATCCGCGTGGCGAGTGCCTCGGGGACGTCCACGAGCGACGACTCCTCGCCGATGCGGATGGCGCCGATGACGCCGCTGTCGACGTCGGCCTCGCCCGCGATCGCGCCGACGAGATCGGCCGGCCGCACACCCGCTGCCTTGCCGATATTGATGTGCAGCACGGCGCGGGCACCACCGGCGCCCCGTGGCCCGCCGGCGCGCGACGGACGACTCGGCGGACCTTCCTTGCCCTCACGAGCGCGACGGGGTCGTTCCTCATCATCCCGGCCGCGGGCAGGGCGTTCGGAGTACGCCGGCCGACGCTCGGCGGCGGCCATGGCTTCGTCGAGGGACGGTCCTGCCGCCGCCTCTCCGGCCTCGCGCTTCGACCCACCCTTGGCCTTCCCCTTCGTTGTCGTGGTGCCAGCCGGATCGTCGTGCAGCAGGCGGATCGCCGCCGCGGCGACGTCGAGCACGTCGAACTCCTGCGCGAGACGATCGACAACGGCACGGGCCTGCTCGAGGCCGCCTTCGACGATCTGCGCGCGGACGGCGGCAAGCGTCGTATCCAGCCGACGTGCCTGCAGGTCCGCTTCGGTCGGGATCGGGAGGATCTCGATCTTCGACCGGACGGCTCCCTCGATCGACCGCAGTTGGCGATGCTGTCGCGGATCGACCAGGGAGATGGCCATGCCCTCGCGACCGGCGCGGCCGGTGCGGCCGATGCGGTGCACGTACACCTCGGGCGTCATCGGCAGGTCGTAGTTGACGACGTGGGAGACGTGCTCGATGTCGAGTCCACGCGCCGCGACATCGGTGGCGACGAGCACGTCCGCCTGCCCGGTGCGGAACATCTGCATCACGCGATCGCGCGCCTTCTGCTCCATGCCGCCATGCAGCGCCTTGGCGCCGTAGCCGTGGGCTGCGAGCGTGTCCGTGAGCTCGTCGACCTCGGTGCGCGTCCGGCAGAACACGATCGCCGACGAGGGCGTCTCGACGTCCAGCACGCGCCCGAGCGCCGCGGTCTTCTGCTGGCGCGGCACCAGGTAGGCCACCTGGCGGATGCGTGGCAGCTTGCCCGCCGCACGCTTCTCCTTGGCGATCGCCACCCGCACCGGATCGGTCAGGTGCGTGGACGCGATGGACTCCAGCCGTGGCGCCATCGTCGCCGCAAAGAGCGCCGTCTGTCGCTCGTCCGGGGCATTGGCCAGGATGCTCTCGATGTCCTCGGCAAAACCCATGTCGATCATCTCGTCGGCCTCGTCCAGCACCACGATCCGCAGCGCGCGCAGATCGAGTGTGTGACGGCGGAGGTGATCGAGCGCCCGTCCAGGCGTGGCGACGACGATCGACACGCCGCGGCGCAGGGCGCGGATCTGCACGTCCATCGGTGCGCCGCCGTAGAGCGGAGCCACCGCGAGGTCCGTACCGCGGGCGTACTTGTGCAGTGCCTCGGCGACCTGCATGGCCAGTTCGCGCGTCGGCACCAGCACGAGACCGCGAGGGGCGAGGCTCTTGGCGCCCTTGCGCGACAGCAGTTCAATCATCGGCAGGGCGAAGGCGGCGGTCTTGCCGGTGCCCGTGCCAGCCATGCCGAGGACGTCCTTGCCGTCGAGCAGCACCGGAATCGCTTCGCGCTGGATGGGGGTGGGCTCCTCGTAGCCGAGCGCGGACACGGCAGAGACGAGGGCATCGGACAACCCGAGGGAGGAGAAGCCGGTGGGGGCTTCGGAGGAGGGATCGGTACTCACGAGAAGATCGTAGCAGTTCGAGAGAAGTGGGGCCGACGCCCGGTGTTTGACGAGTGCGCCGGGAGGCTGTCACCCTCGGCGTCATGGCTCCGTTGACCGACACCGTGCAGGCATTGATCGCGGCTGATCCACAGGGCGGGTGGCTGCGCCGTATGTTCGAGCAGCTCGAGGAGGTGCACTGGGGCGCCCTTCGTACGCCTGGCACGATCACGGCGGGCCCGGTCGTTCGCGAGGTCCCGCTGGTCGATGGCGTGGTGACGATGCCGTGCGTCGTGGAGACCGATACGTTGTTACTTGCCCTCGAGGATGCTCGTTCGACGCCCCTCGCCACCGGGACCGCCGCCGATCCGAAGCGGCACCAGGTGTCCAGGGTGATCGAGGCTCTCCGCGTGCTCGCCAGGGCCAGGACCACCGATCGTGCCCACGATGCCGACCCCCTTTTCGGCGTCATCGTCGTCGGCGGGTCCGACGTGCCAGAGCCGCACCGCACGACGATTCTCGAAGGGTTGCCGCACATCCAGCGCGAACAGGCCGAGGACCTCTACGCGAATTATTGGGGGCGGCTCGGTCCCGACGCGTTCGAGGCGCTCAGGATCGCTTAGGGGCGGGGCGACTGGACGATGCGGCGACGGCGACGAGCAGGAACGCCAGGACGAGGAAGTAGTAGTTGAGGAAGGCCTTCTTGCCGAACGCGGCGAGGAGGAAGCATGTCACGCCCAGGGATGCCGCGAAGCCGGCTGGCGTGCGCGGCGCACGCCACCAGGCGAGGCCGATGCCGGCCAGTCCCGCCGTCAGCGACAACGCCATGGCCATCTGCTTGTTTACAGAGATGCCGAACTGCAGGAGTTCGCGCGTGAAGCTGAGCGAATCGAGTCGGAAGGGTTCACGCAGCTGCAGCAGGACCGCCGATCGCCAGAAGGCATCGAGGTCGAGCAGCGCAAACGGCACGGTGACGACGGCCCCCACCGCGACGGCCTTCAGCACGAACCTGGCGACCTCGACCCAACGCGCAACTCGCGTGTCGCGATACCTCTTCGGCGAGACTTTCTCGGCGATTCCCGATTCCCGACTCCCGACTTCCGTGTCCTGATCCGTGCTCTCCGGCCCCTTCCCGGCGACTCCCGACTCCCGACTCCCGAGTCCCGATTCCGACGATGGCATGAGCATCGGCGCAAACAGGAGCCCGAGCGCCATGTGCTGCTTCGATGCGATCAGCAGCCCCAACGGTAGCCACGCGCGGTCGGGCCGGCGCAGTGCGGTGGCGACGGTGATCGCCAGCAACATGATCGGGAACGGCTCGGTCCACCCTTGTTCGAGGTGAAAGACGAGACGGGGCGCCAGGAGCAGGGCGGCGGCGCAGAGCAGTCCCAGGCCATCGGACATCCAGACGATCAATCCCGCGGCGACGACGATCGCCAGGACCTCGCTGTATCGCAGGTCGCCGAGGAGCGCGTAGCCGGGCCAGGCGAGCAGCAGGCTGAGTGGCGGATAGGGGAAACCGAACAGCACCTTCCCTCCCCTGCGCATGCTCGGCGTGTAGAACGCCTCGTCGGGCCTGTAGATGTCATCGAAGGTGATGACGTAAGGGCTTTTGCCGCGCGACAGTGCGGCAAACGCCTCGACATGCACCGGGATGACGTCGATGTGGGGTTTCGGGGATTCGCGCACGGTCCAGGCACCGAGCCACAGCCCGACCGCGAGGATCACGATCGCCGCCAGGCGGCGGGCCATTGCGCCATGCGCGGGACGAACGCTGATCGCCACGAGGCACGCCACGGTTACAGCCACGAGCAGGTCCGGATGCGCCGACGGCCTCGGGTCCGGCATGTAAAGCGCCAGTGGCTTGCTGACCAGCGCGGTGGTGCTCACGAGCACCCCGACCGTCAACAGCAGCCGGAACGGTTCGTCATCACGATCCGCATCCGTACCCCACGGCCAGCGGACACCTGTCAGCCCAAGGATGGCGGCAATCAGCGACAGGCCCAGCCACACGAGCGTCGGCTCGTCGTAGAAGCCCGCGGAGAGCTGGAGCGTCAGGCTCAGGCCGATCGCGGCGACGATGAGCCATCGTCGGGATAGCGTACGCACGCCAGAAGCGTGAGCCACGTCGGCGGTTCCGGCAAGGTGAACCTTACTCGTCAGTTCTCGCGACTGAGAACGACCCAGCCCCGGGCGACGAGTTCGTCGTCGCCGGCCAGGGCGTCGAGGGCCCACAGAGCGGGCGCCCGCACGACAGGAGTCGGGATGGAGACCTGCGCGACGTGGGCGAGGACGGGCGCGTGGAATGCGGACGCGCGCGCCGACAGGCGACGACTCGGACGGGTGGCGCGGATCAGGCGATCGGGGCGGGGATCAAGACACATGACGACTCCTCGAGAACTCTGACCGGAGCCGCCGCCATGCCGAAGGCATGGAACACGCGCTTGCGACAGCACCTGCTGTCGCCACATCGATGCCGGACTGCGACGTGCCCTCATGGGGTCGACGTCCCTGGCATCGGGGCACCCTGGCGTGTTGCCGGGGTTGCCGGGCGCGTTACCGCGCCACTCCGGATGTACGAGTCGAAGCGTGCCATGCAGAACAGGCGCAGCCAAGGGCTGCGCCTGTCATGTGGCGACCTATGACACAGCCAGGCCGTCAGGCCTAGCGGCGCTTCGTGCCCCTGCGAGCCGCCACTACCTTCCTCGCGACTACCTTCCTCACGACGGCTCTCTTCGCGGCCTCGACCACCACCGCCTTGAGGAGCTCGCGGGCCACGGCGTCACGGACGACCTTCCTCGCGACGGCCTTCCTCACGACGGCCCGTCGGACGGCCTTCTTCACGACCGCCTTGCGCACGGCCTTCTTCGCGGCCGCCTTGCCGACGGCCTTCCTCGCGACGGCCTTCCTCACGACGGCGCGGCGAACGGCCTTCTTCACGACCGCCTTGCGGACAGCCCGCTTCACGACCGCCTTGCGGACGGCCCGCTTCACGGCCGCCTTGCGGACGGCCTTCTTCACGGCCGCCTTGCGGACGGCTTTCTTCACGACCGCCTTGCGGATGGCCCGCTTCACGACCGCCTTCTTCACGGCCGCCCTGCGGACCGCCTTCTTCACCACCCTCTTCGCGGCGGCCTTGCGGGCGACCTTCGCGACCGCCGAGGCCGCAAGGGTCTCGGCAGCCGGCGTCGCTTCAGTGGCCGGCGTGCTGCCAGCGTCGATGGTCTCGTTCACGTCGTTCATCGTGCCTCCCATGCACAAGTGCCCGCACGCGCGGGTTCATTGGGTCCTTGCAAGGCCGTATCGGCATGACGCAAGGACATCTACAGGATCGCGCACGAGCATACCCGCAAAAATTTCAAGTGGTGAGGACAATCTCGCGAAGAAACCCTATCGGGATGCGCATGCGCGAGTCGTACGAACGTCTCGGTGCGGCTGTGAGCGAGTGGAAGTGTCTGTGGTCACGCTCTGCGACATTGGTCGCGTCATGCACCGCAAGACGCGTCGGTTGATCTGGTCGCAGCGGCACTGCATGTCCCAACGCTCGTGCGGCGCGCAATGGACCCGCGTGCTGCAGTTCATCGTGTGAGTGAGGGCGATCCCGTTTTCGATCGCTCGCGTCGTCGCAAGCGCTGCCCAGGCGTGACGTCCAAGCGCCACGTTCGCCAACCGAATTACTGCTGGCGAGTCCAATCTCGACTTCCAGCGTCCAACTCGCGATTCGCGATTCCGGGCTCCCGGTTCCCGATTACCGGTTCCCGATTACCGTCCCGATTCCCGGTCCCCGGTTCGCAGAATCGCTATACTCCCGGTGATCGTCACCAAGGAGCGTCCATGCGATTCAGTCAATGCCTGCTCGCCGCGGCCGTGGCATCCGCACTTGTGGGTCTCGGCGCCGTCACCCCAGAGATACCCGTGTCAGCCGCTCGCCTCGCGCAAGCCCCCTTGTACAAGAACCCGATTGCACTACAGCTCTACAGCTTCCGGGAGAGCTTCAAGACTACCGGCGTGCCCGCGACGCTTGCCAAGGTCAAGGCGATGGGGTTCACGCACGTCGAGTTGGCCGGTACCTATGGTCTGACCCGCGAACAGTTCAAGGCGGAACTCGAAAAGGCCGGCCTCACCGCGATCTCGACGCACGTCGACATCAAGCTGCTCGCGAGCCCTGCCGACTCCGGCAAGCTGCTCGACGATGCGAAGTTCTACGGGGTGAAGTACATCGGCTGTGCCTGGTTCCCGCATGAGGGGACCTTCGACGAGGCCGATGCCGACGCAGCCATCAAGGCGTTCAACGCCGCGGGCAAGAACGCCGCGGCCGCCGGGCTGCAGTTCTTCTATCACGCGCACGGATACGAGTTCGCCCCCGGTGCGGCCAAGGGCACGCTGTTCGACAAGGTCCTGACACAGACCGACCCCAAAACCGTGAAGTTCGAGCTCGACATCTTCTGGGCGTATCACGGCGGCGCCGATCCGGTGGCGCTCCTCAAGGCACATCCGGACCGTTTCGTGCTGACCCACCTGAAGGACATGAAGCCCGGCACCAAGAAGGACAACACCGGCCACGCGCCCGATGACTCGAGCGTCGCCCTTGGTTCCGGCGAGGTGCCCGTCAAGGGAGTGGTCGAGGCGGCGCGCTCGACTGCCGTGCAGTGGCACATCATCGAAGAGGAGTCGCCCGAGCCGGACAAGAACGTTCCGGCTGGACTCGCCTACCTCAAGTCGCTCGCGGGCGGCCCCAAGAGCTGACCCTCGGCATGTCCGGGCACGGCCCGCTCGGAGAGCGGGCCCTACCTTCGATGCAGTTACCCCTCCGCCTGCACGAGCTGCTGCCACTCCGCACACCCAGGCTGCGACTCGTCGAGCTCGACCTCTCCCATCTCTCCCCGCTGGCGGCGATGCTGGCCGACCCGGTCGTGATGCGGTACTTCCCGCGCGTGATGACGAAGGCCGAGTCCGAGCAGTGGCTCCGCCGTACCATCGACCGCTATCGTCGGCACGGCACGGGGCTGCTCGCCGTCCTGCAAGACCGCGACGGCACCACCGCGTTTCTCGGCGACTGCGGCCTGCAGGTCCGGACCTTCGCCGGCCGGGCGCATCTCGAACTGGGATACCACTTCACGCGTGCGGCGTGGGGACGAGGCTATGCGACAGAGGCGGCGCAGGCCTGCGTCACGCTGGCCTTGCGACACCTCGCGGTCTCGGAAGTGATCGCGCTGATTCGCCCGGAGAACGTCCCCTCCATCGGCGTTGCCCGGCGGATCGGCATGTCGCGGGCCGGTTGTGTGCTCCATTCGGGTCTCGTGCACGACGTCTGGCGGCTGACGCGAGAGGCCTGCGAAGCACTCGCCCTACAATAGGGCGGTCCCGACATGGCGCTCCGAAAGATCCCGCGCGCACCGCTCATCGCTCTCGGCGTGTTCCTCCTGATGGCGGTGCCGTCGTTTGCCGAGTTCTATACCGATTGGCTGTGGTTCGGCGAGGTCGGCTACCGGCCGGTCTTCCTGAAATCGCTCACCGCGCGGTCGGCGATGGGCAGCGCGGTGTTCGTGCTGGCCGGCGCCTTCATCGCCTTCAACCTGTTTGTCGCCCTCAGCGCCGTCCCCCTCCGCAACATCGTCGTCGTCACGCCCGAAGGACCGCGGACGATCTCGTTGCAGCCGCGGCGGCTGCGTCCGGTGGTCTGGATGGTGTCCGGGTTGATGGCATTGCTGCTTGCCGGCTATGCCTCGTCGGGCTGGAGCAGCTATCTCGCCTACACGCAGGCCGTGCCGTTCGGGCAGGTCGACCCCGTGCTCGGGTACGACGTGTCCTTCTACCTGTTCCAGTGGCCATTCCTGTCGCTGGCCCAGCACCTGTTCGCCGCGATTGCGCTGCTCTCCGTGGTGGGCACGGCGGCAGCCTACGCCCTGGCCGGAAACCTCGGCCTGCGGATAGGGCGCGGCGTGTTCATCACCGAGAGCACTCGCCGGCACCTGTCGATCCTCGTGGGACTGCTGCTGCTGTCGCTGGCGCTGGGCGACTGGCTCGAGATTCCGCAGCAGTTGTTCGAGCCCTCGGGCATCATCACCGGCCCGTCGTACACCGACGTGCACGCGCGCATCCCGGCGCTGCGCGTGCTGGCGAGCGTCGGCGTACTCGGCGCATTGCTGGCCGTGGTCCAGGCGTTCAGCGTGCGGCTGTGGCCAATCACGCTCGCGATTGGCGGCTACGTGCTCGTCTCGCTCGGTGGGACGGTCTACGCCACGGCGATCCAGCGCGTCTACGTCGCACCAAACGAGCAGGTGCGCGAAACACCGTTCATCCAGTACAACATCTCGGCCACGAGGGCCGCCTTCGGGCTCGATGCGGTCGAGGAGCGCCAGTTGTCGGGTGACGCCACGCTGACCCGCCGTGACCTCGAGAGGAACGCGGACACGATCGACAACGTGCCGCTGTGGGATCACCAGCCCCTGCTCGACACCTTCTCGCAGATCCAGGAGATCCGGACCTACTACGACTTCGTGTCGGTCGACAACGACCGTTACACGATCAACGGACGCTACCGGCAGATCATGTTGTCGGCGCGCGAGCTCAACTCCGAGAGCCTGCCGAACCGGACGTGGATCAACGAGCAGTTGACGTTCACGCACGGCTACGGGCTGACGCTGGGCCCCGTGAACGAGGTGACGCCGGAGGGGTTGCCGATTCTTTTCATCAAGAACCTGCCGCCCGAATCGACCGTCGACCTCAAGGTCACCGAGCCGTCGATCTACTTCGGCGAACTCTCCAACGACCACGTGTTCGTCAAGACCAACACCAAGGAGTTCCATTACCCGTCGGGTGACGACAACGTCTTTGCCGAGTACCAGGGCAGTGGTGGCGTGTCCATCGGGTCGTTCTGGCGCAAGCTGCTCTTCGCCATCCGCTTCGGGTCCGGCAAGGCGCTCCTGTCCGACGACCTTCGGCCCGACAGCAAGGTCATCTACTACCGGCGGATCAGCGAGCGCGTCCGCAAGATCGCCCCGTTCCTGACCTACGACCAGGACCCGTACATGGCGATCGCCGACGGGCGTCTCTACTGGATTCAGGACGCGTACACCACCAGCAACCGTTACCCCTACTCGGGCACCGTCGCCAGCGGCACGAACTCGTCGTTCACCAACGGCTCGATCAACTACATTCGCAACTCGATCAAGGTCGTCATCGACGCCTATCACGGCACGACGAACTTCTACCTCGTCGATCCGACCGACCCGATTGCGCAGACCTACGGCCGCATCTTCCCCGGGCTGCTGCGGCCACTCGACGACATGCCGGCGTCGCTGCGGCAGCGGCTGCGGTATCCGCAGGACATCTTCGCGGTCCAGGCGAGCATGTTCGCGACCTACCACATGCAGGGCCCGGCGGTGTTCTACAACAAGGAAGATCAGTGGGAAGTGCCCTCGATCGAGATCGGCGACCAGCCGGTGCGGATGGAGCCGTACTACACGATCATGAAGTTGCCTGGCGAGACCGGCGCGGAGTTCATCCAGATGCTGCCCTTCACGCCACGACAGAAGGACAACCTCGCGGCGTGGATGATCGCCCGCAGCGATCGCGAGCACTACGGCAAGCTGGCCGTGTTCCAGTTCCCGAAGCAGAAGGTGGTCTTCGGACCGCGGCAGGTAGTGGCGCGGATCAACCAGGACCAGGTCATCGCGCCGCAGATCACGCTCTGGAACCAGCAGGGCTCCGAGGTGATCCAGGGCACGCTGCTGGTGATCCCGATCGAGGAATCGCTGATCTACATCCGGCCGCTCTACCTGCGTGCGTCAGGGGGGCAGATTCCCGAACTGAACCGCGTCATCGTTGCGCATCAGGATCGGATCGTCATGGCCGAGACGCTGGCGGCCGCTCTCGACCTCATCTTCCCCGCAGATGGCTCGGCGCCCCCGGTGTCGAGGCCGTTGGAGGAGACGCGGACGACGGCGCCAGCCGCTCCGCTGGGCGGGGCGGGGTCTGCACCGGGCAGCGCAGACGTCACGACTGACGGGGCGAGCCCGACCTCCCCGGGTGGATCTTCGGGAACGCGCCAGGCGGCGGCGCCGCAGCCGGCGATCAACACGCCGGGACAGGCGCCCGACATGCGATCGCTCGTACAGCAGGCGGAAAGCTACTATCGTGCCGCCATGACCGCGCAGCGTGCCGGCGACTGGGCGGCCTACGGCGAGCAGATTCGACTGCTTGGCCGCACGCTGTCGGACCTGCGCATGGCTGACCAGCGGCAAGCGCCCACACCAGCGCCGACGCAGGCGCCACGGCCAGCCAGGCCATCGTCGCCCCCCCCAACTCCGCCTCGCTAGGGACGTAGGCGCCAGGGCGCCAAGGCGTCAAGACGCTCGCAATGCCGGAAATGCCGCGAATGCCGAAATGTCGAGATCCGCTGGCCCTCGACATTCCAGCATTCAGCATTCCGGCATTTTGTGATTGCGGTGGTTTTCGAACCCGAAGCGTTGGTGCGCCCCTTGCAACCCTCCGGTGACATCGTGCTGTGGTGCACGGATTCTTACTCGTCTGCTGATCACGAGCCGGGAGGTCTTACATGCTGCGTATCATTCCCACGACCGCCGTGCTGGCGGCCTGCGCCTTCGTCGCGCCCGCGAGTGCCCATGCCGATGAGCCGGTCTCACCTGCTCCAGCCGCCGCGGCCGCTCCCTCGTTCCTGCGCGACGTGCTGGCCAGGGCGTGGGAACCTTCGAGCACGGCGACCGGGCATGCAGTCGCAGCGACGCAGGCGTCACGACGCAGGCCAAACGCAGGTCCGAACATCGAATCGGTGGGGCTCGGCGCCGTGGGTGGGCTGTCCGAGTTCGAACTCGGTCCCAGTTTCCGGTACTGGGCCACCGAGCGCTTCGGGGTCCAGGCGCATCTGGGCTTCGGCGGCGAGGACGACTTCCGCCGCGGCGACGTGCAGTTCATGCGCTTCGAGCCGACGTTCATCGTCGCCATCGGGGATTTCGGGAATGCTGCCGTGAACGTGCGGCCGTATGCCGGTGGGGGGCTGCGCCTGATGCGGACAGACATCGGCGACTTCTCGGACACCGACCTGCGGCCGGCAGGCGTCGGCGGCGTCGAGTTCGGCTTCCAGGGCGTCCCGCGGCTCAAGGTGAGTGCCGAACTCAGTCTCTCGACCGATCCCGGGTTCGAGGACTTCGACTTCGGCGACGTGCCGACGCCCGGCGGCGCACGACTCTCTGCGCTGCTGCATTACTTCTTTTGATTGAAATGCCGGAAGGCTGGAGTGCTGGAATGTCGAGGGCATGCGTCTTGCGACTTTCCCGGCATTGCGGCATCGCGGCATTTCCGGCATTACGGGTCTCTATATCTCTATGGTGTTGCCGTCGAACGCGCGGAGCGTGAACGCACCGTGAGGTTCGGGCAGGAGTTCGCGAAGCTCGCGCAGCAGCGCGACCGCGACGGTTTCGCCGAGGCTCAGGCCGGCCTCGGCGTCGCTGCGCCATTGCACGCCGGCGAACGCGCGGCCGATCGCGAGGTTCCACGCAAGCTTGTCGAGTTCGTCTCCCACCGTGAGGCTTGCGTCAATCGGTCGCACGTCGCTGCCGTCGAGGCTGGGCTCGACGACATCGGGCATCACCCATTCCTCGGCGTAGTACGCCTTGAGCACGGTGACCATCGCCCCGGCCGTGGCCGCGTGTGCCGAGGGATAGGCCGGGTGCAGCGGCGCGCCCTCGGGCCACGCCATGGGCAGCAGGCAGGTGCCGGTGCGGCGCCGCATCTCGGCAAAGGCGTCGGACTGGACGAACCGGGTGTCCGGCCACGCCACGATCGGCGCGCCGGCGGCCCCGGCCTCGAGACGCCCGCCCAGTTCCTCGGGGCGCAGCCTGCGGTGCAGCACCCATTTCTGGAACCACGACGCGCGCAATGCATGCATGGCGACGCGCGAGGCGAGGTCGACAATGAACGGCAAGCCGAACGTGACGTATCCGGCCTGGTTGCGAGAGCGCACGTACGGATGCTGCGGTGTCACCGGTGCACGCATCGCCTCGAGCAGGAGAGCAGCCTGGACACCGGCCTGCCCGGGGTAATCCGTGCGCGTCCATGTCGCGAGGTCGCGGCCGCAACAGATGAAGCGTCGGCCCGCGTATGTCGCCTCCCGGGATGGCAGGTGCCCGTTCTGGGAGGCGAGCCACTCGTCCCACGTCGCCAGGAATGACTCGCCCGGTGCCTGCGCGGGAACGCGGGGCGACAGCAGCTGCGCACCCATCGGGACGGCACGCAGAAGGAACTGGGATACCACGGGACCCGGGAGTCGGGAGTCGGGAGTCCGGCGTGGGGCGTCGGGCGTCGGGCGTCGGCCGAACAGGGTCCGCGGCGTCACGTTGCGGCCCGACCGCGAGAGATCGCTGACCGCGCGCGCCACAAGCGGGTCGTCGCCGTACGCACCGAACGGCACGTCGCGCAGGAGCGCCATCCAGTAGGTCTCGATCGCTTCGGTGGCGTATGCGGCCGACTCCCACGCCGGAGGCGGAGGCGCTTCCAGCATCGCGGCATCGAGCCCGTCGAGGGCGAAGGCAAACGCTGCCTGCGGCGAGACGAGCCGCCTGGTGCCCCCGAGCGGCACGTCCTCGAAGCGCGCTTCGCGCGCGCCCGCGGCGGCACGGGCGAGGAGGCGGTAGGCCTCGGGATCGACGAGGCCGAAGGCGTCGTGCGGAAGCCCCTTGGTGAACATCGCAAGGTAGGCCGGCACACGCGTCTCGTCGGTCGCGCCGTCGCGCCGAGGGATGTTCGCGCTCGCGGCCGCAAAGGCCGCCTTCACGCGCAGGTCGTAGGCGCGCAGCCGGCGCGGTTCGGCCGGCGACGTCGGCAATGCCTCACGCAGCCACGCCGCGCGGTCGCCCATCGCGGTCGTCAGCGTCGGCGGCAGGTCGCTGCCGGGCACGACGCCAGCAGCACCCGCGGCAGCGAGTCGGCGAAGCCAGTCGCGACGGGTCATTGCGGATCACAGAGTAATTGGAATTCGGGAACTCGAAAGACCCGACGATCCTATCGGTTCGAAGCGATGGCGCCTTCAGAGCTCCGCCCGAGGGTGTCTGGGCCGCGCTCCACCTCCGCCAAGGCTACGGCGGACAAGTCGGAGAGCGGGCCCTACCCTCGGTGGCGAGGCATTCTCGGGATCAGCCCTACCGGCTGGGTTCAGGGTCCAGCAGGAAAACGGTCGCCGGATAGTCAGGGTCCGGAATCCGGCCGACGAGAGTCAACCCAGGGGTCCGGCGCAGGCGAGCGTCGAAATCCAGGAAGTCCACGGGCTCATAACGATCCTCGTGCACCACGACGTAACGCACGTCCTGCTGGCGGAGCGCGGCCAGGCTGTCGCCGCGGGGGAACCGCATCATCGCACCGAGCACATTGAGGTAGCGCCGCGGGAAATAGCCGCTATAGCCGTTGACCATCGGGTGCTTGTGCGTGCGCCCGTAGAACGCCCACTCGGCCTCGAAGAGGGGCAGCGTGTTGGCCCGGGCGATCGGCAGGTCCACGACCGCGCCAGGCGGCTGCATGCGCAGCCACGCGGCGTAGATGGGCACCCGCTGTATCCACGGGTGCAGCGACCTCACGTCGGACGCATACTCGCAGGCCAGCATCGCGAGCATCGCCGCGCCGATGGCGTGCTGGCGCCAGCCGCGCGGCATCCGCGCGAGCACCCATGCGGCACCGATACCGGCCAGCACCGACAAGGCCAATGCGACCATCATGCCGAACCGCGCCGGCGCTCGCAGGCCCTGCAGCGGGGGCACGACCACCATCGCGAGTCGGTACACCGGCGTGTTCGAGCCCAGGGCGAACAGGATCGAGAGCACCAGCATCGCGCCGTACATCCACGTCGCGGCCACGCGCCGCGTGGTCCACAGCCCGATCGCGCCCAACAACAGGGCGACGACGCCAGACCACAGGCGCCCCTCGGGTCCGCCGTTGTCTGCCGTCCAGCCGTACAGCCGGCTGTCGGCGGGGGCAGACACGAAGCTGCCCGGCGTCGCGCTCCACCGCTGGATATCGTGGGCGGTGCGACCACCGAGGACCTGCTGGTTGGCCCGGTACGGAGCCGCGTACATCAGCAACGGCGGCCCGCAGACGACGGCACCGACGACCAGTGCGCGAGCGATACCCACGAGTGTCGCCCGCTCGCGAGCCAACAGCAGCAATGGCGCCACGAGCGCCAGCGTCATCACCAGGAACACGCCGTAATAGATGCAGCTGAGGAACTGCGCGAGCACGAACACGGCCGTGAGCACGCCGTCGCGTACGCGTCCCCGCTGCACGGTGCGGTGCAGCGCCCAGCACGCCAGCGGCATCCACTGCGACCACTGCAACTCCAGGTGCATCATGTGCTCGACGCGATACGGCAGCAGGGCGAAGATCGTCCCTGCGATCAACGCGGGCCAGTAGGGACCGGGAACGGGTAACGGGTGCCGGGTAACGGGTACCGGGTGCGGGGTGCCCTGCGGGTGGGCGGCGATTTCCGAGTCTGGTCGCTGGCCCTCCGCCTCGACGCGTCCCGCTTCCCGACCCCCGCTTCCCGACAACCCTGCCCCCGCCCGTCCCGCGAGGAGATCGCGCACGAGCAGGTACATCGCCAGGGCAGACAGCCACGGGCCGAGCAGGAGGATCGCGTTGCTGACCGGCAGGATCGGCGCTCCGGCAGCGAGCAGCGGCGTCGCAAGGAGCCCCTGCAGCAGGACTGCGTCCGAGAACGCGAGCACTCGCGTAGCCGGGTGGAGAATCGGCGGATCGAACAGTCGCGACGGTTGCGTCGTGAGCGCCTCGGCAATCCACGACAGCCGCCACATGTTGAACAGCGAGTCCTGATGCGCGTGGCCGTGCGTCAGCCAGCGCGCCGGCTGCGGCCACAGCACTATGAATGTCAACGCGGCGAACAGCAGGCCGGCGCCCAGCCATTCGCGCAGCCTGGAACCCCTGGATCGTATGGTCGGCACCTGCACGCGAGCAGGGTACTATCTCGCGCATGTCGAGTACGCGCCGGGCATTCCTGCAGCAGTCGCTCATCGCCCCCGTGGCCACCGGCGGGTTGGCGCTGCAGCCTTCGCCGCAGGGGCAGTCGAGGGGAGCCGGAGCGCCGCGCAAACCGCGCCGCCTGCGGCCCGGAGACGTCGTCGGCATCGTGGATCCCGCGTCGGCGACCTGGGATCCCGTGGACGTCGACATCGTCGTCGAATCGCTGGCCGCGCTGGGACTGAAGGCACGGCTCGGCGCGCACCTGATGGACCGCCACGGCTACCTCGCGGGCCGCGACGAAGACCGCGCCGCCGATGTCATGGCGATGTTCACCGATCCCGGCGTCGCCGCCGTGCATGCGCTGCGGGGTGGCTGGGGCTGCGCACGCTTGCTGCCGCACCTCGACTTCGAGGCCATCGCGAAGAATCCGAAGATCCTGCTCGGCTACAGCGACATCACCGCCCTGCTACTGCCGGTGTACGCGAAGGGTCGGTTCGTGACCTTCCACGGCATGAACGGCGACTCGGAATGGAACCGCTTCAATGTCGACTGGTTCCGCCGCGTGCTGATGCAGGGCGAGGCGGTGACGATGACCAACCCGCTGTCGGCGGGTGACCAGCTCGTGCCGGTGGAGAACCGCATCCGGACCATCACCCCCGGGCAAGCACGAGGACACCTCGTGGGCGGCAACCTCACCGTGCTGACGACCATCGTCGGGTCCGGGCTGCTGCCCGATTTCACCGACGCGATCCTGTTCGTCGAAGACGTGCAGGAGGCGCCCTACCGCATCGACCGCATGTTCATGCAGCTGTCGCTGTCGGGCGTCCTCGGCAAGCTGAAGGGCGTGATTTTCGGCCGTTGCACCAAGTGCGAACCCGGCGATGGCGGCTACGGCTCACTGACGATCAGCGACATCCTGGACGACTACCTGAAGCCGCTGAAGGTGCCCGCGTGGGAAGGGGCGCAGATCGGCCACATCGACCGACAGTTCATCATGCCGCTCGGAGTCCAGGCCGAGATCGACGCCGACCGTGGCAGCATCCGGCTGCTCGAACCGGCGGTCACGTAAGAATTTCAGGATTTCAGAATTTCAGAATTTCACCTTCGTCATCGGTCGTTCGCACACCGGCGGTGGCGGTGAAATCCTGCAATTCTGCAATTACGTGATCAGCTGCCGTACCTGCTCTCCCACGGTCATCGGATCGAATGGCTTGAAGATGACGCCGCGTGCGCCCGCCGCCAGCGCTTCCTGCTCGGCGCCCTCATGCGTGGCCCCAGTGAGGAACACGATCGGCACACGTGCCCACGCGGGATCGGCCTGCAGCTGCCGGCAGACGTCGATGCCATCCTGGTCGGGCATGTTCCAGTCCAGAACCAGCGCGTCGAAGGCGGCCTCGCGGGCCGCCAGGAGCGCCGACAGGCCTCCGTCGACGACGGTCACGGTGAACCCCGCCCGACGCAGCCCCAGGCAGGCCACCCTGGCAATCGACTCGTCGTCATCGGCTAACAGAATGTGCACGGTGGACGCTCGCGTCTCAGGTCTCAGGTCTCAGGTTCTCAGGGATTACGCGCAGCCTGAGACTTGAGCCCTGAGGCTTGAGACCTGAGCCCTGAGACCTAGTAGACCTTCAAATACCGCCCAATCTCCCACGCACTGACCTGCTGGAGATACTCGAACCACTCGCGACGTTTCGCCTCGATGAAGTGCTCGAAGATGTGGTCGCCGAGCGTGTCGCGCATCAGCGCACTGCGCTCCAGCTGATCGAGCGCGGCATCGAGGTTCTGCGGCAGTTCGTCGATGCGCAGCGATCGACGCTCGCGCTGCGACATCTTGTAGATGTTCTTGCTCACCGGCGCGCCAGGGTCGAGATCGTTGTCGATGCCGTCGAGGCCGGCGCGCAGCATCGCCGCAAAGGCGAGGTACGGGTTGCACGACGGGTCGGGCATGCGGAGCTCGATGCGCGTCGACGCGCCACGCGTCGCCGGAATCCGGATGAGGGGGCTGCGGTTCCGCTCGGACCAGGCGATATGCGTGGGGGCCTCGTAGCCGGGCACGAGTCGCTTGTAGGAGTTCACCAGCGGGTTGGTGATCGCGCAGAAGGCCTCGGCGTGCTGGAGCAGGCCGCCGATGTAGTTCATGCAGATGCGACTCAGTTCGAACGGCCCGTCGGCATCGTGGAACGCGTTCACGCCGTCGCGCAGCAGCGACTGGTGCGTGTGCATGCCGGATCCGTTGACGCCGAAGACCGGCTTGGGCATGAACGTGGCGTGCACCCCGTTGCGTCGTGCGACGTTCTTGACGACGAACCGGAAGGTGCTGACGTTGTCGGCCGCGGTCAGCACGTCGTCATGCCTGAAGTCGATTTCGTGCTGGCCCCAGGCCGCCTCGTGATGCGAGGCCTCGACCTCGAAACCCATCTGCTCCAGCATCAGCACGATCTGGCGACGCACGTCCTCGCCTTGATCCACCGGCGTGAGGTCGAAGTACCCCGCCGCGTCATGCGTCTCGGTCGTCGGTTCCTCGTCACGCGTCTGGAACAGGAAAAACTCGGCCTCGGGGCCGGCACTCATGCTGAAGCCGCGCGATCCGGCCTGCTCGATCGCACGCTTGAGCGTCTGCCGCGGGCACCCGGCAAAGGAGGTGCCGTCCGGGTTGGTGATGTCACAGATGAGGCGGGCCACCTTCTCGCCCGACGGGTCAGTCCACGGGAAGATCCGGAACGTCGAGAGATCCGGCGTGAGGAACATGTCGGATTCCTCGATACGCACGAATCCTTCAATCGAGGAACCGTCGAACATCACCTTGCCGTCGAGGGCGGTGGCGAACTGCCGGTCAGGCACCTCGACGTTCTTGATCACGCCGAGGATGTCGGTGAACTGCAGCCGGAGGAACTTCACGCCGCTTGCGTCGGCCTCGGCGAGGATCTCCCGCTTCCGGGTCTCCAAGGCCGGATCCTGTACTTGTTGCTTCAAAGTGATCTCCGTGACGTGTCGCTCCTGCGTCAACGCGGGTACGCGCGAGTCTGTCACAAGTGTAATCCGCTGAGCGTCAACCTTCCCGCTAGCATTTCCGTCTCACGTAACCGAACCATGAAAACGGCTCCCAGGAGGATTCCGATGCAGACCCGACTCTGGCTCGCCAGCAGCGTCACGGTGGCGATCGTCGCCGCCGGCGTGTTCGTGGCCGGCCCCATCGTGCACGGCCAGGCGCCGCAAGCCCCCGGGGCGGGCGCCATTCCCGACTCCGCCGCGTTCTCACGCGACGTCCAGCAGGCGGTACAGGACGCCCTCGACGAGGCCGGCCTGCGCAATGGTCCCTTCAAGGTCGATGTCCATCGCCTGGTCGAGGACGCGACCCGCGCCGCTCAGGACGCCGTCCGCGACCTGGACGTCAAGGTCTTCGTTGACGACGCGATGCAGGATGTGCCCGACATGGCGATGCTGGGCGGACGGCCGAGGATCGGCGTGCGCACCAGGGACGTGACGGCGGAGGAGGCCAAGGCGGCCGGGCTCCAGGGCATCACGGGTGCCTTCGTGAGCGAGGTGCCGGCCGATTCAGTCGCCGGCAAGGCCGGCCTGCAGGAGAAGGACATCATCGTCTCGGTGGACGGCGAGACCATCCGCAGCGCTCGCCAGCTGTCGCGGGTGATCGCCGAGTCGCCGGAGGGGCGCGCCCTCCAGATCGCGTACGTGCGCGGCACGGCCAGGAACACGGTGACCGTCACGCCAGCGTCGCCGGCGATGACGTGGAACTTTTCGGGCCCGGCCGGTGAGGGTCCGGTCATTCGCAAGTTCGAACGTCGCGTCGATCCGGCCCATCCCGACGCGCCGCCTCACCAGTTCGACCTGCTAATCCCGCCCGGTGGCCCCGAGGCCGGGAACCGGCAGTTCTTCTACCGACAGGGTCCGGACGGCGATGTGCGCTTCTGGACCGGTCGCGGCCGGCTCGGTGTGATGGTGCAGCCGGTGACCGACCAACTCGCCACCTATTTCGGCGTCAAGGACGGCGTGCTCGTCACCCAGGTGACGGAAGGATCGGCGGCAGCCAAGGCGGGGATCAAGGCCGGTGACGTGATTACGGCCGTGAACGCCAAGCCGGTCAAGGACACCGGTGACATCGTCGATGCGCTGAAAGGCATCGAGGACGGTAAGGTCATCCCGGTGGAACTCACCCGTGACAAGAAGGTGCAGACGATTTCGGTGACGCTGCAGGCGCCGTCGGACACCAACAGGGACCGTTCCGTCACACGAAGGCAGCGGTTCACGGCATAACCATTGCGGGGGTCGAACCATGACCCCCGTCCATCCGTCTACTTTCGACACCGCCGGAGTCCGTATTTTCGAGGGAGAGTAGCCGTGACCTGTGCTGTCGTGCGAGTGGGAATCGGCGCGTACGTGATGGCGTTGACGACGGCAGTCCATGCCGCAACTCCCATCACGCTGCCGTTCGCCGACTTCGGTTTCCAGACAGGGTCAGGGATGGATCTGCCACTGCCCCCGCCACCGCAGGTCGCGCGGCCTGACCTCACGCAGATGCGACTGGTGATCATCAAGCCCCAGCGCCCGCACGGCTGCGACCAGGAGGAGAGTCGCCCTCAGGCAGGGGAGCGACGTCAGGCCGTGATCGAAGCGCGGACCGGCGCCGCGCCTAAACCGACTCGGTTGGGATGAGCACGGCGAGTTGCGCCGCCACGATCTGCGCGAGAGCGCGGGTGGTGGTGGCGGATTCGCGGCCGTGTCGAATCTCGGCCGCCAGCACTCCGACGCATCCCTGCGGCACGAGCAACGGCACGGCGATGGCGCCCGGCGCAGAATCGGTCGCGTCCACCACCTGAGTCACCGCGTCCCGCCAGGCTGCGGCGGTGGCGTTGTCCTGGTCCTTGGGCAACGTCGGAATGCGTCGCAGCGCCTCTTCCGGATACCCATAGGTCAGCAACGGCTTCAGCGACTTACCGCCGCCGTCGGTCACCCACACGATGACGCCGGACGCGTCGAGCAAGCGCGCGGCGCGGCCGAGCGCGTCGCGAAGTTCGTCGGCGTCCTTGACCCGAGCCAGATCGGTACAGACCTTGGCAGCAGCGTCGAGGGAGTCCTCTGGCAACGCCGTCGCCACGCTGGCACGCCGGCTCTCGACAGGGACCGGCGCGGGCGCCGGCGGAGGCGCCACCACCGGTTCGGCGATCGGGCCGCGCATCGAGTCAGCGGCCGGCGACGCCATTACCGGCGGATCGACGCGTAGCGGCCGCTCGCTCAGGTGCAGCGAGCCCGCTGGGGCGTGCAATTCGACTTCGGGTTCGGTCCTGCGTCCCGTGGGCAGGAGCAGGAGCGACACGAAGATGCCGGCACCGGCCGCGGCGCCGGCGATCATGTACTGCATGCGTCGCTCGTCGTACCCGGTGCGGGCCGGCCCGACGAGTGCGGCAAGCGCCTGCTCGACACTGGAGCGGATCACGCCGGAGGTCTTCAGGCCGTCCTCGTACACGGCGTCGGCTGCCATGAGGTCGGTGTTGTTGACCACGAACCCGCGGATCTTGCGGTCCACGCCTTCGTAGACCTTGAGGGCGCGATCGGCCGCGTCGAGTGCCTCGACTGCGGCTGGCTGGCCGTTGGCCTGTGCGCGCAGCGCCGCCAGGCCCTGCGTCAGGCCGGCGGTCGCCTCCGCGAACTTGGCTTCCCAGAAATCGAGGCCCTGCCCCTTGGCGAGGTAGGCTTGCTGCGCGGTCCGCGAGTCGTCGATGGCGTGCAGCACCTGCTCGCGTACTGCGTCGAGTGACTGCTGCTGGCGCAGCCCGTCGAGGCGCCGCTTCTCGAGCATGTACAGCTGCCAGCCGGCAGCACCGACGCCAGCGATCAGCAGCAGGACCAGCACGAGCCGGACAGCGGGGCGCGTCATGTCGTCAGGACTCCCGGCACGTTCCACACCGCGCAGTCGGATGCATGCGGTCGGTACTATAGCACCCGACTCCACCATGACTGACCCACGCCGACGGCACATCCGGGACCCGAAATGACCGTAGATCTGATCGTGAACCCCGCGTCGGGTCCCGTGGTCGGTCGCCTGCCGCGACGCGATCGCGTGCACGCGGTGAGTCACCAATTGCGCACGCTTGGCGCCACGACCATCCGGGCCACGGAGACCGTCGGACACGGCGATGCGGCCGAGGCCGTACGTCGGGCCCTCGATGCGGGTTCGGATCGGGTCGTGGTGTGGGGCGGCGACGGCACGCTCAACGAAGTGGCCAGCAGCCTGCTCGACACGGGGATGCGACTGGGCGTCGTCCCCGGCGGGTCCGGCAACGGCTTTGCGCGTGGGCTCGGTCTGCCCCTCGGCCTGCACGCTGCGGTGCACGTCGCCATGCTCGGAAGTCCACGCGACATCGACACCGGCCTTGTCAACGGCCGTTCGTTCCTGAACCTCGCCGGTATCGGCTTCGACGCCGCCGTCGCCGAACGGTTCAACACGAGCAATCTCCGCCGCGGCCTGGTGCCGTACCTCACCTCGATCCTGCACGAGTGGCGGACGGCCGCACCGCAACACTTCCGCATCAGGCTGGACGAATCGATGCCGATCGAGATCGACGCCGACCTCGTCGTGGTCTGCAATGGCCAGCAGTACGGACACGGCGCGCGCGTGGCGCCCGAAGCGTCATTCGACGACGGCCTCTTCGACGTGGTGGCCGTGCCGCGCATCACGGCTGCGCGCATCCTCGGTCATGGCTGGCGGCTGTTCAGCGGCACGCTGGCGCAGGTGCCCGGCGTCTTCACGGGCCGCGCGCGACGCGTCGAGGTGTCGCAAGCCAACGCGGTGCCGATCCACCTCGATGGAGAGGTGGCGAATGCCGAGACCGCACGCACGTTCGAGGTACGGCCCGGCTCGCTACGGATCATGGCAGGTAATGCCTGATGCCTGGTGCGTCAAGCCTCGAGCCTCGAGCCTCGAGCCTCAAGCCTCAAGCCTCAAGCCTCAAGCCTCAAGCCTCAAGCCTCAAGTCTCAGGTCTCAGGTCTCAAGGCTCAGGGCTTACGGCTTAGCGGCCAAGGTGCCAGCGCCGCAGGGTCGGTGTCCATGGCGAGGTCAGCCCCCCGGCGCGCAGGGTGATGTAGGCGTCGAGCTTGCTCGACGCGAAGACGCAAGCCTGGAACAGCCCGCGCTTCCTCACCGCCGATTCTCGATTTCGATCCCTGCGCGCCCGTCGACCAAGGTCGACGGCTACAACCCAAATGACGTCGCCGACTTCCCACTCTCGATTCCCGACGCCGATGCGATCAGCGCCGACGGCGCGTGGGCATGGGCTGCGGCTTCACGTCGACAACGAATCCACCACTGTTGTCGCCGACCTCATCGTCGTTCACACCCAGGAACAGTTCGCCCGTGGCCGGCATGGGGACGATGGTCTGGTTGCCGATGCCGAACGGCGCACCACTGCCGATGCGGCCGACCAGCGCGCCTGCAAGGGCACTGGGCAGGGGCGCCCGGTCGGCGGCGCGACGTCCGCCGGCGGCGCCAGCCGCCGTGGCCCGATCGTCACTCGAGGTGCTCAGCTGCACCTCGCCCTGTACGTTGAAGTTGACCGTCTGCCCTTCGTTGACGCGGACGCCAGTCGCCGTCCAGGGCCGGTTGGCTGGAACGCGCACGCCTGATGCGGATTCCGGCATCGAGAGCGCGCTGCTGGTCGCGGCTCCGGCGGCCCCCTGCGCGGCCGGAAACTGACCGAGGTAGACCCGCCCGACCTGCTCGGCTGCGACACGACGTTCCTCGCCTCCAGTTGTCCTGAAGATGTACACCCGGCGGTCGTCAGGCTTGTCGGAGCCGACGCCCCCCTCGATGTCCACGAGGTGTCCCGGCACGATCTGGCTGTTACGCAGGACCATGACGTGATCGGCGCCCCGCGCGGGTCCGAGTTCCGTTTCGGGCAAGCCCTGCGCACCCCCCACGTAATCGATGAGCGCCACCTGCGAGACGGGTAGTTTCCGCTGGTCGTGCGTGCTCACGCGCACGAACAATGTCCCGTTGTTGAGGTCTTCGAGCCGGCCGCTGATGCGCTCGCCCGAGCGCAGCAACACGGTGATGTCATCGGATCCCTGCGCCCAGATCTGCCCGGGCACCGTGAGTGCGCCCGCGAGCAGCGTGGCCGTAGTGATGTGACGGAACGTGAGCACGTGTCGCACGATCGCCTCCTGGAGGTAGGTCTTCATTGCCTGGCTCCTCTGCAAGGGCGAGGCCAGCGGTGCCGACATCTCGAATGGGCAGCAGGTTCGCCTGAAACGCGAAGGGCGCCTCGTTTGAGGCGCCTTCGGCGTTCGGCGTTCAACGTTCGGAGTTCTTTCAATCCACTTTGCGAAGCGGGATGACGTCGCCCGCGGGTCTGGGCCTGAGCATGTCGGCGAACTTCACCGGCGGCAGGTCCTGGAACAGCGTGTCCCACTTGACGCGCTCGGACGCGTTGCTCGACTGCAACCAGTGCGTCGCCGCCCGGGCCTCGCCGAACGTCGCCGAACCGATGCCAGCCAGGCCCGGCTCATCGGGCAGCGTCTCGGCGATGGCGTGACGCACGGCGGCACCCGACGCGTAGCCGAGGTCGTACCCGGTGGCCTTCGCGACCTTGAGGACGATCGCGGCGTCCTCGAGTGCCTCGCCGGGAGCGGGGAACGCGCGCGAGGCGAACTGCAGGCGTCCCTGGTCGTTCGTGTACGAGGCGTCCTTCTCGATGAACGCTGCGCCGGGAAGGACGATGTCCGCAGACGCGGCAAGCGGGGTCATCAACACGCCCTGAACCACAAGTGTGCCGATCCTGCCGGCCTTCTTCGCATCGACGATCCAGGTCGTGTCGCCAATCGAACCCTCGGGGCCCGGGTCGAACACGTACAGGACCTTGACCGAGCCGTCGCCAACCGCCTGCTTGAGGCCGGCGATATCGGGTGCGCTCGTGACGTCGTCAACCAGGCCGAACATCCGTGCCCCTGCCACGTTGGGCGCGTCTACTGGTGGGACGACGAATTTCGTGTTGGGCGGCTGCACCTTCACCGACGATGTCCAGGCGACGTCGAACGCGTGCTGCGCCTTGTCACCGAGAAGCGCCTGTCCGAGCTTCGCGAAGACGAAAAGTTCTTCGTGGCTGGCGTGCGCCGAGAGCAGGAAGCGGATCTGCCCATCGGCGGCAGTCAACTCGTCGCGAAGGCGATCCAGCGCCTGATTCCAGGTGGCCGCCTGCTGCCCCTGCGCACTGCTGACAATCGGCCGCGTCAGTCGCTGGTCGCTCTCGATCCAGTGGTAATTGAAGCGTCCGACGTCGCACATCCAGAACTGGTTCACGTCCGGGTTCAGGCGCGGCGTGAAGCGCACGAGCGTGGCGCCCTTGGCCCACTCCGGCTTGGCGCGCAGCCAGGCCGTGGTGTTGCAGCCCTTCTCGCACAGGGTGCAGATCGTGTCGACGGCGCTGGGGTTGTCCCACGGCCGCGACTTGAACCGGTAGTCGCGGGTGGTGATGGCGCCGACCGGGCACACGTCCATCAGGTTGCCCGAGAGGATCGAGTGGATGCCGCGCTCCTCGAAGGTCGCGATCTCGCTGCTGTTGCCGCGTGCCAGGACCCCGATCTGCGCGTCACCGTCGATCTCGCGCATGAAGCGGATGCACCGCGTGCACATGATGCAGCGGTTGCGGTTCAGCATCAGCGTCGGTCCGAAGTCGACGTCGGCCTTGACGCCTTCGCCGTCGAACACGCGGCGCGAGAACTCGTTGCGGCTCGAGTCGGGGCCGAAGCTGTAGGAGAAGTCCTGCAGCGGGCACTCACCGCCCTTGTCGCAGACCGGGCAGTCGAGCGGGTGGTTCAGCAGCAGGAACTCGAACACGCCGGCGCGTGCCTTGACGACGTCGGGGGTCTGTGTGTGCACCACCATGCCTTCGGCCGCCGTGATCGAGCACGACACCTGCAGCTTGGGCATCTTTTCGACCTTGACGAGACAGACGCGACAGTTGCCATCCACACCGAGGCCGGGGTGGTAGCAGTAGTACGGCACGTTGATCCCGCTCTCGATCGCGGCCTGCAGCACCGTGGTGCCCTTGGCAACGGTGACCTCGCGGCCGTCGATGGTGAGGGTGACTGTGTCCATATGATCAGGATTTCCGCAGAAAAATGGCGGTATTTCGGGCTCTCGGCCTTGGGCGCCGAAGCGTTGGCGAAGGCGGCCCGTAACGGCGGATCATAGCAGACCGAGGGGGCGACGGGGCCGGCTACCGCTTCCGTTCGATGCGCACGAGCGCGCCGAAGTCCTCGTTGAATCGGACCTCGCGCACACGGCCGGTGGCGGGCACCTGCACCTCGGTCACCTGGTCGGTGACGACGGCGAGCACCTGCTCTGCACGCCCGTCGGCGTACACGATGGTCGCCGTGACCGGAACGTCGTGGACCTTGGGGCCCTGCTCGAGGATGAGGCGCAAGGTACTCCCGGCGGGGGCCTGGCCGTCGGCACCGGCCGTGACGAGATCAACCTGCTCCCAGCTCGTCCGCAAAACCGGGATGTCGGCGCCGTAGACCCACCGCTCGAAGAACCGCACGAGCGGGCGTCCGTACTCGGTCTCCATCGCCGCACGCAGGTCGTCGGTGCCGACGCGGCGGAAGCGGCTCTGACCATAGAACCGCTGCAGACCACGGGAAAACGCCGCCTCCCCCATCAGGCGCCGCAGCATGTGGAGCACGAGGGCGCTCTTGTTGTACACGGTGGCACGAAAGACCCGGCTCTCCCCCTTCATGTGACCGAGCCGGTAGCCGAGCCAGATCGGCCCCTGGTCGCTGACCTCGAGCGCGGACCGATACATCTGTCGGAACACGCCGGCGACGGTTTCTTTCGGCCGGACCTTCTGCGCGTACAACAGCGCAAAATATTGGGCGAAGCCTTCGCTGATCCACTGCTCGTGGTAGTTCTCGCCCGCGACCGCCTGTCCCCAGAACTGGTGCGCCAGTTCGTGGGCGATGAAGTACTGCGGGAAGTCGTCGAATGCCACCGGGTCGCGTGCCCAGGTGAACGGTGTGCCCGGCATCGGCTGGTTCAGCAAGGCGAAGTACGCCGGGCTGTGGCCGCCAGGCAGCGTGTCTTCAGCGAGGACGAGTCGCAGGCTCGGGAACGGCAGGTCATCCACCAGGTCGCCGTAGAAGCGCATGATGTCGGTCGTCGTGTCGAGGAGGTCCCTGGCGCGGGATGTCTGGCGCGGCTGGCTCCACATCTCGACCGACGTCTCGTCGTAGAACACGCCCTCACCGCTTCTCGACAGCCTGGGGGATGCGGCCGCGTCATCGGTTGCCGTTGCCGCCCGCCGCGAGACGTCGGCCGACACCACCTGGACGAACCGGCTGATCGCGATCGAGAGGTACCGGATCGGCTGCAACGCCCGGAACGTGAACGCCCGGCGAGGCCGCCCATCTGGCGTCGTCGTCACGGTTGGAGGGTCGGGGATGCCACTACCGAGCACCGTGAAATCGGGCGGCACCGTCACCCGGATCCGGGCCTTGGCAAAGGCCGTCACGCTGCTCTGCGGGTACCAGTAGGAGCGGTGGGAGTAGACGAAGCGCGGCTCGGGCTCGAGCGCCACTTCCGAAAGCATCTGCTGCCCGACCGTGACGGCTTCCCTCTCTGCAGGCACGGGCGGCAGCCGCCCGCCGTACGCGACGCGCAGACGAAGCGTCTGTCCGCGGCGCAGTGAGTCCGGCAGGTTGACGACGATGTTGTTCTGTCCGCGCACCCTCAAGGCGAGCAGCCGGCCGAACTCGTCGGAGGTCACCGCGCGCAGGACCAGCGGTTCGGCGAGGCGAAGCGTCAGCGTCTGCGCCGCGGCGCTGGTGATTCGCAGGTCCAGATCGGCGCGGCCCTCGAGCCAGAGGCGGGCTGGATCGAACGACACATCGACGTTGTACTGCTCGACGACGTAGTCGAGCCGATCCTCTTCGTTGTAGCGGCGCGTGCCGCGCATCGCGAGGTTGCGTTGCGACGTGTAGACCGACAGGTTCTTCCTGCGCTTGCGGTCGAACAAGGAAATGTCTTCGGAGTCGCCGCCGCTGCGGGCGTAGGAGATCTGGCCGAAGCGGGCGAGATCCATGTCGACGAGCAGGTCGCCGATGGGCGGCACCAGGTTCCAGGTCTCTCGACTCAGGTCGTTGAGGTCGAGGCTGTACGACTGTCCGACCTGGTCGCCAAAGAGCCGCCGCGCGCGATCGAGCATGCCGCGATCGGTCTCCATCGGCTTGAGCGAGTCGAGCGAAACGTGTTGGGCGACATCGGCCGGGTTCACCCGCAGGAACAGGCGCGAGACCTTCGACCGCAGTACTTCGTCGCCGGCGACGAGGCGCAGTTGCCCCTTCTCCGATTCCGGCTTGGGCGAGAACGTGACCTCGCCGTCACCGATGACGACAAGGGCCGTGATCATGCCGCGCACTTCGGCGGCGTAGGCGACGCCTGACGCAATCGCGACGTCGAGATCCTCGCCGCGGATGTGGAGATCGCGCACGGCGTACTGCCGCTCGGACAGGGCCAGGCGGACCAGGCCATCGACGATGCTGAGGCGCGCGGCGGCGCGAACCCGCCTGGATTGGTCGGCCGCCGCGGAGGGCGGCGCGATATCGAGTCGCCAGGTGGAGACGTGTGCCAGCGCCGCCGTCTCGATCAGGATGTCGGCGATCACACGGGTGACGCCATCGGCGAGATCCTGCCGGTCGCGCTCGCGGACGACCGCGCGTGTGGTGCGGTCGCCTGCCGACTCGTCGGCCATCGCATCGATCTGGGCGCGGTCGGCGCCTTCGTCGAAGAGAGGCAACAGCGTCGGCGCGTCGGCGCCGGTGGCGAGCGCCTGCTCCATGCGCACGAGGAGCGCGCCGACAGCGTCGGCTGGCTGCGCCGCAGCGGGCGGGGCCCACCACGACACCATGACGATGAGGAACACCGCGCAGGCTCGCATGGCGACGGGCCCGGCCCGACGGACCGGCAAACGTGTCTGAGTCTTGATTCTAGACCTCACCGGGCACAGGGCGATGGGCCGGGCTCGGAGAGCCGGCCCTACCGACGCCTCCACCCTTCGGCCTTCTCCCTTGGACCTTCGCCTTTTCGCTTCGGCGTTCAGCGTTCAGCGTTCAGCGTTCGTCGTTATTCGATCCATCCGCCATCGGTATTGGCGGCGGCGCCTCCGTATCCAGGCGACGGCAGACGAGCACCGTCAGGTCGTCAAACAGCACGGAGTCGTCGGTATGGGCCTTGACCTCATCGATCACGCGGCGCGCGACCAGGCCGGCGCTCAGCCCGCCCATCTGGTCGGCCAGCACGCGTAATCCCTCGTCTTCGAACGCAACACCGGCGGGTGATTCCGCTTCGGTGATGCCGTCGCTGTAGGCCAGCAGCAGGTCGCCCGGCCCCAGCGTCAGGGTGTTCTCCTCGTAGGTCGCCTTGCGGGAGAGCCCGAGTGCCATGCCGGTGGGTGGCAGCCACTCCAGCCGCCCCGACACGCGGCGCACCATGGGTGGGTTCTGCCCGGCATTCACGTAGCGCATCTCGTTCGTGCGCGGATCGAACAGCGCGATGAACGCGGTGATGAAGCGCGATCGCGGCGAGTGGCGCATGAGCTGCTCGTTCAGGCGGAGGGCCAGAACGGCCGGCGGCAGGGCCTCGTCGAGCAGCGTCCGGGTCATGGCCAGGAAAAGGGCCATGAGGAGGGCCGCAGGTGTGCCCTTGCCGGCGACATCGCCGAGGATGACCAGCACCTGGCCGTCGACGCGCGGCAGGATGTCGAAGAAGTCGCCGCCGACGGTGTTGGCCGGCTGCGTTTCGCCGTGGGCCTCGATGGTGCCGACTGTGAGCGTGCCGGCGGGCAGCATCGCGCGCTGGATGTCGCGCGCCACGTTCAGCTCGTGCTTGAGCGTGAGTCGATCGGCGACCTCGAGCAGCAGGATCAGGTGGATCAGCCCGAATGCGACGAGCAGCTTGACGATGCCGGTGTCCCACAGGGGCTCGCCGGGATCGGGCGTGAGGCCGTCGATCAGGCCGATCACGAACAGCACCGCGGCGCCCGCGTAGAGCATGCGGCGGGCCGCAGTCAGCCGCATCGCGAAGGCGAGGAAGAACTGGCGCGCGTTGCGGAACGGGTGCCGCAGCAGGTCCTTCTGGGTGACGTCGGCCTGCTGCGTGCCCTGCGTGAAGAAGGACACCATCGCCCGCGTCTCACGCGTGAAGACGCGCTGCAGATCACGCGCCGTCAGATCGCGGGTGTAGTCGTCGATGAACGTCCGGGCGCGGTCACCAAACTTCGGCTTCGCCACTGGATTGGTCGGCCTTCGTCATTCGGCCATCGGCCTTCGCCGGTTCGGCGTTTCAGGGTTCGGCGCTCGAGGTTCAGCGTTCAGTGTGCGCGGTTTCAGCGTTCGGCGTTTGACGTTCGGCGTTTCAGACAATCCCCATCTCCCGGCCCACGCTTCCAAATACGTCGAGGGCGAACTGAAGTTCGGCGCGCGTGTGGGCGGCCGAGACGATGGTGCGCACGCGCGCCTTGTCGCGCGCGACGGTCGGGAAGGCAATGCCCATCGCGAAGACGCCCGCCTGGAAGAGACGATCCGAGAACTGCATGGCCCGGGCGCCATCGCCCACCATGACCGGCGTGATCGGGCTCTGGCTGATGCCGGTGTCGAAACCGAGCGCCTGCAGGCCGTCCTTGAAGAAGCGGGTGTTCTCCCAGAGCCGGTCGATCAACTGCGGCTCCTCGAGGAGCAGATCGAGCGCGGCCAGGCAGCTGGCCGTGACCGACGGCGGGTGCGACGTGGAGAACAGGAACGGGCGCGCCCGGTGATACAGGAACTCGATCAGGCTGCGGTTACCCGCAACGTAGCCACCGAGCGAACCGATGGCCTTGGACAAGGTGCCGACCTGCACGTCGACGCGACCGTGCATGCCGAAGTGGTCGACCGTCCCACGGCCATTCCGGCCGAACACGCCACTGGCATGGGCATCGTCCACCATCATGATCGCACCGTAGGCCTCGGCGGCGTCGCACAGCGCCGGCAGCGGACCGAGATCGCCGTCCATGCTGAAGACGCCATCGGTAATCAGCAGCTTGCGCTGTCGGGATGGCAACTCGCTGAGGATCCTGCGCGCGGCGTCGGCGTCGCCGTGTGGATAGACCTTGATGGTGGCGCGACTGAGGCGGGCGCCGTCGATGATGCTCGCGTGGTTCAGTTCGTCGGAGATGATCGCGTCCTCGCGCGTGAGGATGGCCGACACGGTCCCGGCGTTCGAGGCAAAGCCGCTCTGGAAGACGACGACGGCCTCGGTGTGCTTGAACTCGGCCAGGCGGCGCTCGAGTTCCATGTGCATCGCCATCGTTCCGGAGATGCTGCGCACCGCGCCGGATCCGACGCCGAACTGCTCGATGGCCTCGATCGCCTTCTGCTTCAGCCTGGGATGGGTGGTCAGCCCGAGATAGTTGTTGGAGGAGAGATTGACGACCGACTTGCCGTCATAGACCGAGGTGGCCTTCGCCTCGCTCTCGAGAATGCGCAGGGATCGGTAGAGCCCTTGCGTCCTGAGGTCCTCGAGCTGGTCTCCGAGATACGCGAGTGGATCGCTGCGCATGGCGCCGCTCACTATAGCAAGGCGACCTCAGGCAATTCAGAATTCAAAATTCAGAATGAAGCGCGGGTCCGCCCACCATCACGCTCCGCAGCGCGCTCTCTGCATTGTGATTTGTAACGTTGCGGCCGAGTGAATTCCTGCTGTGTTCCACCGACTTCCCGCGGCAGCGTCGAGGTGCCGGCCCCGCACTGCATTGTGAATTCTGAATGTCGCGGCAGAGACCTGAATTAGTGAGGAACAGAGGTGAACACCCACATCCAGGGCAGCAGGGCTGCACACACGTAGAAGGCCGTGAGGACGGCGACGATCCGGTGCACATTCGTGAGGTGGAGGATCATGCCGCACCCCGCCGCGGCGAGCTTGGCCGAGGCGAGCGCGGGCCCTTCACCGATCGAGAACATCAGTGAGGCCAGCAGCGGGTTGCCTTCGATGTCGCGGCCGTGCAGGGCCACGCCCCAGTAGGTAAAGGCGGCATCCAGTGCTTGCGCGATGAAGAAGGCGAGAATAGCCAGTTCTCCCTTCGACAACGAACGCGTCCGGAACTTGCGCAGCAGGCTGGCCATGGCGGTATGGAGCTCCGAGGACTCCGCCCTGGAGTCTTCAAGTCCGGTGCCGCCCTCGCATAGCAGGAAAACCGCTCGAAACATACGCGCCCTCCCGGTGGTGTGCTCCTACCGCACACGCACATGCGCCAACAGTGTGCCATGGGGACACACACGGGAGGACGGAGGACGGAGGACGGAGGAAGGAGGACGGACGAGGGAGGAGGGAGGACGGAGGAGGGAGGAAAGAGGAGCGGGGGCCGAGGGAGGACCAGCCGCCGTCGAGTCGGCGGTCAGCGCCGGAGCTGCCAGATTTCGGTGGTGTCGACCTGGGCGAGGCGTGTGGCGCCGTTGTGGAGGAGCCAGCGACGCAGGGCATCGGGCGCCTGGGAGGACGGCCAGGAGTCCCGGTGGAGCAGGACGTGGGTGGCGCCGCGGGTACGGATGGCCTGCATGGCTGCGTCCGGCAATGTGTCGGCGGCGGGGCCGCCCTCGAGGGCGCCGGGAAGGTCGACCAACGTCTGCTGCAGCGCGAGGTGACCCGGCGGTACGTCGCCGCTGTAGCCGTTCAGCCGGCGCCGCCAGTGTCCGATCGAGAGGTACTGCCACCACAGTTCGTCCGGCACCGCCCCGAAAGGCAGGTCCACGAGGACGGCATCGGCAGGCAGGGCCGCAATTGCCCGTGCGACCGGGTGGTCCGACGGCCTGGGCGGCACCGGCTCGGCTCGGCCCTGTCCGTACGACGCCTCGTACGTGTGGCGCACCGGCACAGGGGCAGGCCAACTCTCTGCGACGAAAGCCACGGCGAGTACACCGCTCGCCAGCGCTCCCGCGCGTCGCCGCGAGAGCGACGCGACCGCGAGCCCGCCGATCACGCTCAGCGCCAGGGCCGTCACCATCGCGATGCGGGGCGGTACGCGCAACGCATCCGCGCCGGGGACGACGCGGTACGCGGCGGCGTAGAGCGAGGGCCAGGTGCGTGCCGTGCGGGCGCCGATGTGGACGATGGGGCCGAACGACAGCCACACGGTGAACGCTCCGAGCACCGTCCAGAGAACGACCGGGTGCTGCGGTTCGTCGCGGAGCACGGCGCGGGAGCGAGGTGAGACGAGGACCAGCAGCCCAGCGCTCAGCACGAGGCCGAGGAGCAGGCGTGTGCCGTCCGTGATGCTGATCGTCACCGGTCCGAGGTAGAGGCGCTGCTGCCCTGCAAACAGCGCCGCGAGAATCCCCAGGACATGCCCGATGGCAAGGATCGCCAGGCCTGATGCGACGACACCGCGAAGCCGGCCAAAGGCAGACGCACGATGGCGGCCGTTGACGCCGGTGGCGTCTGCCGACTGACGCCAGCGTCGCAGGCCAACCAGGGCGATGGCCACGAGCACCAGCATCAGCGGCACGACACCGGGGAAGAGATCGCCCTCGGGGCGCACGAGCGTCTTTAGGCGCGATCCCCAGAAGCGCAGTTGCTCGTTGGCGGTGAGCCAGGCGTAGGTATCGGCGCTGTACTGCACGACGGCCACGATCGGCCGTGGCGGCTGCCCGAGCGCGCGCAGCCGCGCGTAGGGATAGAGAAAGGGCGCGGTCAGCCCGATGCCGACGCCCGCGCAGACGAGGGGCCCGAGCCACGCGCGACGATCACGCAATCGCCCACGGAGTGCGATCTGCGCCAGGACGTACGGCGGCAGCCAGAGCGCGGCGTAGACCAGGAAATAGCCGTTCGACAGGTTCTGCAGTGCCAGGGCCACACCGGCCATCGCGGCGTGCCTGAGGCGTCCGTGCTGCCACCATTCGTGCAGGCCCCAGAGCACGAAGGGGAACCACTGCGAGGACAGGACCTGCAGGTGTGGTCCCTGGTTGACGCGGTACAGCGCGAAGCCATAGAGCAGCCCGGCGACAACGCCAGCAAACGCGTCGCGCGTGAGTCTGCGCACGAGCAGGAACGCACCGAGTGCCGCGAGCACGAACGACGACAAAAACAGCAGGTTATAGGTGAGCAGGATGTTACCGGTCAGGGCGTAGATCGGCGCGCCCTGCAATGCCTGCGCGACCAGTAGCTCAGACTGTCCGAGCGCGTACGACGAGGGATGGAAGATGTTGGGATGCCACCAGTCGGCCAAGGCGCCGAGATCCCCGTGCAGGACGCGCCCGGCCTGGTGGAAGTGCCAGGCGAGAATCCAGCAGTTCAGCAGCGGATCGCCGAGATCCCAGGGCACGTCGCTGGCGAGCCCCGTGACCAGCGGCCACGTCCAGGCGACCGCGAGGAGCGCGTAGAGCAGCGTCGCGTGGACGGCGCTGACCCCGCGCAGCCACCCGTCCCCTGAGGATCCGGCAGAGCCGAGGGGCCTGTCGGCGTCCTGCCCGCGGTTCACGCCGTGCGGCCGGCCAGGAACTCGCCCGTGAACTCCGCCACCAGATCGTAGATGCGATGCAGTTCCGCCGGAGCGGCGAGGAACACGACACGAAAGGCGCCCATGGCCGGATCGGTGCCGAAGCCGGACCCGAAGACGGTGAGCACACCGGTGGCGCGCAGCAGGCCGAGCACGTAATCGACGTCGGTCCTGCCGGCCGGGAGTTCGACCTGCGGCATTGCGTAGAACGCGCCGCGGGCGGGGACGCAGCGCATGCCGGGAATGGCGTTGAGGCGAGCGGTCGTGATGTCGGCGCGCTCACGCAATTGGTCGCGAAGGGCACCCTGGAACGTGCGGTCGCCGCGCATCGCGGCGGTGATGGCGTACTGCATCGGCCCCGGGCTGCACAGGCGGCCATCGGCGAGCTTGCGCAGGCCGCCGAGCAGGCCGTCGAGGCGAGGCGTGCGGCCCACGGCCATCCAGCCGGCCCGCCACCCTGGCGCGAGATAGGCCTTCGAGAGCGACGAGTACGAAATGATCGCCGCGTCCGGATCGATCAGCCCGAGGGGCTCCACGGGGCCGTCGTAGGCCAGGTCTCCGTAGACCTCGTCGGCAATCAGCAGCAGCCCGTGCCGCTCCGAGAACTCCACCAGCGACCGCCGCACGTCTGCCGGATAGACCGCGCCCGTGGGGTTGTTGGGGTCGATGACCACCAGGGCGCGCGTACGCGGCGTCACCAGCGTGGCGAGGTGGTCCAGGTCCGGCAGCCACCCGCGAGATGGATCGGTCCGGTAGTACCGCTCCACCGCACCGAGCTTTGCAATCACCGCCGTGTACAACGGATAGGTCGGCGTCGGGACGAGCACTTCGTCGCCGGCGTTGAGCAGCGCCGTCAGCGTCAGCTCGATGCCCTCCGACGTGCCCGAGGTCAGCAGCACACGTTCAGGATCGACGGCCAGCCCCCGGGACGTGAAGTCGTCGGCCACGGCCACGCGCGCCTCGAGGATTCCGGGCGAGGGCGTGTAGCCGTTGTGGCCGTCCCGCATGGCCCCGGCGATCGCCTCGACGAGATGTGGCGGGCTGACGAACCCGAACGGGATCGGGTCGCCGATATTCAGGTACGCCACCTTGCGGCCGGCGGCTTCCACCTTCTTTGCCTCGACCACGATGTTCCGGATCGCGTAGCTGAACCCGCTGACACGGTCAGCGACAGGCAACGATGTGCTGGTGAGCGCCATGGCCGGATTGTAGCCCTACAGGATGTGACCCGTGCCGACGACAACGGAGTCGAGGTTTCTCCTCGTGCGCCGCGTGCCGATGTCGGTGGGCGAGGTCCGTGGACGCCTTCACCGACCCAGTGGAGCGTAAGACTTACACGCTCGGTGCATTTATTACACTGTTTTGCTCTGCCTTGGGGCGAAACGGAGAAACTCCCCAGCATTTCGTGAACCGTGGGGCTGGCAAACATCTTGAAGTAGAGAGGGCTGTCATGAAGCAGACGTGGCTGAACGGAATCGTCGGCCTGCTGGCCGCAACACTGGTGACGTCACCAGTGTTGGCGCAGCAACGCGTGCCGACGTTCCGCAGCAGCGTGAGTCTGGTTTCGGTCAACGCGGTCGTCAAGGACCGCCGTGGCCGCCCGGTGCGCAACCTCAAACGCGACGACTTCCAGATTTTCGAGAACGGTGCGGCCCGGCCCATCGTCGACTTCGGCTTCTCGGACGAGGGTCCGGTGACCTTCGGTGTCCTGGTCGACCAGAGCGGCAGCATGAACCTGTCCAACAACCTGGACGCAGCGCGCGAGGTGATTCGACATCTCCTCGCCTGGTTCGACGCAGGCAAGGACGAAGTCGCCCTGTTTGCGTTCGACCAGCACCTGCAGGAAGTGCAGCCCTTCACGAGCAACGCAAGCATGGTGCTGGACGCGTTGCCCAGACTGTCCGCGTACGGCACCACGGCGCTGTACGACGCGATCGGCGAAACCGCCTCGCGTCTCGAGTCGCGGCCATCGCCGCGGCGCGCGGTCATCGTGGTGACCGACGGACTCGACACCGTCAGCACCAAGACGGTCGAGGCCGTGTCCGGCATCGCCAGCGCCATCGACGTCCCGGTGTACGTCGTGGTGGTGATGACGCCCGGCAACAATCCGCAGCGCGGCGGGGAGCCGCTGCGCACGGACGGTGAGCCCATCACGACGCGGCTCGCCAACCTCGCCTACTGGACGGGCGGGGACATGTTGATCGCGTCGACACCCGCCGAGACGAGCCTGATCGCTCGCCGGCTCGTGGTGGACCTCCGGCACCAGTACCAGCTGGCGTTCGAGTCGTCCACTCGGGCGGGGTGGCACCAGGTCGCTGTGCGTACCCGCAACCCGGACCTGCAGGTGCGCGCGCGTTCCGGATACTTCGCCCAGCCGTCAGTCAACGGCAACAACTAGGACAGCCAGCGTTTACATACCGAGGAGAACGACCATGATGCACCGAGCCCTGATCGCACTGACCGTGAGCGCACTTGCCATCACCGGCAGTACCGCCTGCGCCACCAAGAAGTACGTCAACACGAAGGTTGGAGACGTCGACGGCAAGGTCACGACCCTGTCTGGCGATGTCGAGAAGAACCAGCAGCGCATCAACGAGGTGGACCAGAAGGCCGGCGCCGCCGGTGACGCCGCTCGCGCCGCCGACGCTCGCGCCGCCGCCGCCGGTGAGGCAGCCGGAGCGGCCCGTTCCGCCGCCGATTCGGCCGGGTCGAAGGCCGATGCCATCGACAAGAACGGCCGCCGCCTCGTCTACGAGGTCGTGCTGAACGAGGCCAAGGGTGGCTTCAAGTTCAACAAGACCGAGCTGCCCGATGACGCCAAGGCCGCGCTGGACAAGGTGATTACCGACCTGCAGGCGGACCCGAAGGGCGTGTACTTCGAGATCGAGGGACACACCGACAGCAGGGGCGACACCAGATACAACGAGCAGCTCGGCATGAAGCGCGCCGAAGCCGTCAAGCGCTACCTCTACGAGACGCACCAGGTGCCGCTGCACAAGATCAACGTGATTTCGTACGGCGAGGACAAGCCGGTCGCCGACAACAAGACCAAGGAAGGCCGCGCCGAGAACCGCCGCATCGTCGTCCGGTTGCTGTCGTAGGACGGACCACGATCGGCCTTCGTCGGTCGGCCTTGGGCCTTCGCTCAGAGCGGAGGCCTAAGGCATCAGGCATCAGGCATGAGGCATGACGAAAGGGCCGGTCTTCCCACGGGAGGCCGGCCCTTTCGTGTTAAGCACGTAAAATCTGGCGGCTTTGGCCACGCGGCGCCCCGCCGCGATGCTAGATTCGGTTCATGCCTTCCGCTCTGCGGTCCTGGGGCCCGCTCGTGCTCGCGGGTGTGCTTGCCGCGTTGCTGCTCGCGCTCGCCTCGCTGCAGTGGCGATGGCTCGGCCAGATCAGCGCCGATGAGCGCAACCGCATGCAGACGAGCCTGCGCACGCAGGTCACGCAGTTCACTCAGGAGTTCGATCGCGAGTTGACGCGAGCGTACTTCTGGCTACAGGCCGATCGCGGCCCTTCGCCGGTAGTCACCGCCTTTGACTCCGTCGGCCACTTCCAGCGCTGGTTCACGACCGCACCCCACCCCGGCCTCGTCCGGCAGATCTACGTGGTGTCGTTGCCGCCTCATGGCGACACGGCCGGTCTCCTATCGGTGTCGCGATACGACAGGGAGCGCGAGGCACTCGTGTCGATCCCGGCGCTCCCAGCCGAGTTGACGCCGATTACCGCTCGCCTGCGCACCATGCCCGAGCCGACGTTCGACCGCGGTCCCATCAGCTTCGTGCCCCCTGTGGCAAGCGAGGGTCCCGCCCTCGTGATTCCCCGGCCGCCCGTCCCCATCGTCAACGCTGGCGGCGCGATCGTGTTCTCGCGCGACGAGCGGCCCTGGGACTACACCATCGTCGTGCTGGACACCACGTACATGCGCGAGACGTTCCTGCCCGAGTTGCTCAAGCGGCATTTCGGCGATGCGCGCGCGGCGGCATACCGGGTGTCGATCGTCGACCGCGCCAGCAAGGCGCAGGTGTTCTGCTCGGACGCCGAGGCGTCGCGCTGCGCCATCGCCGCCCCCGACGCGTCCGAAGACTTCTTCGACGTTCGGCTGCGCGAGTTCAACCGCTTCGTTGTCGTCGACGATCGTCGCGGCCAGCAGCCACGAACGGGCCAGACGGCAGCGCCCTCGTCGAATGCGTCGGGCGTCGGAGCGCCTGGCGCGCCGTCGCCGGTGGAGGACGCGGCCCGCGTGCTGCCCCCCGGAAACGTGATGGTGACCGTACAGCGCGAGCGCGCCACCGATGGCGATCCTCGTCGTCCCGAGCGCCAGCCACTGTGGCGTGCCGACTTCGCGCACCAGGCCGGGTCGCTCGAGGCAGTAGTCGCCTCAACCCGCCGTCGCAACTTGTTCGTGAGTTCGAGCGTGCTGCTGCTGCTTGGCGCGAGCATCGGCATGCTGGTGATCTCGAATGCGCGTGCCCGCACCCTGGCCGCACAGCAGATGGAATTCGTCGCTGGCGTGTCGCATGAACTGCGTACCCCACTCGCGGTGATCCGGTCGGCGGCGGAAAACCTGGCCGATGGGGTGGTCGCGGACAAGGACCAGGTGCAGCGGTACGGCCAGTTGATTGCCGACGAGGGTCGACGGCTCACGGAGATGGTCGAGCAGGTGATGGAGTTTGCCGGCTTCGACGCGGGACGCACGCTCGACGTCCGGCCAGTCGCCGCCGTGGAAGTGGTCCAGGCGGCCATCGACTCGTCGGAGCCACTGCTGTCGCAGACTGACGCGCGCGTGGACTTCGAGACACCCGACGAGCCGCTCCTGGTGCGCGCCAATCACGCCGCACTGGCCCGGTCGGTGCAGAACCTGATCTCGAATGCCGTCAAGTACGGCGGCATGGACCGCTGGGTTGGCGTGCGCATCGCGCCGGCAGATGGTCGCATGGTCGGCATCGCGGTTTCCGATCACGGCACCGGCATTCCCGAGTCCGACGTCCCGCGCATCTTCGAGCCGTTCTACCGCGGCCAGCATGCGCTGGACGGCGGCGTGCATGGCAGTGGGCTCGGCCTCAGCCTCGTCGACCGTATCGTCGGTCAGCACGGCGGACGCGTGAAGGTGCAAAGCACTTCGCGCGGCACCACCTTCACGCTGCTAATTCCGTCGGCGCCGGAAGCGACAGCTACAGCTCCCGTCGTCGCCGACGCTACATTGGCCGCCGTCGATGCACGCCTCGATCGCCGCGGTCACGCCTCGTGAGCGACTCCGCGCGCATCCTGCTCGTAGAGGACGAACCCGGGCTGCAGCTCACCCTGTCCGATCGCCTGCGGCGCGAGGGCTATGAGGTGGACACGGCCGCCGACGGCCAGAGTGGCCTGGACAAGGCGGCGACGGGTGAGTTCGATCTCGTACTCCTCGACGTGATGCTGCCGCGCAAGAACGGCTTCGACGTACTGCGCGACCTGCGGCAACGTGGCCTCGAGACGCCGGTCATCATGCTCACCGCGCGTGGCCAGGTGGTCGACACCGTCGTCGGCCTGAAGCTCGGCGCCGACGACTACCTCTCCAAGCCATTCGAGATGATGGAGCTGCTCGCGCGCATCGAGGCGCGCCTGCGGCGACGCACCACGCCGCCCGCGACGACGCCCGCCGCGGAGGGATACCAGTTCGGCGAGGTGCGGATGGACTTTCGCAGCGCCGAGGTGTTCCGCGGTGCCGATCCGATAGAACTCTCGGCCCGCGAGTACCAGTTGCTGCGATACATGATCGAGCACCGCAACGAGGTCATCTCGCGCGATCAGCTGCTCAACGAAGTCTGGGGCTACAACGCGATGCCGTCGACGCGGACCGTCGACGTGCACGTCGCCTGGCTACGACAGAAGATCGAACCGAACCCGCGGCACCCGCAGTTCCTGCTCACCGTCCACGGCCTCGGGTACCGGTTCGTTGGGTAGTCCGGGAGAACGGGACCAGACGAACGCTGAACGCCGAACGCCGAACGCCGACAGGGAACGCCGGAGCGGCCGGCGGCGCATGGGCATGAGGCGTGGACCCATCAGGCATCAGGCATGAGGCGTCAGGCATCGGTCATTACGCAGTGGCCGGCAGCCCCTTCTCGAGAATCCGCTCCATCGTCGTCGCGAACGTATCCACTTCCTCCAGCGTCGTGTAGACGTTGGGCGTCACGCGCATGCCTTCGAACTCCGCATGCTTGATCGGCGTGACGATGATGCGGTGCTGCGCGTAGAGGTGGGCTGCGAGGCGCGCGGGGTCGAGGCCCGGCGTGGACACGTTGCCTATCGCGCCGCTCTGGGCCGGGTCGAAGCTGGTGAGGATCCTGGCCTTGGGGTGGTCGGCAAGGCGGCGCATCCAGCGATCTCGCAGGTAGCGCAACCGTGCGATCTTGCGCTCGCCACCGATCGTGTGGTGATAGACGCGCGCTTCGGCGATGGCGTTGTGGTTCGCGGCCGGGTGGGTCCCGATCTCCTCGAACTTGCGGATGTCGCCCGCCTTGCTCCCGGCTGCGGGCGTGAGCGGCCACAGATCGGGAATCCGCTCGCGTCGCACGTAGAGGAAGCCGGTCCCGATCGGGGCGAGCAGCCACTTGTGCAGGCTCGTGCCGTAGTAGTCGCAGCCCAGGTCACGGATCGCGAACGGGAAGTGCCCGAACGCGTGCGCCCCGTCGACGATGGTCTGGATGCCGCGAACACGGGCAATTCTGCAGATGTCGGTCACCGGGAAGATTTGCCCGGTGAGGTTGGTGATGTGGCAGAAGTGCAGGACCTTCGTTCGCGGACCCAGCGCGCGTTCGAGGCGCTGCGTCAGATCCGCCATCGAGGGCGGTGGCACCGGGAACGAGATCTTCGTCAGCGTGATGCCATCACGACGAGCACGCTGCTCCCACGTGTCGAGCATGCGCCCGTAGTCCTGGGTTGTGGTGACGACCTCGTCGCCCGCCTTCAGGTCGATGCCGAGCTGCGCGATCTGGAGGGCCTCGCTTGCGTTTCGGGTGATTGCGAGTTCTTCGACATCGCAGCCTGCATCTTGTGCCAGGCCGGCTCGCACCCGCTCCAGGTTGGGTTCCTGCTCCTGCCACATGTTGAAGACGGGCGCCTGGTTGGCGTGGTCGAGATACCGCTTGAAGGCCTCGTGGACGACGCGGGGGCTGGGACAGACGCCGCCGTTGTTGAGGTTGATGACGGTGCGGTCAAGAGTGAAGCCCAGCTGGACTTCGCGCCAGAAATCTTCGTCGGCGGCGATGTCGGCAGCGGACCGGCCACGCACCTGTTCGGCGGCCCTGGCCATCAGCGCCAGGCCGTTGCTGTTGAGCGCGGCCGCTACGAGCGATCCCGAAGATCCGAGGCGGGAAAGAAAAGCACGTCGAGAGGTCATCGGCGACTCCTGCAGGGGTAGCCGGAGCGTACCACGGCGCAACTGTCCTTTGCGAAGCCGGTTTTAAGTCGCCAAGACGAATGACCTTTTGGGCTGACCACTTGCTGGCTACAAACGCAAACTACTGTAAATAAAACACTTGCGTGCCGCAACCGGATGGCATGTCCCGTGCTTCACTTACCAGGCATACGCGTCCGTGCCTCGGGGGGAGGCTTGATGGAACCGCTTCGGATCCGTCAGACGCGTTACGGGAGGAAAAGGATCCATGAAAAACTTCTTTGGAACAGGCGCATTGGTGCTGGCGCTCGGAGCGGGCGGGCTGACGACGAGTGCGGAAGCTGCTCTCATCGTCACGCCCGGTGTTTCCAACATCGGTACCGACAATGTCGTGTCGGCGGCGTGTACTGGGGGAGCGAACGGTCCGTCCCTCACCATCACTGGGTGCTTGAATACGGATCACAGTTTCCTGGTGAATTTCACCAGCGACGAGAACATCTTCTTTGACGCGGGCGGTCAGGCGAGGGTGGTCGGCAGCGATGGCGGGTTCAGCCAACTGACAATTGGCACAGTCGCACCTGCGACGTTTGACAAGATCGTCCTCAATATCGACGTCATCAACGGGCTGAGTGGGTCAGTCTACTTCGTGGGCGTTCCCGGTGGGTCGACGCTGCCCACGACCTTCGCGCTCGGCAATGGTGCGAATTTCTTCACCATCACCGGCAGCGCAGGGGAGGGATTCTCGTCGATGAGCTTCTTCGTCTCAAGTGGACTGGACGTGGTCTCCGATGTGCAGCAGGTTCGCTTGGGACCCACGGTGTGCACCACGGACTGCGACCCGGGCGATGTCCCGGAGCCGACGTCGATGTTGCTCCTGGGTCTTGGGTTGCTCGGCGCGGGCATCGCTCGCCGCCGCAAGTAGCTGCCCCCAGCCTCTCCTCGAATCACGCAACGCCGGCGCCCTGTGGGCGCCGGCGTTGTAGTTTCGCGGCGTCACGATTCACCCGATTGCTATCCGACTGATGGAGATCGAATGGGCCCAGTTGGGAGAACGGCGGCGGCTGGGGTGACAATACCGTCGAGCCGGGCGCCACCGTGCCACCGCCTCCACTGCCGTCGAGAGGTCATCGGCGACTCCTGCGGGGGGGAAGCCCGAGCGTACCACCGCACAACTTTCCATTGCAAAGCCGGCTTAAGTCGCCAAGGCGAGTGACTTTTCAGCAGGCCACCTGCTGCCGACAAAACAAAACGACTGCAAACAAAGCACTTGCGTCCAGCTATCTTATGGCATGTGGCGTGCTTAGATTATCAGGCAGTGCGTCCGTGCCTCGGGGGAGGCCTGACAGAACCGCTCTTGGGTCCGTCGGACGCGTTACGGGAGGACATAGACTTTATGAAGAACGCTAACTTCACCGCCGGCGCCTTAGCGCTGGCATTGTCGATCGGTGGCCTGGCCACCACCGCGAACGCGGCAACAATTTACATTGGCGATTGCTACACTGGCGCTTGCGGCACTCTCACGGGCTCGGTGAGGGTGGATTTGACCCAGTGGTCCGCCGACCAGACGCGTCTGGTCATTACCAACAATACGAACGGCTTCATCGACGAGCTGGGCCTGTTCTACACGGGCGGCTTGCCGGCCAACACGATCATCGCAGCGTTCAGTGCGTTGACCGGAACGGTGGCGCAGCCGAGTCTCAGCTTTGCCCCGACTCAGAACGACAACAGTGGTCAGGCGCTGAACGTCGGTTTCGACTATCAGAACAGTAATCAGGGCGGCGGCCGATTCGAGGCTGGTGAGGCCGTACAGTTCAACCTCGACTCGGCAACGGCCAACATCAACATCTTAGCCAACCTGTTCACCAACCTGGGCTTCGCGCACATTCAGGCGATCGCTCCGGGCGGCGGCAGTGCCAAGATCACGGCCTGCGTCGCTCCGGACGCCAACTGCGACAACATCCCAGACACTCCCGACGTGCCCGAGCCTACCGTGATGGCTCTCCTCGGCCTCGGCCTGTTCAGTGCGGGCTTGGCCCGCCGCCGCAAACAGTAAGCGTTCTCTCGCCTCGGGGCGAGGGTACCAGCGCCGGCTCTCCTTCCAGAGAGCCGGCGTTTCTGTTTCTCGGCGTCACGATTCACGCGGTTGCTACCCGGGGCACGAAGACGACATGCTGGAGGAGAGGCGTACACGGTCCTTGGTCAATTGTTCGCTCTTGTTCACGCTGCTCCTGATGGCAGCCATGCCGCTGCCGGCCAGTGGTCAAAACGTCGCCCTGGCCAGAGCAGGGGCAAGGGCGTCGGCTTCCAGCGTGTACAGCGGCGGCCGTTTCTACCCGCCCGCCGGCGCGATTGATGGCGATCGGACGGGCACCAACTGGGAGAATGGTGGCGTCTGGGCCGACGACACCGTCGACCAGTTCCCAGACTGGCTGCGGGTCGACTTCGCGGGGGCGAGGACGATCGACAGGATCATCGTAACGACCGTGCAGGACGACTACGCCAACCCTGTGGACCCCGGCGCCGGCCTGACGTTCGCCCTGTTCGGGCTCTCTGACTTCTCGCTGCAGTACTGGGACGGCGCGCAGTGGCAGGAGGTTCCTGGCGGCGCAATCGCGGGCAATCGCCAGGTGCTGCGTGAGGTGAACTTCAGACCGCTGACCACCACGAGCATCGGTGTCCTGGTGACGGGCGCCCTCGCCGGGTACAGCCGCATCGTGGAAATCGAGGCGTACGAGCCGGGCGGCACCGCGCCAGCGCCTCCACCGCCGGCCACCCCTGCCGCATCGCCAAGCGTGCGGCTGGCATGGGATCCGAATCCAGAAGCCGACCTCGCCGGGTACGTTCTGGTCTGGGGCCCGTCGCCGGGCGTCTACACGCAGTCGTGGACGCTGGACGCGACAGCGACCACGCACGAAGTGACAAGCCTGGCGTGGGGCTCACGCTACTACTTCGCCATCCGGGCATTCAACATTGCAGGGGTTCAGTCGCTCCAATCCGACGAGGTCACCGTGCTGACCGACCCTGCACCTGCGTACATGCGCGTGGACGTGCCCTGACCTCGGTCTCGCAAGTTCTACCCGCTGCCGACCGCAAAAGGTCCCAGGGCCAGCGACTTCAACCGCGCCTCCCACCCCGAATGTCGGCGCATTCAAAACAATCCGCGCCAAACAGCACTCGTTGAGCTGTGGCACGAGGGTTGCCATTGACAAGGGCAACTCGGCATCGACCCCAGACGATGCCCTTCATGCGGGTCCGATTGGGCCAGGGACTGTTCTCACAATGCGTAAGACGTTTTCCATTCTCTCGCTCTCGGCCCTCTGGGCGCTCTCGCCCGTCTCGGCCAACGCCGCCGTCATCGTTGACGGGGTCGGCGACACCTTCACCGTCAATTTCAACGGCAGCGACGACAACATCAACACCAGCGTGGATCCGTGGCTGACGTCGAGCGCGCTGTTCCTCGTACAGGCCTACGGGGCCAACTCGCTCACGCTGAAGGTCACCGTCACCAACACGACGCAGTCACCCTATGTTTCGCGCGTGACCGGCATGGGGTTCGACCTCGATCCGGCAGCAATCGGCGCCGACGTCACCGGCATCTTCACGACCGACGTGATCGGTGGCGACTTCCAGCCGCACGGCATCAACGATAACTTCGATGTCTGCGTGAAGAACGGCCAGCCTAACAATTGCCACGCCAGCAACGGTGGTGTGGCGCAGGGCACCTCCGGCGACTTCTACCTGACGCTGAACTTCGGCTCGTCGATCGTGCCGGGCGTGAGCTTCAGCAACTTCGCGGTCCGCTACCAGGCGATCGTGTACCCGCAGGGCCAGAGCGGCTCCGGTTCGGGCGTCGGCCGCGGCTGCGTCGACGACGAAGCCGATTGCGGCAGCGACTCCGATGTGCCCGAGCCGACGTCCATGGCGCTCCTCGGTATCGGCATGCTCGGCGCCGGGGTGGCGGCTCGCCGCAAGCGGTAAGTCGCCGTTCTACGGTCGGCTCCCCAGCCTGCGAGGCTCCGGACGACGCGCTCAGCGCTCGTCTGGGGCCTTTCGCTTTTGGGAATGGAACCGGCCGTCAACCGGGCATTCAATCCCACAGCGTGCCGGCCGATTGCCTGACAGGCGTCGAGCCGGGCGCGGTGCGCGTTCGGCGGCCAGCCAGGAGCCGTGCATGCATCTGCCGAGACAGCTGTCCCTCGTCGTCCCCATTGTCCTGATGTGCGCCGCATCCGCCACCGGCGCGCCGATCATGTACGCGGTGGGCGATTCTTTCACGGTCGGCCTGAACGGCAGCACCGGCAACATCACCGTCGGCGCCGATCCGTTCCTGTCGGCGCAGGCCAGGTTCACGGTCACACAGTGGGAAGGCACGTCGATCGTGTTCAGCGTCGACATCGCCAACACCTCGAGCACCGCGCCTGACTACCACTCGCGCATCACGGCGCTCGGCTTCAACGTCGACGGCGACGCCATCCCCGGAACGTCGGTGAGCGGCGCGTTCTCGAAGGTCGTCCTCGACGATACGGTGCACGCGCACGGCCTCGCCTCCGCGCTTGGCGGGCCCACCGATGTCTGCTTGAAGAACGGCAGCAGCTCGGGGTGTGAATCCGGGCAGGGCGGCATCGCCGAAGGACAATCGGGACTGGCAACGCTGACGCTGAAATTCGTCGCGCTGCCGGCGTCGGTTGCGCTCACGGACTTCTTCGTCCGCTACCAGGGCGTCAGCACCCCGGCTGCGCAGGGCCTGGCCGGTGTCGGCATCGCAACCTGCGTGGATGCCGACTGCGACGACGAATCGGGGCAAACCGTTCCGGAGCCGACGGTCCTGGCCTTGTTCGGGGCCGGGCTCCTCGGCGCGTCGTACCTGCGTCGTCGACGACAGCGGTAGCGCCGACGAGGGCCGGCAGCCGGCCCTTGGCGGAATTGCCGGAAATGCTGGAATGCCGGGAATGCTGGAATGTCGAGTGCACTTCGGGACCTCGGCGCCTGATTGCCGATTCCTGGCCGTGGGTCGACGTACGGCGACTTGACCTGTCGATCGGAGCCTCGGCGAAGGTGGATTCGGGGCCCGGTGCCCGGTGCGCCCGGTGCCCGACTCGTGTTTGCGCCCCCTAACGAATCGTCTCGATCCGCGCCAGCATCTCGTTTTTTCCGAGCAACGCGACGATGTCGCCCTCGAGCAGGACTTGATCGGCCGGCGGGGAGACCAGCGTTTCCTCCTTGCCGGCGACCTGCCGTTTGATGGCCACGAGCGTGAGGCCGTACCTGGCGCGCAGCTCGATGCTGCGCAGTGTCTGCCCCACGAATTTCGTGGGCACCGTCACCTCCACGATCGAGAAGTCCGACGAGAGCGTGATGTAGTCCAGCGCATTGGGGATGACCAGGCTCCGAGCGGTGCGCTCGGCCATCTCGCGCTCGGGGAAGATGACCCGGGTGACGCCGAGTTTCTCCAGGATCCGGCCATGCAAGGGCGTCACGGCCTTGGCGATGATGTGCGGCACGCCGAGATCCTTCACCTGCATCACCACCAGCAGGCTCGCCTCGATGTTTTCCCCGATCGAGATCACGGCCACATCCGCCGCGTTCACGCCCGCCTGACGCAGCGCCCGGATGTCGGTGGCGTCGATCTGCAGCGCGTGGGTGGTCAGCTCGCCGATCTCGCGGACGCGGTCCTCGTTGTCGTCGAGGCCGATCACGTCCTGCCCCAGTGACACGAGCGTTGAGGCCACTGCCGAGCCGAACCGGCCGAGACCGATCACTGCATAGAGACGTTTGGACATGGGCGGATCACGGTAATTCCAGAATTGCAGAATTGCAGAAGTTCATGCCACTTCGGCGCGACGACGGTTGGCGGAGGCGCTGAAATTGTGAAATGTGAAATTCTGCAATTTCAACTATCCAATCAACACCTTTCCTTCCGGGTACCGCAGACGAGAGGATTCGCCGCGCCGCGCGACGGCCATCAGCAGCGTCAGCGGGCCGATGCGGCCGGCAAACATCATCGCGCTGATCAGGAGCCGTCCCGACACGCTGAAGTGCCCGCTCAAGCTCAGGGGACTCGCGCCTTCGCCCGTCGACATGCCGACCGTGCCGAACGCCGACACCACCTCGAACAGCGTTGGCAGGAGTTGCCGGCCCTCGCGCGCAAGCAGCACGGCCGCGAGTGCGTTGACTGCCAGGAAGGCGACCAGGCAGATCAGGAAGGCCCTGGCGATCTGCTCGGGCGGGATGCGCCGCCTGAAGATGACGACGTCCGACTCGCCGCGCGCCGTGGCCCATAGCGCCGCCAGGATCACACCCACCGTGCTCACCTTGACGCCACCACCGGTACTGCCTGGCGCCGCACCGATGAACATCAGGATGATCATCACAAACAGCGCGCTTGGCCGGCAGGCGCCGATCGCGATGGAGTTGAAGCCAGCCGTGCGCGTGACGACCGACTGGAACCACGCCGCCACCCAGGCCTGCCCCATTGGCAGGGCGCCAAGCGTGGCCGGGTTCCGGCGTTCCAGAAAGTAGATGGCGATCGTCCCGCCGACGAGCAAAATGCCGGTCGCGACGATGACCAACTGCGAGTGCAGGGAGAGTCGCAGCGCCCGACGCCGAATCGAGCCCAGCTCGAGGATGGTGAAGAAACCGAGGCCGCCCAGGATGACCAGGACGGACACCGTGATCAGGACGAGCGGCTGGTTCGTGGCGCCGACCAGGTTGTCCGAGAAGAGCGAGAACCCGGCGTTGTTGAACGCCGACACGGCATGAAAGACGCCGAGCCAGGCGCCGCGCGCCAGCCCATGCGTGCCCGCCCACCATGCGCCCAGCACCGTCGCACCCACGACCTCGAAGATCACCGTCACACGGAACACGCCGAGGGCGAACCTCACCACTTCCTCCGGACTGAATGCGTTCAGCCCTTCGACGAGCGTCTGTCGCTCCTGCAGCGTGATGCGGCGGCCGAGCGCGACGCCGACGAGGGTCGAGAAGGTCATGTAGCCGAGACCGCCGGCCTGGATCAGGAGCAGCACGACCACCTGACCGAAGAGCGAGAGGTCGAGCGACGTGTCGACGACAATGAGGCCGGTCACGCAGACTGCCGACGTCGCAGTGAACAGCGCGTCGTACCAGGCGATGCGGGTACCGGTCGATCCCGCCCATGGCAGAGACAACAGCAGCGTGCCCGTGACGACAAGACCGAGGAAGCTGAGGATCAGCAACTGCGGCGGCGTCAGCGCCCGGGGCCGTGTCGACTTCGCCTCGGGGGGCACGCAGTGAATTATGAGTTCAAAATTCAGAATTGAGGGCGGGTCCGGGCACCGTACGCGCTCCGCGGAAGTACCAGGCGGTGGGTAAAGGCTCAACTGAGCCCAAGTAGCCCTGCATTCTGAGTTCGGAAGCTGTTGCGCCTCCCACGGAACGCGTCCGGTGCCGGGTCTGCAGACAATTTGAGTTCTGCAGCGGGGAAGGACGCCCCCGCGGAGCGCGTACGGTGCTCCGACCCGCGCTGCATTCTGAATTCTGAATTCTGAATTCCTCTGTACTGATGGGTCCGGGTCGGGCGTGTGTGGGATCCCGAGTGCCGCCGCGGGAGCCAGGCGTTGGCCGGACGCGCGCTCAATTCTGAATTCTGAATTCTGAATTCCGTGGTGGTAGTCTAGGCCTTCGACAGCACGTTCCAGTTCACTCAACAGCGAGGTACTCGTGTCCGAACACACGCGTTCACGCCCGGCCGGCGAGGGCTCTCTCTCCGCCACCGCGGAGGCGTCGGCGTCCGGCCCGAACTTCTCCAGACGCACCTTTCTCAAGTCGGTTGGCGTCGCCCCCGTCGTGGCCGCCGCCATCGCGCCCGACACCGCCGACGCGCAGACGGCTGCCGTCATCGGCCCGGACGCGGCGCCGCTGACCCTGACCATCAACGGCCAGAAGCGCACCGTGACCGTCGAGCCGCGAACGACGCTGCTCGACGCGATGCGGCAGCAACTCGACCTCACGGGTGCCAAGCGGGTGTGCGATCGCGGTTCCTGCGGCGCCTGCACGGTGATCCTCGACAAGCGCACCGCGTATGCCTGCTCGGTACTCGCGGTGGACGCCGAGGGCGCCGACATCAGGACGATCGAGGGGCTCACCCAGGGCACCGTCCTGCACCCGGTGCAGCAGGCGATCTTCGAGAAGGACGGCACGATGTGCGGCTTCTGCACGCCGGGCTTCGTGATGTCCACCGTGGCGCTGCTCGAGGAGACGCCCAATCCGACACCCGCGCAGGCGCGCAAGGCGCTCGACGGCAACATCTGCCGCTGCGGCACCTATGTGCGTCTGCTCGAAGCCGCGTTGGCGGTGAAGGGAGGCACCCGTGGCTGACGAACCGATGGTGCCCATCGACAGTCCGATCGCCGGCGACCAGGTCGCCGAGGTGAACCTGCCGGCGAGTGCGAACCCGAATTCGCCGTACGCGTGGCCGAAGGAACGCAAGATCCTGAGCACGCGGGTCAACCGGATCGACGGCCCGCTCAAGGTCTCGGGGCGCGCAAAGTACTCGTACGACGTCAAGCGACCCGGCCTGCTGTATGGCCGCATCCTGCGGTCGCCGCATCCGCACGCCCGCATCACCTCGATCGACCTCGCGCCGGCTCTGGCCATGAAGGGCGTCAAGGCGGCGGTGACCATCGCCAAGCCCGGTGGCAAGGTGATGTACGTCGGCGATGAAGTGGCCGCCGTGGCCGCCGCGACCGAGGATCAGGCGCGCGACGCCGCCCGCGCGATCAAGGTCGAATACGAAGTGCTGCCATTCCTCGCGTCGGTCGAGCAGGCCTTGCGGCCCGAGGCGCCGCCGGTGTTCGACGGCGGCAACGTGAAGGCCTCGCAGACCGAGGAAGAGGGCAACCTCCAGGCCGGCTTCGCTGCGGCCGCTCACGTCGTCGAGCAGACCTACAACACGCAAGTGCAAACGCACGTGTCGCTCGAGACGCACGGCTGCGTCTGCGAGTGGGAAGGCGAGAAGCTGACGGCGTGGGTCAGCACGCAGGCCGTGCACGGCACCCGCGAAGGATTCGCCACCAGCCTCGGTATCCCGCAGGCCAACGTCCGCGTGATCACCGAGCACATGGGCGGCGGCTTCGGCAGCAAGTTCGGACCCGACGTCCAGGGGATCGCGTGCGCGCGCCTCGCGAAGGAGGCCAAGGCACCGGTCCAGTTGATGCTCGATCGCCGGGAGGAACACCTGGCGGCCGGCAACCGGCCCTCGGCCTACGCGAAGATCAAGGCGGGCGTCTCGGCCGACGGCATGCTCACCGCATTCGATGCCGAGACCTGGGGCACCGGCGGCGCCGGGGCGTCGTCCGGATTCCCGCTACCGTACATCTACACGTTCCCGAATCGCCGGCGCGTCCACAAGGACGTGTACATCAATGCGGGCCAGCAGCGGGCGATGCGCGCACCCGGTCATCCGCAGGGCTGTTTCATCACCGAGATGTTGATGGACGAGCTCGCGGACCGCGTCAAGATGGACCCGATCGAGTTCCGCATCCGGAACCTCCCGCCGCAGGCGCCCAACGCGATGTGGCGCGAGTACTTCAAGGTCGGCGCGTCGAAGTTCGGCTGGGACAAGCGACACGCGACCGGCGATCCTGCGCCGGGACCGATCAAGCGCGGCATGGGCTGCGCGGCCAACCGGTGGGGCGGCGGCGGTCGCGGCACGCAGGCCCAGTGTGAAATTCTCCCCGATGGCGGCGTCGTCGTGCGCTGCGGCACGCAGGACCTCGGTGTCGGCACACGGACGCTGATCGCCGTCATCGCGGCAGAGACCCTGGGCCTTCAGGTGAAGGACATCAAGGTCGAGATCGGCGACAGCAACTACCCGTTCAGCGGCGGCAGCGGCGGCTCGACGACCGCGCCGGCGGTGTCGCCGGCGATCCGGGTGACGGTCAGCAAGGCCCTGCAGGAACTGGCCACGCGTGTAGCGCCGGCGATCGGGGTGCCGGCGGCGCAGGTCACGGCCAGCAATGGTCGCGTCCACGCCAGGGACGCCCCGTCCAAGGGGCTGTCATGGGCCGATGCCTGCAAACGGCTGCAGACGACGCCGGTGTCGGTCAACGCCGCCTGGGAGGCCGGACTCTCCGCGAGCGGCTCGAGCGGCGTGCAGTTTGCCGAAGTCTCGGTCGACGTCGAGACGGGCGTCGCGAAGGTGGACCGCATCCTGTGCGTCCAGGACTGCGGCCTGATCGTCAACCAGCTCACCGCCGAGAGCCAGTGCATCGGCGGCATGATCATGGGCGTCGGCTACGCGCTGTACGAGGATCGCATCCTCGACCGCAACACCGCGGCGCAGGTCAACCCGAACATGGAGTGGTACATGGTGCCGGGGATGAGCGACATCCCGAAGATCGACATCATGCTCATGAACCAGCCGGAACGCGGGGTCATCGGCATCGGCGAACCGCCGACGATCTCGACGGCCGCCGCCATCGCGAATGCCGTGGCCAACGCCATCGGCGTGCGGGTGCGCAGCATCCCGCTGACACCGCAGAAGGTCATCACCGCCCTGGGTGAACGCGCGGGAGGCACGCTGTGAAGCCGTTTGCATACGTCAAGGCTGCCAACGAGCAGCAGGCGCTGGCGGCCCTCGGGCGCGAGCGCGGCAAGGTGATGCCGCTGGCCGGGGGCATGGACCTGGTTTCGTTGCTCAAGGACCGCATCGCGACGCCGGATCGACTGGTGAACGTCAAGGGGCTCGACGCCACCATCGCGGCGACACCGGACGGCGGGCTGCGCATCGGTGCAGCGGTGCGGCTCGTCGACCTGCAGGCCCACGGCGCGGTCACGTCGCAGTACGGCGCGCTGATGCAGGCTGCCGCCGAAGTGGGCACGCCGCAGATCCGGAACCTCGGGACCGTCGGCGGCAACCTGATGCAGCGGCCGCGGTGCTGGTACTTCCGCAACGAGGACTTCCCGTGCCTCAAGAAGGGCGGCGCGCGGTGCTACTCGGTGGACGGCGAGAACCAGTTCCACGCCATCCTCGGCGGCGGTCCGTGCCACATCGTGCATCCATCGAGCCTGGCCGTGCCGCTCGTGGCCTTCGGCGCCAAGCTGCGCATCGCCGGACCACGCGGCGAGAAGGAGGTGCTGGCCGAGGAATTCTTCGAGCTGCCGGAACGTAATCTCTTTGGCGAGACGTCGCTGCGTCCCGATGAACTCCTCACCCACGTGATCCTGCCGGCGGCCAAGGCCATCAAGAGCGCCACGTACGAGGTGCGCTTCCGTAGCTCGCACGACTGGCCGATTGCGTTCGCGTCGGTGGCGCTGCAACTGCAGGGAACGACGGTGAGCGATGCTCGCGTGGTGCTCGGGGCAGTGGCGCCGATTCCGTGGCGGTCGCCCGAAGCGGAAGCCGTGCTGAAGGGACAGACGCTCAACGAGGCGACAGCGGCCAAGGCGGCCGATGCGGCCCTCGCGGCGGCCACCCCCATGACCCAGAACGCGTACAAGGTGCAGGTGGCGAAGACCGCGGTCAAGCGCGCGCTCCTGCACGCGGCCGGCGTCACGGCCTGAGAGGTGAACCGTGGCTCATCCCGTTCCTGAATCCCGCCTGGTGTCGCCGGATGTGCACTGCGCGCACCTGCGTCACAAGGGCATGTACGTCCTCACCACGCCCGATCCCGGCGAGCAGAAACACGCCGGGAACTGGGACGCCACTGCGTACTGGTGCACGCAGACGCAGAAGGCGATGGGACCCGACGGCAGTCCCGCGAACGCGTCCTGCTGCGTCTCGGGCAACGGCCGCGGTTGTTGTCACTGATTTGGTTGTCGTTGATTTGGTTGTCGTTGATTTGGTCGTCGTTGATCTGGTAGGGACCGCTCTCCGAGCGGTCCATCGCCAGCCGTCGGGAACCCAGATGGACGCCTCGGAGAGGCGTCCCTACCCACTACGCCTCGGAGAGGCCCCTACCCACTACGCCTCGGAGAGGCGTCCCTACCCACAGCGAAAGGCCCGACCGCCGCGAGGCGATCGGGCCTTTCGCATTCCAAGCGTTGATTCAGCGCGAACGACGACGCAGGAACAGGCCTGCGAGGGCCAGGCCGGCGAGCGTGAGCGAGGTGGGTTCCGGTACGTCCTGTGCCTCCAGGAATCCGCGAATTTCGCCGCCAAGAGCAACGGACGAGTGGATCTGGAAGTACGCGCGCTCGTCGTCAAGCCCCTGCAGAAACGCCACGCGAGCCTGCGGCACCGTTCCACCGGCAGCCGTCACGAAGGCCGGGTTGTAGGAGCCGCTGGCCGTCAGGCTGAAGGTCTGATCGTAGATGCCCGACGTTACGCCCAACGGGAACCCCGCGAACGTCGGAGTCGTGGTGGCGACCGGCCCGTTCTGGTCCGCGGTGTTCGCGTCTCCAGGACCGTTGATGACGTGAATGTGAGACGCGGTGGAGTTTCCGAGCAGCCCCGAAAAACTCGCCTGCACCCTCATGGTGTTGGCGACGTCATCGATCGTAACCATGGCAAAGCCCGTTGCCGGGGATGGATTCGGTTCGAGAGCGTCGGTCAGGTTGGTGCTGTAGACGATGACGGCGGCCTGCGCCGGCGCCGTAACAGCGAGCATGAGGGCCAGTGCTGCGCCAATTCGATTCATGAAGGGGCCTCCAGTTGAGGTGAAGCGTCGTGGGTTGGGCAGCGAAGCTTTTCAGAAAGACGCCCCGTGCGCCGGATCGGGTTCAACGCCGGGCGATGTTTCGAGCCGTGTCTCGTTGGTGCAAGCCGACTGCCATCGCGGTGCCCGGCCTCGCGTAGGCGCGCCGCCAACTCCGGCGCATCTTCAGTCCCAACAGCGGTGGGCTGACGCTTCGTGTGTCATGATGGCCTCTCTCAGAATTTTTGTGCTTTATTCGCGTACTTGGAGCACGTAATATTCGCTGATGGCGCTCATCGACAGAACGCTGGACACTATCGAGTTGCGGTTGTTGGGCATGCTTCAGGACTACGCGCGTGTATCCCAGGCCGACATGGCGCGTACGGTTGGCCTGGCTCCTTCGGCAGTGCTCGAGCGCCTGCGCAAGCTCGAGGCGCGCGGCGTCATTCGGGGATTCGCCGCTGTGCTCGATCCTCGAGCTGTTGATTTAGGTCAATTGGCCTTTGTCGCTGTCCGTGTCTCTGGTTCCGGAGAGCAGGAAGAAAATGCCGGTGCGCGCCTGGCGGCCGTGCCGGAGGTCCTCGAGGTGCATCATGTAGCTGGCGAGGACTGCTACCTCCTCAAGGTCCGCACCCGGGATGCCCAGCATCTCGGGGCCCTTCTTCGACAGCGACTTGGCCGTATTCCCGGCGTCGTCTCCACACGCACGACCGTCGTGCTGGAGACGGTCAAGGAAACGTCCAGGTTGCCCTTGGAGACGCGCACCGACCTCAAAGCCGTGCAGGGACACGAAGCGGTAGCGGACGTGGAGGTGACGCCGTGAGTCGCATCACGACGAGGCAGAAGGCATACGCGGCGTTCATGGCTGTGTGCTTCTTCTGGGGTACGACCTATATCGGGATCAAGATCGCGCTCGAGACCGTACCGCCGTTCCTCCTCGGCGGCATCCGGTTCACGATCGCAGGCAGCGTGCTGGCGGTGTCTTTGCGACTCCTCGGGCATCGTTGGCCCGACTGGCGGCGCGCGCCCACGTTCCTTGTCATCGGCGTCGCGATGCTCGGGTTCGGTAACGGCGGCGTCGTGTGGGCCGAACAGTTCATGGCGAGTGGGCTGGTTGCCGTGCTGGTCGCCTCGACGCCGTTCTGGATGGTCGGCATCGAGTCCTTCGCTGGGGGCGAGCGCCTGACACGGCGCACGGTTGGCGGACTGCTGGTGGGCTTCACCGGCATCCTCCTGCTCGTCTGGCCGGATCTGACTCGAGCCCTGACTGCCACCTCGGGCTGGACGTGGGTTGGAGGGTTGGTCTCCACCCAGCTGGCGTGCATCGGGTGGTCGGTCGGCTCGACGATTTCCAAGCAGCGCCTCAAGGACACCGACCCGCTCGTCGCCTCGGCCTTCCAGATGCTTGCCGGCGGACTCGTCATGCTCCTCGTGGCCGCGGTCCTTGGAGAGTACGGGCGTCTCGCCTGGACGCCACGCACGCTGGCAGCGGTGGTCTACCTCTTCTTCGCAGGCAGTCTGATCGGATTCGTCGCGTACACGTACGCCCTCCGCCACCTGCCGATGTCGACCGTGTCGCTGTACCCGTACGTCAACCCGGTTGTCGCCGTCATTCTGGGCACCTGGTTGCTGCATGAGCCCCTGACGTGGCGGATCGTCGCGGCCATCGCGATCATCCTCGCCGGCTCGGCCGTGGTGTCACGAAGGCCTAAAGCAATTCAGAATTCAGAATTCAGAATTGAGCGCGACGCCACCGCCCTTGGCTCTGCCGCAGCACTCAGAGTTCAGGGCTCGGAGTAGGGTGCGAGCTCCGTCGCCGTGCGGTTGACGTTGAGGACGACGAGGCTGTTGCGTAGACTGGGAGCTAACGCTTTAACGCCTACGGCCTACGGGCTGCGGCCTACGGCCGATGGGTTAAGGCTCAGGGCTCAGGTCTCAAGCGTGAGCCGAAGGCCGACGCCCGAATGCCGAAGGCCGTTCTTCCAGTTGAGGTTTCCCATGTTCCGAGCAGTCCTGGCCCTTGCGACGATACTGGCCGCTGCCCCCGCGCTGGCGGCCGACAGCACGTCCACCCCGGCGACCTCGGTGACCGGCACGTACGTCGAGGCGCGCACCGCGGAGGTCTTCGCTGGCGGTTGCGTCATGAACAGCGAGGCCGAGACCATGGGCCGCCAGGCACTGCTGGCGTGGCGCGTCGACCACGGCAACGTGGCCGGCGTCACGATCGACGGCCTGTCGGTAGTCGCCGCCCTCTCCGGCACGCACAACCTCGGCATGCGCGAGATGGGCGGCGAGGCGCCGACCCTGGTGAAGGCCTTGATGTACGTCGATGAACGCGCCACTCCCGCACAACGCGATGCCCTCGTCTCGATGGCCAGGACGGCCATCGGCGATCTCGCGATCCGCGTCGTCGACGTGCAGGCCGTACCGATTGCGTTCGAGCGCACGCACCACGCCGCCGCGGTTCAGGCCGGAGACGCGCGGCTGGAAGTCGAGGCACACATCCATCACGACCCGTCGTGTGGCGCGATGCAGTGGTTCCACCCGCTGTCGCGCGGCGCGCAGGCCGAAGTGGGCATGACCCGTAACCAGACCTTCACCGGTCAGGCGCTCGGCACGCGCTGGCAGCAGATCGACAAGCGCTCTGCCTTCGTCGGAACGTTCGCCTTCTGATTCCTGAGGTAGGGACGCCTCTCCGAGGCGTCCATCTGCGTCCATCCTCCTCTCCGAGGCGTCCATCTCGGAGGCGTCGGTCTCCGCAAACGAGTCCGTCTGCTCCACCGAGACGTCCATTCTTCTCTCCGAGGCGTCGATCGGGTAGGGACGCCTCTCCGAGGCGTCCATCTCCGAGGCGTCCATCGGCGTCCATCCTCCTCCCCGAGACGTCCATCTGCGTCCATCCGCCTCTCCGAGGCGTCCATCTCGGAGGCCGTCGGTCTCCGCAAACGAGTCCGTCTGCTCCACGAAGGGGATGGACCGCTCGGAGAGCGGTCCCTACCAACGGCGGTCCCTACCAACGGCGGTCCCTACCGGCGAGTGGTCCCTACCAACGGCGGCCTACGGTGACCCTCTCCGACAAGGTGGTGCTCATCACAGGCGGCACGAGGATGGGCGCGTCGCTGGCGCATGCCTGCGCGGCGCGCGGGGCCGACGTGGCCCTGTCGTATGCCCACTCCGCGCACGCCATCGACGAGGTCGTCACCTCGGTGGCTGCCACAGGCCGCCGCGCGGCCGCGTTCGCAACGGACCTCCGGGTTGCTGCCGCGTGTGCCTCCCTCGTCGACGATGTCATCGCCTGGGCCGGGCAACTCGATGTGCTGGTCTGTCTTGCGTCGGTGTACGCACGCGTGCCACTCGATGAGTTGACACCGCAGGATTGGCAGGAGCAGCTCGCCGTCGATCTCGACGCGTCATTCCATTGCGCGCGCGCCGCCGCCGCGCACATGCGGCCGCGGGGCGCGGGGCACGTCGTCCTGTGTAGCGACTGGGTCGCGGCGAGTGGACGCCCGCGGTACACGGGGTACCTGCCGTACTACGTCGCGAAGGCGGGTGTGGTAGCGCTGACCGAGTCCCTGGCGTTGGAACTCGCGGCCGACGGCGTGCAAGTGAACGCCATCGCCCCCGGCCCGATCCTGCCGGCAGCCGGCACGACGCCAGAGATGCAGGCCGCCGTGATGCAAGCCACGCCACTTAGACACTGGGGCGGCCCCGACGTCGTCACCCACGCCATCATGGGTCTTCTCGACCAGGAGTGGGTCACCGGCCAGGTGGTCCGGGTCGACGGAGGAAGACACCTCCTGTAAGGACGGAGGACGGAGGACGGAGGAGCGAGGACGGAGGAGCGAGGTAGGACGGAGGGCCGAGGTTTCGCGCCTACCTCTGTCTTCAATCCTCTGCTCCTACCTCCGTCCTCCGTCCTCTTTCCTCCGTCCTTTCGAGGGGTTGCCTCACGCTTATGCGCTCGGCAACCCCTCGATGTATTGCGCCATCTTCTTGCGCGTGGCGTCGTCGGGGAGCTGGCCGCGACCGCCGGCCAGGTTGTCGACGACGTTCTTGGCCCGGCTGGTGGCGGGGGTGACACAGGTCACCGCCGGATGGGCGATGAGGTACTTGAGGAAGAACTGTGCCCATGTCTCGGCGCCGAAGGCCTTGGCCCAGTCGGGCACCTGGCGATCGCCGACGCGCGTAAACAGTCGTGTACGGCCGAAGGGCACGTATACGAGCACGCCGATCTTGCGCTGCTGCGCGAGCGGCAGGATCGCCTCCTCGACATCGCGATTGTCGATCGCGTAGTCGACACCGATGAAGTCGAGCGGCTCGTTGCGCATCACCGTCTGCAACTCGGCGTACTGGCTCTTGTTGGTGGATGTGACGCCGATGTACCGCACCCGGCCGGCCTTCTTCAATTCCTTCAGCAGGCCGAGCTGCGTCGGCACGTCACCGAGGTTGTGCACCTGGATGAGATCGATCTTGCCCTTCTTCAGCTTGGCGAAGGACGCGTCGATCTGAGCCTTCGCGGCGGCGGGATCGGCCGACCCTCCGCCGCGCCCCGCTACATTCACCTTGGTTGCCCAGAAGACCTTCTCGGTCACGCCGAGCTCGCCGGCGATGCGGCCGGCGACCTCCTCCGAGGCGCCGTAACTCGGCGCCGTGTCGAACACGGTGCCGGCCTGGTCAGTGAACGCCTTGAGCACCTCACGGAGCCCCGTGACGTCCTCGCTGCGAGCCACCTGCGAGAACGTCGCGGAGCTTCCGAGCCCGACGACGGGAATCTTCTCGCCCGATGAAGGGATGGCGCGCGTGATGAGGGGTTGCTGCGCGTGCAGCACGGAACGATCAAACGTCAGGGCAGCACCGGCCCCGAGCGTCAGGTTGAGCCATTCGCGACGACTGAGCATCTTGGCAATCCTCCAGCGTTTTCCGACGACGCCGGGGCGGGAAACGTTGCACGGAACAGCAATTCAGGCAGGCTTCGCTGACATTCAGAATTCAGAATGTAGCGCGGGGCCAACACCGCCGTTTTGGCGGGCACCAGCCAGGCAACACGCATCTTCTCGGAAATCCAGCCAGGGGAATGCGACACGGCCACGACCTCAGCAGTGAGTACCCCACACGCCGTCACTGGGGCGCAGGACGGCTGTCGTTCCTCTTCGCGCTGAGGATGATGGCGGTGAGGATGCGACACAGTTCGTCCGCTTCCCGCTGAAGGGGATGAAGGGCCTCATCGCTTGGACACATGTCCCGCCGCAGGCGTAACCAGTGCCGCGCCTCGAACGCTTCCTTGCGGGCGAGGCCGATCTTGTGGACGAAGTCATGCCTTGTCACACCAGCGTGCGCCTCCTGCAGGTTGGCCCCAACGGAGGTGGCCGCCCGGAACAGTTGCCTCAGCAGGTCGCGCCCGATGACCGACGATGGCTCGCATCCGACCGCGTACCGCATCACGTCCCGCCCGAAGCGATATCCCCGCTCCTGAATCTCACGTGCCACGCGCGACTCGGCCGCACGACCTGTGCCGACGGTCGGGGCGCAGAATCGGTTCGCTTTTGCGGTTCCAAAGCGGGCCAGTGTGCAGGAATTGAAAATCCTGCGCGTGTGCCCCGTGGAAGTAACTACCAAGTGAGCCTGAATTGCCCGTGCTGGTGGCGTTGTTCGCCCGCACTCAATTCTGAATCTTGAATGTCGGCGAAGCGAGCCTGAATTGCTCATGCTCCTGCTTCGTCCAGAATGCGATGCAGCACGGCGTCCGTATCTGTCAGCGGAAGATTACTGATGTAGAAGTGCCGGACGCCGGCGGCTTTCAGGGTGCGGATGGTGCGCGCGCACACTGTCTCGGGCGACGCACCGGCCCCGAACTCCGTGACGAGTTCGTCGATTGGCACCGGCATGAACTCCGCAAGCATGTCGAGGGTGCGGCGCCGTGCGCTGCGGTAGTAGAACACCCCGAACATGCCAGGCATGGTCAGGCCTCGACGCGACGCTTCGCCGAGGAAGCGTTCCACGTCCCGCACCTGGTGATGTGAGGCGACCTGCGTGAGGTAGTACTCGCCCGTGAAGTCGCCGGCCTGCAGGAACTCGACCTGCCGTTCGGGATGGCGATGCGGATTGGCCCAGCCGCCAAGCGCGAGCGTCGGTTGCCTGGCGCGAATCGCCGCACGAAGCTGCCACGCGTGCTCGACCGACCGCGGCGTGCCCACCGCCTTGTCGCCACCAAGCACCACGAGCGCCGGGAAGCCGTGCAACTGGGCGCGGTCGGCGTATGTCAGGCAGTACTGCAGCGTGTGCTTGGACGTGAGGAACGGCACCACATGGTCGCGCGGAACGTCATCGCCCAGGTTCAGGACCAGGTGCCGCAGGTTGTCCTCTTCCTGCGCGCCGACGGCGCTGTCGGTCAGGCACACGTGGTGACCACGCCGCACGAGACGCCTGACGGCGTGGTAGGTGTCGATCCACGCGTCCATCCCCGCCGCCGAGCTGAGCTCGGCGCGAGGAGGACGAAGTTCGACGGCGTAGACCGAAGAGGGACCGGTGAGGGCCTCGAGGAAGGAAGCCAAGAAAATTGAGGATTCTTCAGCCGGAATTCAGGATTCAGAATTGAGCGCAGCTCGCAGCATCACCAACCACCCGTCGCTTGCTTGTCGCTCCGATATGGCCTGCTTCAAAATTCTGATCCCGTATTGTGGCAGTGTTGGCCCCGCGCTTCATTTTGAATTCTAAATTCTGAATTCCCGAGTCCGTATCGTGGCGGTGCTCGGACCCGCGCTCAATTCTGAATTCTAAATTCTGAATTTCTCTAATCGAGCTTCTGCCTCTTCACCTTGTAGCCGGCGGGCACCGCGAAGATGTCGTCGCCGAGCGGTTCGGCGGAGACGCTGGTGACGGTGCTGTTGATCTCACCGCCGCCCATCTTGGCGAATATTCCTGCCATCGGGCCGTCGCCCGAGAGCTTGATGACCTGCCTGGACTCCAGCGGGATGCCCTTCTCCGCCATCGTGCGGTAGAGGGCCATCATGCCCTTGGCGTTGCCGGGCTGTGCCTTGGCCGCCCGCGGGTCACCGAAGAAGAAACCCTTGTCGGCCGCGGCCACGTAGAAGCTGGCGTAGTCCTTCGCGCCTGGCGCGTCGGTCGAGAGATAGGCCGGACCGGAGATGGTGACCGTCATGGCCATGCCCTCGGCCATCTGGGACTTCACCGACACGGTCATGTCGTGACCGTCGGCCTTGTAACCGGCGATTTCCTTGCTGGTGCCATTGGGCGTGATCTTGACGTCGACGCCACTGGCCGCGATGCCCGTGCTCTGCATCGTCTTGGCCAGATCGGCGATGTTCCAGATCTCCACTTCCTTGTTCTTGTGATTGATGCTGATCAGCTCACCGGCCTCGACGTCCATGATCGTGGAGAGCTGGTTGCCCCCCATCGTCTGGTCCGTCCGCATCTTGGCGCCCTTGATGTACGTGACCGTCTCGCCCGACGGGCTGCGGCCCATCATCTTGCCGGTCATCTGCGCCACCATCTTGACATCGGCCGAGGCCGCGTCTGCACAGGCCACGAGGGCCAGTGCCACCACCGCTGTACGAAGACGCATCTTGCTCACTCCTCCACGCGGACAAACGATCCGTGGGGGCCGGGCCCGCCTCCGCCTAGGCTTCGGCGGCAAGCGGCGTCCGGACGGGCCGTGTGGCGCTGACTGTCCGAAGTATAGAATACGGGGGCTTCGCACCGGACTCCCACGACATGAGCGAGATCACCTTCCTCGGGGCCGCCCAGACGGTCACCGGCTCCCGACACTTGCTCCGGACCAATGCGGGCCGTCGCGTGCTGGTCGATTGCGGACTGTTCCAGGGGTTGAAGGTCCTGCGCGAGCGCAACTGGCAGGAGCTCGGCGTCGTCCCTTCCTCGCTCGATGCCGTGCTCCTCACGCATGCCCACCTGGACCATGTCGGGTGGCTTCCACGTCTCGTCGCCGCCGGATACCGGGGCCGCGTGTATTGCACGCCGGGTACACGCGATCTCTGCACGCTCGTCCTCCCCGATGCGGGACGCCTCCAGGAAGAGGACGCGCGACAGGCCAACAAACACCACTACACCAGGCACGCTCCGGCGAGGCCGCTGTTCACGGAAGACGATGCGCGACGGGCGCTGACATTGCTGCAACCGGTCGGCTTCGGTGTGCCGCTGCAGGTGGTGCCAGGCCTCACCGCGGAGTTCATCCGCGCCGGCCACCTGCTCGGGTCGTCGTTCATCCGCGTCACGCAGGACGACGCGCCGCGGACAATCCTGTTCGGCGGTGATCTCGGTCGCTACGACCGGCCGGTGCTGCCCGATCCGACGCCGGTCGCCGAGGCGGACGTCCTGCTCATCGAATCCACGTACGGCAACCGCACCCACGAACCCGACGACGATGGCGCATCGCTCGCCGGGGTGATCGTGCGCACGTACGAGCATGGCGGCCGCCTGGTGATCCCCTCGTTCGCGATTGGCCGTGTCGAGGAGCTTCTCTACTGGCTGCAACGCCTCGAGAACGACGCGCGCATTCCGTCGATGCCCACGTACGTGGACAGCCCGATGGCGGCCGAGGCGATCAATTTCTACAGCTCGCGCCCTGATGAACTGGACCCGGAGATGCGTCCGGCCCATCGCGGGCCGATGTTCGACACACGACGCCTGCATGTGATCAAGGACACCGAGGAGTCCAAGGCGCTCACACGATCGAGCGGCCCGGCGATCATCATCTCGTCGAGCGGGATGGCCACCGGGGGCCGGGTGCTCCACCACCTGAAGCACATGCTCCCCGATCCGAAGAACACGGTGCTGTTTGTCGGCTTCCAGGCGGCCGGCACCCGCGGCCGCCTGCTCGTGGACGGCGCGAAGACGGTGAAGATCCACGGTGAAGTGATTCCGGTGGCGGCGCGTGTCGTCAAGAACGACCAGATGTCGGCCCATGCCGATCGCGACGAGATGCTCCGATGGCTCCGGGGCTTCTCGCGCCCGCCGGCACAGACATTCCTCGTACACGGGGAGCCCGATGCCATGGGCGCGCTGGCATCCGCCATCCGCCAGGAACTCGGCTGGTCCGTACAGCAGCCGCAGCATCGGGAGCACGTGATACTCGCCGCAGCCAGCGCATGACCGACATTCCTTACCTGCTCGAACGTGTCGGCCCCGCAGCCGTCGTCCAGTTGCACGCGGAGGCGTTCGCGCGGCTGTGCCTGCGCGACAAATGCCTCGCGTGGCATCTGTACGAAGCCGCGCTCTCCGGTCGCGACATCTACTACGACCAGCGCTACGAACACGGCCTGGTGATGCGAGGCGTGATCGAGGCACTGTTCGTGGGCCGCGCGAGCCTTGAACCCGCCGTCGCCGCCGCCATCGAGCGCTATACCAGGTTGTTCTGGATCAATTCGGGTCCCTACGAACACATCACGTCACGCAAGTTCGTACTCGAGCTCTCGCGCGTGCAATTACTGGCCGCCATCGAGGCGGTGCGCGCGAGCGGCCAGTTCGTGCCACTGGATTCCCATGCCACGCCCCTCGCATTCGTAGACGCTCACGCTCGCGACTTCCTGGACGAGACGTGGCGACCGATGGTCACGAGCAAGACGCCGGCGCCTGGCGAGGACATCCTTGCGGCGAGCGCCAACAATCTCTACGCGGGCGTGTCGTCAACCGACGTCGAAGGCTTCGAGGAACGCTTTGCGCTCAACTCGCGCTTGTCGAAGGAGCCCGACGGGGCACTGCGTGAGGACGTCTACCGCGTTGGCGGCCGTTACGGCGCGACGCTGGCGCGCGTGGTCGCGCACCTCGAGGCTGCGTGTGCCGTCGCACCACCGGCGACTCGTGCGGCACTCGAAGCACTGATCCGGTTCTATCGCTCCGGAGAAGAGCAGGACCGTCGCGAGTACGACATCGCCTGGGTGGCCGATACGGCCTGCGCCGTCGACACGATCAACGGCTTCATCGAGGTCTACCTCGACGCTCGCGGTCGCAAGGGCGCGTGGGAGGGCATCGTCTTCCACGAGAACCCCGAGAAGACCGCCGACATCCGGCGCATCGCGCAGCACGCCGCGTGGTTCGAGGCTCACATGCCCTACGACCAGGCCTATCGTCGGACGGACGTTGTCGGCGTGTCCGCACGAGCCATCGACGTGATCGTGGAGTGCGGTGACGCCGGGCCGATGACGGCGATCGGCATCAACCTCCCCAACGACGAGGCCCTCCGCGAGGTGTATGGCAGCAAGTCCGTGTCGCTTGCCAACGTCAGCGAGGCCTACGAGAAGTCGCAGCCGGAGAGCCTTCGGGCCGAGTTCTGCTGGTCTGACGAGGAGCGCGAACGCTCGCGGCGATGGCAGGCGCTGGCGGGCGAGTTGACGACCAGCCTGCACGAGGTCATCGGCCATGGGTCGGGTCGCATGGCGCCGCAGGTGGGGTCGCCGCAGACGGTGCTGCGCGAGCAGTACTCGACGCTGGAGGAGACGCGATCGGACCTCGTCGCACTGCACTTCATCGCCGATCCGGTGATGGTGGAACTGGGGCTGATCGACGCCGCGGATCACGTCGACGTGGTACGGGCCGAGTACGAGGGCTATGCGCGCAACGCCCTCGTGCAGTTGCGCCGCGTCCGCAAGGGCACGCACCTCGAGGAGGACCACATGCGCAACCGCCAGGCGATCGTGCACTGGCTGATGGCGCACACGTCCGCGATCGAGCGGCGACAGCGCGATGGCCGCACGTTCTACGTGGTCGTTGACGATGAGGCATTCCGCGAAGGTGTCGGCCGGATGCTGGCGCTGGTGCAACGGATCAAGTCCGAGGGCCTGTACGACGAGGCCGTGGCGCTGCTGGACGCGCATGGTATCCACTTCGATCCTGTCCTCCGTGACGAGGTCGTCGCGCGTGTCGACCGTCTCGATCTGCCTTCCTACACCGGCTTCGTCATGCCTCGACTGGCGCCTGTCCTGGACACGACCGGTGCCATCACGGACGTGGAGGTGTCGTATCCCCTGGATCTCGCCACGCAGATGCTCGAGTACGCCGACCGCTACGGCATGGCCGACGAGGATCGGCGAGTGCTTGCGACATCGACAGCCTGACGACTACCGGCCTTCCACCTTCGCCAAGGCTACGGCGGCCAAGGCAAGACGAGGCTCGGGCATTCTGACGGCGGTGATTTTCATTGTTGCCCTCGGTGCCCCTAGGCGTCGACCTTTAGGTCGACGCTCGATCTTCCTGATGGTTTTGGCGCACGTTTGGCTCGGCACGACGGCGCTGGCGCAGGCGCAGGCGCCCGCAATCGACGTGCGGACGGCGATCCTCCAGGCCGACGACGCGCGCATCACCAGCGCGGCTCCTCGTGCCGTCATCGACACGGTGCTGGCCTCGGGCACAGCCGAGGCGCAAGTAATGGCCGTCCGTGCGATCGGCCGCACACGTCGTGCGGAGTTCCTCGGCCCAGCCGTGCGCGCGCTCGACAACCAGTCAATCGATGTGCGGCGTGAGGCGGCCTTTGCGGTCGCGCACATCGGGAGCGCCGATGGCTCCACCCACGCCGCGGCGCTCGACGCGTTGCGGCAGCGGCTGACTCGCGAAACCGATCCGTTCGTCACGGCCAGCCTCGCCGAGTCGATCGGACGTCTGTCGTTCCCAAGCGTTGCCAGCGTGGACGCCGCCGCGGGTGTGCTGGCGGGGGCGTGGGCACGCGCGAACGCCAGCCCGGCACGGGCCGTGGTGTCTGTCGGCGTCGCTCGAGGAACGGAGGCGATGGCGCGGCGCGTTCGGACCCTCGCAGGGACAGGCAGCGACAGCCCGGGGCTCGTGGCGCTGCTCGAGTCACTGCTCGATCGGCATGCGCCTCCGACGCCTGGGACCGTCGCGCTGCAGGATGTGCTCGATCGGCGCGTCCGGCGCCTTGCGACCACGGGCCTGATGACGCTGCGCTCTCTCTCGGCACCACGCCGTGTCGCGGCGGCCGGCGACGCCGACGCGCAGGTACGCCGCCTGGCGGTGATCGACCTCTCGTCCCGGCCGGAGGTGTCGGACGCGGACGCCGCGGACGCGTTCAGCGACGAGTCCATGCTGGTACGACATGCGGCGGTCTCGCGGCTCGGCTCGCGCTTGCCGACACGCGCGGAAGTCGCCGTCAGCGATCGCCATGTGTCGGTCAGGTTGGCTGCCCTCGACGCGCTGGGCGAGGCACATGCGTGCCGCTCAGCCTGTGAGACCCGGCTCGTTACCACACCGACGGGCGCGAACTGGCACGAGTACGCGCACGCGCTCGTCGCGGCGGCACGCACCGACGCGGCGGCCGCGCGCCCACTCGTGGCACGCGCCGCATCGTCTGACGTCTGGCAGGTGCGCATGTATGCAGGCCGAGCCGCCGGCACGACCCTTCAAGCCGATGTCCTCGGTGCGCTCTCGGCCGACACGGACGTCAACGTGCGCCATGCGGCGTTGGCGGCCTGGCGCGAAGCGAAGCTGCCGAACCTGACGGCGGCCGCCCTCGACGCCCTCGGCAGCGACGATGGGCAACTCGTGATCGAGGCGGCAAACGCGTTGCGCGGGACGGGTGCGGACCGCGGGACGGTGACGGCGCTCCGCGCAGCACTCGCGCGACTGACTGCACAGAAGCGCGAGACGTCGCGGGACCCGCGCGTGGCGCTCATCGAACGCATCGACGAGCTCGATGCGGAGCGCGCCACGACGCTGCGTCCGTACCTGTCGGACTTCGATCCGTTCATCGCCGAGCGCGTGACAGCGTTGCTTCGGACACGAGGTGTCGGTCTGCCCGACGATAGCCCCGGCTCTCCGCTTGCCCGCCGAAGCCTTGGCGCAGGCGGGAGCCCGGCCAACGCTGGGCCGCGTTCGGAGAACGGGCCCTACCGCAGCACATCCGCCGGGGCCGCAGACTCGCCGATCCCGCCGACCTGGAACGATGTCACGCGATTGCAGGGGACGACCGTCACGCTGACATTCAGCGGTAACCGAACGCTGACGTTTCGCCTCTATGCTGAACTTGCGCCGACAGCCGTCGCCCGTTTCGTGGCGCAAGTGAACCGCGGCGAATGGAACGGCCGCACCTTCCACCGGGTCGAGCCGGGATTCGTCGTGCAGGGCGGCAGTCCGGCCGCCAACGAATACGCAGGTGCCGCCGACTTCGCGCGCGACGAGTTCTCGTCGCTGAGCCACGTGCGCGGCACGATCGGCATCTCGACACGAGGCCCGGATACCGGCGATGGGCAGATCTTCATCAACCTTGTCGACAACGCCCGCCTGGACTTCGCCTACACGGTCCTCGGGTCGCTCACTGGTGATTCGGGGCTGATCGACGACATCGTGGAGGGTGAGGCCATCGAGTCCGCGACGGTCGTTCGCCCGGTCGCCGCAGACCGCCGGACAAGTCCGGCGGCTACGTGCCTCGCCCCAGGTGTCGGCGTCGGACCTTGTCCGACGCATGGAGCGCCGTGATGGGGGCCGACATGCCGGTGGCTCCCTCGTCGGGCGCGCCATACTCCGACGAGGAGGCCGCGGCCGTCGGGTTCGTGCTGCGGCTCGGGCGTGCCCTTCACGGGTACGGCCTGTCGGCCGATGCCCTCGAGTACAACCTGCAGGCGATGTCGGATCGCCTCGGGCTCGAGGCCAACTTCTTCACCACGCCGACCTCGATCTTCGCGGCCTTTGGTCCGCCGGAACGCCAGCACACTCATCTCATTCGTGTCTTCCCTGGCGACGTCGACCTTGGCAAACTGGCGCGGCTCGACGCCGTGTCGCGTGACGTCGAGCAGCACCGGCTGACCGTGATCGAGGGGTCCCGCCGGATCGACGAGATCATCGCGCTGCCGCCCATCTCGCGCCCGGTCGTCCGTGTGCTTGGCTATGGAGTCGCGTCGGCGGTCGTGTGCCGCATCCTCGGCGGCGGCATCAACGAGGTCCTCGTCGCGGGGTTCGCCGGCCTGCTGACCGGCGCAATCTCGCTTGCATCCAACCGGTTGCCGCACGGCACGCACGTCTTCGAACTCGTCGCCGCCTTCGCCGTGTCGCTGGTCGTGACCTGCTTTGCCGCCATCAGCGACCTGCGGCTGTCGGTCCCGACGGCGACCCTCGGTGGCGTGATCGTGCTCGTTCCTGGCCTCACGGTGACGGTTGCGATGACCGAGCTGGCGCGACGACACCTCGCGGCCGGGACCGCTCGTCTCAGCGGTGCCTTCCTCGTGTTCGTGACCATCGCCTTCGGCGTGGCGGTGGGCGCCGAGGTCGCCGGCGCCCTGGTTGGCGAGGTGCGGTCGCTGCAGCCCAGGCGGTTGCCAGACTGGACGCTGACGCTGGCGGTGGCGGTGGCGCCGCTCGCGTTCGGGGTCCTGCTGCGGGCGCGGCTCCGTGACTTCCCGTGGCTGTGGTTGTCGAGCGCGATTGGTTACACCGCGGTGAGACTGGCTGCCCTCTCCTTCGGACCGGCGATGGCCGCCTCGATCGGCGCGCTGGTCGTCGGCGTCCTAGCCAACCTGTACGACAGGCGGGGGCTGGGGCCCGCGGCGGTTGCGCAAGTGCCTGGCGTATTGCTGCTCGTGCCCGGCAGCATCGGCTACCGCTCCCTCAGCAGCCTCCTCGATCAGAACGTCATCGTCGGCGTGACCGCGGCCTTCACGATGATCCTGACGGCCGTCGCGATCGCGGCTGGCCTGCTCGTGGCGAGCGTACTCGTCCCCACCCATCGACAGCGCGAAACCACCCGCCCGAGCGCGTAGCGGCGGCGCCATCAGCCGGGCGTCAACGCCACCGCCGCGGGGTTGCTCATCGCCAGCGTCATTGCTCCCACCCGGCACGCGAATTCAGGCTCACTTCGCTGACATTCGCCACTCTGAAAACGCAATTCAGGCTCGCTTCGCTGACATCCAGAATTCACAATGCAGCGCGGGGCCTGCACTGTCGGATCTGCCGCACGGCTCCCAGGCCCCGAGCAATTCAGGCTCGCTTCGCTGATATTCAGAATTCATAATGCAGCGCGGCGCGCGCACGGTCGGATCTACCGCACACCATTCAGCATTGCCAGGCCGGCCAGCCGGAGCTTCGAGCTGCACTCAATTCTGAATTCTAAATTCTGAATTCTGAATGAAATGCCGAACGACCAAGCAGCTGTCGGAATCCCGACAGCTGCGCTGTTGTTCGGCATTCCTGTGCCGATTCCCTGACCATACCGCCCGGACTGCCCGGGTGAGCCCGACCCGGCTTGCGGTCAAGGAGAGGCACGTCCGTGCATACCGTGCTGTTCTATGTTCAACACGACAACGAGGTGCCCATCCTGGTGCCCGTCGAAGTCGTCTCACGAGAACCCGATCGGCTGGGACACCTCAGGCTGGTCGAGCCTCTCAAGCTGAAGGACGCGGTGGTCGAGACGGTCCCGCTGACACGGTGCTACGAGTACGACCCGTACCTGGCGCATGCGGTCCAGGCGTACGCGGCGCAAGTCACGACGCTCGTGCGGGTGTCGCAGAGCGTGATCGAAGGATTGGCCATCCCGGTGACGGCACCGAAGGGTACGTACATGCAACCCGACGCCAGGGTCCACTGAGCGGCCTGGGTGCGTGACAGGCGTTCGCCCGAGTCCGGCTGAGCCAGAACGGCGGGAATCGGGAGCGGCATCCCCGCGGAATCAGGACGCCTTGGGAGCGGCTGACCGGACGGCCACCAGGTCATCGTCGGCGACGGCGCGCACATCCGCAGGGGCGAGAGTCACAAGCGCCTGAGTCCGCCCCGACGCAGCCACGAACTCGACAACGATCGCACCTGGACCCGGGGCATCCACGACCGCCCCGAGGTCACCACGGCGCAGACCATGCGCCGGTAGATCGCAGTTCAGCACGACAACGTCTAGGAGGTTGGGCGTCACTTCGTCTCTCCGGGATATGCCGTCACGAACCGTGCGTGGTCCTCGCCTGTCCGCATGAACCACACACTGACCATCATCTCGGACGCACCTGTCGGTCCCCGTAGGATAGCGCGGATGCTGAAGCGCTGACCCTGCTCGTCCTGCACGCCGGCCTCCGCATCTTGGTGCAGGTGCTGTTCCCGCAAGGCCTCTTCGAGGACCTCCCAGTGGTCTGCCGTAAAGCCGAGCGCAGCGAAGAACCGAGCCTTGAAGCGTCCGATCGGGTGCGCCGTCGACAGGAGGTAGCCCTCCAGCTTGGTGCGGTCGATGAGTGCCCGCTCAGCATTCGGAAGACGCACGGCGCATTCTACCGTCGTCAGGATCGCAGGGGTCGAGGCCTGGCAACGGCGCATCCGGGCCGTAGGTGCGTAGGTAGTTCTTCAGCCGCAGTTTGCGAGCCGTGTTCTCGCTGCTCATGTAGCGGATGACGCCGAACACTTCGCGGCGGGGGGCCCATGGGCGGTCGTACCGGCCGAGCACCCAGAAGATGCCGCTGTAGGAGTTCGGATCGCGTCCGTCCAGCGCGTACTTGTTGTTCAACTCGATCATCACCGCGAGCGCCTCGCGCGGGTCGGGCGTCCAGTGCAGGATCTTCTTGCCCCATAGCATCCGCAGGTAGTTGTGGATGCGCCCTTCGCGCACCAGTTGCCGCTGCGCAGCATTCCAGACCGGATCGTGGGTCTCGGCACGTTCGAACTGCTGCAACGTATACAGGTGCTCGCGGCGGTCGGCGGCATGGGCATCGAGCGAGGCACGCGCCCACTCGGGAAGCGACTCGTACCGGTCGTAATCAGCGCGATTGGCGGCGAAGTTGAACCCGAGTTCGCGCCACGTGATCAGCTCGTCGAGGAACGCCTCGACCTGCGGCGAGGCACCCCACCAACCCTCCCGGTTGCCGTTCCCTCGGGCGGCCAGCTGCCGCGACGTCCAGCCAGCGTGCGAGGCGACGTCGGAGAAGATGCGGTGGGCGGCGATGTGTCCGAAGTGCAGCCAGGGCGAGAGGCCGGACGCGCCGTCGCTATCGGGCTGATTACGCTCATCGTACCGGCCGAGGCCGTGCGCGATGAACTCCTCGAGACGGACGTGAGCGGCCGTGGACCCGCCGGTGAGCACGGGCGATGGCGCCACCGAGTGGTCGATGGGCAAGGTAGCCAGGCCTTCGGCTGTCGCTCGCAGAAGCGTGTCGTTCGCGGGCGGCCACCTTTCCAGCACCTCGGCTGCGACAGGGGCGGCGCGGCGCGGCAGCACCTCCAGCGGACTCCGCACCGGGAACTGCATCAGCTGCGCCGGGAGCGCCTTCTGCACGTAGCGGCGGAACGCGTACGCGGTCGGGTAGACGGTGCTCGTCGCGCGCATCGGCAGCAGGCCGTTGCCATCCACGGCCTCGAGGCGGCAATCCAGGCGTGCCGCCGCGGCGGCGATCATGCGTGGCAGGAAGAAGGTCGGGTAGTCGTCGGTGACGACGACGGCCGCGTCTGCGGCAAGTCGCCGAAGCACGCCCTTGCCGGCGTCCGGCCGCGGCTCGACGTAGGCGAAGTACGTCACGCCCAGCCGTCCGGCGGCGGCCCGATGCTCGGACATGCCCTGCAGCACGAAGGCGTGCAGGCGATCGCTGGCCCAGGGGTAGCCGACGCGCAACGGCTCGAAGATCAGCAGCGGCAGGTCGAGCTCGCTGGCCCACCATGCCGCGTGTTGCAGGGCGAAGTTGTCCTCGAGCCGCCGGGCCGCGATCATCCAGTAGAGGACGTAGCGGGCGGCGCGGCGAGGGGGCGCGTCGCGTAAAACGCGGACGCGTGAAGCAGGCGCCGCCACGAGCAATTTAGGATTGTTCAGCGACATTCAAAATTCAGAATGAAGGGTTCACTCGGGGCGCCCTGAGCGCGTCGGGCAGTCGGCGATCTGAATGCAGGACGCAACGCGGAAGCCTGGCGTTGCCGGCTTCGCGCTGCATTCTGAATTCTGAATGTCGTGGCGGGGACCTGAATTGACTTTGTGGTGGCGGTGCAGGGCCCCGCGCTTCATTCTGACTTTTGAAGGTCGCGGTAGAGACCTGAATTCCCGTGAGAATGCTGTGCGGCAGCCTGGCGGTTGGCGGGCGGCGCGAGGCGGCGCGTCACGTAGAACGCGGACGCGTGAGGCGGGGGCCGCCACAGGCAATTTAGGATTGTTCAGCGACATTCAAAATTCAGAATGAGGGTTCACTCGGGGCGCCCTGAGCCGTCGGGGGCAGTCGGCGATCTGAATGAAGGCCGCAACGCGGACGCCTGGCGTTGCGCGTCCCGCGCTCAATTCTGAATTCTAAATGACGCCGCAAAGCCCTGAATTGCTAATGAATGCCGTGGCAGGGACCTGCATTGCCTTTGTGGTGGCGTTGCCGGCCCCGCGCGGCATTGTGAATTCTAAATGACGTGGCAGAGTCCTGAATTCCCGTCAGTCGCAGGAAGGGTAGGATCAATCATGGAGTCCCGACGATCGGCGCTCGAAGGGTGGACGCCCGAGCAGTTGGCCCTGGGCCGAGCCTGGGCTGCCACCTGGCGTGACGCAGGCCCGCGACTCGAGGCGATCCGACGACAGGAACTGCGAGCCCTCGATGCATTCGCCGCGATCGCACTCCTCTGCGGGGCAGCCGACTACCAACTGCCGCCGCGCGCGCCTGCGCCGACATCCGGGCTCCTTGAACAGCAGCGGCTGTTCATGAGGCTGCGGCCGCTGTGAACGCGCTGATTCGCGCGGCAGCCGACTTACAGGCGGTGTGCGAGGCGCAGCAATGGCGCTTCTGCTTCATCGGCGGACTCGCCGTTCTCCGATGGGGAGAGCCGCGCGAAACGATCGACGTCGACCTGACGCTCATCACAGGCTTCGGCCGCGAGCGAGAGTTCGTTTCTGTTCTGCTGGATGCATTCCGGCCACGCATCGATGATGCCGGAGCGTTTGCCGAGCGCAACCGTGTCCTGTTGCTGCGCGCCGCGTCCGGGGTCGGACTCGACATCGCGCTTGGGGGTCTTCCCTTCGAGGAGTTGGCGGTCGAGCGGTCCACCCGATTCACCTACCCGCCCGACGTCTCGTTGCGGACCTGTTCGGCGGAGGATCTGATCGTACTCAAGGCCTTCGCCGACCGTCCGAAGGACTGGGTGGACATCGAGGGCGTGATCGTCCGTCAGTCCCGACAGCTGGACTGGCCGTACGTGTGCGCGCAGCTGGCTCCCCTGGCAGAGTTGAAAGAAGAGCCTGAACTGCTCGATCGACTGGAACAGACACGCGCACGCATCGATTGACGCCTCGGCACCATCAAAAATTGAGGATTCTTCACGGAAATTCAAATTCAAAGTGAAGGGTCTAGTCGGGCGCTCAAGCGCTTCGGTGCAGCCGGCGATCTGAATGGAACGAAGGACGCAACGCGGGAGCCTGGCGGTTGGCGGGCGGCGCGAGGCGGCGCGTCACGTAGAACGCGGACGCGTGAGGCGGCGCCGCCACAAGCAATTTAGGATTGTTCAGCGACATTCAAAATTCAGAATGAAGGGTTCACTCGGGGCGCCCTGAGCCGTCGGGGGCAGTCGGCGATCTGAATGAAGGCCGCAACGCGGACGCCTGGCGTTGCGCGTCCCGCGCTCAATTCTGAATTCTAAATGACGCCGCAAAACCCTGAATTGCTAATGAATGCCGGGGCAGGGACCTGAATTGACTTCGTGGTGGCGGTGCCGGCCCCGCACTTCATTGTGAATTCTAACTGACGCTGAAGAGTCCTCAATTGTGTGCGGCAGCAAGGCGGTGGCGTGAAGGTGTTCTGCGGGAGCCTGGCGATGTGCGCCCCGCGCTTCATTCTGAATTTTGAATGACGCTGAAGGGTCCTAAATTGAGTGCGACGGCCGGCGTGGTTCGTCCCCTGTGCAGGACGCTTCCGGCCGGAGGCGCCTGGCACGCGCCTTGAACTAGGGAGCGGCGGGACTGCGCCGAGTCAACGGGATGCGAAAACCGTAAGGCAGGCGCTGGCATCGCCGCATTCCGCGTTTGTGGGCGGCTCGCGTGCAGTCTCTGCAGGACCTCGGGGGAAGGTTGTCATGGGTGCGCAGGGGGCGTATCCAGGGCAGCATTCCCCCGATTCCTTTCCGGGTTCCAGCTCCTCCGGAGCGAAGGAGGCACTCATGTCCCGCTACTCCCGACCTGTTCTCGCGGTGCTGCTGGCGCTGGGCCTTGCCGGCTGCGCCATGCGTGCCAAGACCATTGCCGACATCCGCAACGACCCGGGCCACTACGACCATCGCCAGGTCGAGGTGACCGGCCGCGTGACGAGTGCCTACAGCATTCCGCTCGTGCCGTACGGGCTCTACAAGATTGACGATGGTTCGGCGGAGATCACGGTGCTGTCGCAACAGCGCGGCACGCCGTCGAAGGGTGCCCTGGTCAAGGTGCGAGGGGACGTACGCCAGGTTGCGAACTTCGGGGTGACGTCGGTGGGCCTGCACATCGAGGAAAAGGACAGGGACATCGTGCGGAGGTGATACCGGACCTTCAGGGAGGCTCCTCGACATTCAGTGGCTGGAAGGAACCGGCCGCTACGCGTGCTGCTGGAGAAGGACCCGGACAACCCCTCATTCCATCGCCATCTGGTCCTTCGTTACGCTGCAGCCGCTGCGATTGCCTGAATGGACGGCGATGCTGGCGGCGGTCGCGCCGCTCGCATTCGGCATCCTGCTGCGCGCTCGTCTGCCCGACTTCCCGTGGCTCTGGCTGTCGAGCACGATCGACTAGACCGCCGTGCGGATCGCCGCTCTCTCGTTCGGACCGGCTCTGGCCGCCTGGGTCGGCGCGCTGGTGGTGGGTATCCTCGCGAACCTGTACGGCACGCGCGGGCTCGGTCCCGCGGCGGTCGCGCAGGTGCCTGGTGTGCTGCTCCTCGTCCCCGGCAGCATCCGCTACCGGTAGCTGGCAAGTCTGCTGGACCAGAATGTGGTGGTAGGTGCCACTGCCGGCTTCACCATGATCCTGACCGCTGTTGCGATTGACGGCGGCCTGGTGCCAACGGCGCGCAAGTAGGTCGAACGTCAACCCCTGGCGCGGCCCCGTGCACGAGGGGAGCGATCTGTCCGGCCCAACTAAAAAGGGCGCGGGGCATGATGCCCCGCGCCCTTCAAAGCACACCTTGCCTGGACTCAGCCCTTGCCGAATCGGCGGCGCATCATGCCGATGCCCAGAAGGGCGGAACCGAGCAGCGCAACCGTCGTTCCGCCATCCGGGACCGAATCAAACGGGTTGTCCGGCGTAGACGGGCCCGACGCATCCACAAGCCCTGTGTACCCCGTGACGCCGCTCAGAATGTCGACCGCAAAATAGGCCTGGACATCGCCCCCGACGGACTTCTGTGCGAAGTCATCCGTAGTCAGGCCGGCGGCGAGGATGTCGATGGTAAACGGACCAGCCACTCCACCGCCGCCCCCGGTTCCGCACTGTTTGCAGGTCAGTGCGTATTCGAAGGTACCGAAACCATTAAATCCAAGGCTTGCGGCAGAAGTGTTGAACAGGGACAAAGAGGTCGACGCAGGAGCTCCCTCCGTGAGTGTAGCGTTCTGATCGACCAGAGGAGCGGGATTAAGGTCGAGGTTGAATGCGATGCTGGCGTCAGGGGGGGCGCCAGGAGGGAATCCCGTATCAACAAGCAAGCTGCCGTCGGCAAGCTCCAATGTAAAGCGTACACCGTTGCCGCCGGCGATGTCCGTCAATGTGATAACCCCGAAAAGGTGGCCATTCCCTCCGCAGCCATTGGTGCAATGGTCACTGGTCAAGGCGTAATAGACGGTATTCGCCGCGACGGGCCGCTCAGCGATGGCGAACAGGCCCGCTGCTGTGAGCGCCGCGAGCAGCGTGGACTTCTTGAACAAGGTCATAGTTTTTTCCTTTAGACGGGTGTGCTTGCGTGAAGGGTAGAAGCAAATCATGGGCCACGGTGTCGTGCGAACGCATTGCGGTTCGAAATTGGTACTTATCCCCTGCATTCTGTGTACTTTATGCGGTGAAGCTAGATTGTCACTAGTGAGGGAGCTCTTATAGCCCTGGCAAGATCGTAAAGTCTGCCGACGCGTTGGGGCTCTCTCGTCCGGCCCCTATTTGGAAACCATCGCCAAGGTCTGCTTCGCCTCTTCGCCGCCAATTCTGGGGTCGAGCTTCAATGCTCGTTCCAAAGCCTGGCGAGACTTTTCTTTTTCACCGAGCTTGGCGTAGGTCAACCCCAGGTGGTACAAAACCTCGGCCGAGTCCGGGCGCTTCCTGAGACTTTCTTCGAGCGGCTTAGCTGCCAAGGACGGCAAGGCTTTCTTGTAATAGACCCAACCCAGCGTATCGTCCACACTCGGGTCGTCGGGCATTTGCTGCTTTGCCGACGTCGCGAGCTGGAGCGCGAGGTCTAGATTCGTCCCCTGTTCAGCGTAAATGAAGGCGAGGTTGTTTGCCGCGAGCGGTGCCTTCCCCGGACCGTTCACCGCCGTTTCGTACGCTTTTCTGGCTTGGTCCCGCTTGCCCTGCCCTTCGAGCAGCATCCCGACCATCGTCCGCGCATGAACGGCCGCCGGGTCGCGATTGGCGATGACCTCGAACTCGGCGCGCGCTTGGTCGACGCGGCGCTGTTTGAAATAGAGCTCGGCCAACAAGGTGTAGCCCAGCGTAAAACGAGGATCCGCGGATACCGCGCGACGAAGCGCCTGTTCGGCCTTTGCTTCATCGCCCGCCGCGATGTGAGATCGTGCCAACAGCACCAACAAGGGACCACTGGTTGGCTGTCTGGCAATCTCCGGCTCGAGTCGGGCAATCGCCGACGCAGGATTCTTCGCCGCAAGATCCAGATACGTAAGCCCGCGGAGCGCCTCGTACAATCCCGGCGCGAGTTCGAGTGCACGCTCGAACGAGCTCCTCGCGGCCGCCGCGTCCCCCTTGCTTGCATGGAGCGTTGCGTTAACGGCATGCACCACGCCGGCGGTTGGCGCCCCCTTGAGCAGCGTTGCGACCTCGGCCTCGGCGCGAGCCGTATTGCCTGCCGCGATGAGGCTACGTGCCAGCGCCACCCGCGCCTGCAAATTCGCGGGCTCAGCCTGGCGGGCCTGCTCTGCGTATTGCAAAGCCCCTGACTTGTCGCCGGTGATCAGGCTCAGCCTGGAGAGCTCCAACTGTGCGGCAGTCACGCGCGGGTTAAGTCGCAACACCTCGCTGAACGACTTGATGGCGTCAGCAACTTCCCCCCGCCTGTCATGGACGGTGGCTAACGTGAACTGGGCTGCCACCGATTGCCGATCGGCGGCAACGGCGGCCTTGGCACGATCAAGTGCCTCGTCGAGCTTGCCCTCCGTCGTCAGCCACCGCGCCTTCATAGCGAGCGCGCCAGCGTGATTCGGCGCCCGCCCCAAGACGTTGTCGAGACGCTTGTGGGCTTCCGCCACGCGATTGTCGGCGTACTCCAGCGCGGCAAGTCTCGCCTCGGCCTCAACAAACGTCGCGCGGTTGGACGAGAGCGGGGTCAGAACATTTGCGGCGTCCTGCCTGCGGCCGACGCTTGTGTAATAGTCGGCCAGTTGAAAACGGGCCGCCGGCGTCTTCGTACTCTCGGCCAGGACCTTGAGAGGTTGCTCTGCCTCCCTGACCCGCCGTGTGGCCACGTACAGCATGCCGAGCATTCGGTTGGCCACAAGATTTTTCGGGTCCAGCGTGAGGGCCTCCTTGAGAATGCCCTCCGCTTCCGACGTCCGTTCAGTCGCCCAGAGGAAGTTGGCGAGCGCCACCTTGGCGTTCACCGATGACGGGGCCAACTCCACAGCATGACGAAATGCCGCTTCGGCCTCCTTGGACTGGCCGCCCTGCATGCGCACGGCGCCGAGATTTAGGAACGCCGGGCTGCTGTCGGGGCTGACCTTGAGTGCCTCTTCGATCTGCCCAATCGCGCCCTCCGGGTCTCGAAGGGACGCCATCGCCGCCGCGTGGAGGAGCAGCGCCTCGACGTCTTTCGGGTTCTTAGCGAGCAGCGCCTTCGCGCGTGCCTGCGCGTCCCCGAAACGCTGACCGATCAACAAGATCTGCGTCGCCTTGATTTGTGCTTCTCGATTGTCGGGGAGGACGTCGGCTGCGCGCACGTACTCAGGGGCAGCGGCACGCATGTTTTCCAGTCGCTCGTACGTCTGCGCCAGCTTAAACCGGGCCTCGCCAAACTTGGGATCGATCTTGAGAGCGCTGGCGTATTCGATCACCGCAAACTCATCCCGCTTTTCGGCCGCGTACTGGTCGCCCCGTTCCAGGTGTTGCACTTTTTGCTTTTCCGGGTTGCTGCAGGACGACGCCAGCAGCGCCGCAAGAATCAGCACGCCGAAGCGACGGCTTCGAGTGTTGCGCATCTTCCATCTCCTTGCATTGAGCCTACCTGGAGTGAACGAACCACCTGGAACCATATCGCATCCGACTCCGGCTCTAGACGGCAGCTTGGACGCCCAATTTGACTCCGTCGACGAGATGCCTGCGGCGAAGATCTCTCGGTTTTAGCCACATGCCGAAGGTCCGCCAAGCGGGCTGTTGTTCTGCGGGGTGCGAGGCGACGTCCGTGAGGTTGGGCAGTTCAATGCCACAGCCGTGGGGCTGCACATCGAAGAGAAAAACCCCGATCTCGTGAGCCGGTCAGCTTACTCCCTCGCGATCCCCAGCTTGTCCAGCAATTCGTAGAACGTTGGCCGGCTGATGCCGAGCTCCTGTGCCGCCGGCGTAATCTTGCCTCCGTGTCGGCGCAGGGACTCCTGGACGAGCTCCCGCTCGACCTGTTCGCGCGCCTCCCTCAGCGTGGGCAACGACAGGGCATCCGAGCCGTCGACCAGTTCGAGATCCCGGGCCGTGACGCGCTTGCCTTCGGACATGATGACGGCCCGCTGGACGCGGTTTTGGAGTTCTCGAACATTGCCTGACCACGCGTGCTGGTTCATGGCGCGTAGCGCGTCGGGGGCGAATGTCAGTCCGGTCCTCAGGTGCTGCGCGCCATAACGGCGCAGGAACTCCTTTGCGACGAGCGTGACGTCATCCCCACGCTCGCGCATGGCGGGTAGCCGGACGACGAGCACCGCCAGACGGAAGTAGAGATCTTCACGGAACTTGCCGCTCGCGACCGACTCCTGAAGGTTGACGTTCGTGGCCGCGACAACGCGGGCGTCGCTCTGGATCTCCTGGCGCCCGCCGACACGCTGAAAGTTCTTCTCCTGCAGGAAGCGCAGCAGCTTGACCTGCAGTTGCGCCGACAGTTCGCCAATCTCGTCGAGAAACAGCGTGCCACCGGCGGCCGTCTCGATGAGGCCCTTACGCAAGGCATGGGCCCCGGTGAACGCACCCTTCTCGTGGCCGAACAGCTCGCTCTCGAGCAACGCCTCGGGTATTGCCCCGCAGTTGATGGCGACAAAGGGCGCGTCGCGCTGACGGCTCCGCCGGTGCAGGGCGCGGGCGACCATCTCCTTGCCCGTGCCGTTTTCTCCGAGGATAAGGACCGGCGCACTGGTGTTGGCGACCTTGCGCACGAACGCGAACACCGTATGCATCGCGGCGCTCGAGCCGATCATCTCTTCAAACGCCTCCGCCCGGGTTTCTTCCTGCACGGCCCGATACTCGCGTTCCAGCTGGGCCACGTACACGCCACGTGCGAGCACCCGACCGAGTTCGTCGGTATCGACCGGCTTGGAAAGGAAATCCCACGCGCCGGCGCCAACAGCGCTGAGGGCGTTCGCCTTCTCTCCCTGTCCAGACACGATGACGACCTTGGCCTGACGGTCGAGGACGAGCAATCCCGAGAGCGTCGCCAGTCCCTCGGTCGGGTCGTTTGGCGACGGCGGCAATCCAAGGTCGAGAAGCGTCACGAGCGGCCGTTCGGTTGTATAGGCGGCAACCGCCGACATCCGGTCCCCGGCCATCGACACCTCATAGTCGGCAGCCAGGGCCCACTTCATCTGCACGCGGATGTCCTCATCGTCGTCGACGACGAGCACGCGAGGCTTGGTCACGTGGTCTGCACCTCTTCCGCCGCGGGCAGAATGATCCGGACCGTGGTGCCGACACCCTGCTGGCTCTCGACATCAATCCAGCCGCCCTGCGCCTCGATCACCCGGCGCGCCTGGAACATGCCGATCCCGAGGCCCCGCGACTTGGTGCTCTGGAAGGGGCGGAAGAGCGAGTCGCGGATAAAGGCCGGAGTCATGCCGCAGCCATTGTCGGCGATGACGAGCACCACGCGTTCATCGGCGGTGTAAGCGCTGACGCGAATGCTGCCCGCTCGACCGGCCATCGCGTCGCGGGCGTTGAGCAGGAGGTTAGTGACAACGCTGCGTAGCTGATCCCGGTCGGCGAGGATGGGCGGTAGAATCGACTTCACGTCACGCTCGACGCCAACCGCTGTCTGGCCCATCTCGGCGACGGCCTCGTCGAGGACGCCGTCGAGAGGCACGGGCGCGAGGCGGACGCCAGGCTGTTCGCGCAGAGAGGTCAGCCGCTCGATCAAGCCGTCGATGCGCGTCACGGTGTTGCTGATCCCCCTGAGCGCGTCGGCGCGGAAGGCGGGGTCGTCGAAGTGCACGGGCAGATTCTTCAGCATCAGGTTGAGTGATGCCGTGGCGTTCTTGAGGTCGTGCACGAAGAACGCCGACATCGAGCGGAAGGCTTCGAGTTCTCGCCCGCGGGCGACCTCGTCGCCAAGATGGAGATTCTCGAGCGCCGATGCCGTCTGGTCGCCAAGGCACTGAAGCAGCTCGGCCTCCTCGCTGGAGTACGGCACGCCGTTCACGCGATCGGCGAGGACGATCGCTCCGCGGACTCGCTCCGCCGATCGTAATGGCACGCACCAACGCGGACCTCCGCTGGTGAATGTGGATGGACACAGTTGTCTCAACGCTTCCGCCCAAGGAGCGTCTACAGCCTCCAGGTCGAATGGCGCAGGTTGCCGCGCCAGCCCTGCCGCCATCTCGGCCCAACCCGGCGCGCCATCATCCTTTACTGCGGTCCCCGACGGCGCAGTAGCCGCAGCGAAGCGAACGCGTCCGCTCGACGTGTCTCCCAGCCACACCGACACAGCGAGGACGTCGAAGGTGCTCGCCGTCAGCGTCGCAGTTGCCGCGGCGAGGCGTCGCTCGTCGGTAACGGCCGCGAGGCGTCGCGACAGATCAGCCCAGAGTCGCGTCGAGTCGTGCTGGGCTTTGCCGAAGTGGCGACCGACGAGCGCTTGCAGACGTTGGCGAAGCCGGTCGGAGAGCAGGAGCACAGCGAGGCCTGCCATGCCGATGAGCACGATGAAGGCCTGCACCTGGAAGCTCTCGGCGCCGCCAAAGCGCCGGACCGACTGCGCCAGCACGCCGACGATGAACAGGTAGCCGCCGACGAGGAGGACGGTGAGCGACGAGCGGAGGACGGCACGGGAGGGGTAGACGTCGAGGCTTCCGAAGCCATTGCGCGCGTAGGCGAGTACAAGGAACACGCATCCGACCATTAGCGCGCTGCTCTCGACGCCGGCGATCGAGGGTTCGTAGGCGAGGTACAGAATGGCCTGGCTGCGCACGAAGATGTAGCCGCCGAAGATGACCGCCATGCCGATCACGACGTACTTGATTCGCCAACGCATGGTGCCGACGGCGGCGCGAAACGTCTGCTCCAGGTTCATCAGCGGCATCACGAGCCCGAGCAGCAGCACCGAGTGGAACGCGCGAGCGACCCCCTCCGATCGAACGAACAGAACGGTGCCAGTCTCGTCGGGAGGCACCACGTCGAGGAGTCGGCCTGGCAGACCGACAGCGATACTCAACGGAACGGCTGCGGAGAGAGCGAGCACCCACCGGGCGCGGATCAGCGCGTCCCGAGCCTCGGCACGCGCGTACGTCAGGCTGAACGCCAGCCAGACGGCGGGGAGACAGGCTTTCGCCACCATGCCGATGGTCAGCCATCTGACCAGCTCGGTCCAGGTCGGGGCATGCAACGCCAGCCCAGTGCAGAGGCTGTCCAGTCCCAGGAGTAGCATGCCTGCCGAGAAGCTCCAGGTGGCGATCGAGGGCGTCCTGCGGACGAGGCTGGCTGCCGCGAGCAGGAGGGCGAGCGTCGAGGCCGCGAACGGCACGAGCGGGATCAGAAGCATGCCTGGTTCAGGCCGCCTTCGACATGGGGGTCTGCCGCTCGCCGCGCCGCAGCCACCACAGCACGAGGAAGAACGGTCCGAGCGATAAGGCGAAGAAGATCGGCCCGCCGCGATGGTGGAGGGCGGAGTCGAGGATGTGGGTGCCGACGCGGATGCACAGTTCGCCCAGCACCCAGACGCGAAAGCCGTTGCGGATGATGCCGAGCGGAATCACGAAGAGCACGAGAGCGAGTCGCCGCCACGTACTCGACAGAAAGACGTTGGCGGCAATGATGCTGGTGATGAACAGCACCAGGCTGGAGCGGATGCCGCTGCATTCCTGGGCGACGACGAGCGTGATGTTCGGGAGCTCGAACCTCAGCCCCTGCCGCACGAGCGGCGTTCCGGCAAGGTGGTAGAACCCCGCCGCTGCTTCCGCTGACGCGAACTGCGAGCCCTTCTCGATTGCGTCCACCGTGGTGTCGGGAAGTGGAACGAGGAATAGGAGAAAGGCAAACGGGAAGGCTGCGGCCCGCATCCATCGCGAGCCTCGAAACCAAAAACCGCCGACCGCGACGAAAGCCACGTAGGCGAGCGCTATCAGGCCCAAGTAGTCGTTCAGGCTCAGGCGGCTGCGCCAGACGAGGCTTGCCGCGAGCGCCATGGCTCCGACAAAGGCAAGAATGAACGTGGCAGGCGCCGCCGGCCGCCCCGGCTTTGGCAGCAACGTCGCTCGCTCGTAGAGGAGGTATGCGGCAATCCCGGGCACCAGCAGTACGTACGAGTGGAGGTTGCTGGCGGCGACATACGTCATCAACCGCGCGAGCGGCCAGATGAAGGCAATGGTCAGGACGACGAGGTAGGGAATCAAGCGAATGTCTGACAGTATGATCGGCCGTGCCCGACCGGACTCGACGCTGGACGCGCCATCTCTTCTACCGTGCCCAGTGCTGGCGAACGACATGGAAGCTTCGCATCGGCGTGATTGGAGCGCTGCTCCTCATGTCTTGGCTCACCAGTGCGTGGTGGACGGCAGCCATCGGCCGCAGCCTGGTCTGCGAGTCTGTCTTGCTGCCAAGCGACGCGATCCTTATCGACAACTTCGACCCGGACTATCTCCTGTTCGAGCGCGCGCGCAACCTCCGAAACGCCGCAATGGCTCCGCGAGTACTCGTGCCGGTGGCAATCGACGCGGCAACCGGCTTGCCCAATCGGGTAGCCCTGGGCGTGGCAGAAGTCCTGGCCCAGTTGTCGCGAGTGGGCTCGGTGGACATCGTACCAATCCGACAGGTCGAGCCGATCACCCTCAACGCCGCACGAGACATCGGCGACTTCCTAGCACGCGCTGGCCTCAAGTCGGTGATCGTGGTCACGCCGCTGTTCAGGAGCCGACGGTCTGCACTGATCTACTCGGCGACCCTAGGCAAAGCCGGAGTCCGACTCCATTGTGAACCGGGTCCCTTGTCTGCCGTGGAGAGGTGGACGGACACCTGGCACGGCGTCCAGAACGTCGTGGAGCAGTGGATCAAGCTGCAGTACTACCGCTTCTACGTCCTCTTGACGCTCCCCCGCGCCCCGTAGCGATAGATCTCAAGTCCGGCCGGTACGCTCCCTCTAGGAGCTTGCTGAAGAACCGGCCATGACGGATGACTTCTGCGCTCGGACTGTGCGAGACGTGACCTACTCAGGCTGCCGCACGTGGGCGTGTCGACCGAGGCGGCCCGTGGCCGCACGGTCGGCGAGCGCCTTACGCGGGCGGGGCCGCCATCGCGATGAGCCTCGGCAGTCGTCGCAGGTTGAAAGCCGCGCACGCGAAGACGAAGAGGCTGTCCACCTTGTCGAGCCCGCGGAGCTTCACCTTGCGGAGGCCGGCCAGCGGTTTGAGCCAGCCGAAGACGCGTTCAATCCTGGGCCGACAGGCTTGACTGATCTCGTAGCCGGCATGCCGGGTCGTGCGGCGATCGATCGCGCTGCCGCCCGTCCGCTTCACGTTCTGGCTGACGTGCGGCGTGTATCCGAGTTGCCGCGTGACATCGACGAAATCGCGGGTGTCGAACAGTTTGTCCGCGCCGAGCGTGCGCGGGCGCGACGGACGCGCATGCTTCTGCAGCATCAGCAGCGCGGCGTCGCGTTCGGCGTGGCCATCCGCCGTCGTGGCCATGCCGTCCACGATCAAACCGTGGCGATTCTCCATCAGCACGTGCCCGAGGTACGCCAGCCGCGCCTCGCTCTGGAACGATTTGCGATACAACCGCGCATCCGGATCGGTCTTGGAGGCGTGCGTGTCGTTGGTGCGTGTTTGGCCATGGAAGTTGCGGCCATCACCCTCGGGCGGCCCGTCCTTCGGCTGAAAACTCTTCTGACTCGCCCAGGCCTCGATCAACGTGCCGTCGACGGTGAAGTGCTCGTCAGACATCCACGCCGAGGCCCGGTCGACGACCCGTTGCAGGAACTGGCGCGCGACCTCCTGATTCAGCAAGCGATCGCGGTTCTTGGTGAAGACGGTCGGGACCCAGATCGGCTCGTCCATCTCGAGCCCCACGAACCACCGGAACAGGATGTTGTAATCGAGCTGCTCCATCAGCAGGCGCTCGCTGCGGATCGAGTAGAACAGCTGCAGCAACTGCGCCCGCAGCAGGCGCTCGGGCGGAATCGACGGACGACCGACGCGGGCGTAGAGCCCATCGAACTCGCGCGACATGTCGCGCAGGATCTCGTCGACCAGCGCGCGGATCGGGCGCAGCGGATGGTCGGCCGGGACGCGATCCTCGGCCGAGACGTAGCTGAACATCGATGTGGGCTGACGGTCGTCTCCGCGCATGCCCGTGATCGTAGTGCTCGGGATCCGCGTTGTCGATCCCTCAGATAACGTTTTTCAGCAAGCTCCTAGTGGACTGTCTTAATCATTCGTAAACATGCACACTGGGCCATACCGCAGCCCCTGGGCGACGTCGTGCTCACCGAAGATGAACGTGCGGACTGGAACGCTACGGGCGCGCCGGTAGCGGCCGAGCCGACTTGGCGCGTCGTGCCCGCGCCCTGCTGCTCTTGGCCGACCATCATTCTTACGCCGAGGTGACCGCCGCCACCGGCTGGACCTCGGCGACGATTGTCAAGTGGAAGGCGCGCTTCCTGGCTGACCGCTTGCGCGGCGTGTGGGGACCGCATCAAGGCTCGCGCCCGACCACCGCCGTCGAGGCACGCGTGCTCGCGTGGACGCACAAGACGCCGCCCGATGGCGCCACGCACTGGTCGACCCGGACGCTGGCCACTCGGCTCAAGCTCTCGCACACCATGGTGGCGCGCATCTGGAAGCGCGCAGGTTTGCAACCGCATCGCCTGGAGCGCTACATGCGCTCGACCGACCCCGATTTCGAGACCAAGGCCGGCGACTTCATCGGCTTGTACTTGCCGCCGCCGCTGCACGCCGTCGTGTTCTGTGTCGACGAGAAAACCGCGATTCAAGCGTTGGACCGTCGCGACCCCATCCTGCCGCTGTGGCCAGGTCGCGCGGAGCGACACGACTGAGTACGTCCGGCACCGGCAGGCTCTCGCCGAATGCGGCCCTCAACACCGACACCGGCGAAGTGATCGGGAAGACCGCAGAGCGGCTCACCAGCGCGGAATCCATCGCCTTTCTCAGCACTGTGGTGGCCAGTCGGCCGGCAGGCCGCGAGATCCACATCATCGCGGACAATCCGTCGGCTCATAAGACCAAGCAGGTGGCGGCATTCCTCGAGGCGCATCCGTCGGTCCAGATCCACTTCACCCCGACCTACAGCTCGTGGCTGAACCAGGTCGAGCTGTGGTTCAGCAAGATCGCGCGCGACCTGCTCGCCCGCGGTATCCTTACCTCGACGACCGACCTTGCCCGCAAGATTCGGCGATACACCGATCGCTACAACCGCGTGGCGAAGCCGGTCCGCCGGACCTATTTCGCGACCCCGCGCGGCGCATCGCGTGATACTTCAGGTTCAGTTGATACAGCCAATTGGTTTAGTTAGCCGACGGCTGAGGCCACATAAGGTTCGTTCGCAGACCCACCCTCCCAACGACACAACGCCGGCCCGCCTCCCCAGAGAATGCTATGGTGTATTGAAATTGGCAATACTGGCTTCATTGTTTATTCCCTTCTGAATAAAGACCATATTGTGGTAAAAAAATATCCCCACAATATGCTTATCAAAATAGTTTGGTTCGTAACTTCTTAACATGTATTCTTCATGATTGAGTCCATCAGTCAAACTTTTTAGAAATCCCATCGCTGTATCAGAACGATTGAAATCCTCGCTTGATCCACCATGAGATGGCCAATATGAAGTTTGAAGGTCTTCTATTATGTATATACCGTTTTCGCTTAACTTAGGAAATAAGTAATTGAATGTGTAAATGATATGTTCATTAATATGACTACCGTCATCAATAATTACATCAACTTTTCGTATTTCTTGCACGACCTTTTCTAAAAAATTTTCGTCTATTTGGGAACCTTGAAATGTCTTAATCCGACGTTCTTCGTGACAGGTTTTATCATAAATATCAATTCCGAATATAAGAGACTTTGGGAAATAGGTGCGCCACATTCTCAATGAAGCTCCTCCTGCTTTAGGGTTATCGTAACCACCTATTCCTATTTCTAGGACTTTGAGCTTCTCTTTCCGTCGATGAGCTAAGTGAGTTTCATAATGTGGTACATACCGGTGGAAGCCCCATTTATCACAAATATAGAGTGTGGCTAAGATTTTTAAATTTGAACCAAAGAAGATTCGATAGACAAAACCCTGGAGCCAACGAAACCTAAAAGCTTGAAACTCTTTAAGTTTTGCTTTTTGCTCCCTAGTAAGTGATTTTCTAAGACTTTGTATATTTGACAAGTATTGATCAAGATTCAACATTGTTTTGATTCCACTTTCATCTGGGAGTGAGAATCTATATTAACGACACTTGTTACAACCTTTTCAAAGACCATTATAGTAAGTGGCCTCCGATACCGTGGGGTGGCGCGCCGCCCGCGCACGACGAAGACCATCGCGGCCAAACGCGGACGAAGTTCGTTCACCGCCGCCTCGCGAGTCGGTAGCGAGCGGGTACGGCGGCGGCGACGCACTCGTGTCGGCGGCGACGGGCTTGGCCCGACAAACCATTGCCAACGGACGCCGCGAGTTGGCGGACGGCGTGACGCTGACCACGCGCATTCGTCTCCGGGGCCGGCCGTCGTGGCATCGGCGATAGCCAACCAGGCGTCGCCGCGGCCTTGGAGGCGGTCGTCGTCACCCGAGGCGATCCGCGGTCGCCGCTGCGCTGGACCTGCAAGAGTCGCGCGAAGTTGACGGCCGCCCTGGCCCAGGACGGCTGGCACGTGAGTTCCACGACGGTCGGGCGCGATCATGATCCGCCAGCCTTCGCAGTCGCGTCGATTCGGCAGTGGTGGGCGATGATGGGCGGGCACGCGTATCCGGCGGCGCCGTACATCACGTCGATGCCGGCGGCAGCAATGCGTACCGCTCGAGCGCCTGGAAGGCGGGCCTGCAACGACTCGCTGACGACCGGCAACTCGCGATTCACGTGTCGCATTTCCCGCGCGGTAACCAGCAAGTGGAACAAGATCAAGCACCCTTGTTCTGTCACATCACGCAGAACTGGCGCGCCCGTCCGCCCCGGACGTTCGAAACCGTCGTGGCGTTCATCGGCACACCCGCCCACCGCCGGTCTGCGCGCGGCTTGGCCCGCATCCGCATGCGCTTCATGGAGAACTAGGAACTTCGTCCCAGACCCAGTTGACTATCAAATTCGAGCAAATGCCTTAGGCTGCGCCGAGAGCTCCACCGCCTGCCGCGCGCATGGTCTTCGGCGCGTAGGCTTGCCGCGGGCGCGCCTGCGGCAAGCCGAATTGCCGGTGTGCACGGGGCGAGACGCACCCCGCCGTGCAGCTCGCCCATTGGGCCGGCGAGGGAAAAAACCGCAGCCAGCGTGTCCCGTACGCGATCGTGGACAGGGTCCGCGAGGGCGTCGACGCGTAGGATCGCTTCCAGGCGATCATCCGTGAGCTGGCCGAGCTCACTGGCACCCGCGTGTGGACGTAGGTGCGGCGGCGCGGCCAGTTCCGATGACAGCGCGGAGGCTGCATGGTCCGTCGACAACAGCGGCAGCGCAGTCTGTGGGAAGTCATTCACATTGACTTTGGCCTCGGTACTCGATCACAATCCCCTAACCTCTTAGGTTGGCCATTACTTGTTTGAGCCTTCCGAGAGATACAGTGTAGTCAAGGCCTTCTGATTTGCCGATCACACAGCCATAGGGCTGGTCTAAAATGCTCGCGAGCGCCCAGTAGCAACCGTTGACGTAGGAGTCGCCAAACAGTTCGATTAGTTGGGTTCCCCGTGGCGCAAACGCCATGTTGGACACAGCCGCTCCGTGCGGAGCGACGACATGCGTGACGCCGGCAAAGATCGAGACCTGTTCGTCAAACGAGTAGTCGCCTGCTCGAACGACTTCATAGTCAACACTCGTCAAGTAGCCGACGACCTCTTCTTCGTTGAGCAGTCTGCGCTGAGGTGCGTCCGAACGAGACAGGTAGAGCCTTCGCCCCGTTGGCGGCTGGGTATCTTCGGCTGCCAGAAATGCGCGCCGCAGCCAAGCAACAGCTTTTGGGCTCGGCACACCTGACGGAGCAAACAAGGTCGGGAGGTAGAGTCGATCAACAACACTCACCTCTGTCGATGGCCTCCAGAGACGGTCGATGTCTATGCCGACGCGGACGATGGACTCTAGCTGGAACGGCTTTGCGTCGCCCGGAAGGATTAAGGGAAGCTCACTGAGCTCGGGTATAGCGTCAATGAGCGAGAGTCTAGGAAGCGCCTCGAAAAGCCAGTGATAGTAGCCAAAAGACCAAGGGTGACCGAGGAGAACGTGGGAGCCCTTAACTCTTGCGCCGTCAGCCGGCAGGATGGAGTCCAGAATGCCGTTGGATTCCAAGACAGCCCACTGATTCAGGGCCGACTCGTACACGATGTCGCCAGAGTCAGTTGTGACTAGCAGGTCACGCCGACTGAGCCTGGCGTTCTCGAACCGAGCTACGCCAACAGCCGGCACCTCACTCACGCAGCCGCTCTGATATCGCTCAATTGCCCGTTTGAAAGCGGCTGCGTCACCGTCCAGAAGCGCGCCTGGCAACCTCCGCCTGATAGTGTCGGCAGCGTGCATTACTGCTGCTGCATCGCCCGAGTTCTGCGGGCTGACCAGGTCGGAGACGGAAACGGGTCTACAGCAGTCAAAGATCCCACGCACCCGTCGTCTAGGGTTGCGGTCGGCCAAGCCAGGCAGGGCATAGACAACTCGAGCAGCAAGCCTTCTGGCAGCGCGCGTAGCTCTTGCGTAAGCTCTTGAGGCGCTCCGGCCCAGACGTGGCAACAGTCTGGCTGCGGCGGATCTAAGGTCCGACATCGCTATCTGCCCAGCTTCTTGAGCGATTGTCGACGAGCACCGCGTCGATCAGACATCTGCTTGTCCGAGCTCTACTCGCGGGCGCGAATCATGAGGGACGTAACCATTGAGCTGACCGCCTTGACGTCCGCCCTCCCACCGGGCAGCAGAATCACTGCGGCCGGAAAGGCTAGCAATGTAAGTCCCACTGATGCTGCGAGCGATGTCGCCGGTGCCCCTGCCGGTAGAAAAGCCCTGAGTAGAGCGAGGGCGCCAGCCAGAAACACGCTGGCGAAGAACGGCCTGGCGAGAGCTGTGAGGAACGTCGCCGTGGATACCGCGGAGCCTCGCATCGCCCAGTGCAGGAAGGGCAGGAAGGCGGTGGCCGTGCTCGCGACGTCAGCCACTGCGACGCCATAGCCACCCCAGACGGCACCGGCCGACATCAGTGCGACCCGCCACGCGGTGTGGACGATGGTCAGCTTCAGCAGTTCCGCTGACCGGCCGAGGCTGACCAATACGAATCCCATCGTTGAAAAGACCGACTGAACAAGCGCGCCAACTGCGAAAATCCTGATGAAAGTTCCTGCGCCGCTCCAACGCGGCCCGAGCACCACGGACGTGATTTCGTCAGCACAGATGGCGATCAGCACCCCCAGCGGCATGCTCACCGTCGCCACGATTGAAACAATCCTGGCGTACGCGCGGCGGAAGCGGTCCGGTTGATCCTGCAGCATGCTCATACTTGGAAGAGACACCTGATACAGCGGGCCCATCAACTGCGCCATGGGCGCCATCACCAATTGGTAAGATTGCCGATAGAGCCCCACCACCGCGGCGCCCTGAAGTCGCCCGAGAAGGAATCTGTCGAGCCCACTCGCGAGCGACGTTAGCATGTACGTTGCCGTGAGACCTGAACCGAACCGAACCAGCGCTCGTACATCGGTGCCTGCCCGGGGCCGGCTTGGCACCCACCGGCATAACACCCACGCTGCTGCGACGATTAGTGCGCTTCTGACGATCTCGCGCCAGACCAACGACCAATAGCCGTAGTCGGCCATCGCCATTGCAGTGGCCACGCCAGAGCTGATAGTGAAGGCGACGAGACGCATGACCGCCTTGGGTCCGAGCCGCATCTGTCGACCCAGTAGTGCTTCGTGCTGCACCGACAAGGAGCTGAGCACGAAAGTGGAGGCCAATGCGATCGTCACGGCCGTCAGGCGAGGCTCCCTGAAGTACAGGGATACGAGCGGCGACAGAGCACTGATCACGACCGCCAAGAGGACACCTGCGGCGGCGTTGATCCAGAACAAATTCGAAACTTCCTGGTGCGTGATGTTCTCTCGCTGGATGGTCGCAGTGGACAATCCAAGATCCCGGAACTGGTCGGCAATGGCGGTCACGGCGGCCACTACCATGAACAAGCCGAACTGCTCGGGCGACACGAGGCGCGCAAGGACGGCCGTGAATGCCAACCTGAGTGCGAACTCTGCGGCGCCCAAAGCCAGGGTCTGACTAAAGCCGCGGACGGCATTCCGCTTCAAATCGGCCTTGGCTGCTGACGTGTCGGAGAACCGGGCAAAATCATGCGACCCGCCACTGTCGGCTTCGGCAGGCTGTGCGGCAGTCGACCGGCCCCACCAGAGCCGTGTCACTCCATTCCCACCCGTCGCTCTGTCGACTTCATCACCAGTACCGCTGCTCCGGTTAGTTGGACCGTGATCCGTTCGTACTCGCACTGTTGCTCGAGTCTTGGCCCGCGTGCCGCGCGCGCGGACTGTTTGAAAGAGCGGCATCGCGGCTCACGCGAAGCGGCGCGAAGGGTCGGCATACATCCAGCGGAGCGGCTTCGCCGCACGGTTGTACTGTTGAATGTAGCGGCGCAGCTTGCGCGCGAGGTCGGCCGTCGAGGTCAAGATGCCTCGGGGCCATCACGTCGCGTTCCACCTTCGCAAACCTAGCTAGGCGAGCGCCAGTCAGCGATGGCCATGCTGCCATTTGATCTCATCAACGCCGCATCGATCAGCCTCAAGTTTTTGGCTACGCTCCGAGCAGTACGCCAAAGGTCTTGAGCAACCCGGTCTTGAAAAGTCTGTATCGGATAATCAGCAGACGACGCATGAGGAAGTTCGCGCCGCGTATCTTGGCCACGCCCTCGAAGAATGCTAGACGCGTCGGCGGCAACTGGTCGCGAAATCTGTCAAGAAACATCTCGCACTGATGCAGCGAGATGTGCACCTTGCGGCGGCAGTCCGATAGCCTCATCCTGGCGTAGGTGGACGGTGCATGTTTCTTGTTGTGACTTAGCACCTCACGATGTCGACGCCAGAGCGTCATCGACTTGTCAATTCGATGCACGCGCCCGAAGGTCATGGCCACCAACGGGAACCACCAATCCCATGAAACGAAACCTTCGGGTATGGAGCCGGACAACTTGATCAGCGGGTCGTTGAGCATGACTTGATGGCCGTACAGGGAGAGTTCCATGCAGGCTCGGCCTAGGCCGGAATACGGCTTGCGGTGTGAGAATTTGAGCGCAGAAGGCGCGATTTGCTGCAGGTGTTCGTCCACAATTACGGAGTCAGTGTGGACGAGAATCGGCGTCGATGCGCCAACTTCTTGTTCCAACTGCCGCATGGCCGCAACGGTTAGCTCGATCTTCTGCGGCAACCAGAGGTCGTCCTGATCGCAGAACATGACGTACGGCGCCTCCCGGGAGGCGAGTAGCCGGTTGAAACTCCTCAAAACGCCCACATTGCCCAGATCATCTTCCAGGACCTGGATCTTGTCGGGAACCCGATCAGCAAAATTTCGACAGATTTGCAGCGTATTATCCGTTCCGCCGTCGACGCGGATGCGCAATCTCCAGTGCGGGTACGTCTGGCTCAGCAGCGACTCAATTTGCTGCCCGATGTGGCGTTCTCCGTTGTAGGCCGCCAAGAGGACATCAACCATCATGGTACGCCTCTTCTCCTCCACATTCCCGCTGTTGTCCGAGCTGGCTCTTCGGGCGCCGAACCGCAACGGAGCTGACCTCACGTAGGATCGCGGGTGAACTAGGATTTCCGTTCTCGCCGCCTGTTACAAGCCTGACCCTACCAACCCCTGGGCCCACGTACAGCGCAATCATGTGGTCGCATTCCTTCCGCTCACGAAGTCTGATCATGGGAAGGCGCTCTACACCGCCACCCACCCCGTGGCCACATGGGCGTAAGGAGTGCCGTCGGGGTTCTGATACTACGTCGCCGCCTTGACCAGCGGTTGCAGCCGGTCACGAGCTTCACAGAGCAAGCGGCGGGCTAACGCCCGCGCCGGGAGCGGACGCCGTCCGGAGGGCGTGGCGCCGTGAGACCCGAGCAGCACGGCACTTAACCAGATGCGCTCGCCAGCACGGACGGAGTTTTTAGCCTCGGTATCTCCGGCCTTCGGCAGCCTCCCGTTCTTGATGGTGGCTTGCTCGATCTGGAAGTTGGACGTAGCGCAGTGAGCCGGCGTTTCGACCTCTAAACGATCGACACCGTCCGGAACGCATACTCTAACCCGGGCCGCGCCTGGTCTCACGACGAGCGTGGAGCCAGTGCGACGAGACAGATAGTTCGATTGCTGGATCTCGCGCATGCTGCACCAACGGACATCGCCCAGTACGTTGATGTCGCGTGCAAGATTCGTGAGCAGGTCGATGCCTTCGGCAAGGGTGTTGTGGTGCCCGACAGGCACGATCGGTCTGTCGAGGAAGGCGGCCAGAACAGCGTCACCGAGTGCGCCAGAACCGAGACGGAAACGCGGCAGCACGGCGAAACCGTCCGTAGTCAACTCAGCAATGGACAAGCCGAATGCAGGCCCCCAGTCGTGGTCGGGGTTCCATAGTCTCAACGACCAAGGCGAGATGCAGGCCCCTTCCATGCCTAGTGTCAGCATGACATGCATCATCGGCAGCGAGCAGGCTCCGTGCGGTGCGGCCATCGAACGGTTCACCGCGACGCCGGTGCGTGCTTCGAACCTAGAAATCCTCGCAAAGGCGTCCGCGATTAACGCGCTGTTGGCCGACTGTTCCGTGCTGCTGGCCAGTTCCGCGTAGAGGTGATGGCTGCCATGGAAGAGCAACGACAGTTGATCCGGATGGGCCCGAAAGAGCTCGAGGGCGCGGGGGTGCTCGAACCAGCAGTCTAGAGGCACCATTGCCATTGCTGCGTGGAAGCGTTCCTCGCGACCGGCTTTGGCAAGCGAGCTGTACGAGATATGCCCGTACGTCGGCCAGTGTAAGTTTGGGTCATCGAACATGAAGCAGGCTCGCAAGCCGGGTGTGCTCCAACCCCGAGCGCCCAACACTCGCCTTAGGAAGTGGACCAAGGGCACTACCTGCAGGAATCGCGTGCCGTGGCAGTGGTCAAGAAGGCTCTCCCCCTGCTTCAAGTGTGGCGGCCCATACGCCACGATGTCGTGCGTCACAGCCGAGTCGGGGCGCTGAAGCCACACAGGCGCATCTCCGATGCAGGCGCACACGGTATCGTGCGAGCGCGGCTGCAGCGAGCGCCGTTCTTCAAACGGGGTGTGTGCGAGTCGCTGCCCGCGGAGGCGTGAGTCGAGAACACCGGCGTCCTCGAACCGAACCTCGACTTCCCCGGTAGAAGTTGATGCGTGGGACTCAGGCGTCCCGACGATGAAGCACGGTTTGCCCGTCCGCAACGCGAACTCGGCTTGGAGGTCGTCGGCCCTAAGAACCAGGATCGCGTCGATGTTCGTGATGTCGCATCGGGTTCCGGCATCCTCGAAGGAGATCGGCAGGATCTCGCGGAGCGCGGCCCAGACGTTGCCGGGCATGTGGTCGAGCCCCGGGAGCACGAGAACCTTCGTATCACTCACGGCATCACCGCTCTGCCCGGGGCGCCTTCTTTATCGGTCTCAGCGACCGATAGAAGGCAGCCAGCGTGTGGTCACCTGCCAGGGTCACTCCGCACATGGCTATGGGCCGGGCTGGATTCCCCTGCACGACCGTCATGGGCGGCACTGATGACGACACGACGCTGCCCGCCGTCACCACGGCGCCGCGCCCTATCGTCACGTTCGGGAGGATGATCGCACCCGGCCCGATGAACACATCGTCCTCGACGGTGATGCCCTCGGCACCGCGGAAGTGCGCGACGAACATCGCTCGAATGCTGATCACCGATCGGGCACCGATTCGGACGAGGTGTGGTCGTGACGTCTCGAGAATGACGTCATAGCCGATCCAGGCACCCTCGCCTATGGTTACCCCACGCCATCGGTGCAGCGTGACGCGTAGGCTCTTGGCGCCAGGAGCCACGCGCGCCAAAGTCTGCAGAGCACGCTTGAACAAGCCATGAATTGCACGCTCTGGCATGTCAGCTCCGCGTTGCGTCGGTCGGCCCAGCCGTGTGTGAGATTGCTGCCAGCTCCAGATTGATGGACAAAGGCGCCTGATAGGGTTGCGCCGTCGGCCACGAGAAGCGATGCAACTCGTGCTCCTGGAACCCAGATCGCCGGAAGAAGTCCAGGCACGGCTTGTTCTTCGGCGTGGGCAGGAACACCGCCTCCACGGTGTCGAGCTGGTGTAGGCGCGCCCACTCCACTGCCACGTGAAGCATCGCCTCTTCGACCTTGCGGCCAAACACGCGGCAGCTAAGGACGAAGTCGACGACCCGCGCCTTCCCGCTATCCGCAGAAAGCGCCAGGAGACCGGTCAGACCCGAGTCGCCGAACTTGTCGCCCACGCGGAGCGTGAATACCTCGTGACCTGAGCGGCGGCTCCACTCCATGAACTCCGACTCTGAGAGCCGGCGCGTGGACACGTTCATCTGGTTGGTCTTATTCAGCAGCTGCGTCGCGCGTACGAGCGCATCGGCGGAGAGAGCTTCAACGCGAATCGTGACGCCGAGCTTGCCCAGCCAGTCATCCAACGACTCCGTCGACCTCATCACCTGACTACGCAAACGCTCGGTGGCGTACATGGCCGTTCGTGTGCGGTCTTCGTCGGTCGCCCTCGGTCGATCGAAGCAATCCAAAGCCAGAAGTGCCTGCGGGTACAGCCTCTTGTCGGCGGGCCACTCTGGCACTAGAACTTCCGGCAGGGCGTCCCGTACTCTCTGACGCTCGACGGCATTGTCATCGAGGAAAACCGCCGATTCGAGCCCCAGATTCAGCTCTGCCATCAGGTCGATAATGTTTTTGGCCTTGTCGTCCCAATTGATGCGCCATGCCGCGAAGTCTTCTGGTCTCAGCACCATCTCAGGGTGCTTCCGGAGCGCCTCGAGCGCGACGTCCTCGTCATTCTTGCTGACGAGGGCCAAGACTACACCACGGCGTGTCAGCGCCTTGAGAGTCTTCTGGAAGTCCACCAGCGCCTCGCCCATCGGGTCGTGCCCGCCGAGCACGAGCTGTTGCCAGCCATCATCGCCAACGATGCCGCCCCACAGGGTGTCGTCGAGGTCGCAGATGATGACCTTCCGCGCTCGGCCGTGCAGTCCGCTGAGGCCGGCGGCTATGTCACACGCGGCAGCCCGGAACACCTCGTTGACGAACGGTATCTTGCCCAGATACCAGAGCCTCGCGCTGTAGGCGCCCGGACCGCATAGCTCGAGCCAGCGGGACGCAAGCAGTGGGAATACGCCAGGCTTCCCATCCAGGCGCGCAAGCAGTCTCTGGTTCGCTTGAAGAAGGGCGCGTGCTGGCCCCTTAGTTGGTGCCAGGTCAAGCAGCCCCCGCCCGGCGTGATTGGGCGGCAGTGTCCAGAGTGGCACAAACAGGGCTCCGGTGAGGTCGGCGGCTGCCGCCAGCGCTGCGGCATACCCATCCACCTCGTCGAGAAGGGCTGATTCAGACACGTCCGGGTTGCCGTCGAGCAGCCGAGAGAAAACACTCAATGCGGCCTCTGGCCGGGTCCAGACGACCGTGAACTCCGGCCGTGGCGACCACTCCTCGGCCCGGTGGTCCATCAGGACGCGGGTCACCTGCCCGTACGAGACCTTGACGGCTGAAACTGGCAACTGCCGGTCATCGCGCTTCAGGTATGCAGCGAGATTCTCGATGTTGAAGTCCGAGATCAGGAGGCCGTTCACGGATACCCTGTCGATGCGGCGACGGATGGCGCACACGCCCGGATCATGATGAGGGCGTCGCTCTACTGGGCCACGTGGCGGTGGATCAGATCCACGAGCTCGCCGACGGTCGCGAAGGGTACGTCTTCGTCGGCGAGCACCACGTTGCAGTGCAGCCTGGCGTCGAGCGAGTCTTCGAGCATCCCGATGAAGTTGACAAGTGCGAGTGAATCCAACCCTCCGTCCCCGATCAGTACGGTGTCGGGAGCCTTCCCCAGTGGTGTGTCGCGCACGAGCAGTTCGTTCATTGCGTCGAGGCATTCGTACACCAGGTTCGTACACTGTTCCTTGGTCGTCGGCATTTGAACTCTCTGTGAATCTGAGGATCCGCGGCTCTTCAGGCAACCACGCAGATCGCGGTGACTTGCCTGGCCGCTAACGCCCGATCACTTTTGTGGGCGACACTAAGTGACGCTGTCTGCCAAGTTGGCAGACAAAGGCCATCTACTCGAGCGCGCGGCGAAGGGCCACGCTCGAATCCTGACGGCATTGTGGCGCCGCGGTCACTTGCCACTTATCCCCGCCACGCACGTGCCGATTCCAGAATCACTCCAGGTTAAGGCCCTCGTCGCGCGCTTGCCGTTGAGGCTATCGCCGAAGAGGCCCCGCAAGGGCTTGCCGATCGATGTGTACCGTGGCCATCTATCGTCACTTTCGCCTTGGTGGTCATCCGCTGGGGCGGCCCTCCGTCAATCCTGACGGTCTGCGCACTGGGGACGCTGCCATACTACCCGCTCTCTCTCGTAACACGGTTCCTGCGCTCCTCAAGACCCTGCCTGGATGAGTCGTTGCATCAAGGGTGGATACGAATAACAGAAAGGCTAGCGGTGACATCCGAAAGAAGTGCGACTCGGAAAAGTTTGCGATCAGCGTGACAACCAAGACAGTAAACCTGAACAACGCGAAGTTTCCGGCCGCACCAAGTTGACGATTCGTCCGCCATGCCAATACCACAAGCATGAGTGACAAGAGGAGAACCCCGAACAGGCCGCCGTCGAGATAGGTCTCAAGATATCCATTGTGCGCCGAGAAGGCGACCCAGTCCGGCAATTGCGCCAGGTAGTATTCGTCCGACCAGAAGCTATAGAATCCTGTGCCGAAGAGAGGATCGGTCCTTAGTCCTAGGAGGACGGCCCATACCTCGGTCCGCCCCGTGAACGTCATGTCTCGCCCCATTGCTGCGACGACGAACTCGGACAGTCCGAATGCCTGGTCTAACATGAACGCCACGACCACAGCGCCTAGCGAATAGACGCCCATCTTGCTGACCCGGCTTCGCAATCCAGGCATGCGGATCGACAGCAGAATGACGAGACCAATGACAAAGCAGAGGATGGACGTCTTGCTGTCGCACAAGTAGAGCAAGCGAACGCCGACAAGAAGGACACCGGCACGCCAGAGGCGTTCGGGCAACTGCATCCTCTGACGTCCATCGGTCGCTCGCTCCAACCAGTCCCACACCAGGACAAGCCCGGCCACCACTACAAGCGCCCCGAGGCTGTTCTTTTGCATTGTCACGCCGATCGGCTCGAGTCCGCCCGAATGATTGCTGTAACGTCGTCCCAGGTATGGAAAGTAGCGAAGGAAGATCTCCGAGAGCGGAATGAGTACGTAGGCGCTGCGCACAAACACGGCCCGTACGGCCTGTAAGGGATTACTTTCAGTCAGTATCACCAGTGCGACAAACACATTCCCTATGTCCTTGAACCATCGCTTGAACGACACAACCGGTGAATCCGCCCACACGACCGAGACCAGGAAGTATCCGTAGACCAGGAACAAGGGCCAGTTACTGCTCAAAAGTGCGCCCCAATTCAGACGCCGTCGTATGAGCAGGGCAATCGAAGCCAAGATTGAAGCGAAATAGAACAATCGATCAAGCGGACTGCCTTCTTGGCTATCCACACCCCCTGCACCGCCTCCGACACCCAGCCACGCGGATAGGGAACGCGAGAGGAGAATCGCTGCCCACAGAGTCGGGATCCAAAGCGCTGAGGAGATTCCCTCTCTGGACCGTGTGTCTCGCCAGATCAGCCATGTTGCCGCAAACCAGAACGCCAGCGCGATGAGCTGCGGCATCAGATGCGCTCCAGTTGCCCCAACGTCCTCTGGGATCGCTCGCTCTGCCGTTGCTGCTTGGCGCAGCCGTCTCTGCCTTGGCGATGGTCGCAGACAAGCGGCGTCTTACTGATCACGCTAGCGTGTCACTCGCAACTTCTTTCGGGGGGGGGTGGGGAGCCACGTACCTGCGCCAGCAATCGGGGTACATGGATCATCATTGACGAAGGGCGACTCCACCGTGGGCGAAACGCTGCGTGGTTCAGGGCGCCTTCTCGCGGGCCCTTGTGACCACAGATCATCGCCGCGGCACGCCGAAGTGGTCAAGAGGCCCGGCCCTCCTACTCCCGTACCCTGAGGTTCTGTGGGGCCGTGGGCGGCACGACGTTGCCGACCGCAAGGGAAGCCTCTCTAGTCGTGAGAGAGCCAGATGCGTTGGTCACGACGCAACTGAATCTGGAGCCACTGTCGGCACCGGTGGTTGCGGGAGTCGAGTACGAGGGCAACGTCGCACCAGCTACTGGGACACCGTTCTTCTTCCATTGGTAGGTTGGATTCGGCACGCCACTGGCGAGAACGGTAAACGTAGCTGACTGCCCGACTTGCACCGACAGGTCTCTCGGTTCCTGACTGACGATCGGAGCAGTGGGCGCGTTGACGCCTAGCGGCGGGCTCCCTTTGAAGTAGCGGTAAGCGGCCGGTACTGCTTCGTAGTTGCGATAAGGGTTACTCGCATCATATGCCTGACCCGGGCTCAGGGGATCTATTGCAGGCCATGGTCGGTCGCCAAAGTAGGGCGGCTTGACTCGACGAAACAACGACGGGGGAAAGGACACGCCACTCAATGACTCTGCCGGCGGGATGGATCGGCTGAAGTGCGAGTAGTTGCCCTTCTTGATTGTTGTGGCACGTACATCGAGGTCGAGCTCTTGATACCCGACCGCTCCAGGCCAGACCTCAGCGCCCGTGCCCACAGCTGGAATGGCTGCAGACCACGGTGAGGAGTCGATCACGATAGTGTCACCACTGACGGCTTTCACCGTTGTCCACACCGACGCGCCGGAGCCGAATCTCAGCAGCGGCGTCTGACCAACTGCTAGCTTTCCAGAAGTAAGGCTGAGTGTTCCGCCACAGTTGACGCATGTGTCATTCTTATAGTCGAGCACGTTATGCCGACCGACGATTGTACCGACTATGTTGGTCCCTGTGACCGGGTTCCAATCGGCCCAATACCTGCCCGCTGATGGCTGCACCTCTCCCGACGACGCCCCGTTCCCGATGTTAGGCTGCCCGTAGCCATCGCATTCCCACTGAGCCACGTGCGGCGCGCCGCTCCCCAGGATGTTGCCCACGATTGAATAGTTGCGCGTGAAGCGTTTCAGACTCAGGCACCACGTGGGACTGTTTTTGATGGGGTCTGAAGGTGCGGGATTGGCAATGATTGCGAGTCCGGTGAGCCAGTTTCGGTAAAGCGTGTCGTCGGAGTTGCTACCGAAGTAGCCATCGGACATCAAGTTGTGCGCTATGTTGCCTTCGTAGAGGTTGAAGTCGTTGTGTGGCGCGTGATTGGTGTCGATTCCTATGAGGCCGTTAGAGTTGTTGATGAAGTTGTATGCGACGACGTTCCCCGAGGAGCCGGCGTTGATTTCAATGCCAGGAAATGAATCGCGAATGATGTTGTCCTCGACTAAGCATCCGGTCACTGTATTCATTAGTAGGCCCGCACCATTCGACCCGCCATGATTGAGCTCGTCGAGATAGGAGCCTCGCAACTCGCACTGAAGCGAATTGCTGAAAGAAACATTGTAGTTGGTACTTTGGCGCACTCGCACGTTTTTGACCCAGGATCCGAATGTCTGATCAAACTGCACGCCGACGGGCGCCGTCGAGCCTCCCGCCTCGATCTTGAGGTCTTCGACGCCAGCGAACTCGACCTGCTGCTGCGCCATAGCGATCGTGGCGCCGTTCGGATAGGTGTTGTATAGGGGCGGATAGAACGACAGCGTGGTCGCCGTCTTGCCCACGATGCGCACAAACTGCCTTCTCAGGTTGGGGAAGCCGGCAACGCTGATTATCGGCCGCTCAACGGTGTTTTCGTTCTCAAACTTCAACTGCAGCATGGCGCCAATCCTATATGGCGTCGTGTCGGATACAGAGATGGCGGTACTGCCTCTGGTCAGTCCGGCTAGGACCGTGTTCCCAGTCGTCGGGTAAGCCCACTGGTAATCGCTTGAGGAGCCCACCGAGAGGACACCAGCTTGAGCGGACGGCACCAGGATAGTGCCCTCGCCTTCGCCGCGAACCGTGACGCGTGTGTTGGCAGGACCAATACTCAGCGTTGAGCCGATTCGCCAAGTGCCGGTGGGAATGTAGACGTACGTTTCCGGCAGTGCGGAGTTGATAGCCGCCTGGATGAGTGGCGCGGCGTCGGTCGAGCCGTCTTTGTACTGGCTCGGGGCCCTCTCCAGTGCTTGACATGCGCTGGTGTCGCACTTTGTTCGGTGTGCTGGTATACCGCCTGGAACACCGACCGTGACTCCAGGGATCCAGTCGATTAACCGGCTTGACGGAATGAGTTCGGCCCCTGGATGTCCCTGAGCTCGAGCGAGTGAGGAGCAGAGAAGCAAGACCAGGAGGCAAGCAACACCGTGCTTGCTGGCGTACTCGCGCGGGATTTGCATATTGCGGACACTTTCTAAACGACTGTTTTGCGCGCGACGGGAGTGGCTACACATACGGCCACGCAGTCGGAAGGGCGTCTGCTAGATCTAGTCGGCCGATTGCCGGTGCTGTTATTATCTTGGCAGCCCACTTCGACCAGCAAGAGCTGCTCTGCGAGAGGGCGAGGGAACTGCGTCGCAGTTCGCCCCGCCAGGGTGCTGGTCGCAGTTGGAGTCAGCCCCCCCACACGTATGCGCCGATTCGGGCTGCTTTGACGGCCGTCACCTACGCACCTTACGAAATTGAGATCGTGCCCATTCGGCTACTTGAACCCGTCGCGCTGGACGCGTACCAGGACATGCAGTTGCCTTACTTGCCGTATGCGATGAAGTAGTAGTTCCTACTCTTATCGAACTCTCGAGCAAAGTCGTCCCTGGTTAGTGGGTGCTCACTGTTGAGCCAGCTGGCCATGAGCGACACGGCGAGGCCCGCTTCCTTGGTCAGCAGGTCATATACCTGCTCCGGCCGCGTGCCGTAGCAGTCAGCTGCACCCAACCCGTGTTCAAAGACGACGACGGGTCTGTTCCGGTGAAGTGTTCTCACGGCGCCCTCCAGCACCTGCAACTCGGCGCCCTCGACGTCAATCTTGATGAGATCGACGCGCTGGTGCGCAGGGAGGAGATTGTCTAGCAGGTCCGTCTTCACGTCGATCGCGGCGACTGTTTCCTCTTGCGGGTAGCGGCGCTGGCGTAATCCGCTGTAGGCCGGATTGGATGTGACGTAGTTGAACGTCGCGACTCCCTTGATGTTGCTAAGCGCCACGTTGAGAATGCGTGCGAGCCCGGTCTCGTCGTAACGATGTCTCAGGTCGTCGTAATAGTCCGGCAGCGGCTCGAAGCCATAGTGCCGTCCGCGAGGAGCAGCAGCCAGCATCACGTCGAGAAGCTCGCCGCGATGACAACCGACATCGATGCACGTGGCGTCTGGCGTGCACACCCTGTGAATGACGGCCCGCGTCTCCTCGTCGTACCGCGTATTCTGATCTGGCGCGTTGGTCACACGCCGCACCAGTGAACGCAATTTGCTTCCGAATCCGAACATCTATGTCTCCTGGCTTCACATCACGAGCGGTCGGTCATCACTGACTCGGCGCCCCGCGAGCGTCGATGTCGAAAAGCCTCTTCTACGGCCTCCCACACCCTTGGGGCGACGGCATCCCAGCTCCAGTTTTCCACATACGCTTCCCATGCCCGTGCCGTCATGGCTGCGGCGGCGACAGGGTCACGAAGGAGGTCGAGGCAAGCGCTCACAAACGCTTCCGGCGTGTCGCCGAGCCGCAGCTCCCGGCCATCTTCAACCTCGTAACCGTAGGCTCCTAACGGCGTCGCGACAACTGGGCAACGACGACTGAAGGCCTCTGCGACCTTGATACGTGTCCCCGCGCCAGAGAAGATCGGAATCACTGTTAGAGACCATGTTGCCATTTCGGCCCCGGCGTCGTCGATCCAGCCAAGTATGTCGACACCGTCGACTGAACCGTTGACAACTCGGCCGCCTCCCTTGCCCGCGAGTCGTAGGCGAATGCCGGGCACAGCCTGCCGCAGTGCGGGCCAGCAGTGCGCAAGGAACCAGCGCACGCCGTCGCGGTTGGGCTCGTACTCCAGTAGACCGATGAACCCGATACGAGGTGGATTGCTTGGAGCCCGTGCGGTCTCAACGACGGGCATGTCAAATCCGTTGGGAATGACCAGTAGGCGTCCGTCGGCTCCAAGAGTTCGACGATCGGCGTCACTGCACACCGCCACGACGCCGAAGCGCTTCGCCAGTCGCCGCTCATGGCGGCGCAGTTGCCAGGTTCGCAGGCGAGCTGCAAGCCTGCTCACACTTAAGGAAGTACCTTCGCCTGTCGACGTGGCTGACGCGCTGGGAAGATTGTCGACATCGACGACCGCGTCAGGCCAGTTGGCGGTCATGAAGTAGTTCGCTGTTCTCAATTGAAAGAACCACACCAGGTCAGCGTCAGACTTCATGAGTGCAAGGATATGTTTCTCGGACGCCTCGTCCAAGGCGACGCCGTGAATGTTGACGAACTCTGGTGCGAACAGAGACCTAATCAAGGCACCAAGTCCATGGATGCCGGTCGACTGGACCGGCCACTCGCCGGCCAGATCGAACTCTTCGGCGGTTCTGACCTTCACCGACTCCAAGACAGGATCGGCGCCCACGATTGCGAGCGTCACCTTACCCTTCCGTGCCAGTGCTCTTGCCACTTGCAGGGCACGGATCTGACCACCGTACGCCTGATCGTGCGGCCAGCATGAGAGCACATAAAGGATTCGCTGACGGGAGACCTCAACCGGCGCGCACGTCTCCGCCGCGGTCACGCTTGCTCCCGCACCTCCTCGACACTTCGGCCGCGACCACCCAGGGGCGCGGTGCGTGCCGTGTCTTGATTGGCGAGGAACCAATCGTATGTAGTACGGACACCTTCCGCTAGGTCAATTTGATGGCGCCACCCGAGTGCATGCATGCGCGAGACATCCAGCAGCTTGCGAGGCATGCCGTCCGGCTTGGACGGATCGAAGACCAGCCGCGAACCTGGGTACACGACAGCTCGCACTAGCTCAGCCAGCTCCTTGATCGACAGATCCTCGCCGGTGCCGACATTGACGTGCTGGGCCTCGCTGTAGTGACTGACAAGATACATACACGCGCTCGCCAGATCGTCGACGTGCAGAAATTCGCGACGCGGCGTGCCGGTGCCCCAGATGGTCACCTCTTCTAGTCTCGCCAGCTTTGCATCGTGGAACTTGCGTATCAGCGCCGGCAAGACGTGCGAGCTTTTCAGGTCGAAGTTGTCTCCGGGGCCATAAAGATTTGTCGGCATGGCCGAAATAAAATCTGAGCCGTACTGTGAGCGATATGCCTGACACAGTTTGATGCCCGCGATCTTGGCAATGGCGTACGACTCATTGGTCGGCTCGAGAGCCCCCGTCAGCAGCTGATCTTCAGTCATCGGCTGTTGCGCATGCCTCGGGTAGATGCAAGAACTGCCAAGGTATAGGAGCTTCCGCACGCCGAATGCATGCGCTGCCTGAACGACTGTCGCATGGATCAGCAGGTTGTCGTAGATAAACTCGGCTGGACGTGTCGAGTTGGCTAGAATGCCTCCAACGGTGCCGGCAACTAGGTACACGTGCTCTGGCCGATTGGCGCGGAACCAGTAGTTCACCGCAGCCTGATCGCGCAAGTCAAGCTGGTCTCTAGTCGCAGTCAGCAGATTGGAATATTTCTCTGTTTGCAGACGTCGAACGATGGCGGATCCGACAAGGCCGCGGTGACCTGCGACAAATATTCTGGCGTCAGTACTTGGCATCGCTTCACTCCGGTCAAGGGTGCAACTGTATCGGGCCCGCGGTGACTGGTATTCTCGCTTCTACTTCGGGGGAATAACGCTGTGTCGATCACCCAATCGTCCAAGGACGGTCCTTCCACAGGAGTCCGCGGCTTGCTCGCAGGCCGGGGGCGGCAGTACATTCTCAGTGCGCTACGTATCCGCATGGTCTACCGGGCGCTCGGGTGAGGAGTACGCAAGCGGGCGAGGCGCCTAGCAGCCCGTGGCGCAAGTCACTGACTCATGCCAGCGTCGCCGCCGAGAGCGTGCCGTTGGTGTAGCTGGGCGTAACTATGGGTGACGCGGCGAAGGTCCAAAGAACCGGCCAGGGGAGGCGCAGAGCGTCCACGCTGGCTGCGAGGCAAGCGCAGCGCACGCCGAGACGCGCCTGGAGGCCCCGCGGCGTGCCCGCGCCCACCAGCTGCCGCATGATGAGCCCCAGATTGAAGCCGCCGGCATGCACCAGCAGCCGCTTGAGGATGTTCTGATGCCCGCGCACGTGGGTCCGCCGCAGCGCGCCCGTCTCGTAGAGGTGCGCAAAGGAGCGTTCGACGCGTTCGGCGCGTCGTCGCAGCAGCGCCAGCCCACGCTGCCCGCGGATGCGCCGACGATTTGCGTAGACGAGCGCTTGCGCGTCTGGCACCTGGTCCCAGCGACGGCGGCCGCGGTCGGGCTCCGAGATGTAGGTGCGGATACCGAGGGCGTGCAAATCGATCAGGCTGCGGTTCGCGTGGTAGCCCTTGTCCGCGATCAGTTCGTCGAGGGCGCCGGACGCCCCCGCGCGTTCCAGCTGTTCGGCCGCCTCCACGACGGTCTCGACGACGCTGGTGGTGTCGCCGACGTCGGCGCCCTGCACCGTTACCGCCACGATGGCGCCACTGTCGGCATCGACGGCGTGCTCGGCCTTGTGCGCGAGGTGCGTGCGGCCGTCCTTCATTTTGGTGATCTTGGCGTCGGGATCGTCCGGGTGCGTCCAGTCGTCGTTGGACCCCTTCTTCTTGCGGCGCCGATCGAAGCGCGCCAGCGCCTCGCGGGTCGGCGTCGCGATCCCCGACGCGGCCGCCAGTTGCGTCAGGTAGGCCTGATACGTCTCGCCGGTGTCGCGCCGCACGATACTCCGCATGGCGGCATTGGCCTCGAGCGTCGTCGCGTCCACCGCGAGCGTCTTGCCCGTCAGCAGGCCCTGTGACACCAACTGGGTCTGCACCCACGTGAACACCGCGCGGTGCGTCTCGACGTCGATCAGTCGGCGCGTGCGCGAGATCGTCGAGTGGTCGGGCGTCGCGTCCTCCAGCCCCACGTGCAGGAAGCGACGAATCGCCAACGAATCTGCGGCGCGCCACGCGATGCCCCGCTCCGAGTCGAGGCCTTCGAAGTAGCCCACCAGCAGCAGGCGGAAGTAGCGGCCCGGTGCCAGACCCGGCCGGCCCATGCGGGGCGCGTAGAAGCGGTGACACTCGCCCTCGACGTAGCGATCGAAGCCCGCGGCGTCGAGCACCGCATTCAGCCGCGTGTAAAAGGGATGACCAGGGCCGGTGGGCAACTCCGACGTCGCGATCCACAGCGGTGCCTGATCGTCCTGTCGCGTGCCCATTGCCATGCGCCGCAGTCTACCGGGCGGGATCGATCGTGTCGATCCCTCGTGGGGTAGCTCACACACTTTCACCACGGGCTGCTAGCCCAGCGACAGAAAGAAGGTGTCGAGCTCCCGCGCGTAGCGGTTGATGTTGTAGTAACTCTCGGCAAGCTCGCGTGAGCGGCGCGCCATGCGCGCTGAACCTTCGGGATCATCGGCCAATCGCCGCATCGCGATGGCGAGGGCGTCCGGGTCGCCTGGAGGCACGAAGAGGCCGCACCCCTCGCGCTCCACGTCGATCTGCGTCGGAAGAGCCCCAGTTCTTGTCATGATGAGGGGACGGCCCATCGCCAGAACCTCCAGAAGTTCGGTGAAGCCGACAGCCGTGTACTCTTCCGGGTCCTCGCGAAGAATGAGGAGCGACGCAATGCTGCGACGGTAGTACGCATTCAACAGCTCGTGGTAGCTGAGCCGCTTGCTCTCGAAGTTCCACCCTTGACCTGAGTTGATGACCGTGACGTTGGGGGACCAGCTCACACCGTCAATCTCCCCAGGTACGACTACGGTGACAGGGCCGCCCCACACTGTGGCAGCGGCACTGAGCGTACGGAAGTCTCGGAGAGCGATGCCACACGAGAAGAATGTCTCCGGCCTGTATGGCATTCGAGGGTAGACATCGAGTGTAGCGCCCCAGCCAAGGGTCACCGTGTTCACCCGAGGTGCCAGCAACTTTGCTTGCTGCGCTCCGGCCGGCGTCAGGGCGACGATCCCACTATGCCATCTGGCTAGGTTAAGTGGCTCGCGGGCCCAGAGGTGTGAAACGACGTGGCACTTGATGATGCCGATCTTCTTCAGTATGAGGAGCCAGTAGAGGACGTTGTGCCCACAGAACACGATTCCGTCTGAGCCCAGCCAGTCTCTGATGATGGGCAGCAGCACGAGGTCGTGTGGTAGCGGCCGCCGCCAGAAGTAGAAGTCGGTAACCGGCTCCGGCAGCACCACCTCGTACCCCATTCGCACTAGTTCGAGGCACCCTCTTAGGTGATGTGGCGGCAGGTCCCCAGCCTTGATCTTTTGCCAGACGGCTCGGCCGCCGTAGTTGTCGACGTACAGAACGCGTTGGCGTGTCCTGCCAGCAATGGGACTGAGGATGATTCCACGCGGATCGTCCGTTTCGTTTATGCCTCGGGTGACGGACATTTCTGGCGCTGACGCCGATTCGCAAGGCAATGCCACGTTAGAATGATCGGAACGAACTTTGTTGTTGGTCATCATGAAGAGCCGGATCGAAGTTCAGCTCTACGGGTTTGAAGCGATGCTTCGATGCGCCAACGGTGCCCGACCCGGGCGAGCCAGCGTCCTTCGCGCACCAACACAGGCTTCACGCGAACACCGTCCGATACCACCAATCGACAGGGCGCGAGCGGCTTCGTATCCTCGCCATGAGGCGGACGGCTGCACAGGTCAGCAGGATCGCTACGGCTAGGGCAAGGGCCTTTCCTCCCACTCCAGGGGGAGCGGGCATCCCGCGTCGAAGCACCTGGAGCGCCACGATCTGGACGACATACGCGAACAGAGAGTACTCCCCAAGCTCAACCACGCCTTGCTTAAGGATGAGTCTTGGGTTTAGGCGAGAGGCGCATGCGTAAAGGAAAGAGACGTTGAGGTAGGTGGTGACGACCTGTACCTCGAATGGAGTGTTCCATACTGCAATTGCCGCCAGGTGTAACCCGTAGAGCACGAGCAGGAGCGCAACGTGGCTTGCGAGGAACTCGAGCTTGAAACGCCGTGCGGCTCCTAAACCAGCGCCAGCGACGCCGACTGATATGAATTCGAACTGCGCGTTGCCGTAGCCAGACAAGGCGCGGGTGATGGCGAGCGCCACCATCGCCGAGGCGAGGAGCCACAAGGGCACGCCTGCCACCCTTACGCTCCACCAGATCAAGGGGACGGCAAAGAGAAAATAGGCGATCGGAATCAGGATGCTGAACGCGGCTCCGCCGCCGCCGTGGAGGAATACCGCCTCCAGTCTTTCCGATGGCCACGCCCACTTCAATATATCCGGGTCGATGCTGCCAAGGGCGCTGGCCGTGTCGACGAAATTGAGGACCGTGAACAGTGTGAGCAACTTGACCCCGCGCTGCCACGAGCGGCCGGCAAGCTGCCATGGGGATCCCGCATACCTCGCCAGATAGACCCGTCCGACGATGAATCCAGTGATGAACAAGAACGACGGCGTCAGGAAGCGCAGATAGGGATAGCCTGGCCAATCCAACCCGATGAAGTAGTTAAGCCAATGGTAAAGGACCATCAAAAGCACGAGCGCGCCCTTGACCCAGTCGAGGGCGTAGTCTCTCCCCTCCACGGCCGACGACGCGACGCTCCGAGCCTCGCCTGGGCGGGCACCGGCGGCCGTTACGCTGCTAGCCTCGTGCATCGCCTGCGATGACTGCCCGAGGCTGTTGAGACTGAGGGACGGCGCGGACCGGGCCACGCAGCCGACTATCAGCAAGCAGTTGCCGCTGCAGTCGATCGGCCCACAGCCACCCCAGCCGGCGACGGAGGAAGCCGCCTTTGACACGCCACGTCCCTTCCATCAGGTGCGTTCCGTATCGCCCGAACTGATGCCAGTGCGTCGGATCGCACACGTCTGGTGGAAACAGCACGGTGACGTTCTGAGCAAATTTGGAGTTCTCGACCAAGGTGCGTGAGAGCATGGCCGGTCCAGTCGTGCACAGCACTTCGAAGCCGGCACGAAAGGCGCCGGGAATCCCGTGCAGCATCTCACTCGCCCACGAAGTGTCATGTAGAGACCGGACACAGTTCTCAATCACCCGTCCAAGGAACGGCTCGGACTGAGCAGCCCCGAACGCGTAGTTACCAATCTCCCAGTCAATCCCGGCTCGACGAAGGTGCGCGTTCAACGTGATCTCTTCGAACGGAAACACCGCGGTGCCACTCAAGAGCTCGTCGAGCGGTTCGTAGAGCAGGACGTCGGTGTCGAAGTAGAAGCCGCCGAGTCTGAAGATCGCCAGGTACCGGAAGAAGTCGAAGCGCTGGATGTTCTGTGGGAACGCGTCGAACGCCTCACGATGCTCCGGAAACTCCGTGTCGATGAACCGCCCGACGTCGGCATCGTCGAAGTAGATGTACTCCCAGTCTGGGTGAAGCAGCTTCAGGTTCGTGGCGCTCGCCCTCGCCAACGGGGACAGCGTGCGGCTCTTGCCCGTCTGGATGATTCGGCGCGGAATCGGCATCTGGATGATCTTCGCGGCCGCGCTACCGGGTGATCCCGGGCAGTGCAAGTCGCTGGGCGAGTTGCTCGGAAAACAACGCCGCGCCGTCCGCGTTCAAATGCTGCGAGTTGTAGAACAGGTTCCTCTGCATGCCCAGCGGCGAATCGCTGTAGTCCCAGAGCTCGACGCCGCGACGACGCGCGAGGGCTTCGAAGGCGGCGAAGATCTCGCGACGGTTGACGACCAGTGACTGCGCTTCGGCGTACTCAGGCGAGTAGACGAGGACGACCTTGGCGCCGGCTGCCTGCGATACGTCCACGATCTGTTCGAGCGCTGCCATTGCCTTCGCGTCAGTTGGGTACGAGAGGCCGGTCGACAACGACGCGCGGAAGGCTTCGAAATCGCCCGTCCACGACAGTCGCCGGGGATTGAACCCGTCGACGTAATCCTCCGGCGGCTGGACACCAGCGAATGCGAGCAGGCCCCGCGCCCAGGTGAACCGAGTGTCCTCCACGGTGTATCCGTACAGCGGGATGTGTCGCCACTTCCAAACCGCAGGATCGATCGCCGACAACCCGTGATACAGGTCTGGGTCGTCGAGGTACGGCATGTAGAGCGGCGGGTCGTAGATTTCGCCAGGCTTGGTTGCCTTCAGCGAGAAGGCGTCCAGATTCTGGATGACGAGCTTGGTTCCCGTGTTGTGTCTCAGGTACGCCTGCAGCATCGGCAACTGGACATCCGTAAGGACGCCATTCATGCCCAGATTGTAGGCAGACAGGCCGGTCGCCCTGGTGATGACACGAGGGTCGTAGTGAACGAGCGCCCTGGACGAACCGTTCACGACGACCGCCGCATTGACCGCGCCTGACATGACCCGGTTCAACGAACCGAACTTGGACGTCGTGATCCGCCTCAGCCCCGCATCGGCGAGTGCATCCAGGCCCAATGCCAGAGCGAACATCAGACCCGCGAAGGCGGCCAGCCGGGTGACAGCGGCCCGCGGCTGTGGGCGCACGGCCACGGCGGTGGTGCTTGGGCGAGCAGGGTGCGCGTAGACGGCGGCGGACACGCGATGAAAAGCTAAGCGCTCAGAACTGGAAATAAATGAACTGGCTCGACCGGTACACGCCGAACATCACCACGACGAAAATCGCCGCAGCATAGATGGGCCAACGGACGACGGTGGGCAAGGACGGGACGCGCCGGGCCCAGCGGTATCGCAGGTTGGCGTGCTCGAGGAGTTCCAGGGCCAGTATGGCGCCGACCGCGGGCACGAACTGGCCTGTCCCGAAACTCTCCGTGCCCAGTGCACGCATGTCCCAGTCGGTCGCCAGGTGGCCGTAGATGAACCATGCGTCGTCGAGACTCTCTGCCCGGAAGAGCACCCATGCAAGGCAGGTCAGCACAAAGGTCGTCGTCACCAGCACTCCTCGCCGCACGGCGCTGTCCTCCGACAACCCGGCGACTCGGAATGCCCGGTCCACCATCGGCCCGAAGACCCAGCCGAGGCAGAGATACAAACCGTTCAGAAGTCCCCAAACGACGTAGGTCCAGTTCGCGCCGTGCCACAGCCCGCTGATGCCGAACGTCACCAGGATGTTGAGCCAGCGGCGTCCCGGGCCCACCCTGCTGCCGCCGAGAGGTACGTACAGGTAGTCCCTGAACCAGGTCGAGAGCGAGATATGCCAGCGCCGCCAGAACTCGCTCACCGAAGCCGCATGGTACGGGCGGTCGAAATTCTCCATCAGCCTGAAGCCCAGCACCCGCGCCGTCCCGATGGCAATGTCCGAGTAACCCGAGAAGTCGCAGTAGATCTGGTAGGCGAAGAACACTGTGGCGATGGTGAGTTGCAGGCCGTTGTGGTTCTGGGGCGAGCCATACACGTCGTTGACGAAGATGGCCAGTCGGTCCGCGACGACGAGCTTCTTGAAGAAACCCCACGCCATTCGCCGCAGGCCGCTGGTGACACGGGCGTAGTCGAAATCGTGAAATCGGTGGAACTGCCACAGCAGATTTTGCGGACGCTCAATCGGCCCCGCGACGAGCTGCGGAAAGAACATCACGTAGGTGGCGTACGTGATGAAGTCGCGCTCGGCGGCCTGGCGCCCGCGGTACACCTCGACGACGTAGCTGAGGCTCTGGAACGTATGGAACGACAACCCGATCGGCAGGATCAGCCCGAGCGCCGGCTCGGACAGCTGCCAGCCAAGGAGGCCGGCGAACCCAACGAACATCCCAGTGAAGAACGCGAAGTATTTGAAGACGAACAGGACCATGCAGGTCGCGACGATGCTCACCCATAGCAGGGCCCGCTTCGGTCGACCTGTGACGCGCTCGATGTAGATTCCGGCGACGTAGTCGATCAGGATGGTGACCGCGAGGATCAGAACGTACGCGGGTATGAACGCCATGTAGAAGACGCAGCTTGCCAGCAGCAGCAAGGGCGTTCGCCACGACGCCGGACTGAGGAAGTACAGTCCGCACACCACAGGAAAGAACAGTGCGAACTCGAGCGAATTGAACAGCATCGGAGGACAGGCGGATCAGGAGGCGTGCAACGCCGCCGTGCGGTTGAACGATGCAAGCGCGTCTACGAGGCGTTCGTAGTCGGCACGTCGCGCCTGCCAGCTCTGGTGGCCAGCGAACTCGCGGGCCGCCTCGATTCTGCCGACCTGCTCCGCCGCATGCGCGTACACCTGCCGCATGACTCCTGCGAGACTCTCGACGTCGCCTGGTTCGAAAAAGTTGACCAACGCGTCGGTGAAATAATGCGCGTCGATGCGGGTCCGGGCGACGATCACCGGCACGCCGCACGCCATGAATTCGAGGATCTTCGTGCTGAACGCTTCGTTCCCGAAGCCGTCGGCGCGCTTGGGCACGACACCCACGTCGGCGGCGCTCATGACTTCGGCGATCTGGACCGACGGCAGGAAGTCCTTGATGCGGACCGCCTCGCCGAGGTGCAGCTCCTTTACGAGATCATGTAGGAGCGGCAGTGCCGGACCGCGACCATAGATGTGGAGCTCCGCGCTCGGCATCTGGCTTCGAGCGGCGGCGAACGCTCTGACGGCGAGATCCACGCCCTGGTGGTGATTGAGCGATCCCGGATACAGGAAGACGAACGGCGCGCCATCCGGCCGAGCGCGCTGCCGCGGCCGGAACAGCGTCAGGTCGGGATGATTGATGAAAACGGTGCACTTGTCGGCGGCGGCGCTGCGCCGGTTCAACGTCTCCACCCAGAGATCGTTTGACGCAATCACGTGATCGGCAAACCGGCACGACAGGCGCTCGAGAGCCGCCAGCATGCCGAACGTTTTCGATGGCCGGCCCTGCGCGAACTTGCCAGCATAGAGCTCCGGCATCATGTCGTGAATGTCGAGGATCAGCCGGGCCCCCATCACCTTCGGCAGCCACGCCGCAAAGACGAGGAAGTCCGGGACGTTGTGCACGTGCACGACGTCGTAGCGGCGGCGCACCTGAAGCCAGCTCAGGATGCTCATCGACTTGAGCCAGAACCAGAGCAGCTTGAGCAAGTACATCCACGCGGCTCGCTCCGTCGTCGACCGACGCTGGATCTGGTACACGCGAATCGTTCCCTCGTCGGCGCGCCTGCCAGAGCCCGCAGGCCGTAACGCAATGACGTCCACCTGGTCTCCGCGCGCCGCCAGCGTCCGGACGTAGCGCATCACCCGGTTGTCGGACTCGTGGAACGTGTACGCGAGATGGCAGACGCGTAGAGGCCGCCGAAGAGGCGTGCTCATTCTCGGGACGGGCTGGGCGCGGCGCTGGTCGATCGCTCGTCGACCGCGCCGCGGCCGCGGCCGACGAACGCGCGGAGGCGTTCGAGTTGCTCGGCGCGATGAAAGGCACGAAGGTCCGGCGGCACGGGACTCTGCAGCCTTCTCGCCCAGGCCCACGCATAGCCCGCCATCAGGCAGGCCCCACCAAGAACTAGCGGCTTCTGCCGCATCTGGAATACGGAGCGCAGCAGCTGCCATCCGGGGTGGCCACCGACCAGGAAGTCCTTCTCACCGTGGTTCAGGCGAGCTCGGAGGACATTCCGATCGGCCGTACCCATTGCCCGGTGGTGGAACGAGTACTTCTCGAGGAACGTGCGTGTCTTCCACCCACGCATGCGTGCCGTCGTCACCGCGACCCAGTCAATCGCACCTTGCTTGACCGGCACGTAGCCGCCGACCTCGTCGAAGCAGCGGCGACGAAACAACTGACACGCACCCGAGACGTGTCGGAGATCGGCAAACCGATGCGCATAGCTGTGCACATCCGGCCGTGTCGGATCTTCGACGAATGGGGTCCCGGCCACGCCGAGTTCTGGATCGTCGGCGAACCTGCCGACGAGGAACTCGTAGTAGTCGGCCGGCAGCGTGATGTCGGCGTCGAGGTTGCCAATCAGGTCGAATTGCACTCTGGCTAACGACGCGTACCCGGCGTTGAAGGCGTGCGCCTTGCCCGCGAAGTTCCGCTCAGGCGAGCGCTCGAGTCGAAGCAGGCGAATCCAGGGGTGCCGCTGCGACGCAGCCCTGACAATCGCATCAGTGGTATCGGTGGATCCGTCACTGACGATGACCCACTCGATGGGACGTGTGGTCTGGCCGGCGACTGTGTCGATCAGCTGTTCCAGATGCGCTTCTTCGTTCCACGCCGGCGTGATCAGCGCGTACCGGAGACTGGCGCGGTCAGGCGCGGGCATCGACTGCCTCCAGCGCCACCGCGAGCGCCTTGGCCATCGTCCCCTGGCCCCAGTGCAGCATCGGCGTGCGAACCTTCCTCCAGCCCAGGTCCCGGTAGAAGAAGTGGCCGTCGGCTGCCTGAAGATTGCCGATCGTCCAACTGGCGACCTTCATGGCCGTCGGAAACGCCTGCGGGTCGAGGTCGGAGAGCAGAATCAACGTCTCGATGGCCTGGGCCGCACACTGGATGTCCACGGGAGCCGTGCGATCGTGGAAGTACTTCGGCCGTCCATCCGCCTCGAAGAACGTCCGCGTGAAGTAGCGCATGCCTCGCGCCAGCACATCGTCGAACGACGCATCTCCCGACGCCTTGCGGTAGGTGTCCACGGCGACGAGGTTGTACCCGGTGTGGAAGTTGTCCACCCAGTGATACTTGGGCTCCTCCGCGTAGTACCACGACCCGTCGTCTCGAAGGCGCGCGCAGGTGTACAGCGCCGCCTCTCGAGCCATCGATCTCTGGTGGTCGCTGCCGGTAATCGAGCTGAGTCGAGCCAGAAAGGCGGCGCCCATCACGCTTGCGTTGTGAATGGAGTTCTGGCGATAGGTGACGTAGCTGAGACAGGTGCCGGTCGCCGTCTTCTCGGCCGGCAGCGCGAGGATCCACCTTCCGACGCTCTCGGCCACCTGCAGATAGCGCGCGTCGTCGAGCGCCTCGTACGCCTGGACGAAGACGAGGCCAAGCAGCGAGGACCAGATCAGGGTGGGCTCGCCCTTTGGCCGGCGTCCGCTCCTGGTGGCGTACTCATAAGGGTCGCCCCAGCAGTAGTCGCTGTAGCCAGGCGCGCGGTTGGCCATCAGCCAGTCGAGGCATCGCCGCGCTTCCTTCGCGAAGCGCGCGTCTCTGGTTGTGCGGTACCGCACGAGGTATGCCCACGCCATGTAGCCGAGGCCAATCGCCGACTCGTGCGGCCTCACGCCAAGCAGAGGACGGATATTGAACGGGGCGCGAAGCACCACCTGCTGCAGCACTCGCATAGGCGGCACCTTCCCCATCGTCAACGGATAGAAAAGGGACGAGTTGCCGTCAGCCGGCTCGTAGGCGCGGTACTCGTGTGCCTGCACCCACGCGACGACGCGATCGAAGCTCGTCTCGAGCCTCGACTTGAGCCCGGTCGGCACGCTGATGGTGTCGAGCGACGCACTCATCTGGCGATGCCGAGCTCGGCGCAGACATGACCCATCGGGAGCACCCGCGCGCCGGACTGGCAAGCCAGGGCGACCACTCTTTCGAATGTCGCCGGCGTGCAGCCGTAGGCGGACGGCGTCGGGTCCACGTCGTGAGTCGAGAAGATCAGCCAGCCGCGCCTTGCAGCGCTCTCGTCGATCACCCGCTTGATGGCATCCATGTCGTCGCGCGTCTTGTAGTCCAGGAAGAACGACTTCAGCAGGTGCAGATCGATCCGGCCGGCATTGAAGGTCTGCCCGCCGCCGCGGCTGGCGCGGAAGTGCGGACCGACGGCGCGCTTGACCTGCAAAGTCGGACCCTCGAGCGGAAAGGCAAAGACATCCAGCTCCATTCCTGGAATGACTTCCGCCAGCGCATCGTTATTGGCACGAATGGAACGCTCGAAGGCCTCCGGCGTGGCGCGAGTGCCATCGAGGTGCTCGCGCGTATGACAGCCAATCTCGTGTCCGTCCTCGACGACCTGAGCGACTTCAGCGGCGGTCGCGATGGCTCCCGATGGACTCGGTCCACCGAGCAATGCCGAGGAGACAAAGTAGGTGCCCCGCACGCCGTGCTCGCGCAGGATACGGCCGCCGACCGTGTATGCAGTTCGCGGAAAGTCATCGAATGTGAACGACACGTACGCATGCGGTGCGTCGAGGAGGAAGTGTTGACCTCCCCAGTGCTCGATGGCGTAGCGGCGCCACTTGTTGCGAGCGCGGTGAATCACGCCCACCTCGCCTGCTCCTCGTCACGGACCGTACTCACGTCGCCAAGCCGCTGCTGCCAGGCCGCGTCGTCGAACAGCATGCGCTCGGCCGTTGCCAACGTCATGACCTTGTCAAGGGAATCGGTGTAATTCGCCTGTCCTCGGCAATGTTGGTCGGCCATCGCCCTGACCCGCTCGAGGTCGAGTGACTGCTCGAGACGCGGAGCGGCAGCGGCCAACACGGCTTTCACCGTCGGCGCGAGCTGATGCCGCATCCAGTGCCGGAAGTGGTAGAACTTGTCCACTCCAAGAAACCGGGTCTCGAGGACCGGAGCCGGCAGCACTGCGGCAAGGCGTGCCATCCAGTCCGGCGCACCATGGCTCGTCATGTACTCGGTCTTGATCGCGGCGCGACGCCACAGTTTGCGAGCGCGTGCCGGGCGCGTGACGACGACACCGGCATCTGTCGGCAAGCCGAGCAGTGCTGGCCGCTGGCCGATGACGGCCGCCGCCGACTCACAGGCGCGCCGCACCTCTGGCGCCGCGCCGTACAGAGCCTCCACGACTTGCGGCGCGAGAAACGGCGTCCGGGTAATCACCTGCGATCGTTCGACGACGTAGCGGCCGTACCCCTGGAGGGGAATCTGATGGAACAGCGTTCCGGAGAGCGGGTCGGCGATTCGTGGAGAGAAGGCCGCCTCGGCCTGGGTCATGCAATCGAGCAGTTCAGGACGAAGGAAGTTGCCCTTCGGAACCGTGAACTTGAATGCGCGAACCCCGCGCATCATCTCGCCACCCCAGTTACCGGTGATCCGTGCCGGCGCTATGGCACGCGCCAGCGCGTTGACGTGAAGCTCCGCGGCGCCCGACAGCCCAAGGTATCCGTCCGAGATGTACACCGATCGGTCGAACGTCTGCCGGAAGTTCGCCAGGAACTCGCCGCCCAGTCCGATCACCTGGTGAGGCAGGCCACAGATGCCGGCGACTGACTGAGCCACGGAGACGTCACCGGTCTTTCGATACATGCTGCCGAACGTGTAGGACGGCAGCGGCGGTCCGTCGGCGAGGCAGGCCGCGATCATCCGCGAGTCCAGCCCGCCGGTCAGCGAGAGGGCCGACGCGGGTTCGGCGATTGCTGCTCGTCGAACCTCCGTGCGAAGTGCGGCGGTAAAGCTCGCACGAAAGTCATCGGCACTCAGTCGTGAGCCGCGTTCGAGCTCCTGCTCGACGAAGTACCTGCTAATCCGCACGCCGTCGCGGTCGAACGACAGCATGGTCCCGGGTTCCAGTACAGCAATTCCCCTGAACAGCGATCGCGTCGTCAGCGTGCATCCGCAGGCAAGGAACTCTGCAAGACCCTGCGTATCGAAGGCGCGTGCCTCGGGACAGACAGCAAGGATCGCCTTGGCCTCCGACGCAAAGAACGTCCTTGAACCGACAGTTCGTACGAAGAGACGCTCGCGACCGTATCGATCGTTGAAGAGAATGACGCGGCCGCTCGACGGTTCGGCAACAAGGCCCGCCGATGTCCCGCCGATACCCTGGAAAATGTCTTCGGGGGTCGTGCCGCTTGCGACTGCGGTCGCTCGCTCACCGGTCGTGAGCGTCAGCAGCGGTCCGGACTGGTGCGCAAGCGGCCGCAGCTCGACTTGACCCACGCTTGCTCCGGCCGCAGGCACATGCATTAGCCGCGACGAATACCATGCCTCGAGGCGCATGCTGCGAAGCATCACCCTCGTCTGTGCCAGCAGTTCCTCTGGCAAGCTGCGCGAGCCCGACAACGACGCGTCGATGATCCCGAAGATGCCTGGCATGCCTACTCGCGGTGCCGCAGCGTCGGCCAGCCCAGTGCCGCCGTCACGACTCCGCCGAAGTACGCAAGCTTGAGCGCGAGACGCATGCGCCAAGCCGTGGGCGCGAGCAGGGACACTGGCAAGGCAACGACGCCTCCGACCAGCAACACGATGCCACGCCAGGCCAGTACCCATGACTGGCGACCGTCGTGAATCCACTGGCCGCGGATCGTCCCCGATCGCCACATTCGCCGTAGCTGGAAGCGGGGCGTCCACCTCTCGGGCGGGACAACCTCGCTCACGACCGCCTCGTCGCACCAGACAAAACTGTGGCCCCCGGCGACGCCGCGCGCGAAGAAGTCGCTATCCTCACCTCCGGAACGACCGAGCGCGGCATCGAACCACAAGTCGCCGCGCGTGAAGAGGGGGCGGCGCAACAGCGCGTTTCCGGTCCGCATGTCCTGAGTGCCGATGGCGTGACCCGTCCGATGACGGGGCCGGTCGAGAACGCCTGACGACTCCAGCCAGGCCGGGGCGCTCGCTGGCAGCACCGGCACGACGGGACCCAGCACGCCTTGGGCACCGCTCGCCTCGAGCGTCTCGTAGTGCCGAAGCAGCCAGTCCGGCACCGGCGTCTCATCGTCGTCAATCATCGCGATGAGCGTGCCTTGCGCCAGTCGGACCGCTCGATTTCTGGCAAGCGCGATGTTTCTCTCGGGTTCGCAATCGTACCGGATGGGAATGCGCGCCGTCCGCGCCGCATCGGCAACGGACGCTTCGCAGAGCCGCTCTAGATCATTTTCGATGACGATGATTTCGTACCCGAATCGATCCGCGGTCTCCTGGCCCTGGAGTACCTCGAGGAGGGTCGTCAACAGCGCCTGACGGCGATAGGTGCAGACGCAGACGGAAATGAGTTCGCGGGCTGGCGGAGTCAATCCGCTTCACGATGCTGACGGCGCGCTGGCATACCAGCGACGACGGGCGTCTCGAAAGACGGCGAGCATTGATTCAGGGACGCGGTCGGCGAGCCTGTGCTGAAGTCCGAGTCTCATGGCCAGCTTGCCACGAACGGTGAGCGGTATGTAGTAACGGGGCACCTCCACGCGCTTGAAGCCGTTGTTCTCCTTGAAATCGGTCAGGCTGTCACGCTGCTTCTTGCCGTAGGAGAACCTGCCGTAGCACAGGTGCCCGATGTTGCGTGCTGCGCAGGCACGGACGGCTTCGGCTATGAGGGCATTGGTTGGCGACTTATCCCGGTGCGACACTTTGGACAAAATCTGCATCAGACGGGCTTGCAGGCCGTCATTGGAGATGACCATCTTGGCGAAGCCGACGATCTCGTCCTGCCACAGGGCTGCGAGAAAGACGCTCCTTTCCAGGAAGCTGGCGTTCTCCCGCTTGACGGTGTCGAAGTCCTTGCCGTAGTGCCAGAATGCCTTGCCGTGCCGCACGGGACACTCGTTGTAGATGTCGACGATGCCGCGCACGAGAGGTTCATCGAACGCCAGTTCGCTGACGACGATTCCCTGCTTCTCGCTCTTGCGGACGACGTTTCGTGTCTTCCTGTCGACCTGGACATTCCACCAGTTCTCGAACGTCGACACCGGAATGGCCGCCGCGTTGTCCCATTCCATGGGATAGCTGAACTCGGGCGATGTGTGCGGCAGCGTCTGCACGAGGGTGATGATGTCCAACGCTTGCGGGCCCTGCCGAACGCGACTCAGGAGCGCTGGTACGGCCGTGGGATGGTCGAAGCCATCGGCTTCAAGGCTGGCGACGCGCACGAGTGTTCCGCGCACGATGAGCGATGGCGCAGCACCTGACTCCCGTACATCGTTCATGGAATGTTGCATGGGACTGATGTGTCCCTGACTGGTCGCGTTGCCGGCGTTCACGTCAGCGCCGGCGCCATTGCAAGGGTACCGTCAGCGCCGTGCAGACCGACGAACGACCGAATCGCGCTTGCCACGCGTTCCTGCTGTTCGGCCGTGAGGCCCGGGAACATCGGCAACGACAGAATCTCCTTCGCTGCCCGCTCAGTGACGGGAAGCGCGCCCTCCGCGTACCCCCACCCCTTGTAACAGTTCTGCAGGTGGACGGGCTGCGGGTAGTGCAGCCCGGTGAACACGCCTTCGGTCTTGAGGTGCTCGGCAAGTGCGTCGCGATTCTCGTGACGAATCACGTACAGGTGATACACCGCCCTGCTGCGCTCGGGCTCGTACGGCGTCTGGACGCCCGGCACGTCGGCCAGCAGCTCTGCGTACCGGCACGCGGCAGCGCGGCGCTGATCGGTCCACTCCTGCAGGCGCCGCAACTTCACACGGAGGAACGCCGCCTGGAGGGCGTCGAGGCGGCCATTGTAGCCCTCGAGGTCGTGGTAGTACTTCTGCGCCTGGCCGTGCTCGCGCAGCATCCGAATCGTCTTCGCGACCTCCGGGTCCTCGGTGGTCACCGCCCCGGCCTCGCCACATGCGCCGAGGTTCTTGCCCGGATAGAAACTGAAGGCTGCGGCCTTGCCGAACGTGCCGGCGCGCTTCCACGTGCCGTCGGCCGACTGGTACTCGGCCCCGTGCGCCTGGCAGGCATCCTCGACGACGATGAGGTCGTAGCGGGCGGCGATCGCCAGGATGGCATCCATGTCGGCGACCTGCCCGTAGAGATGCACAGGGACGACAGCACGGATCGGCTTGCCGGTACGTTGACCCAGTGGCCGGCCCGTTCGCGAATCCGTCTCGCACGAGGCCAGGTATGCGTCGAGCGCGTCCGGGCCCATGCAATAGGTTCGCGCGTCGATGTCCACGAACTCGGTCGCGGCACCAGCCTGACTGATGGCCTCGGTCGTCGCGATGAACGTGTGCGCGACGGTGACGACGGCGTCACCGGACCCGATGCCTGCCGCCATGAGCGCAAAGCGGACGGCGTCCGTGCCGTTGGCCACGCCGACGCAGTGCGTGCTGCCGCAGAATGCGGCGAACTCGCGTTCGAAGCCTTCGACCTCCGCGCCGCCGATGAACGCCGCGGACTGAAGGGCGCGCCGGAACACGTCGACGAGCTCGCCTTCAAGCTCGCGATGCGGAGTGATCAGGTCGAGAAACGGCACAGGATTGTTGGACATATCAGAGCAATTCAGAATTCAGAATTCAGAATGAAGCGCGCGGCCGACAACGCCAACGCTTCCGCGAGATTCCACTTCGTGCCGAAGGCGCGGGGCGGGCAGCGCCGGGCTGCCGCTCAGGGCAATTCAGTATTCAAAATTCAGAATGAAGCGCGGGGCCGGCAACGCCAACGCTGCCGCAGAGTTCACAATCTGTACAAGGCATGCAGCGACAGGGCTCAGCCAAGGTGCCGGTACGCAATACGTCCCGTGAAGTCGAGGGCCGGATCGGGCAGGCTGGCGATCACCTTCCGGGCGAGCCGCACCAGGGCCCGCTTCTGTGAGGAGGTCGGAGATGGTGCCGGGACGACCCGGTACGTGAGCCGGCTGGATCGTGCGCCGAGGTGATCCTTGAACGCGATCAGTCCGGCCTGATCGAGATCCGAGCGGCCGAGGTCGAATGTCTTGACGCCGTCTGCGTGAGCACGCTGGATGACCTGCCAGAACAGGAACGGCATGCCGCCAAGCGAGTGATAGCGGGCATCAGACCCGCCGTACTTGTAGACCAGCGAGGCACCGAATCTCAGCGTAAGCAGCGTCGCAATCGGGCGACTCGCCTTGCGCGCCACGTGGACCGTGAGCTGATCGTCGAGTGCGGACGACAGGTTGCGGAACCACGAAAGCGGTTGTGGCGGAGTGCCGTGGCGGCGACGGGTCAACCGCAGGAGTCCGTAGAACACGTTGAGCAGGGAGTCAGTGCGACCCGACTCATACGTGACGCCTTCCCGCTCGGCGCGCCTGACCGCCCGGCGTGTATTCGAGGCGTGGAACGACGCAAACATGCGATCCGGCGCTCGATCGAGATCAAGGGTGTGCAATGCGTACGTCTCGCCCTCGGGGAGGTCGATCGACACTGTTCGAGTGCGTATTTCCAGCGTCCGCCACTTGCCGTTGGTCATCTCGGCGGAGAGCGAAGCGCCGAGCGCGGTCGCCTCATCAGTGCTGCTCACCAGTGGATCGCAATGGTCCGAGAACGGAAGTGAGACGAGGCGTCGCACCAGCCAGGTGTTCACGCGGCACGCCACCAGCCCATTCTCCAGCCGTCCCTGTGCGGTCGTCGTAAGCGCGAACGGCTCATAGCCATAGGTGCGTCGTAACGCGTCGAGCCAGCCACGGGAGTGGAAGATCGTGGCGTTCGGATGGCTCGCAACGAGCTCAGGCCACCGCGGATCGGCCAGGGGATCGATGACCCGTACCAGCGACGTCATGCCGCTCGCCGCGATGGCTCCACTTCGTAGACCACGCCGTCGTCCTCGAGCCGCGCCCAGGCCACGCGAGCACGCTCGCTGCCAGGGCCCTTGACGCGCCACGAGGCGCCGTCGGCCACCAGCGTCATCTCGCGGCGGGCGCGCCACCACCTGTCGATCTCGGCTGGTGGCGCGACCCACACGCCTCGGTCGACGCGTAACGTGCCGAGCAACTCGAGCAGTTCGGTGTACACCGCGAGCGCCCGTGGCGCGATCAGGTAGTCCGGGTGCGCAATGAAGCTGACCAGTCCGTTCTGCTCGAGGATGCGCTCGATCTGATCGCGCCAGAGATCGGTCGAGTAGCGACCCAGGACATGAAAGACGGTGTAGTCCTGCGCCGTCGTCAGCGGCAGTTCCAGCACGTGGCGGTTGAAGTACGGCAGCACCGTGCAACACCCACCGCGCTGCGGCTCGAGGTGTGCGACGTTGGGCACCGACATGTCGTACGAGATGTCCAGGGCCCCGAGCCACTCCTGGCGCCGGTACATGGCCCCCGAACGAAACCCCCGGCTACCGAACTCGCGCCCGCGGGCGTTGATGACGGCGGCGTGGCGAAGAAATCGGCCGCGCTGACGGAACAGGCGCCCGTCGTGACTCAGATCGTGGACGTTCACTTCGAAGCCGCGTCGGCGCAGCCCGCCGACGAGCTCCCGTGTCAGTCCGTGCGAGGCCCAGGGCGCATCGGGAACGACCTGAAAGGCGGACGGGATGCCGAACCGGTCGTCCAGATCCATGAGGACGTTGCAATGGCGAGCCCCGGAGGCACCCTCGACATCGTGCGTCATCATCACGCATCCGGGCGCACCGTCCGGCCAGAACCAGATGAACGGCAATTGCCTGATGCCCGCGCGTCGAAGCGCCACGCCTGCGGACCCGCGCATGAGGAGCTCGACAGACACATCGACAGGCCAGCGCGGGAACGGGATCTGCTCCCAGCCCTTCCAGTGCAACCGCTGCAGGTGTTTGCGGACACCCACCGGCATCAACGGCCGCAAGCCGTAATACGCGGCCCGCGTGAGGCTCGGCGCCGAGACCTGCGCCACCGCACGCTGTGCCTCCGGATACCTCTCGCACCGGAGGTTGCCCACGGCTTCCGCCAGATCGAACGGCAACGTCACTGAATCCGGCGCCAGGGAGACGGCGCTCCGCGCGTTCGCCGGGCCGCGCCCGATCTCCGAAGGTCCGCCCACGTGGCGCGCATAACCCAGCGCATCGCCGAACCTGAAGTAGCCCGGTTGGTCGGACAGGCCTTCGGCCGTCCCGAGCACCGCGAGGTGTTCAGGGCAGCGGAAATACTCGATGAGCGGATGCACCATCAGGAGAGTGGAACGACCTTGCCGCGGTCGGCGATCGACTGGTCCGCGGCCTCGAGCATGCGAACGACGCGGAGACCGGCAGTGCCGTCATTGAACGGCGTGCAGCCCTGGGCCACGCAGTCGAGGAAATAGGACAGTTCGGTGGTCAGAGCTTCGGTCTGCGCTACTTTCGGGGCCCAGACGTCCCCGGACCGGTAGCTCACGAGCAGGTCGTAGACGCCTTCCGCGCCGGTCACCGTGACGCCCTTGTCGTAGACCTTGATTTTCTCGTCCACCTCGAGGTCGTTCCAGACCAGCATCTTCTCGCGGCCGCCGATCAGCGTGGTGCGGACCTTGACCGGCGACATCCAGTTGACGTTGATGTGCGCCAGCACGTTGTTCGGGAAGTAGATCGTGAGAAAGGCAATGTCCGCGTGCTTGCCGAAATGCGTGCCGCCTGTAGCAACCACTGCCTCGGGCGTGTCGCGGATCACGTAGTCCATGATCGCGAGGTCGTGCGGCGCGAGATCCCAGATCACGCTGACGTCGTGCTGGAACAGTCCCAGGTTGATCCGCGATGAATCGAAGTACAGCAACGGACCCAGGGTGCCCGCGTCGATGAGCTCACCAATCTTCTTCACGGCGCCAGTGAAGAGAAAGGTGTGGTCCACCATGATCTGCAGTTTCTTGCGCTCAGCCAGTTCGATGAGCGCCTCGGCCTGCCGCGACGTCGAGGTGAACGGCTTCTCGACGAAGACATGCTTGCCGTTCTCGAGTGCCTTGCGTGCGAGCTCGTAGTGGGTCCACACGGGCGTGACGATGGCGACAGCGTCGATGTCGGGCGAGGTGAGGACCTCGTCGGCGTCGGTCGTGACGTGGAGCCCTGGATAGGTACGGCGAGCCCTCTGCAGCGCAGCAGGATTGCGATCGGACAACGCGGTCACTTCGCATGCCTCGAGCGCGAACAGGTTGCGGACCACGTTGGGTCCCCAGTAGCCGTAGCCGATCACGCCGACGCGGATCTCACTCACCAAGTTTCCTTGGCCGGCTCGGAGAGCCGGCCCTACCGTCGCCAGCCGTCGTCACGTGACGCATGAACCTGGCTGGATTGCCTGCGACGATCGTGCCTGGGGCAACGTCCCGGGTGACGACGCTGCCAGCACCGACGATGGCGTATTCACCAATGGTGAGGTTCGGCAGGATGGTGGCGCCGGAACCGATCGAGGCGCCCTTCTTGACCAGCGTCTTTTCGACCTTCCAGTCCGTTTCGGTCTGGAGGTCACCCGTGGCCGTTGTCGCACGCGGGTAGATGTCGTTGGTGAACATCACACCGTGACCGATGAAGACACCGTCTTCGATGGTCACGCCTTCGCAGATGAACGTGTGACTCGAGATCTTGCAGCGCTTGCCAACGGTTGCGCCCTTCTGGATCTCGACGCACGCACCGATCCTCGTGTCGTCGCCGATGTCGCAGCCATACAGGTTGATGAACTTCGAGAGCTTGACGCCACGTCCGAGCTTCACATCCGGCGCGATGGCCAGGTACGGATCCACCCTATGCGGCTCCCTTGAACATCGCGAAGGGCGTGGCGGCGAGGATCCTGATGTCGCCCCACAGCGTTCGCGTCCTGGCGTACTCCAGGTCCATGCGGACCATCTCGTCGAATGTCGTACGGCTGCGGCCGTTCACCTGCCACAGCCCGGTGATGCCCGGCTTGGCCTCGAGGACGCGGCGACGATGCCAGGGCTGATACTTGTCGACTTCGAAGGGCAGCGGCGGCCGCGGCCCGACCAGCGACATGTCACCCCGCAGCACGTTCCAGAACTGCGGCAGTTCGTCGAGACTGGTCTTGCGCAACAGGTTCCCCACCGCCGTGACCCGGGAGTCGTTGGTCAGCTTGAAGACCTCGCCGCCGCTGCGTGGTTGCGTGCCGCTCGAGGTGATGAACCAGGTCACGTACTCGTTGTGGAGCGCGTTTCCCGCATCGGCACGCATGCTCCGGAACTTGAGCATCGTGAACGGCTCGCCGCGTCTGCCGATGCGTACCTGCCTGAACAGCGCCGCGCCCGGCGATGTCATCCTGACCGACAGGTAGGCGAGCAGCATCAACGGGGCGAACAGGGCGAGCAGAAGGACGCTGCCCACGATGTCCACGGCCCGTTTCGCCAGGTCGGCCGCGCGATCCGTGTGCACGGGGACGAACGCGTCGATGAGCAGGTCCACGGGCGGCAGGTGCGCGCCTGTGTCCTTCCAGCGAGCGCCGTGGACGTACACGCGCGTGGAGAGTGACGCGGTGCCGGCCGCTTCCGGGTCGGCGGCAAGGTGACGGCGCAGGCGACGCACCACTTTGTGCGTGAGGTCCCGCGAGGCCTCGGGGAGGATCAGCCCGAGCACGGTGCCCTGCTCGAGCCAGCCGAGCATGTCGCCGTCGCGCTTGACCAGACCTGCCGCACGCAGGACGGATCCCCAATCGCCGTCGGTGTCGTGGCCGCGATCGAGCACGATGACGGCGAACGACGCGTTCAACCTGTCGGCCCGCTTGCGCTCCCGCACGAGCGTGTCCTTGAACAGGCGTTGACCCAGCAGGTACGCCTCGCGCGGTCGTCCGTCTGCACGCGTGACCGGCGCTGATTGCCGCCCGATGTCCATACCCGTCAGCGGCGCGTTCACGAGCGTGCTCCTAGGCGGTGACGAAGGCCATGATGTCCAACTGCACCATCCGCAGCTTCAGGCGCTCGGCGAGGGGTGCTGGCAGCCGACGGCGCAGGGCGGTTTCGACGCGCCGTTCGAACGTGGCCACGTCGGCCCCCGCGGTTGCCGGGAACGTCAAGACTGCGCCGGCGATGTGACCCTGGCGATACCATCCGACGACATCAGTGTCACGGAGCGTCAGGCGAAGGCCCGCGAAGACCTTCTTGGCGCTGGCGTGAGGAAGGCCAGCCGGCTGATTGGGTACAGGCTCCAGGCTGGCGAGCAGGACGCGAACCGGCTGGTTTGCCCGCTCGGCGCGTGCCCGTTCGATGCCGAGGAAGTACATGAATGCCTCCTCGTCGTACTCCGAGCCCTGCGGGCACTCGAGCAGTCGGGTAGATCCGACCCAATGCGTGGCCATCAACGACATCCTTGTGTGTATGAGGAGCAGCCTCATCCACATAAGCAATCGGAAGGCCACATCGGAACGACTCGGAAGCGATTGTATCCCGAACTCGCGACTGGCGACTAAATTATTGGAAAATAAACAGATAGGGCTATCAATCTAGCCGCGGAAGGCAATCTGCCGGAGGATAATAGTCCGCAAAGTAGTCGCGATCCATGGAGCATTAAGTCACCCTGTATGTTGACTATTTCGAGCCGTATCCATAGTAGTTGCCGTAGTAGTCCTCGCGGTGGATTTCCCGAGGATCGACGGCATTCAGGATGACGCCGAGCAGGCGCCCAGGACCCAATGCATCAGTAGCGGCTTGCAGTTCCGCGAACCGGGTGGCCGCGGCACGAACGACGAGAATTGCGCCATCCACCGTTTCCAGGATGATGCGGGCGTCGGCCAGCCCCGCCGCGGGCGGGGAGTCGACGATCACCCAGTCGTACGTCGAGCCGGCGTTGGCGATCAGGCGCGACATCCGCCCTGACGAGAGATCGCCGACCGGATTGGCCTGAGGCCGTCCTGCTGGAAGCAGCGACAGTGTTCCGGTGACGGGTACCACCGCCGGCACGTCCTCTGCCTCTGCTCGCAGTGCGTCCAGCAGGCCATGCGCACCCGACACGTGAAACAAGTGGTGCAGGGTCGGCCGGCGCATGTCGGCATCCACCAGCAGCACCTTGCGGCGATACGACTCGCTGAGCGTCAGCGCGAGGTTCACGGCGACGTGGCTCTTGCCGTCTCCAGGGGCCGGCGAGGTAACCAGCAGGCTCTTGAGCGTGCGCTCGGTTTGCAGTCGATTCAGCGCCGCCGCAAGGTTGCGGAACTGCTCGATGAGCACCGGGTTCGCATCGGCGGCAGAGACCAGCCGCGCAGTCGGCACATCATCGACGCTGCGCTGCACCTGCTCCGGGAGCGGCTTGACGTCGACGCGGGCTACCTCGGGAACGCGTGCCGGAGCCGATGTGGGCCGCTGTTCGGGGGGGTGACTCGCACGTGGCGGAGCGGCCGGGCTGTCGGCAAACTGCCACGGCATGTCGATGTCGGCGTCTGTGGCCGCCTGTTCGGGCTGTTCCCCTCTTGCCCGTCTGAGGGCGTCGTCAATCCGGCTCATTGCGCTGTCGTCGTTCGCTCTCTACCTGTAAGTCGGCCATCGCTTCCAGAACTGGAGTGCGTGCCAGAAGGAGCGGCGGCGTGGCCTCCCGTTGGTCGCCACCGCCACGGGCACTCCGGGCGGGGGAGCCGCGCCAGTATCCGATGTGTTACCAGACTGCTCGACCAGACCCGCCGTTGGGTGGAGGTCGAAGTCCCGGGCGACTTCCAGGACGACCTGCTGCGAGACGAGCGACTCGTCGCGGGCAAACGCCGAAACGAGCGCGTTGTCGCAGAGCACGTTGATCGTTCTCGGAATCCCGCCCGAATACTCGTAGACGGCCAGAATGGCCTCTCGGGTGAACACCTCGGCGCTGCCGCCAGCCAGGCCGATGCGCTTGGCGATGTAGGCAGCCGACTCGCGCAGGGTGAGGGGCACCAGCTCACATCGCAGGGCGATGCGTTGCTTCAGTTGCCGCAATGACGGGTCGTTCAAGCGGTCCGCGAGTTCCGGTTGACCGACCAGGATGAGCGTGAGCAGCTTCTGATCCGGCTTCTCGATGTTGGCCAGGAGGCGCACTTCCTCGAGGAGTCTGTTCGGCAGGCTGTGGGCCTCGTCGATCACCAGGGCCGTCACCTTGCCCGCGGCCGCACGGTCCTCCAGCAGGCGCGTCGCAGCCTGCAGGAACTTCGTCTTGCTGGCAGCGACTTCTTCAGGCAGCCCGAGCTGCGCGGTCATGAACTCGAAGAACTCGGCGCGACGCAGCGTCGGATTGCGGAGGTAGGCGACGAGCTGGCTCGATTGCACGCCCGCCATTGCCACGGTCAGCATCGTCGTCTTGCCGGTGCCCGCCTCCCCCGTCATCACCAGGATGCCCCTGGGCGACGACAGCCCGTAGCTCAGTGTGCCGAGCGCCTCCCTGTACCGCTCCGTAAGGAACAGGTACCGAGGGTTCGGAGTCAGTTCGAACGGCCGCTCGGTGAAGCCGAAGAAGCGCTCGTACACGACCGGCTATCGCCTCTATTTCACAGACCGGGTACCGGGTACCGGGTAACGGAGCCGGCGGTTCACAGCACGAACTTCCAGAGTCGCAGGAACCATACCAGGCCCACAGTGCCCACGAGCAGCGCTGCTGCTGACGCGGCTTCGATCCACCGGCGACGCATGCGGCGACGCACGTCCTGCTCGGTGGTCACATACGGCAACAGCGCCAGGACGGGGAGGTCGACCGAGCCCACCAGTTCCGCCTCAGTGCGCATGGTCGAGTCCCGCAGGAAGGCAAGCCCCACGAGCGCGCAGCCCACGCCCAATCCCGCGGCGGCACCCATCAAGTTGATTCTTGGGCGGTTGGGACTGGACGGCCGCTGCGGCAGGTTGGGCGGATCGAGGATCCGGAATTGCTCGCCGATCTGCCGCTGTTCCAGGCTGGCGGCGAGCCTGGAGTTCTCGCTCTTGGACAGCAGTTCGCGGTAACTCGTCTGCAGCGTGTCGTAGTCACGCGTGAGAGCCACCCATTCGGATTCGACGCCAGGTACCGACTCGAGTCGCGCTTGATAACCGGCGATCTCGGCGCGCAGGCGCCGCTCGGCTTCCGTCTTGAACGCGATCTGCCGATCGAGGCTTTCGATCTCGGCCCCCTGCTCACGAAGCTTGTCACGGCGTCGCGTGTCCTCGGAATTAGCCACCCGTGGCGCAACAGCGTCAGGGGAGAGCGGCCGCTGGAGCGCTTCGGCATCGACCTGGCGCTCGAGGTCCTCGATCAAGCGCCTGGTGCGGATCACGTCAGGATGCTTCGGACTGAGTCGAAGCTCCATCTGGGACAGCGCCCGCCGTGCTGCGTCCAGCCGTTGCTCTGGACTGGCGTTCTTCGGGAGACCCGACGCCGGATCGGTCGTCGTGCTGGGCTCTTCCTCCTGTGAGGCCTCCGCAAGCAGCCGCTGCAGAATGAGCTTGCGATCCCTGTCGCGTGCCAGCGACTCGACGGTGGCCTGCAGGTTGAGCTGGGCGCTCTGGATCGCCTGCATGTTGGTCTGCATCTGCGTCGGCAGGCGGCCGGCATTGCGTTCGCGGAATGTCTTGAGCTTCTGCTCCTGCGCCTCGAGCCGGGTCCGGGCGTCGCCCATCTGCGCCTCGAGGAAGGCACTGGTCTGCTCGGCCTGGGTGCCTCGCTCCCGGGCGTTCGTGTCGATGAAGAAGCTGGCGAGACGCTCCACCACTTTCTGGGCCGTGGTTGCGTCCTCGTAGTCGAAAGACACGCGGAACGATTCTGCTCCAGCGTCACCACGCCGCGACACCTCGATGACAGGCGTGATCGTGACGCGCCCCTGCATGCGCTGGACCACGTCTTCCATCGGGTACTTGCGTCGATCTTCCGGGAACAGGTTCAAGTCCACGATCAGCCGCTCGAGCTGCGTGCGGCTGAGGACCTGCTGGCTGATCGCACGCAGACGATCCTCGATGCGCTCGGTGACCGTGGCGCTGACGTAGGCCTCCGGAACCCGCTGCGGCACGATCTGGATCAGTGTCTGCGAGCGGTAGACGCTCGGCAGTTGGCGTGAGGTGATCAATCCGCCCAGGACTCCGACGAGGAGCGGAACGATCACGAGCCAGCGCCAGCGCAGGAGGGCCTTCAGAATGGCATCGGGAGAGAGTTGACGACCTGGAATCATGTGCTTATGGCGTCTTGCGTTGGCTCGCCCGCATCGTGGAACCGATGATGGGCAGACGGACCGAAAGGCCTACGCGGAAGGCGCTCCTGTCGTAGTGAGCCGGGAAGCCGATCGGAACCTCCACCGTCTCGTCGAGCCGCTGACGGTAGCACCCGTAGGACACTGTGGCGGCCAGCGTGGACGTGAGACGAATGTTGGCCGTTGCGCGGCCACCAAACACATCGCTGGCGTTGCTGGTCGTCAACCCCGTCGGTGAGTTCCAGGTCGTGTAAATCGCCTCGAAGCGCGTCTCGAGCCTCGACGCGATCTGCCGTGACAGCGACGCTGACAATGCGTCATTGGTGTACACATTTGCAGTGATGCCCTGGAATGGCGCGAAGTCCCGCCGGTACGACACCTCCGCCGACGTAGTGCCCGTCGAACTCGACACCCGAAAGGTCGCCGAGCCGGACGGCACCCAACTCGTGTAGAGCTGAGAGGTCTCGGCCACCGTAGACTCGACACGGGTCGCCCCGAAGAGCGCTTGCAAGGTCAGCTGTGTGCGACTTCGACCAACTTCCCCGGAGTAATCAGGCCCACCCTCGATTCGGTGGGTGTAGGTGGTGATCGCAGCGGTATCGGCCGTCAGCGCCGACGTTTCCATCCGGCTATACCGATACTCAACGCGCCCACGAACCCGCGTCTTGTAGCCGAGGTGCTGCGTGATTCCGATCGAGTCGGAGCCGTTATCGGCGTAGCTCTCCTCGCCGTAGTAGCGCTGCGCTCGCTCGTAGATGAAGGTCGTAGCGGCGCGGTGCCCCATCTCCTGCTCGACGCTCACCAGGCCATTGACGCCGATGGATGCCTGATCGACGAGGCCGGCAAGGGACGCGCCAGGCTGCGCGTCTGTCACGGGGCCGATGCCGACTGGCGACAGCACGTTCAACAACGGTTCGTAGGCGACCCGCCCCGTGACGTCCGCCGTCGTCGTCCTGCCGAGTGCCATCGAGCCAGTGAGTGAGGCGCCGCCCCCGGCAGCAGGTCCGGTCAGGTAGGCGGGATACGACATGACAACGCCATTGGTCTCAGCCTGCCAGGACCGCAGGTTGTTGCCTCGGTGGTAGGTCAATGCGCCATCCAGGCTGCCGGCCGGGCCGCTCTCGGTAAGAATCGGCTGATCGCCGACCACGGCCGCGGGCGTGCCGCTGTTGTCGTCGTAGCCGCCAAGGGCGCTGGCGGAGAACGTCAAGCTCTGACGCGTCGGTCCGGCGACGCGCGACTGACGGGCCCCGGGTCTTCCCGCATCGCTCGAGGCTGCGCGACGCGACACTCGACCCTGACGGCCGCCCCGCCCCTGCCGCGCTGGCTCCTGCTGCCCTGTCTCGGGCGGCTGTGCGTCAGCAGGCGCATCGGCCGGAGCCTGTTCGGCCGGCTGTGCCGGATCGACAGGTTGAGGCTGTGGGCGAGGCGGCACCGGTGCCTGCGCGCGCGCGTCGGCCGACACCGCCGTCAGCAGCATCGACAGCAGAATCGCGGCGCGGCCCATCGATGTCATCGCTTTATTTTTCGGGAACCACCACTGTGTCGCCGGGCTCGAGCACGACGTTCATCTCCACCCGCTTGCCCTTGGCGATGTCCTTGTAGGGCACCTTCAAGGTCGTCGTCTTGCCGTCGGCGACACGGAGAACGGTGATCTCGTTTGCGTCCGCGAACTCGGTAAGGCCGCCGGCCAGCGCGATGAACTGCATGACCGTGACGGTCGATCGCAGCGGATACACGCCCGGTTTGGCTACCTCTCCGGTGATGAACACCTTGCGGCTGTTCATCTGCTTGAGGATGACGGTGACCGATGCGTCGGTGACGAACTCACGCAGGGCGGTCTGGATATGGTCCGCCAGATCGTTGGGCGTAAGCCCGGCGGCCTTGACGTCGCGGATCAAGGGCATGGTGATCATCCCGTCGGTGCGCACCGTGACTTCGACCGAGACGTCCGCCTCCCGCCAGACATGAATGGCGAGCACATCCTCCGGCCCGATCGTGAAGCCCGGTTCGGTGGTCACGGACGGCTCGGTCGGGGTGCCGGAGCCAGGGGGCGCGGGACGCGACTGCGCCGTCGCGGCGTGTTCGCTTCCGAGGGTCAGGGCCAGGACCATCGCGAGGAGCACGGGCAACACAGAAATCTTCGACATCTGGAGAGACCGCTTCGGCGTCCGTCGACCTTCCGCCTTCGCCGAGGCTACGGCGGACAGGGAATCGGCGGCTACAAAGTAGCTATGCGGACGCAAGATAGCTATGCTGACGCCGGCCAGGCGGACGACTCCGGCACCTCGACGGCGACGGAACGCTGCAGCAACGAGATCGAGACGATCAGGCGATTCTTGCTCTTCACCGACTGCAGGATGCCACTCGTGCCGGCCAGTGGGCCGCCGATGATGCGAATCCGCTGCCCGACGTAATGGAACGGCCACGGCTCCACCGGAAGCCCTGACTCCACCAGTAGGCGCAACGACTCGATCTCCTCATCGTCTATCGGCTGCGGAATCTGCCCGGTGCTGACGACGTGGAGGACGCCCGGTGTGGTCAGGATGGGCAGCCGGTGCTGGACGTCGAACCGGCAGAAGACGTATCCGGCAAACAGCGGCATCTGCATCGTCTTGACCCGATCGGACCAGCGGCGTCGCTCGGTATGCAATGGCAGAAAAGTTTCGTAGCATTTACCCGCGAGAGACTCGGTGACGACACGCTCGGTCCGCGGCTTGACGCGCAATGCAAACCACTCGAGCGGGGAATCAGGCAATTCGGAATTCATGATTCTGAGCCTTGGGGCGCGTGCTACCGCCCCGTCAGTCCCATGTTGAATATCGGGACATCCAGGGCCGCAAGACCGCGTCCCCCGCCGAACCTCGCGTACAAGCGGCCGGTCGGCGGCAACCGAAAGACTCCACCCCAAGTTAAGAACGAGGCAGGCAGTCCCACAGCGAACATTGAACGTACCACAACTCCCGCTCGAACGACCGGGTGAAGAAAGTCCACCACCTGGCAAGGTGGGTAACGATTTTCCCTTGAAAAGCGAACACTTCTGGCCGATGCCCTACCGGAGGTAGTGCACCCCGTGGCCCACTTGATGAGTGCGCGGCGGACCTGGCCGACCGATCTAGCGGCGGATGTGCTAGATGTTGAATCGGGTCAGGATGCTGGCCGCTGTAACGCAACGAGAGAGACCGCTACCGAGCGAGGAGCCGCCCTTCCACGCCGGCGCGCGACAGGCGGGAGAAGTACTGGTAAGACGTTCGCGAAATCTCGGTGATGGCCTTCTCGCCGGCCTGATCATCGGCGAGGAAACTGGTCATCACGCAAAGCAGGTAAGGACGGCCCTTTACGTCCACCCAGGAGACTTCGCTGCGCACACCGTCCAGGCCACCGGGCTTGGTGGCCACCGGCACGTCGGCGGGGATACCGGCACGCACCGACGTGGGGCCGTACTCGCGCAGGATGCGGATCGCCTCCGCCTGGCTCTCCGGACGAAGGCCGCGGCCGGTCCGGATGGCGTCCATCACGGTCACGAGGTCTGAAGCGCTCGCGACGTTCTCGTCGCCGCGGGCGGCAGCCGCGCTGTCCATCATCCGGCGGCGCAGGCGATAACCGGAGGTCCCCAGTGCCTGCATGTGCGCGTTGATGGCATCCATTCCCAGTGTGTCGATCAGGACATTGGTCGACGTGTTGTCGCTCAGCAGGATCATCAACAGGGCGTGGTCGCGCAGCGAGAGCACGGGCGAACGGAGACGATTGATGATCCCCGAGCCGCCGGCGCGGCTGGCCTCCGGCAGGGGCTTTGGATCGTCGAGCACCTCGCGACCAGCGTCGACCTGCACGAAGAGCTCGTAGAGGATCCCGATCTTGATCGCCGACGCGGTCGGAAATGGCTCGTCGGCACGCCTGGCGAAGCGCTGGCCGGAGGTCACGTCGACAACGAGATAGGCGACGCTGCCGTCGACGGACGAAGCCACCTCGTCGAGCCGCCGCGAAAACCGGCCGGCCAGTTCGGCGGGCTTCGTCAGTAATTCAGGCTCACTTCGCTGAACTGCAGAATTCAGAAATGAAGTGCGAGTCGCAGCTTCGCCAGAGCCGCTGCGCCGCACTTCAGCATTCAGGAGTGTCCCGCACACTATCAGGACGTACGCCAGCGTCAACGCACGCATCACAGCGCTCGCACGGCGAGGGCGGTGATGTCGTCGTTCTGCAACGCATCACCCCGGAAGGCCGCGACGGCCTCGAAGATCGCGTCGACGATCTCGCGGGCACCGGCACCGCGGCGCGATTGGACGACCGCGGCGATGTTGTCACGGCCGAACTCGTCGCCGCTGGAATTCATCGCCTCGGAGACGCCATCGGAGTAGAACACGAACACGTCGCCTTTCGCGTAAGGCACGATGCACTCGTCGTACTCGATGCCGGGAAACGACCCCAGCGGCACGCCGGTGACGTCGATCCACTCGATGTCGCCAGCCGCGGTCATCTTCAGCGGGTAGGGCACGCCGGAGTTCGAGAGCGTCACCGTTCGTCGCTTGACGTCGAACAGGGCGTAGCAGAGCGTGAGATACATCTCCAGGAGCTGGCGATCGTGGAGGATGGTGTTCATCGCCTGGAGGACCGTCGACGGCGTGACCGCGGTGCTGACGTACCGCTTGCGGAACGTGCGGGACCGCACCAGTTCCGAAGCGAAGGCGCTGTAGAGCGCCGCTGGTACGCCCTTGCCGGACACGTCGCCGAGCACGACTACGAGCTGGTTGGCGAGCGGATCGAGGTAGTCGTGAAAGTCGCCGCCGAGCTCGCGCGCGGCGTCGAAATGCGCGGCGATGTCGAGGCCGCGGATTCTCGACGGCACCTCCTGCGGCAGCAGCGCCGTCTGCACGCGCTGCGCGATGCGCAGTTCGCGCTCGATACGCGACTGGTTGGTCGCCAGTTCCTGGTAGAGCCGGGCGTTCTGGATGGCGACCGCGAACTGGCTGGCGAGCAGCGTCGCGAACTCCACCTTGCCGGGATCGAACGCGTCGCGTTGGTCGGTGCTGAGGTCGAGGACGCCGATGCAATCGCCCTGGTAGAGCAGCGGCACTGCCATCTCCGAGGTCACGGTGTCGAACAGCTCGATGTAGCGCGGATCCTGGCGGACGTCGCCGCTGACGACGACCTCGCGGTGCAGCGCCGCGTAGCCGGTGATGCCCTCGCCGACGGCAATCGAGGTGACCTTCTCGTTGATGCCATAGGGCGTCGCCAGGTGCTTGACATCGAGCCGCTGGTTCTGCGGATTGAGCAGCAGGATGGCGAACGCCTTGTAGTCGATGACCTTCAGCGTGGCGGCGGCAAGCCGCTCGAACAACAGGTCGATGTCGAGGATGGACGAGATCTCGCGGCTGATTTCGAGCAGCGTCTCGAAGACCCGGGCATCCTTGGCCGCCTGCGTGTACAGCCGCGCGTTCTCGAGCGCGGTGGCGGCGTGGACGCCGAACTGGCGGACGATCGCCAGGTCCTTCTCGGTGAACGCGTGGCGATGGGCGCTGAGGATGTTGAGCGCGCCGATGGTCCGCGTGCGGTAGACGAGCGGCACGACGATGGTCGCGCGCATGCCCGGGACGTACCCCTTGTAGTTGGGGTCGTCGTCGAGATCGTTGACCAGCACGGCGCGGCGATCCTGCACCGCCAGACCGACGAGGCCCTCTCCCACCGGCAGCCGGATCGCTTCGGCGACGCCGCTCGGATAGCCGACCGAGTAGTCCACATGCAGTCCCGTGCCGGTCGGGTCGAGCATGTAGATGGCGAACGCATCGAACTGGATCAGGCGCTCGATGAGACGGGGAATCGTCTGCAGGAGCTCCTCCAGCGACAGCACCGACATGACCCGGCGCCCGAGGTCGAACAGCGTTCGCAGCGTGTCGTGATCGCTGATCGACCGCGCCGGCGGCGCTGGATGACTGGACGAAGGGGTCTGGGTCACGGGTGGGGCACGCCTGCGGCAGACGAGGCAGAACGGTGCCGCGAGGGTTGGCGGATTATACTTCCGGAGCGCATGGAACTGACCGTCCCCTTCGACTACCAGGCCATCGAGCGGATCCTGCCGCATCGATACCCGTTCCTCCTCGTGGACCGCATCACGGAATTCGAGGTGGACACGCGCGTGGTTGGTGTGAAGAACGTCACGGGCGACGAGAGCTACCTCTCCCGCGTGCACGGACAGGCGCCCGTGTTGCCGCCGACGATCCTGACCGAAGCCGTTGCGCAGGTGGGTGCGATTCTCATCCTGGCCAAGCCCGAGAACCGCGAAAAGCTCATCTATTTCATGGGGATCGAGCGCGTCCGTTACCGGCGCCCGGTGCATCCCGGCGACACGGTGATCATCGAGGCCCGCGTGCAGCGCCTGCGCAGCCGGATGGGCGTGCTGAAGGGCGTGGCCCGCGTCGGCGACCACGTCGTCGCCGAGGGCACGATGACCTTCGCGCTCGGCCCGCGCAACGAGGCGCGGACCGAGTGAACGGCTTAGGCTTACGGCTTAGGGCTCAAGCCTCAAGCGTCTAGCCTCTAGCCTCTAGCCTCTAGAAGCAGCAGTTACTGCAGATTGGTCTTCTTCGCCACGAGGTTGGTCAACAGCATCCCGACTGCCTTCTCGGTTGCTTCCCCGAGAATCGTCTCGCGGAACTCCGACGATCCCATCGCCACTTCGCCGCCGCCACCTGCGCCGCCACCGCCGGCGGCACCGAGCAGCAGGCCGCTGCGCGATGATTCGGCCTGCCCCTTGGCGCTGATCATGATCTCGCCGGTCGACGTGTCGACCATGCGCACGGTGACCGCGACGGTCGCCTTGCCCTTCGACGTGCCGACCTTGCCCAGGCCGAACTTGCCGCCACCGAACGCGCCGCCGTTGACGCCGACGTTCTTGTTCTCGGTGCCGAACTTCGTGATCGACCCGACGATCAGGTACTTCACGCCGAGGGCCTTGCCGATCTTGGCCACCGAGGCCGCGTCCGGCTCAGCCCGTTCGCTATTGGAGAAGTTCTGTTCGGCAAGGATGGCGTCGAGTCGCTTCCGCTCGATGACGCGGAACGATCCGTCGTTGACCAGCTCGTCCACGAGGAGATCGGCCACGCCCTTGCCGATGTCCCAGTTGCCCGACCACCACTGCTGGACGCTGCCAAAGTCCATGTCCAGCACCGCCACGGTCGGGCGCGAGGCGCGGGCCGACTGGGCGGCAGCAAGGTCTGGCGTCGCGACGACAGCCAGGGCAGCGGCACCAGCGGCGACGATCGAACGAAGGAAGGTACGCATGAACTTCTCCATGACTCTTTCTGGTCCTGCGACTCGAGTCGGGCTTCAGCCAGTCTGAAGCCCGTGGCGGCGGGGAGGCACTCCCCCGGGGGACGAGCGGAGCGCGTGCTAGAGTGGCCCCGCGTTCATGGCCGCACTGATCGAAACGGACGGTCACCCATCGGACGAACAGCCGTGGCTCGCATTGGTCGCCGCGTTGCCGGTGGGACTCGCCGTGGCGGCCCTCACCGACGAGGGCGCCGGACGCATCCTGGCCGCCAACCCGGCACTCCGCGCACTGCTGCGTGGCGCCAGCGGTACCCCCCCCGACCTGCTCGACGAGGGCACCTGGGTCGATCTCGAAGAACGCAATCGGCTGCGCGCGGCGCTGCGTGACTCCTCGGGGATCGTCGACATGCCGGCGCGCCTTCGCCGCGCCGACGGCACCATTGGCTATGTCGAGATCACCGGGTCCCGGGTCCCGGGTACCGGGTACCGGGTACCGGGGCCGGTCGATTCAGGGGCGACTGTCTATCTCCTGGTACGAGATGTCGGCGAGCGGCGGCGACGGGAAGAGCAATCCCGGGACCTCTATCAGCAACTACTGCAGTCCGAGAAGATGGCGGCGCTGGGCCAGACGATGTCCGGAGTGGCGCACGAGCTGAACAATCCGCTCGGGGCCATCCTCGCGCTGGCCGAGCGCCTCCGCCTGCAGGGCGCCCGCACGCCGCTGGCCGCTGGCCTGGCCACCCTGCACAAGGAAGCGGAGCGCGCGGCCCGCATCGCGCGCCAGTTGCTCACATTCGCCCGCAAGCGCCACACCACGCGCCTGATGGTCCCGGTCAACGAAGTCGTCGCCGAAACCGTCCGCCTTCGTGAGGCAGACCTGCAGCGTGCGGGCATCCGGGTGACGACGTCGCTGGCCGCCGACCTGCCGGACGTGTTCGCGGACCCGCACCAGTTGCAGCAGGTGGTGCTCAACCTGCTGATCAACGCCGAGCATGCCCTGCTCCGCAGCGACACCGGTGGCCACGTGCGCGTGCGAACGCTCGCCGTAAGCGCCGACAGCGTCCGAATCGACATCGAGGATGACGGTCCCGGCATGAGCGAGGAGGTGCTGGGTCACATCTTCGACCCGTTCTTCACCACCAAGGACGTCGGTGAAGGCACCGGGCTCGGTCTGGCTGTCGCACAGGCGATCGTCGCTGAGCACGGCGGGCGCATCGACGTGACGTCGCAACCCGGCGCAGGCGCCCGGTTCGCGATCGTCCTGCCGGCGGCGGGCGCGACCGTGCACGCCCCGCGGGCGCGCACCGCTCCCGTGGCCGACACGTCCGACAGGTTCGGGGAAGGGCTGCGCGTGCTGCTCGCCGACGACGAGCCGGCACTGGCGGGTGCCGTCGCCGACACGCTGCGCGATGCAGGGTTCGACGTGACGATGGCCAGCGACGGCGAGGAGGCGCTGGCCAAGGCACGGGCGCAGACGTTCGACGCGGTGATCTGCGACCTGCGCATGCCCCGCGTCGATGGCCCGACGTTCTATCGGGCCATTGCGGAGTTCTCGCCCCCTCAGGCGCGGCGGGTGATTTTCGTCACGGGCGACGTCACCGGAACCGAAGCCGCGCGCTTCCTCGATGAGAGTGGCTGTCCCTGGCTCGCCAAGCCGTTCCGGCTTGTCGAACTCCTCCGCGTCGTCCGCGACATCGTCGGATAGGCGAGCAGCTTGCCCTTGGGGGTCGCGGCGTCGAGCACGGCGTCCGGCGCAACCGCCCGCAGCGTTCGCGCCTCCTGGAGATCGACCAGCGCCGCCACCATCCGCGACGGGTTGTCGGCGTAACCGCACGTGAGCAGGGCGTCCTTGAGACGCGTCAGGGCACGGGCGTGCAGTTGCGAGATGCGCGACTCGTTCACCCCGAGAGCCTGCCCGATCTGCTTCATCGTGGCGTCCTGGAAGTAGTAGAGCGAGAGCAGGCGGCGGTCGCGCGGCTGCAGGAGACTCATCGCGGCGCGGAGGCGTTCGCGCCGCTCCAGCGTCACGTACCGGTCGTCCGGAGATGGAGGCGCGGAAGGCACGCACCCCGGGGGCAGGTTCGCGTCCTGCGCGTCGCCACCGGCGGCGGCCGACGTCGCCTCGATGGTCTTGATGCGGACGATCGTGCGGCCGAGACGCTCCTCGTCGGTTCCGAGATGGGCGGCCAGATCAGCCAGGGACGGCTCGCCACCGGTGCTGACGCGCAGTGCCTCACGCGCGGCCTCGAGTTCCCGGCGGACACGGCGGACGCCGCGCGGCCAGGCGTCACGCCTCAGCGCGTCAATCATGGCGCCGCGGACGCGGCGTTCCGCAAAGGTCTCGAAGCGGATGCCGCGGTCCTCGTCGTAGCGATGCACGGCGTCGATGAGGCCGAGCATCCCGTCCTGCACGAGGTCGCCGACGTCCACACCCGACGGCATCGAGGCGGCCATCCTGCGCGCAAGTGCTTCCACGAACGCCCGGCTGGCGATCACGCGACTCTGCTGGTCTTCACGAAGGGGCTGCAACACGTCAGTCTCCTGTCACTCGCGCGCCGGCTGGGAGTCGGCGGGACCGGGCTTGGACCGGTGCCGGTCTTCCCTAGAGCAACCATGGTGCCAAAGGGATGACGGGAGATACTGTCGCCGGGGAATTACTGATAAATGTCTATTCTGTAATGCTTTGGAGACATTCGTCGGACTGGCGTCCGGCCGAGCTGTCCTCCAGGGTCCGGCTCACGTGACGGATTTTTGACGAAACAGCAGATCCGTTCGTCGGATTGTTGACGCTTCAGCGTGAGTCCAGGAGACCTTCCGGGAGCTGCCGGCGGATCTCCTTCACCGCGTCGAGTGCACTGACGGCTGCCTGCACGACGTCGGCCGCACGCGTGCGGGTCCCCGCGTCAGGACAACGCGTCTCGATCAGCTCGGCGTTGACTAGGACGATGCCCAGGTGGTTGTTGAGGCGGTGGAAGAGTTCGGCCAGGGGCCCAAGGTCTGTCATGGCGGGCGGATACCGTGAGGTGGTATCGGGCGTTCGGAGCTACGGCTGTAGGAAAACAGGAATTTGGCAATTCAGGCTTCTTTCACGACATTCAGAATGAAGTGCGGGGCTGACACCACCTGGCTGCCGCCCCACTGCAGGCCAGCACCGAGCTGGGTTGCGTGGTTCATTCGTCGGTGGACTTGTGGCGCTGGTGGGGCGGCGCTCAATTCTGAATGTCAGCGAAGTGAGCCCGAATTCCGAATTGCCCCGGGCGTGTGCCTGCACGCCGAAGCGGGGGGGTGCAGGTCAGCATCAGTTGCGCTGCGTAGTTGTTCCCCGGAGGGACTTGTGGCGCTGCTGGAGCTGCGCCTAATTCTGAATGTCAGCGAAGTGAGCCCGAATTCCGAATTGCCCCGGGCGTGTGCCTGCACGCCGAAGCGGCGGGTACCCCGAGCCTGCGCCCTGGAGGCGGCGGCCCTCCCGTCGTGGTCCGTGTTGAAGGCGTGCCTGCACGCCGAAGCGGGGACGCCCCGATTCCGACGCCCCCCGCGAAGGCGTGTCAATATATTGGCGCCCATGAGTCAACCCTCCCGCCCCTTGCTGCTGGTCGATGACGAGGGCGCGTTCCGGCGCGGGGTTGCGGAGTACCTGTCCGGTACCGGCTTCACGGTGACCGAGGCGTCGACCGTCGCCGAAGCCCTGGAGCAACTCGAGGGGTTTGCCTTCGACGTGGTGCTCACGGATCTGCGGTTGCCCGACGGTGAGGGCACGACGGTGCTCGACGCGGCCCGTGCCCGCTACCCTGACATCCTCGTGCTTGTCGTCACCGGCCACGGATCCATCCGGGCGGCCGTGGATGCCATTCGGCAGGGGGCAGCTGACTTCGTGACCAAGCCCTTCCAGCTCGCCGAACTCGACCTGGCGCTTGGCCGGGCCATCGAGCGCCAGCGCCTGCAAGCGGAGAACACATACCTGCGCGAGCAGCTTCGGGAACGGTATCGGCTCGCGCAGTTGGTGGGGCGCAGTCCCGCGATGCAGGAGGTGTTCAAGATCGTCGAGACGGTGGCGCCGACCAACAGCACCATCCTGATCCTCGGCGAGACAGGCACTGGCAAGGAGCTGGTCGCGCGCGCGATCCATCAGATCAGCACGAGGTCAGGCGAGAAGTTCGTCGCGCTCAACTGCAGTGCCATCCCCGAGTCGCTGCTCGAGGCGGAGCTGTTCGGGCACGTCAAGGGCGCGTTCACCGGCGCGATCGCGAGTCGCCCGGGCCGATTCGAGCTCGCCCATCGCGGCACCCTCTTCCTCGACGAGATCGGGACCATGCCCGTGCCGCTGCAGGCCAAGCTGCTGCGGGCGCTGCAGGAGCGCGAGGTGGAGCGCATCGGCGAGGCGCGCCCGATCAAGATCGACGTGCGTGTGCTGGCCGCGACCAATGCCAACCTGGACGAGATGGTGCGGCAGGGCACGTTCCGCGAGGACCTCTTCTACCGCCTCAACGTCATCCCGGTGCAGTTGCCGCCGCTGCGGGAACGGCGCGACGATGTGCCGCTGCTGGTGCGCGACATGTTGCAGCGGCTCGGCGCCCAGTCGGTGCCGCCGCGAATCGATGTGACGTTCTCGCAGGAGGCGATGCGCCGACTGATGGCGTACGACTGGCCCGGCAACATCCGGCAACTCGAGAACACGGTGGAGCGCGCCCTGGCGCTGAGTCCGGGCCGATCGCAGATCGACGTGAGCGTGCTTCCGCCCGATGTCCGCGGCGATCGCCCTGACGACCGTGGCGTCACCATCAACCTGCCCGAGCAGGGACTCGATCTCGAACAGGAACTGGCGTCGGTCGAACGTGTCTACATTGCCCAGGCGCTGGCGCGGACCGAACAGAACCGCAGCCGCGCGGCCGATCTGCTCGGCGTCAAGCGGACGACGCTGGTAGAGAAGATCAAGCGGCTGGAACGCCTGGGGCTCGGGGACGGGCTACAGTAAATTTCAAATTTCGAATTTCAAATTTCAAGGACTCCCACATGGCACGCGGCGCCTTCTGGACCATCATCGTCGACGATCAGCCGACGGCATTCCGCGCGCCGGTACGCGAGGACCTGCTGCCGACGCTGAAGCAGCTGCATCGGCAGCACCCGACGGCCGTCATCAAGTGGTTCCAGCGCGGGCGGCTGTGGGAGACCCCCGGCGACGCGATGGATGCCACCAAGCCGCCCAGCCGCGGCGTCGGCTGGCGGCCGGGCGGCGCCCACAAGGATCCGCGCGACCAGTACAAGGTGCCGCGCGACGTGAAGCGGGCGCGCTGGGCGTCGCAGGCTGCAGACGGGCGGGGGCCGTGGATGAAGGGGGACAAACCCTTTAACGCCGAACGCCTGCCGCGCCGAAGCCCCGGGGCGGAGGCGGGCAGAACGACTTCGTCGACGGGCACCGGGCACCGGGAAACGGGAACCGGCGGACGTCCACCACGCGCCGACAGGCCTACAGGTGATCGGCCGGCGTGGAAGCCGAAGGGCGACAGCGCGACGAACGACGAACGCCTGCCGCGCCGAAGCCCCGAGGCGGAGGCGGGCAGAACGACTTCGTCGACGGGCACCGGGCACCGGGAACCGGGAACCGGCGGACGTCCACCACGCGCCGACAGGCCTACAGGTGATCGGCCGGCGTGGAAGCCGAAGGGCGACAGCGCGACGAACGACGAACGCCTGCCGCGCCGAAGCCCCGAGGCGGAGGCGGGCAGAACGACTTCGTCGACGGGCACCGGGCACCGGGAACCGGGAACCGGCGGACGTCCACCACGCGCCGACAGGCCTACAGGTGATCGGCCTGCGTGGAAGCCGAAAGGCGACGGGCCCTTTGCGGCGCGCGGCGAGAAGCCCGCGTGGAGGCCCAGGGAGGATCGGGCGACCAACGCCGAACGCCTGCCGCGCCGAAGCCCCGGGGCGGAGGCGGGCCGAACGACTTCATCGACGGGCACCGGGAACCGGGAACCGGGAACCGTTGGACGCCCGCCCCGCGCCGACAGGCCGACAGGTGATCGGCCAACGGGTGAACGGCCTGCCTGGAAGCCGAAAGGCGACGGGCCTTTCGCGGCGCGCGGTGAAAGACCCGCGTGGAAACCCAAGGCGGACCGTGCGACCAGCGCCGAGGGCAGGCCTGCGTGGAAGCCCAAAGGCGATCGGCCAGCGGGTGATCGACCGGCGTGGAAACCAAAGGGCGATGGCCCGCCGGCGGTCCGCGGCGAGAAGCCCGCCTGGAAGCCGAAAGGCGACCGGCCCACTGGCGACCGGCCCGCGTGGAAGCCCAAAGGCGATCGGCCAACGGGTGATCGACCGGCCTGGAAACCGAAGGCGGACGGCGCGCGGCCGGCAAAGCCCGGCTATCGCGGCACTGGGACCGGTGGTGGAGACAGGCCGCGCAGCAGCGCGTCGCGCGGTGACTGGCGTGGCGATCGCCCGGGCCGCGATGCGACTCCGCGGCCCGGCGGCGATCCACCGGCGCCTGCGAAGAAGGCCCGCACTTGGCGCGCTGGCGAGGTTCCGCCAGCGGATCGGAAGCGGAAAAAGAGCGATGACTAGAGCTGGTCGGACCACGGCGGCCCGGCCGTGATCGTGCACGTCGTGCTCTTTCGTCCGCGACCGGACGTCAGCGACGGCGACCGCGACCGCATGCTCGAGGCGATGCGAGTGGCGGCGCGAGACATCCCCACCGTCCGGCGATTCCGCATCGGCGCACATATCGCGGAGGCGGTGCCTTACGTGATCAGCGGCTTTCCGTCCTTTCCGTGGATCGCACTGCTGGAGTTCGACGACGAGGCCGGGCTGCGAACCTACCTCGCGCATCCGCTGCATCGCGACCTTGGCGCGCGCTTCAACGCGACCGCGGAAGCCGCGATGATCTACGACTTCGCCATCACCGAAGAACTCGGTCAATTCAAAAGTCAATATTCAGAATGAAGGTCAAGCGATGCGTATCCGCAGCTCGACACACTCGAGGCAGCTCGCAGCGCCCTCAATTTTGAATTCTGAATGTCAGCGAAGGGCGCCTGAATTGCCTGTGCTGAATGTCATCAACGTGAGCCTCAACTGCCGGATCGCATGATGGCGCTGTACGCCCCGCGCTCAATTCTGAATTCTATATTCTGAATTACTTGTAGAAGAATTCGCCGATGAGCTCGCGTACGTGCGTGACCGACTCTGCGTGGTTGATCGCCGTACGGAAGTTCGATCCGCCCTCGTAGCCCTTCGAATACCACGCGTTGAGCGCCCGCAGCTTGTTCACCACCCAGCGTTCGCGGCCACGCGCCGGCGCGCGCAGCGCTGACCGCTGGTAGGGCCCGCTCTCCGAGCGGGCCGTCTCCTCTTCATCGACAATGTGCGGCGCGGTGTGACGGAACCCCTCGGCCTCGCCAACCCGCTCGTTCATCAGCAACTCGATGTACTCGAGCAGGAACTGCCCGCGGTCGCGCATGGTGACAACGCGTGCGTCGCGTCCGGCAGCCAGGTCGGCCGCCTGCGCGAGGATCCACGGATTGCGCAGGACGCCGCGGCCCACCAGCACGCCGTCTGGTCCCGTCCGCAAGCGATCGATGACGTGTTCCGGCTCGACGCAGTCGCCGCTGCCGAACACGGGAATCGAGACCTGCTCGGCCACGAGCGCGATGAGCGACCAGTCTGAGCTGCCGGCGTAGGCCTGCTTCGCGGTCCGGCCGTGCACGGTCACCGCCGCCGCACCGGCGTCCTCCACCATGCGCGCCAGCACCGGCGCATTGATCTCGTCGTCGTTCCAGCCGGCCCGCATCTTGACGGTGACCGGGATCCGCACCGCCCTGGCCATCGCTTCGACGATGGCGGCGGCATGCCGCGGGTCACGCATCAACGAACAGCCCGCATTGTGCTTGGAGATCTTGGGGACCGGGCAGCCCATGTTGATGTCGACGATGTCGGCACCCATGCCCTCGACGATGCGCGCGGCGTCGGCCATCTTCGCCGGATCGCCGCCGAAGATCTGGATCGAGACGGGGCGCTCTTCTTCCGTGTATTCGGCGTACTCGAGCGTCCTGTCGATGCCGCGCACGAGCCCCTCGGAGCTGACCATCTCGGTGACGACGAGCCCGCATCCGCCCTGCCGCTTGACGAGGCGGCGGAAGGCGGTGTCGGTCATGCCGGCCATCGGCGCAACGCCCACGGGCGCGGCGAGCGCGATCCGACCGATCCTGGGACGATTGGAGGATTTCGGCTGCGGTGGGTCAGGCGTCGCGGCTACGTCGGTCGCGGTGACGACGGACGTCGGCAGGCTCACGGGTTCGAGCCGGCCTTGGGTGGCGCCGCGGGGCGCGCCTTGGCGGCTTCCTCGACGAGGGCCTTTCCGGCCTCCACCACGCCCACGTCGAAGGCGGCCTTGAGCGACGGGCTCTTCCACTCGATGATTGCCTGGGCGCGGAGGCGCTCGAGATACTTGAGCACTTCGCCGGCGCGACGCTGGTTGAAGACCTTGTCCGCGATCTGATCGCGTGCTTCTTCGAACGTCGCCTGCTTGCGGGGCACCCGCGCGTCCAGCTTGAGGAGCCGATAGCCATTGCCGGCATCGAGCGGCTCGGACACCTGCCCGACCTTGAGCGTGGACAGTAGCTTCTGGATGTCGGGATTGAGTTCCTCCACCCCGAGCGGACCGATCAGGCCGCCGTTGGCCTTGGACGCGGCATCGGAGACTTCACCGGCGACGGCAGCAAAGTCCTCCTTCAGCACGCGCTGGCGGATCTGTTCGATCTTCTCGCGCGCGGCGGTCATCGCGGCTTGCGCGGCGGCCGGGCCCTCGGCCGGCGCCGTCGTCGCGGCGCGCACGAACAGTTCCCGCAGGGTGACGGACTCGTTGGTGAGGAACTCTTCCTTGTGCGCATCGAAATACGCGCGCGACTCCTCTTCCGAGATGCTGATGCGCGCGAACACGTCCTGCTGCTGAACGCGATTGATCAGCATCTGCTTTTCGAACGCCTTGCGCAGCCCGGGAATCGTCAGGCCTTCCTGCTTCAACGCCGCCTGGAACTTCTCCTCGGTATCGAGCTTGTTCTCCTTGCGGATGTTGGCGAGGATGCCGTTGAACTGCTCGTCGGTCATCTTGAGCCCGAGCTCGCGCCCGCGCTGGACGAGCAGCAGTTCGTCGATGGCGTTGACGATGACTCGCGGCGTGACCTCGTCGAGCATCTTGCGCAGCGCCACGTCGTTCTGCAGGTCGGCGGCCGTGACGTTCGGGTTGCTGGCGCGCAACGCCGACACCTGCAACTGTTCGACGTCCGTCTTGGTGAGGATCTCGCCGTTGACCTTCACCAGCACCTGCTCGATCACGTCGGCGCGCAATCCCGCGACCGACAGGCCGAGCGCCAGCCCGAGGACCCCGAAAATACGCAAAGTCATACGCTTCATCGCTTTACACAGTGTAACCGGGGCGGGCCAGGATCTCAGGATCTCAGGATCTCAGGAACCCAGGGCTTAGGGCTTAGGCTCAGAATCTCGAGCTCAGCCGCAGCGGGGACACACGCCAGCGCCCTTGAAAACCTGGAACCTGCAGCCGGCATGTCATTTGACGATCCCGACCGTAGCTGTGGCGGTACAACATACAGGTCCTGGACGCCTGTGACCGCAATAACTGGTGTTGGTGCGCTAGACCGTAAGCCCTAAGCCTCAGCCCGTAGCCCGTAGCCCGTAGGCCGTAGCCTGTAGGCTGTAGGCTGCAGGCTGCAGGCTACAAGTCGTCGCTGAGTTCCCTCATCACCCCCGCGACACGGGCAAACAAGCCGTCAGGCGCCCGCGGGTCTTCCGGCATCGGCTTCAACACCTCCGCCTTCGTGAAGCCCGGGGCGACCTCGCCGGCCGTGGCGCGGACGGTCCACCACGACGGTCCGCGGCCCTTGGCGACGGGCTGATGCGTGGCGGGCGCCTGACGCGCCGAGGGGCCGGGCCTGCCGGGGAAGGCCGGGCTCCCGCCTTCGCCAGGGCTTCGGCGGGCATGCGGAGAGCCGGCCCTACCAATCGAAGGCGCGACCGCAGGAGGCGCAAGATCCAGCTTGAGATGACCCGGCGGCACGAGCCGGAGGTCGACCCGGCGGTCCACCACCGACAGCAGTCGCAGTGGGTCCACGTTGGCTGCATCCCGGAACTTGAAGACGATCGTCTTGCCCTCGCGCTCGATGGCATCGAGCTTGAGGTGATCGGCCATGACCCGCAGGCGAGCATGATCGGCCAGGCTCAGCACCGATTCCGGCACCGGGCCATACCGATCGCGTACGTCGTCCACCACGCGATCGACCTCGGGCCCGGTGCGGGCCTGCGCGACCTGGCGATAGATGCCCAGCCGCTGGTTCGTGTCCGGGATGTAGCCTTCGTCGATGCGGAACTCGACGCCCAGGTTGACGGTCGCGCGCCGGTCGTCCTCGAGGTCCTCGCCCTTCAGTTCGCGAATCGTCTCTTCGAGGAGCTTGGTGTACATCTCGAAGCCGATCGCTTCGATATGGCCACTCTGCTCGCCGCCGAGCAGGTTGCCGGCGCCGCGGATCTCGAGGTCGAGTGCCGCGATGCGGAAGCCGCTGCCGAGGGCGCTGAACTCCTTGATCGCCGCGAGGCGCTTGCGCGCGACCTCCGAGAGCGAGTCCACGGGCGGGATCAACAGGTACGCATACGCGCGCCGGTCCGATCGGCCGACGCGCCCGCGCAACTGGTACAACTGACCGAGCCCATAGCGGTCGGCGCGGTTGATGATCATCGTGTTGGCGTTCGGGATGTCCAGGCCGTTCTCGATGATCGTCGTCGCCAGCAACACGTCGTAGCGACGCTCGATGAAGTCCACCATGACCTTCTCGAGCGCGTCCTCGCCCATCTGCCCGTGACCGACGCCGATGCGCGCGCCGTCGGGCGACACGCGTTGCAGCAGACCCGCCATCGAGTGGATGGACTCGACGCGGTTGTGCACGACGTAGACCTGCCCGCCGCGTTCGAGTTCCTTGGCGATCGCCGTACCGATGATCTTCGGGTCGAACGGCAGCACCGCGGTCTGCACGGCCTGCCGATCGTGGGGCGCGGTCTCGATCACCGACATGTCGCGAATGCCGACGAGCGACATGTTGAGGGTGCGCGGGATGGGCGTCGCACTCATCGTGAGCACGTCGACGCGCTTGCGCATCTGCTTGATGCGCTCCTTGTGGGTGACGCCGAAGCGCTGCTCTTCGTCGACCACGAGCAATCCGAGGTCCCTGAACTCGACGTCCTTGGCGAGCAGGCGATGCGTGCCGACGAGGATGTCCAGCTTGCCCTCGCGCAGGTGCTTCAACGATTCGGCCTGCTCGGCCCTGCTGCGAAACCGGCTGACCATGTCGATACGCACCGGAAACGCCGCAAAGCGCGTGCGCAACGTCTTCAGATGCTGCAGCGCGAGCACCGTCGTCGGTGCCAGCACGGCCACCTGCTTGCCGTCCATGACCGCCTTGAAGGCGGCGCGCATCGCCACTTCCGTCTTGCCATAGCCGACATCGCCGCACAGCAACCGATCCATCGGCGTCGACGACTCCATGTCGCGCTTGATGTCGATGACCGAGTTGGCCTGGTCAGGCGTGAGGTCGTATGGAAAGGCGCCCTCGAATTCCTCCTGCCAGTGCGTGTCCGGCGGGAAGGCGTGGCCCTGGACGGCCTTGCGCGCGGCATAGAGCTTGAGCAGCTCGTCGGCCATGTCGCGCATCGCCTTCCTGACGCGCGACTTGGCCTTCTCCCACGTCGCGCCACCGAGGCGATCGAGTGTCGGGCGGCCGCTGCCCGAGAACTTCTGGACCAGGTCGAGCCGATCGACCGGGACGAAGAGCTTGTCGTCGCCGGCATAGCGCAGCTCCATGAACTCGCGCGTCTCGTGACCGACGTTGATCTGCTTCAGCCCGACGAAGACACCAATGCCGTTGTCGACGTGGACGACGTGGTCGCCGACCTTGAGATCGCGGAAGTCCGAGAGGAAGGCCTTGGCGGCCGAGGCGCGGCGCTGGTGGCCGACACGTTCCTCGTCGAAGATGTCGGTCTCGGCAAAGAGCCGCATCTTCGCGGCAGGAAGACGGAACCCCTGGGTGAGCTGACCGGTCGTGACGAGCAGCGCGCTGCCGGACGTGACCTCGGCGCGGCTGATGTCGACGGCGACGACGCCGTAGTCGCGCAGGATCTCGATGACGCGTTCCGCGCGGCCCGCGGTCTCGGCCACGAGCACCGATGTTTCGCCCTGCTCTCGCGCAGCTCGCAGTTCGCCGACCCACTCGGGGACGCGGCCGTGAAACGTCGGCACCGGCTGACACGACACGTAGCGCTCGCTCACCGTCGCGCGCACTGCGTCGAGCGAGTCCGCGGCGCCATCGACCATGTCGAGGTCGGCGGCAAACGTCTCCAGCTTGGTGGCAGACGGCAGCATCGACATCACGTCCGGCCACGGCAGCATCAACTTCGCGGGCGGGACCACCCGTTCCTCGCGAGCGAGCGCGTCGTGGTAGCTGTCGAGGAGGGTCGTGAAGCGGCGGTCGCCGGCCTCGCGTACCTTGTCGAACTCGGACACGAACAACCGCAGTCGAGAAGCGCGGCCAAGGTAGCTGAAGAACGTGGCGGGACGCTCGGCGTCGCGGCCTTCGAGGGTGTCGGCCGTCTCGCGGACCGGCGCCACGGTCACGCGATCGAGCGCGGCGACCGATCGCTGCGTCGCCGGATCGAACTGGCGAATGGACTCGATGGTGTCGCCGATGAACTCGAGTCGGACAGGCAGGCGGTCACCGGCCGGGAAGATGTCGGCGACACCGCCGCGAATCGAGAACTCGCCGTGCTGATCGACCGGATCCTCGCGCGTGAATCCAGCCCGCACCAGGATGTCGGCAAGTTCCATGGGGTCGATGTCGTCGCCCGGCGCGAGTTCCAGCGACGCTGCCACCAGCGTGGCGGGATCGGGCAACCGGGGTAGCAGCGCGGCGGCCGACGCGACGACGACCCTGGCGTGTCCAGTGGCGAGCGCGTGCAAGGCACGGGCGCGCGCCGACGCCACGTCGAAGTGCGGCAGCAGCCCCCGATAGGGGTCCACCTCTGGCGAGGGCAGCGCCAGGACGCCGCGATCGAGCGCTGCGCCACTCAATCCTTCGATGCTGCCGAGGAAGAAGCGCGCGTCGCTGACAAACGCCTCGATGTCCTTGTCGGCCGGCACGATGACGACGGCCGGAGCGTTCTGCGAGGCGGCCGCCACGGCCAGCGCCTTGGCCGCCGGCGTCAGCCCGGACAGGCACGTTGCCGCAGCCGCCAGCCCCGTGGTCGAGGCCGCGTCCTTGAGCAGGAAGCGAAGAGAAAGGGACGAGCCTGAAGTTCCGGACATCGTGAGGCGGTCGGCCAGACTCACCAGAATAACAGCGGGTACCGGGTACCGGGTACCGGGTACCGGGTACCGGGTACCGGGAGTCGGCTGGGGCTCGGGTAGGGCCACGTAATGCCGGAATGCCTCGAATGCCGGGAATGTCGAAGGAAGCGCCGGGCTGTGCCTTGGGCGCCGAAGCCTGGGCGGAGGCGGCCAGCCCGGCGTTCGGGCCCTCGGAGTCGAGAGTCGGCAGCGACTGCAGGCCGCGGCCCGCGGTCAGGACCGGGATCGCAGCTGATCGGCCGGGATGCCGAGCGCGATGCCGAATGCCCGCAGCCGCTCCTGCACGCGGCGTGCGCGATCCGGCCCAAGGCGCAACAATTGCCGCTGCGCGGCCGAGAGGCCCTCGTATCGCTCGTCGTTATACGCGTAGTTGATGCCCCTGGCCTGCTGCATTTGAGCGTTCGGCGGTGGTAACGGTGTCGCCAGCAGATGCCGGATGGCGCGGGTCATCGCGTCGTCGAACGTACCGCCAGCGCCAAGCTCCGCGTACGCCTCCTCGAGGCGTGGCTTGAGCCGTCCATAGAGCCGCGCGAGCTGGGGGGTCGGCATGTCCTCGACGAGGATCACGAGCCCGTCGTACCGTGCGTAACTGGCCGGATCGATCGTCAGTTCGTCGCCACGCTGCTGCACCTTGAACGGCGCGCGGGGTGCGACGGCACGAACCTGGCCCGCGGGTGAGTCTCCCCGCGCAATCGCGTCGACGCTGACGGCGAACCGGCGTACAAGGCCGTCCGAGGCCAGGAGGGCTGCAAGCTCCGGACGCGACGAAAGGACGGCGAGGAGCGGCCTCACGTACCCGTCGAGGTTACCCAGGGGAGGAAGGTTCGGGTCGGGCTCCCCGACGCCCAGCCCTTGTACCTGCGGCACCGGGCGCTCCACCACCTCCTCGGTCGGGACCCTGCCGATGGCCTCGGCCGGGGACTTCGACGTCCGCGGTGCCCACCACCACAAGGCACCGACGACGACGGCGACGAGCACGAACAGCCCGATCCAGGCGAGGCGGTTGTTCGCGGTGTGGTCGCGTCGGGGCACGAGCAGCGGCTCCCGCCCATCGTCTTGTCCGCGCAGTCGATCGAGGTCCTCGTCCATGGCATTTCTCCCGGCTCACCCACCGCTCGCTGACCTTCTGACGTCCACCTTCTTCCAAAGGCTCGTCTTCCCGTACCATTCCCGCGTGCCAGATCGGGTCACCCCGCTTGCCCTCGTGCTTACCACCCGGAGCGGGCCGGGCGTACTTCATGCCGTAAGCGGAATCATCGCCGAACATGGCGGCGACATCACCAGCCTGACGATCGTCGAGAACAGCCCGGACGTGACGCGCCTGCTGCTGGAGGTGTCGGCACCGGATGCCGAGGCCCTACTGACCGATCTCGCCGCCGCCGAGCCGGTGCAGGCCGTCGAGCGCGTGGCCACGTTCCAGCACGTGTTCGGCAAGCGCGTGATCATCATGGGTGGCGGCGCGCAAGTTGGCCAGGTCGCCATAGGCGCCATCGCCGAGGCCGACCGGCACAACATCCGCGGCGAGAAGATCTCGGTGGACACGATTCCGCTTGTCGGTGAACAGGCGCTCGCCGAAGCCGTGCGCGCCGTGTCGCGCCTGCCGCGCGCCCGCGTGCTCGTCCTCGCGGGATCGCTGATGGGTGGCGAGATCGAGACGGCGGTCCGCGAAGTTCGCGCGCAGGGGTTGACGGTCATCAGCCTCAACATGGCCGGCAGCGTGCCGGACGCGAGCGATCTCGTGGTGACCGATCCGGTGCAGGCCGGCGTGATGGCAGTGATGGCCATCGCCGACACGGCGCGTTTTCGCATCGACAGGCTGACGAAGCGAGTGTTTTGAAACGTCTTGCCTACGGCCTACGGCCTGCAGCCTGCCTGAGGCAGCACTGTAAGTGTGGGTGTGGGTGTGGGTTGGATGTGTAGGCTGTAGGCTGCAGGCGGTAGGCTGACAGGCCCGGAGGGCATGGGAACCGTGAACAGACGCGAATGGCTGACGAGGACGGGCGCGGTGATGGGCGCCGCGGTGGCAACGACCGGCGCCGAGGCGCGCGGCGAGGGCGACCTGCGCGGAGAAACGATGCAGGGCCAGGAGCCCGCGCCCAAGCCGGATGCGTCGCTGAAGTTGGTGGACTACCAGCCAAAGAGCATGCTGCACGTGCCGGTGACGGTCGTCGAGAAGGCGGCGTTTCCGGTCATCGACATGCACACGCATCTGACGGTGCGCAACGCGCAGGCCAATGCCCGGCAATCGCGGCGGGCGATGCCGCCCGAAGACCTCCTGAAGGTCATGGACGCCCGCAACATCCGCACGATGGTCAACCTCACCGGGGGACAAGGTGAGCGCCTGGCGGGCAACATCGCGGGGCTCGATCGCGCCCATCCCGGGCGATTCCTCACCTTCACCGAGCCGACGTGGACCGAGGCGCAGCGTCCTGACTACGCGAAGTGGCAGGCCGATCAGTTCGCCGCGGCGAAGACCGCGGGCGCGATGGGCGTGAAGGTGCTCAAGACGCTTGGGCTGTTCCTGCGCGACAAGGACGCGGCCGGCAAGGACGGCGCCCTGGTGAAGGTGGACGACCCGCGCTTCGATCCGATGTGGGAGCAGGCGGGGGCACTCGGCTTCCCGGTTGCGATCCACGTCGGCGACCCGGAGGCGTTCTTCCTGCCGACCGATCGCTACAACGAGCGCTACGAGGAACTGGCCAACCACCCCGACTGGTCGTTCCACGGCAAGGACTTCCCCGCCTTCAAGGCCGTCCTCGAGGCTCGCGACCGCGTCTTCAAGCGTCATCCGAAGACGACGTTCGTGGCGCTGCACGTGGGTCACTGGGCGGAGAACCTGCCGGCGGTCGGCGAGATGCTCGACACTTACAAGAACGTGCACATCGAGATCGGCGCGCGCATCGGCGAACTCGGCCGCCAGCCCAGGCAGTCGCGGAAGTTCTTCGACAAGTACCAGGACCGGATCATGTTCGGCACCGATGCCGTCCCCAACGGCACCGAGACGCCGCAACAGATTTTCGGCCTCGACCTGTACCAGATCTATTACCGCTTCCTGCAGACCGAGGACGAGTATTTCGATTACGCGCCGGCACCCGTGCCGCCCCAGGGCCGCTGGCAGATCTACGGCATCGGACTCCCCGAACCGATCCTGAAGAAGGTGTACCTCGACAACGCCTTGCGCGCGCTCCCCAGGCACACCGCGCCCTAGACGGGCGCTTCGTCAGACGAGGGCTCATTCGGCCGACGCCGGCGCTTCGGCGTCGCCGACCTGGCCCTTTCGTCCGTGAGGGCCTCGAGCCTCTCGCGCACGATGACCGCATCACTGGTCGCCGCGGTGGACTTGGTCAGGGTCGATGACCACTCCTGCCGCCGCGGGGCGAGCACTTCGAACGAGTCGAGCCAGACAAGCATGCCTGTGCCTGTTGCGAGGAGCTTGCCGACGCCTGGGCGGGCCAGGTCTGGCTCGACGACACGTGTCGAGGGCGTTCAGGGATGCACAGGGCACCTGCTTCCCTGGGCAGGGAAGCGGGTACTCATCGTCGCGGTCAATGCAAGCCGTACTCGTCGGCGAACGCGATCAGTTGACCGCGCCGGTGCACCGAGAGCTTCTCGTAGATGTTGTGCAGGTGCACCTTCACGGTACCTTCGGCAACACACAGCGCATCTGCGATTTGACGGTTGGCCAGACCCCGCCGGACGAGCCGGACGATCTCGATCTCCCGCGGCGTCAGCATGGTGGCGAGCTTGCGGTGCCGGTCCTCGTTGCGCACCAACTTCGCCATCGCGCGAGCGGCCGAGTCCTTCTCCAGCCACTGGCCGCCCGCGTGGACACGGCGGAGGCACAGCACGAGCAGCGACGGTGCCATCTCCTTGAGCACGACGCCGCGGACGTCGTAGCGCAACGCTTCGATCAGCTGGTCCTCGTTCAATCCTGCGGTCAGCAGCACGACACGGGGCCGTGGGTCGCGTGCCTGGAGTGCGGCGAGGACGGCGAGGCCGTCCATGTCGGGCATCTGCAAATCGAGCAGGAGGATGTCCGGGCGGGAGGCGTCAACGGCGGCGAGGGCCGCGGCTCCGGTCGAGCACCGCGCGACGACGTCGAATCCCTCGTGTTCGCGGAGCAGGTGTTCGAGCCCGGTCAGGACGAGGGGATGGTCGTCGGCGATGGCCACGCGGATGGTCGACGGGTGCGGCATGGGTCGCGCGTCAGCGTCCCGCGGATTACGAGGCCACGAGCACACCTCGACGAAGGCGTCGCCGAGGTCTGCGGGCGCGAGTAAACGCGGGAATGTGCGCAGGGTATCACCAGACATTGCGGGAGCGGTGCGAGGGCCTGGCGACTGGGCGACTGGCAGTGATGAGGGAACCGCCAGCGCGAGGCAGGACAAGGCGTCCTGCCTGGAGCGGCTGCGGCAGGCCGGGAGCTCATGCTCCCGGCGCTGCGCGTGTGTATGCCGCTTGCGGAGGGCCGGCGAGGGGCTCCGGCCGTGACCGGAGACCCCGCGTGATCGAGGAGTGCCCGGTCCTCTGGTGGTGAACCTCGTCTACTTCGTGAGGCAGATGTCCACCGATTGGGCCGTGCCATCCGCGAGGTTCGCGAAGATGCGATACAGGCCCGCCGTCAGCCCCTTCGTGCTCCAGTTGTAGTGGTACTGACTACCGTCCCATTGGTACAGGGGCACGACGGATGCCGACACGGGCTCCGGAGTCTCGAGCGCCGCTGCCGAATCGCACGCGCCAAGTCTTCCGGTGCGCGTGAAGGTCGGAATGCCCGTCTGTTGCACGACAGCGCCGGCTGCGTTCTTGAGGACGAACTTCGCCGGAATGGTTTGACCCGTCTTGAACTTGCTCATGAGGACGAGATCATGGGCCGTGTCGTTGATTGGCTGCAGGAAGCCGTCCCACCCGTAGACGACATCGATCTCTACCGTTATTGACGCGCCGTTGTAGTTCGCCGTATCGGTCGGCGTGAACGCTACCGTCAGCTTCTGGTTCAGACCGACGTTCAGCGTCACGCCGGCGGCCGGTTCGTAGCTGAACGAGCCCGCGACGTTCGCGGTGGCGTTCAGTTGCGTCGCACTCAGCGCGGTCCCGTAGATGATGTCGGCGGGATTCGTCCAGGTGACGACCGGCGTCGCCTTGAGCACGGTGATCTGTACCGTCTTGGACGCGCCGTTGTAGTTCGCGGCATCAGTCGGCGTGAAGCTCACCGACAGCGTCTGCCCCGGACCGGCGTTGAGCTGCGTGCCCACGGGCGGCGTGTAGACCAAACTGCCCGCGACATTCGCGGCCGCATTGAGCTGCGCGGCGCTCAGCAGCGTGCCGTAGGTGATGTCGGCCGGCGTGGCCCAGGTGATCACCGGCGTCGCCTTGGCGATCTCGATGGCCGCCGTGTTGGAGGCCGCGGCGTAGTTGTCGTTGCCGGCAAAGTTACCGGTCGCAACGTAGCTGCCGGCGTTCACCGGCGCCTGCCCGTTGGTCGTGTCGTAGCTGATCGTTGCGGCACCCAGGTCCGCGCCACCCACGCCCGCCACCGTCCCCGTCGTCCCGTGCGCCTGGCCGTCGAAGGTGGCGCTCACCGATTGCACGTTCACCGTCGGAGTCGCCTTGCTGATCACGATCGCCGCCGTGCCGCTGGCATTGTTGTAGTTGCCCGTGATGTCGGTGAATGCCCAGTTGGCCGTCCCACCCGGCACGTTGGTGTAGCTGTCACCGAGCACCAGGCCCGTCAGGGTCTCGCCCTTGACACCCGTGGCCGAGCCCGTCGCGCCATGCGCCGCGCCGTCGTATGTACCGCTGTAGCCATCGACCTGGATCGTCGCGTCCGCCTTGCTGATCACGATCGCCGCCGTGCCGCTGGCGTTGTTGTAGTTGCCCGTGATGTCGGTGAATGCCCAGTTGGCCGTCCCACCCGGTACGTTGGTGAAGCTGTCACCGAGCACCAGGCCCGTCAGGGTCTCGCCCTTGACACCCGTGGCCGAGCCCGTCGCGCCATGCGCCGCGCCGTCGTATGTACCGCTGTAGCCATCGACCTGGATCGTCGCGTCCGCCTTGCTGATCACGATCGCCGCCGTGCCGCTGGCGTTGTTGTAGTTGCCCGTGATGTCGGTGAATGCCCAGTTGGCCGTCCCACCCGGTACGTTGGTGAAGCTGTCACCGAGCACCAGGCCCGTCAGGGTCTCGCCCTTGACACCCGTGGCCGAGCCCGTCACGCCATGCGCCGCGCCGTCGTACGCACCGCTGTAACCATCGACTTGGATCGTCGCGTCCGCCTTGCTGATCACGATCGTCGCCGTGCCGCTGGCGTTGTTGTAGTTGCCCGTGACGTCGGTGAATGCCCAGTTGGCCGTCCCACCCGCTACGTTGGTGAAGCTGTCACCGAGCACCAGGCCCGTCAGGGTCTCGCCCTTGACACCCGTGGCCGAGCCCGTCGCACCATGCGCGTCGCCGTCGTACACGCCCGTGTAGCCGGTGACCGCGACCGTCGCGTTGGCCTTGCTGATCACAATCTGAACCGTGCCGTTGGCGTTGTTGTAGTTGCCGGTCACGTCGGTGAACACCCAGTTGGCCGCGCCGCCCGGGACGTTGGTGAAGCTGTCACCGAGCACCAGGCCCGTCAGGGTCTCGCCCTTGACACCCGTGGCCGAGCCCGTCGCACTATGCGCGTCGCCGTCGTAAGTAAAACTCCCACCCTGAACGTTGATGGTTGCCGAAGCGCGGCTTACCAATTGCTGTAGCGTTGCCTGACTTTGCGCGAACTGCGGTGTGGTCCCCTGGCTTGTACCGCTGTACGCCGCCGCGATCGTGTACGCACTTGTTGCGGCAGGCAGCGTTGACGCACTGCATGTTGCAGTGTTGCCCAGGAGGGGCACGGCGGCGCAGAGTACCGTCGAGCCGTTCGTGAACGTAACCGTCCCGACGCCGCTCGGGTTTGCCGGCACTGCGTTTACTGTTGCCGTGAACGTTACAAGAGTGCCGTACGTACTGGGGTTCGCACTGGAGATGATCGCGGTGGTAGTGGCTACCTGGGCCACCGCAGCGTAGTTCGCGTCAACATTCCGGGTTGAATTGTCGTGGTTCAAACAAATCGGATTAGACGCATCTTCCGCCTGGCCAACCTTCCAGTTGGCGAACGTGTACTGTGTGCCGACGCTAGATAATGGCATCGCCGTCAGCCGCAAAGACTGTGGGGAGGCAGTAGCTTGCGGAATATTCGTCCCATTGTTACCGGTGTCAGCAAGAATGGATCCAGAGGAGACAACTAACCCGGAACAGTCGGCGGCGCTGTATAACTGCCACTCGATCGTGGCTTTGTTACCAGCGGTGCCAGTGGTCTTGACACGTACCGCACCGTCCGTGAACGTGACCTGCGCCTGGGACGCAGCGCCACGCGCCGTTAGATAGAACTTCACACCGAGGTGGTGCGGCTCCACGAGGAATAGCGTGGCGTTGTTGATGCGACCGAGTTCATCAGCCTGGATGGTGAAGCTGCGGGTTTCGTGTTCGAGAGGCAGTTCCTGCAGGCCCAATGTGATCGTCTCGTTCGGCTGCCAGCCGGTGCCGGAGACGTACACCGTGTCTCCCGGGAGGTAGTCATCGCGGTCGGTGCGGATCGTCGCGAAGGTGTAGCTCTCGGCGCTTGCCTCGCCGCGACCCTCAGCGCCGGCACCACCGGTGACGAGCGCCTGCCCTTCCCGGCCGCGGTACGGCCACTCCGTTGCCAAAGCCACTGCGGTCGCGCCCACGCGGGCAACGGCCGGCGAGCCCGTCGGCAGGAACGTGCCCGTCCAGGGGCGATACAACTCGGCACCAGCGACCTGCCCGTTCGACGCACCGCCGATCAGCAGCACCTGGTTGTTGTGCGCGAGCAAGACCGCCTGGTGGTCACGCCGCGGCGCTGACATCTCACTGGAGATGAGGATGCCGTCCTCGGTGTCGTAGATATCGACGAGCGCGAGATCATGGACGCCATCGTTGCCGCCCGCGAGCAGCACGCGGCCGTTCATCAGCGTGGTGGCGCTCAGACCGGCACGCGCGACCTCGAGGTCTGCAGGACCCGGGGAGACCAGCCCGGTCTCCGGATCAAGGATCTCCACATCGGCCACAACGGCATTGCCGTCGTAGCCGCCGGCAAACAGCACGCGACCGTCAGCCAGTCGCGCGGCGGCATGGCCCGTGCGCGGTCCCGACAGGAACGCCAGCGGCGTCACTTCACCCGTGGACGGATCGAACCGCTCGATCGCGGCGGTGGGAGCCGTCACGGGTTGGCCCTGCTCGTCCACGCTCGTCACGCCGGTGCCGCCAGCGATGATCACCGTACCGTCGGCAAGGGTCGTCGCGGTCTGCCCCCAGCGTTGCACCGGACTGGCGCCAGCCGGCGACCACGTCCCTCCGGCGAATCGCTCGGCGACGGCCATGGACGCGCCAGACTCGCGGCCGCCGAACACCAGCACACTGCCGTCCGGCAGGAGTGCAGACGATGCGAACTCGCGTCCGGCGGTCATCGCACCCGAAGGCGACCACTTACCGGATGGATCGATGGGCGTCTCGCCCTTCACGCCGACCATCAAGGCGCCGGCTGTCGTGGCCACTGCTACGAGCGTAGCCACACTGCTGTGCAATCTCATGACGATGTCCTTCGTTAGGAGTGAGGGTCACGCTGGCCGAATCCGGGCTGTCCTTCGATAGGTCAGCGCCTGTCGACCGATGCGTGCATCACTTGTCACGCTGCGGGGAGCAGTGCTGTAGCGAGTCTAGAGATGGCGCCGGCACGACACCATACGCCGTCGGCTACATCCTTCTATGGCGAGAATGCAGAGGCCGGTATACCGGTCGGTATAGAAGCGCGGGCTTTTGCCGAATACCTGATTACGGATCCATGACTGACACGCCCGGCTACGCGCCTCGGCACAGGGTGGAGCGAGTCGTCTCCGCAGGACGACTCGTGCTCGCCGCTTTCCTGTGCCTGGCGCTGCTGATCGACCCGAGCGAGCCGGGCCGTCATGGCGCGGTCGTGCGGGGGATCGCTGCGGGATACCTGGTGTACGCGCTCGCTCTCGCCGCGTGGTCGTGGCTCGGAAGCACGACGCTCGGCGGCCTGGGGATCGCGACGCACGTCCTGGATCTGGTGCTGTTTGCGCTGCTCATGCACCTGTCGGACGGGCCGGCGAGCCCGTTCTTCGTCTACTTCATGTTCGCGACGCTGTGCGGCGCCATCCGATGGCATGGCCGGGGCGCGCTCGTGACTGGTGTCGTCGCCCTCACGTTGTACGTTCTGGTCAGCGCCGCCGGGGTCAGGTACTTCGGCACCGGCACGCTGGACGGTCTGCGCTTCGTGACACGCTGCGCGCACCTGGCGACGATTGCCGCACTGCTTGCCTATCTCGGGGCCCACCACAGGCGACTCGAACGTGAGCTCGGAAGCCTGGCCCGCTGGCCGCGGCGACACTCGGCCGGAGACGAGGAGGGGCTGCGGGCGATCCTCGCGCATGCCGCGGAGACGCTCGGCACGCAGCGTGTCGTCCTGGTCTGGGAAGAACACGATGAGCCGTGGCTTCAGGTGGCGCAGCAGGACGGCCCCTCATTCCAGCGCTCGAGTGAAGCGCCCGACACCTTCGGGGAGATCGTGACTGGTCTTGCGGCCAGCTTCGTGGCCGAGAACGTGATGCAGCAGCCTCCGGCGCGAGTGGTCGCGCGGACGAGCCACGGGATTCAGTACTGTTCCGGTGTCGTGGTGTCGCCGCAGTTCCTGCGGCGGTTCCCCGCGCGGAGCGTGCTCGCCATCCGCATCTGTGACGACAGCCTTCGGGGATGGCTCATCGCGTTCGACAAGCGCGCAATGTCCATCGACGATCTCGTGCTCGGTGACATCGTCGGGCGCCTCGTGGCAGGAGCGCTGGAACTCGAGGTGCGACTCGAACAGTTGGGGGAGCGTGCGGCCAGCGATGAACGCCTACGCCTTGCCAGGGATCTGCACGATGGTGTGCTGCAGGCATTGACTGCAGCCGCCCTTCAGGTACAGGCCGCTCGCGACGTGCTGCACCTGGATGTCGCCGCCGCGGAGGAGCGGTTGGCCCGCGTGCAGGACACGGTCTTCACGGAACAGCAAGTCGTCCGGCGCGCAGTCGAGACGCTCAACCCCCGGCACGTCCGCTTCGTACCGCGGCTGGACAGCCTCGCATCGCTGCGCGAATGCGTGCGTGCGGTGGCGCGACAATGGGACCTGCGCGTCCGGCTCGACATGGCCGGCTCATCACCGGTGCCCCAACACGTCGTCCACGAGATCTGTCGGATGGTGACCGAAGCACTCGTGAACGCGGCGCGGCATGGCGCTGCAAGGGATGTTTTCGTCGCATGCGAGACGTCGGCAACCATCGTCCGTCTGGTCGTCGAGTACGAGGGACGCGGGTTCGTGGGCCTGGACGGCCGTCACGATCTCGCGTCGCTGTCGGCGATGGGGCAGGGTCCGCGGACGCTGATGCAGCGCGTCGCCGCCCTCGAGGGAGCGTTCTCCATCGAGTCGTGCACGACTGGCGCGCGGCTCGAGATCGAGGTGCCACTCCAGGAGCCGGGAGGGCACGCTCGCCCGCGCCTTGTAGCCTGCGCCGGTCCGCTGCGCGAACAAGTGCCGGCTACGTCTTCCTGATGTGAGCGATCGGTCCGCAGGCGCCTCAGAGAGGCGCCCCTACCACCCCGCCTCGTGACCGCCTCATGGCGCGGCGGGAGGCCTGATGGCGATTGACTAATCAGATTAGCTAACAGCATGATTCGGGCATGAAGCCGCTCAGGCAGGTCAACGTTCATCAAGCCAAGACGGAGCTGTCACGACTGCTCCTGGACGTGGAGCGTGGTCACGAAGTGGTCATCGCGCGCAACGGCGCGCCCGTCGCCAAGCTCGTGCCGCTTCCGGCGGCAGGCACGAAGCGGCTGTGCGTCGACACATGGAAGGGGCGCATCCAGATGGGCGAGGACTTCGACGCGCCGCTCACGGATGCGGAGCTCGAGGAGTGGGGGGCATGACGTTCCTGCTCGACACGCATTGCTGGCTGTGGTTGAAGGCCGATTCGCGCCGCTTTCCTCGCCGGTGCGGTGCCGCGTACTGAGGAATCCGCGCGCGCGCGTGCTGTCCAGGCATCCAAAACCACCCCCCACGGGCAGCTCGGGGAGCTGCCCCTACCTCCTGATCTTGCCGATGAGGCCGGTCGTCGAGTGGCCCTGCTCGGTCGGCACGCGGACGACGCGGCCACCGCGGGCCCACACGATCTCTCGCCCCACGACCTGGTCGAGCGGCCAGTCGGCCCCCTTCACGAGGACATCAGGCTGCAGCGCGGCGATGATGTCGGCCGGGGTCGGCTCGTCGAAGGTCACCGCGAGGTCCACCACCCGAAGTGCCGCGACGAGCTCGGCCCGCTCGGCGGCGGGATGTACAGGGCGATCTGGCCCCTTGGCGGCGCGCACGGTGTCATCGGTGTTGATGGCCACCACGAGGTGGTCGCCTTCGGCCTTCGCCGCGGCGAGGTAGCGGACGTGACCGGCGTGCAGCAAGTCGAACACACCGTTGGTGAACACCACCGTCCGACCCGCTGCCTGCCAGGCCCGAACGCGCGCCAGGCACACTTCGCGCGAGACGACACCGCCGCCCTCCCGCTCAGGCAGTCGGCTCATCGTCCTTCATGTGCGGACGCCAGCCCTCGGGTCCCCGCAACTGCGTGAGGCGCACGCTGGGGCTGAACGTCCACGAATGGCGAGGACGGAAGAAGCCGACGTCCTTGACCGGCGACTTGACGCGGAAGGTGTAGAGCTGGCGATGGTAATCGTACGGGAAGCCGTCGAGCTTGTGGACCGCCAGATCGAGCTTGAAGGTCCCTTCGGTGAGGGCCAGTTCCTCGATCACGAAGTCCACCTGACCGTCGCCCGAGATCTCCTGCGCCGACATCTCTTCGATGTTGGTGTTGGTGCCGTAGATGCAGACGCCGTCGGCGTTGAACAGGCCGATGCCGAAGACGAAGTCCTTCACCGGCGTGCGCGCCGTGAGGTGCAGCCGGATCGTCATCGATTCGCCCGAGTGGAACACATGCCCGACCGTGCCGTCGGGCCCGATCAGGTCGACGCGGGCGATCTCGATGTCGCCCGATCCCCATCGTCCGGCTTCGGCCTTGAACATGTCGGCGGGCGCTTCCACGTTACCCGCCGTGACCCCGTCGTTCGGCTCACCACCCTCGGGCGCCGGCACCGAGCTTCCAGCACCCAGGTCCACACGCACACGCGCGCGTGCATCCTCGGCCGCGAGAAAGGCTTCCTCGCCCTCCTCGATTTCGGTGACGTAGGCATCGATGACCCGCTTCGGATCACCGACCCCCTTCACCTTGCCCTTGTCGAGCCACAACGCCTCGTCACAGAACCGCTCGACCAGGCCGAGCGAGTGCGTCACCAGCAGGATCGTCTTGCCGCGTCGACGGAACTCGGCGAACTTGTCGAGGCACTTGTGGGCGAAGCCTTCATCGCCGACGGCGAGGACTTCGTCCACCAGCAGGACGTCCGGGTCGACGTGCACGGCGACGGCAAAACCGAGCCGCATGTACATGCCCGACGAGTATGTCTTCACCGGCGCATCGATGAAGGGCGCGAGCTCGGCAAACTCGACGATCTCGTCGAACCGGCGCTCGATTTCCGCCTTGGAGAGACCGAGCATGATGCCGTTGATGAAGACGTTCTCGCGCCCGGATATCTCCGGATGAAACCCGGCGCCGAGTTCGATCAGCGCCGAAATGCGGCCGTTGACCGTGATCTTCCCCGTGGTCGGCTTGGCGATGCCGGCAACGCACTTGAGCAAAGTGCTCTTGCCGCTGCCGTTGCGTCCGATGATGCCGTAGGTGCGGCCGGCCTCGACGTCGAACGACACGCCGTCGAGGGCGCGGAACGTTTCGTCGGGCTTCAGGTCCCGCACCAGGCTGCCACTGAGGATCGCGCTCTTCAGCGTCGCGAACTGTCGTTTGTGCGCGAAACGCCGGTAGATCTTGGTGATGTGCTCGGCGTGGATGGCGAGGGGAGGGGACGGCATCGCGATCACACTTCCTCGGCGAACGAATCACGCAGGCGATCGAACAACCAGTACCCCACCAGGAACAGCAGCACCGATCCCGCGGCGACCCCGAGCAGCCAGCGCCAATGTCCGAAGGGCCCAGAGTAGAAGAGGATCTCCTGGTACGACACGGCGAAGTGCGAGAACGGGTTGGCGTTCAGCACCGTCTTGCTGATGGTGCCGGGCGCGAGGTGCATCGGGTAGATGATCGGCGTGGCGAAGAACCAGAGCGTGAGCAGGTTGCTCAGGATGTCCTTGATGTCGCGGAAGTGCACCGTCAGCGCCGCGAGGAGCAGGCTCAGGCCCAGCGTGAACAGCAACTGCACCGCGACGACCACGGGGAACCACAGGACCTCGACGATCGTGATCGTCGGCCGGAACCACACCAGGAAGACGAGCAGGATCGGCAGGCCGAAGAAGAAGTGCATCATGTTCGACAGCACGGCGACGATCGGCAGGATCTCGGCCGGGAACAGCACCTTCTTGATCAGGTTGCCACCGGACATCAGGCTGTTTGCGGCCTCGGTCAGCGATGACGAGAACCACGTCCACGGCAGGATGCCGCAGAACATGAACAGCGCGTACGGCTCGATCTCCGGCGGATGGGTGCCTGGCAGCACCACCGTGAAGACGAACGAGTAGACGGCCAGCAACAGCAGCGGGTTGATGAACGACCAGAAGAAGCCGAGCACGCTGCCGCGGTAGCGCGCCTTGAGCTCGCGTGTCACGAGGCTCTGGATCAGGGCACGGTACCGCACGAGCTGGCGGAGGTTATGGAACATCGATCTCCAGGATCAGCGTCGTGATGTTGTCGGGGCCACCCGCCCCGTTGGCATCGTCGATCAGTTGCTGACACATCCGCTCGAGGCTCTCGGCGCTGCCGAGGACCACGGCAATGCGTTCGTCGCTGATCACGCCATGGAGGCCATCCGACGAGATCAGCAGGCGATCGGCGTGCTGCAGCGTCAGTGGCGACAGCTCCACCTGGGGAGGGTCTGAGGCCGACAGCGCGCGGGTGACGACATTGCGCCAGGGGTGCTGACGCGCCTCGGCCGGAGAGAGCAGGCCCATCGTGACCTGTTCGGCCACCCACGAGTGATCGTGCGTCAGTTGCTGCAGGAGTTGATCGCGCCACAGATACACGCGACTGTCACCGACGTGGGCAATCGCACTCGCGTCAGCCCCGATCAGGATCGCCGAGGCGGTGGTCGCCATGCCTCGCAGACGTGGCTGGCGGGCTGTCTGTTCGGAGATCGCCTGGCTCGCGCGCTCGAATCCCGCCTGCAGGCGCCGCTCGGCAAGCGTGCAATTGCTGCTGTCGGGAGGATTGGCGTCGCCCGCGGCGACGGTGGCTTCGATCGTGTCGACAGCGAGACCCGAGGCGATCTCTCCGGCGACATGGCCGCCCATGCCATCGGCGACGATGAACAGGCCGAGGTCGGGCCGGGCGCAGAACGCGTCCTCGTTCGAGGCGCGGCGCCGTCCCGGGTGCGTTACAGCGGCCCAGCGCACACCCATGCGCCTCAGGCCCTCGATCGCACCGACACGTCGGACGGCCGGACGGCGGTGGTCATCTGGCGCGGGCGCGGGATGCGACCTGCAGCCGCAGGATGGCCTTGTCGAGGGCGTTGCGGGCACGCTCGTAGTCGAGGTCGTCGCCCTTGCTTCCCAGCCGGGCCTGGGCACGCTTGCGTGCCTCTTCGGCGCGTCCGACGTCGATGTCTTCGGGGAGTTCGGCAATCTGCGAGAGCACGGTCACCTGGTCGGGAAGCACCTCGGCCAGGCCGGTCGCGATGGCGAGGACGTGGCGCTCCTGGCCGACCCGGTAGGTGAGCCGGCCGACGGTGAGCGCGGCGAGGAGCGGTGTGTGCCCCGGCAGCACGCCGAAGTAGCCCTCGGTGCCTGGCAGCTCGACCTCGTCGGCCTGGACGCGCACGAGTTCGCGTTCGGGCGTGACGATGCTGAGCGTGAGCTGGCTGGCCATGCGATCCGTTGCCTTCCGCTTACTGCTTCAGGGAGGCGGCCTTCTCGAGCGCCTCCGCGATGGTGCCGACCATATAGAACGCCTGCTCCGGGACGGCGTCGTGCTTGCCGTCTACGATTTCGCGGAAGCCGGCGATCGTGTCGGCAATGGTCACGTACTTGCCCTTGAAGCCGGTGAACTGCTCGGCCACATGGAATGGCTGGCTGAGGAAGAACTGGATCTTCCGGGCCCGGGCGACCGTCAGCTTGTCCTCTTCCGAGAGCTCGTCGAGGCCGAGGATCGCGATGATGTCCTGCAGGTCCTTGTAGCGCTGCAACACCTGCTTGACGCGGCGGGCGACCGCGTAGTGATCCTCGCCGAGGATGCGCGGGTCGAGGATGCGCGACGTCGACGCGAGCGGATCGACGGCCGGGTAGATGCCGAGCGACGCGATGTCACGCGAGAGGTTGGTCGTCGCGTCGAGGTGGGCGAACGTCGTCGCCGGCGCCGGGTCGGTGTAGTCGTCGGCAGGCACGTAGATGGCCTGCACCGAGGTGATCGAGCCCTTCTTGGTGGAAGTGATGCGCTCCTGCATCTCGCCCATCTCGGTGGCGAGCGTCGGCTGATAGCCGACCGCGCTCGGCATGCGGCCGAGGAGCGCCGAGACCTCGGACCCGGCCTGCGTGAACCGGAAGATGTTGTCGATGAACAGCAGCACGTCCTTGCCTTCCGCGTCGCGGAAGTACTCGGCGACCGTGAGGCCGGTGAGTGCCACGCGCAGACGTGCGCCGGGCGGCTCGGTCATCTGGCCGTAGACGAGCGCGGCGCGTGACTTGGACGGATCGTCGACGTTGATGACGCCGCTCTCCTGGAACTCCAGCCAGAGGTCGTTGCCCTCGCGGGTGCGCTCGCCGACGCCAGCAAACACCGACACGCCGCCGTGCTTGATCGCGATGTTGTGGATCAGTTCCTGGATGATGACCGTCTTGCCGACGCCGGCGCCACCGAACAGGCCGATCTTGCCGCCCTGCAGGTACGGCTCGAGCAGGTCGATGACCTTGATCCCGGTCTCGAACATCTCCAGACGGGTCGACTGCTCCTCGAGCGTGGGCGCGGCCCGGTGGATCGGCCAGTGCTGTTCGGAGACGACGGGGCGATCCGGGTAGTCCACCGGTTCGCCGAGTACGTTCAGCACGCGGCCGAGCGTGGCCGGGCCGACGGGGACGGTGATCGGCGCGCCGAGGTCGAGCGCTTCCATTCCGCGCTGCAGTCCGTCGGTCGGCTTCATCGCGACCGTGCGCACGCGACCCTCGCCGAGGTGCTGTTCGACTTCCGCGATGATGTCGGTGGGCTCGGCGCCGTCAACCCCGGGCAGTCGGACGCGGATGGCGTTGTAGATCGAGGGGAGGTGGCCCCCCTCGAACTCGATGTCGAGCACCGGCCCGATGATCTGGACGATGCGACCGACCTGGTGCTGTTCGGCGATAGCGTTGGCCATGGCTGTTGTCTGTTCCTAGAGCGCCTGCGCGCCGGATACCACTTCGATGATCTCGCGGGTGATCGCGGCCTGCCGCACCTTGTTCATGTACAGCGTCAGCTTGTCGACCATCTCCTGCGCGTTGCTCGTGGCGGCGTCCATCGCGGTCATCCGCGCGGCATGCTCGGCGGCCGCGGACTCGAGCAGCGCGCGGTAGACCTGGATCTCCACGTGTCGCGGCACGATCACCTTGAGCAACTCGTCGGCCGACGGCTCGTACAGGTAGTCCACCTGCGGACCTTCGACGCCGCCGTTCTCGGGCGTGAGGCGCGGGATCGGCAGCAGGCGCTCGATCACCACGTTCTGGCTCATCACCGACTTGAACTCGTTGTACAGCAGGTACACCGAACTGACGCGGCCTTCGGCGAACGCCTCGATCGCGGATGCGGCCAGTTCCTGTGCGTGCGAGTACTTCACCAACTGGAAGATGTTGACCGCCTCGTAACGGACGTCGACGCGACGGCGCACGAAGAAGTCGCGGGCCTTGCGGCCGATCAGCGCCATCGCGACCTGCCGGTCCGGCGTGTCCTCCAGGAACGTGGCGGCCTTCTTCAGGATGTTGCTGTTGAAGCTGCCACAGAGGCCGCGGTCCGCGGAGATCACGATGAGCAGCGGCGGTGCGCCGGGGACCTCGGATTCACGCAGCAGCGGATGCGCCTCGGGATCGACGCGCCTGGCGATGCTGCTCATCACCCGCAGCGCCTGCCGGGCGTACGGTCGCGCGCCGATGATGCGTTGCTGGGCCCGGCGCAACTTGCTCGCCGAGACCATCTTCATCGCCTTGGTGATCTGTTGCGTCGACTTGACCGCACGGACCCGGCGACGGATGTCAATGAGGGAAGGCATAGGGCCGCCTACGCAACTCCCGCTGGCTTGATCCGGGTGGTGAAGTCCTTCTGGTACTCCTCGGTCGCGGAGAGCAACTCGGCCTCGATGTCCTTGCTGATGTCCTTCTGCTCGGTGATGGCCGCGAGGATCCCCGGCCGCCGCGCGGCGAGGTAGGCGTGGAAGCCCTTCTCCCACTCGCCCACATCGGTCAGATCGACGGCGTCGAGGTGGCCGCGCGTCGCCACCCACAGGATGGCCACCTGGCTGGCCGCGGTGAGCGGCTGGTACTGCGGCTGCTTGAGGACCTCGACCAGCCGGACGCCACGGTGCAACTGCTGCTGCGTCGCCTTGTCGAGGTCGCTGCCGAACTGCGCGAACGCCGCCAGCGCGCGGTACTGCGCGAGGTCGAGGCGCAGCGACCCGGCCACCTTGCGCATCGCCTTGATCTGGGCCGAGCCGCCGACGCGCGACACCGAGTTGCCGACGTTGATGGCAGGCCGGACGCCCTGGTGGAACAGGTCGCTCTCGAGGAAGATCTGGCCGTCGGTGATCGAGATCACGTTGGTCGGGATGTAGGCCGAGAGGTCGCCGGCCTGCGTCTCGATGATCGGCAGCGCGGTCAGCGAGCCGCCGCCCATGCTGTCGTTCAGCTTGGCCGCGCGCTCGAGCAGGCGCGAGTGCAGGTAGAACACGTCGCCCGGATACGCCTCGCGTCCTGGTGGACGACGGAGCAGCAGCGAGATTTCACGGTAGGCCTGCGCGTGCTTGGAGAGGTCGTCGTAGATCACGAGGGCGTGACGACCCGTGTCGCGGAAGAACTCGCCCATCGTGCAGCCCGAGTACGGGCTGATGTACAGCATCGTCGCCGGGTCGGACGCGCCCGCGGCGACAACGATCGTGTAACGCAGCGCGTCGTTCTCCTCGAGCGTGCGCACGACCTGCGCGATCGTCGACTGCTTCTGGCCGATCGCGACGTAGATGCAGATGACGCCGGTGTCCTTCTGGTTCAGGATCGTGTCGACGGCGACGGCGGTCTTGCCGGTCTGGCGGTCGCCGATCAGCAACTCGCGCTGGCCGCGGCCGATCGGCACCATCCCGTCGATCGCCTTGAGCCCGGTCTGCAGTGGCTCGCGGACCGGCTGGCGGTCGACAACGCCAGGCGCGATGCGTTCGATCGGGTCGAACCGTTCAGCGTTGATCGGGCCCTTGCCGTCGACTGGCTGTCCGAGCGCGTTCACCACTCGGCCGAGCAGCTCTTCGCCTACCGGGACCGAAATGATCCGGCCGGTGCGGCGGACCTGGTCACCCTCACGGATCCTGGTGGCTTCCCCGAGCAGCACCGTGCCGACCGAGTCTTCCTCGAGGTTGAGGGCGATACCGAACACGCCGTGCGGGAACTCGATCATCTCGCCGGCCATGCACCGCTCGATGCCCTGGACGCGGGCGATGGCGTCACCGACGGAGAGCACGGTGCCGACTTCGGCCACGTCCACGTCGGCCTGGAAGCCGCCGATCTGCTCGCGGATGATGCGGGAGATGTCGTCTGCTTTGATCGTCATGGGTCAGGGTTCGATGAAGAATTGGCGGTTCGCGCAGGATCAGCCCTGCTGGACGAACTGCTCCTTGATGCGGGCCAGCTGGCGGGCAAGGCTGCCGTCGTACACGAGAGTGCCGACGCGAGTCACGGCGCCGCCGATGATCCCGGGGTCGACGCGGGTCGTGACCGTCACGTGCTGGTCGGTCGCCTGCGACAGCGCGTCGCGCAGGCGGTCCACCTGCGCGCCGCTCATCGGCACCGCGGTCGTGATCTCGGCATCGACGCGCCGCTCGGCGCGGTTCACGAGCGCCTTGAGTTCCTTGATGATCCCGAACAGGCCGGCCGGTTGGCGCATCTGCGCCAGGATCAACAGCGTCTGACGGGCCGCCGGTGCGGTACCCAGCAACTCGGCCACCTGCGTGATGGCGGCCATCTTCCGGTCGGCAGGCACGAACACGGACATCAGCGCGTCGCGGAGCTCGGCCTCTTGGCCGAGGAGCGCCGCGAATTGCTCGAGGCTGTCGAGCGTGGCGCGCGCTGCGCCCTTGGGTTGCGTGGCCTGAAACAGCGCCCGGCCGGCGCGCTTGGCGTCGAGCGACGTCATTGCACGTTCCTCATCTGGCTGGCGTACTGGTCCACCAGGGCCGACTGCTCGGCGGGCGTCAGCGTGCTGCGCAGCCTGGCATCGGCGACGTCGACTGCGAGCGCCGCCGCGTGGGCGCGCAACTCGGCGCGGGCGTTGCGGGTCTGCGACGCGATTTCGCGACGCGCCTGCTCCACGAGTCGGTCGCGCTCGGTCTCTGCCGCAGCGCGGATTCGGGTCCGCTCGGCTGCGAGCTCCTCGGCGCTTCGTGCACGCATCTGTTCGAGCTCGCCCGGCAACGCGGCCAGCTTGGACTCGATCTCGGACAGGCGCGCGCTCGCCGTCGCGCGCATCTCCGCGGCATCGACGAGGTCCTTGCGGATCTGCGCGCCACGAGCGGCCAGATGCTCGGCAACCGGCTTGCGCCCGAACCAGTAGAGGATGCCCGCCAGGATCGCGAAATTGGCGATGCGGGCGAGAGTGACCCAGATGCTCTCACCGTGCGACTCGCCGTGCGGGGCGGCGGGAGCATGGGCGCCAGCGGGCGCGGCTTGCTCACCGGCCGGCGCAGCGTGGCCGGCATCCGGTGCGGCGTGATCGGCCTTCGCGTCGGACTGACCCACGGAGGCGGGTTCGGCGTGCGCGGGGGTAGAGGGCCCTGCGGGTTCGGCGGGCTGGGCGTACGCACCAGCGGCAACCAGGACCACGACACCCGCGAGCAAGACCACGACAAACGGGGAACTCGTCTTCGGGTGCTCCAGCTTTCCCATCGTCGGCAGCGGCATCAGCGTGTGCGTCCCGCGAGACGGTCGGCGAGTTGCTCGCCGAGTTGCTGGGCATCCAGCTCGAGCTGGGTCTTTGCGGCAGCGGTGTCCGCTGCCAATGCGACGCGAGCCTGCGCCAGGTCGGCGTCGGCCTGTTCGCGGGCAGCGGTAATCAACGAGGCGCGCTCGTCCTGGCCACGCTTCCTCATGTCGTCGAGCTCGCGGTGGAATTCGGCCCTGGCGGCGGTCGTCCTGGAGTCGAACTCTTCGCTCGCTCGGCGCGCCTCGGCCGCGCTGCGCTCCGCCAGCGCGCGCGCCGACCGGACCGCCTCCTCGCGCGCGTGCATCACGCGAAGGAGTGGCTTGAAGAACAACTGCTGAAGGATGACCGTCAGCAGTAGCACGAGCGCAATGACCCACAGGACCAACAGGTCCGGTAACACGGTGCCTCCGGGAGTAACCGACGTGGGCGGGGCGCTCCCCGCCGCGGCAAGACACTGGCACAGGGGATAGTCAGCGTGCCAGCTGAAACACGCATTTATACCATCATCCGAAAAAGTCGTGCAACACAGCGAGGGCCTGCGACGTAGCGGGCGGGCACCTTCCCGCCACACCTGTCGAGGGGTTACGGCAGCGCTCGACGTGGCTAGTTGGCCACAAGAGCAGGTTTACGCCCACGACTCGCTTGAGTTGAGTACGTCGTGGGCGAATCGGCTCAGGGCTCAGGACTCAGGGCTCTCAGTGCTCTCTGAGCCTTGGGCCTTGAGCCATGAGCCACCCAAGTGAACGCCGGTTTTTTAGGATCTAGGGATGGCCAGCGCGTTGACCGGGAACCGAATCGACGCCGACCGGTCAGCGAAGGAAGACGCGCGTTGGCAGCGTGGCCGGGACCACGCGACCCACGCGTGCCGCGGTCACGCCGGCGTCGCCGAGTGCCGCCAGGATGGTCTCGGCCGACGCGGCGTCAACCGAGGCGAGCAGGCCGCCGGAGGTCTGGGGGTCGAAAGCCAGCGCGAGGAGGTCGGGCGGCACCGTGCCCGCGTCCACCACGGCGCCGAAATGCGCCCGGTTGTTCACCAGTCCGCCGGTTCGGTTGCCGAGGGCGAGGTCCCGCGCACCAGGCAGCACGGGGAGCGCCGCGGCGTCGATCTCGAAGGCCACCCCACTCGCGGTCGCCATCTCAGAGGCATGGCCCACCAATCCGAAGCCGGTCACGTCGGTGCAACCGTGCACGACGCCAGGCAGTCCGCGCAGGACCTCCGCGGCCACTCGATTCGTGCCCTGCATCGAGGTCATGGCGCCGGCCAGCACGTCGGCATCGGTCCGCCCGAACTTCGCCGCCGTCGCGATCACGCCGGTGCCCAGGGCCTTGGTGACGATGAGGACGTCACCGGCGCGGGCGCCGGCATTGGTCCACACCGCGGCCGGCGCGACAAGCCCGGTCACCGCGTAGCCGAACTTCACTTCGAGATCCTGGACGGTGTGTCCGCCCAGCAGCGCCACGCCGCACTCCTGGAGGACCGACAAGCCACCGGCGAAGATCGCCTTCACGATCTCCACGGCGAAATCCTTGGCTGGAAACGCGGCGATCGCAAGCGCCGTGATCGGACGTCCGCCCATCGCGTAGACGTCACTCACGGCATTGGCCGCGGCAATCCTGCCATACGCGAATGGGTCGTCGACGATGGGCGTGAAGAAGTCGACAGTCTGCACCAGCGCCATGTCGCCGACAACGAACACACCGGCATCGTCCGCGTTCCGGTAGTCGACCAGGACACGGGGATCCGAGGGCACGGGCAGATCGCTCAGCACCTGAGCGAGCTCGCCAGCGGCGAGCTTGCTCGCTCAACCGGCGCAGGCGGCGTAGTCGGTCAGTCTCTTCATGGTTCCATTGACGGCCTTCGGCATTGGGCCTTCGGCCTTCGACATACAGCATTCCGCCCACCTTCGCGTCTCGGCTTCGGCGCGTTCGGCGTTCGGCGTGCGGCGTTCGGCGTTCGGCGTTCGGCGTTCGGCGTTCGGCAGTATTGTTAGTCTTTACTTACCTTTCGACCAAGTACTCGTACAGGCGAATGAGTTCGTCTTCGTTGACGAATTCGATCTCGACGCGGCCGCCCTTGCCCTTGCGCTGGATGTGCACGCGGGTGCCGAGCACGACACGCAGTCGCTCCTCGGCCTGGCGCGTGTGGACGTCCTTCTCGGCAACGTCGGGCTTTGCCACGTCAATCGGCGGAGGCGCGGACAGCTTCCGGGCGAGCGCTTCGGTGGCGCGGACCGACATCCCGCTCGCGACCACGCGGTCCACCGCCTTGAGCAGGGTCGCGGTGTCTTCCACGGCCAGCAGCGCACGCGCGTGCCCCATCGAGAGCTCTCCGGAAGCGACGCGGGCGCGCACCTGCTCGGGCAGACGGAGCAACCGCAGGTAATTGGCGATCGAGGCGCGATCCTTGCCCACCGCGACAGCAATCTGCTCCTGCGTGAGGCCGGATTCGTCGCCCATGCGCTTGTAGGCCTGCGCTTCCTCGATGGGATTCAGGTCCTCGCGCTGGATGTTCTCGATCAGCGCGGTCTGGAGCAGTTTCTCGTCGCTGACGTCGGAGACGTGAACCGGCAGCTTCAGCAGGCCCGCGATCTGTGCTGCCCGCCACCGGCGCTCGCCGGCGACGATCTCGAAGCGCTCGCCCTTGCGGCGCACGACGATCGGCTGCACCAAGCCTGCGCTGCTGATCGACTCGGCCAATTCCTGCAACTTCACGTCGTCGAACCGAGTCCGAGGCTGCAACGGGTTGGGGTCGATCAGATCGAGGTCTACCTCCCGTTGTGGTTGCCTGGCCTCAACGACAGCTACCGGAGGCGCGACCGGCACGGCCGGTTTTTCGGGGATGAGGGCGCTGAGCCCTCGCCCGAGTGCAGGACGACGTTCAGGTTTCGGTGCCACGGCGGATCAGGCCTTCGCGGACGCGGCGCGACGAGGCGCCGCGCCATTGCGGGACAGGAGTTCATGGGAAAGGGCGACGTAGGCCTCGGCGCCACGCGACCGGGGGTCGTACAGCAGGACGGGTAACCCGTGGCTCGGCGCTTCCGCCAGGCGAACATTTCGGGGGATGACCGTGTTGAAGACCTTCTCTTCGAAGAACTGCCGGATCTCCCTGGCGACTTGGGCGCCGAGATTCGTGCGATCCCCGTACATGGTCAACACGACTCCCTCCACGTCGAGACCAGGGTTGAGACTGTTGCCGATCCTGGACAACGTCGCCATCAGGTCCGCCAGTCCCTCGAGCGCAAAATACTCGCAGTGCAACGGGATCAGGACCGTGTCGGCCGCCACCAGCGCATTGAGAGTCAGCAACCCGAGCGATGGGGGCGTATCGATGAGGATGAAGTCGTAGCGGTCCCGCACGGTTGCCAGGAGTTTGCGCAGGCGGCGCTCACGTTCCTCGAGGGGCACCAATTCCACTTCCGCTCCGGCCAGATGACGGTCGGCGGGAACGAGATGAAGCAGGTCCACTGGCGTCTGGAGAATCGGCAACTCGCCGTGCCCGAGCAGTGCCTCGTACACCGTGTGCTCGGTCCCCGCCTTCTGGCCCAGGCCGCTGGTGAGATTCCCCTGCGGATCCATGTCGACGACGAGGACGCGCTGATCGGCCATCGCAAGCGACGCGGCGAGGTTGATCGTGGTGGTGGTCTTGCCGACCCCACCCTTCTGGTTGGACACCGCGATGATCTTGCTCATGACCTGATGGCTGCCTGGCGGGATGGCGAGCGACCAAGGAGGGGTCGCCGTGACGTCGTCGCCCAACAGCGGCAACGGACGAACCCGGGGCGAACCGGCAGGATACCATCGCATGGCCCGACGTCGCCTCGACTGGTTGGTTCGCTTGGGTGAACCCACATTAGAGACCACCTGTAGAGCTGAGACAGCTAGGCACAACGACTGATGTGCTCTGTGGTGTTCCACGTGGAGCACTGAAGAGCTTCGCGGAGTTGGGGCCGTTTGGCGACGTTCCAGCACAACAGGATCCCGTCAGCTTGCGCCGAGTGCGTACTGGTGAGGAACTCTGTGTGCCACTACGATGTTCCACGTGGAACATGTGCCCAATAGGGCTTAGGGCTTAGGGCTCAAGCCTCAAGCCTCCAGCCTCAGAGACGAGCCCCAAAGCCGTCCAGTAGTTCGGCGTTCAGCGTTCGACGTTCGTCACTCTCAGGTTGGTGTTCCACGTGGAACACCGCGTCCCAACATCCAAGCTCAGGCGGCTTTTCGGATCACCAGCAGGCGGCTTCGAAGCGACTCCACGAGAGGAAAATCGCGTTCGACCCGCAGCGGCAGGGGCACCACTGGCGCAGGTTGCGCACCACTCAAGAACCACAACTGTTGACCGCCTGGCCGCAATGCGGCGCCAAATAGACGCAATTGCTCTGTTTCCGCCCTGACGGCCCGGATAGAAACGACATCCACGGCAGAAAACAGGGAGGGTCTGGACAGGACCTGCTCGAACCGTGCGGTCTCTACCGTGCACATGGCCAGTGCCAGATGACGTACGACCTCCCGCAGAAACACGGACTTCCGCGTCTTGACCTCGATCATCGTCAGGGCCAGTTCGGGCCTCGCAATCTTCAGGGGTATGGCCGGTGACCCGCCACCAGATCCGATATCGACGAGGATGCGTGCGTCGTCCGCGATCGCGGCCGCCGCAAGGATGGGTTCGACAATCAGGCGATCAACAGCTGCATCCGGGTCGTCCAGCGCCGTGAGGTTCATGCGCCGATTCCATCGGTCAAGCAAGAGCAGGTAGTCGACCAGTTGCTCGACCTGCGAGTCTGGCAACCGCCCCCCGACCTTTGCCAGCCGACGTTCGACCCGCTTTCGTGCGTCGTGCATGTGCGCAGCGCGTACGCCGACAACCGTCATGCGACCTCCTCCGCTGGAAGAGGTCTGCCGATCAGTCCGGCGAGCCTCCAGAAGAGATGTCGTCCGCAGCGACCGTGGCCGACAGGGTCCGCCGCGAAATAGCCGCCGAGACCAGGGCGAGTGCTGCTGGAGTCATGCCCGACACCGATCCGGCCATGGCCACCGTCGTCGGCCGGACTTCCGTCAGGCGCTGCTGCAACTCCCGCGACAACCCGGGGAGATCGGTGAACGAGAAGTGAACGGGCACGCGCTGCGATGCATAGCGTTCTGCCCGCAGGACTTCCTGCTCCTGTCGCCGGACGTAGCCGACGTACCGGCAATCAGCGTCCAGGCTGGCGATGTCGAGTGTGGGGGTCAGCGGGTCGAGGTCCAGTCCGAGCGCGGATTCCGTCCTGACCAGGTCGGACAGTCGAATGGACGGGTTGCGCAGCGCCTCAGCCGCGGCGACGCGGTCGCCGGAGCCAATCCTGACCAGGGTGGACTGCAGGCGGGTCGTGTTCGTCGTGTACCGCTGCCGCCTGGTTTCGAACCGCGCCCAGCGCTCGTCGGACACGGTGCCAAGGGAACGCCCAATCGGCGTGAGGCGCAAATCGGCGTTGTCGATGCGCAGCCGCAGCCGGTGCTCGGCCCGCGACGTGAACATCCGGTAAGGCTCGAGGCACCCACGCGTGACGAGGTCGTCGACGAGGATGCCGACATAGCTTTCGTGCCGTCCGAGGACGATTGGCGGCCGGTTGGTCGCCCTCAGGCCGGCGTTGACGCCAGCCACCCACCCTTGGGCGGCGGCCTCTTCGTATCCGGAGGTGCCGTTGATCTGGCCGGCGAAGTACAGCCCTCCAATCGTTTTCACTTCCAGCGTGTGGTGAAGGCTCGTTGGCTGGATGAAGTCGTACTCGACGGCGTAACCGGGCCGGATCAGTTCGGCGTCCCCAAGACCTGGCAGCGCGCGAACCACCGCGTGCTGCACCTCGGCAGGCAGGCTCATCGAGAAGCCGTTGATGTAGATCTCGTCCACGTCCAGGCCTTCGGGCTCGAGGAAGACCTGATGCGCCTCCTTGTCGGGGAAGCGCATGACCTTGTCCTCGAGCGAAGGGCAATACCGCGGGCCTATCCCTGTGATCTGACCGTTATATAGAGGTGAGTCCGCGACCGACGCACGAACCAGCCGATGGACGCGCTCGTTCGTCCGCGTCGTGTGACAGCACACTTGCGGCTGCGGCAGTTCCGCGGTCTGGAAGGAGAACGGGACAGGTTCCTCGTCGCCGGCCTGTGCCGTCAGCGCCGAGAAGTCGATCGATCGCCTGTGAACGCGTGGCGGCGTGCCCGTCTTCAGCCGTCCCCCTGCCAAGCCCAGCGATCTGATGGACGCGGCAAGTGCGACCGCTGCGGGTTCGTCGTATCGGCCCGCCCGGCGCTGCTCGCGACCGACATGGATCAACCCGTCCAGGAACGTCCCCGTCGTCACCACGACCTGTGCGGCTTCGAGGCAGTGGCCGCCCTCCAGGCGAACGCCACGGACGGCCTCACGCTGCACGATGAGCTCGGAGACCTGCCCATACAACATCGTGACGCCGGGAGCCCACTCGAGGCGCTCGAGGAGGGCTTCGGCGTACAGCCGCTTGTCCGCTTGCGCACGCGGCGACCAGACGGCGGGGCCACGGCTGCGGTTCAGGAGCCTGAACTGGATGCCGGTCGCGTCGATGGCCTGGCCCATCAAACCACCGAGCGCATCGATTTCACGCACCAGGTGACCCTTGGCAGTTCCGCCGATCGCTGGATTACAGGGCATTTGCCCTACTGTTGAGGGCGCTAAGGTGCAGACCACGACCGTCGCGCCAAGCCGCGACGCGGCCCACGCGGCCTCGATGCCCGCGTGACCGGCGCCAATCACGACCACGTCTGCGCGATCCAATGAGTCAGTCATCGCTTACTTGATTGGCACGGACGGTCGTCCACCTGGATGCAGGGACTCCACCGCCTGCAAGAGCTACTTCCCGAGGCAGAACGTCGAGAATATCGACGCCAGGACATCGTCTGCACTTTCGACGCCGCGCAGATCCTGGAGGGCGGTCAAGGCCTCCTTCAGGTCGGCGAGGATGTACTCCTCCGACCCGCCGGCGCGCGCCGTCGAGACCGCCTGCGACAGCGCCATTCCACACTCCGCCGCCAGCGATCGATGCCTGGCCCTCGTAAGAGTGACACCGTCCCACGTCGCCTGGCCGAGGATCGCCGCCAGTCGTGATTCGAGGGCCGCGATACCGGCGCCGTCCTTCGCGCTGACGACCAGTGCGTCCGGGCCGCACCACGATGGCACTGGAAGCGCGGCTGAGGTTCGCGTATCGCCCTTGCTGATTACACAGATGCGGGATCGCCCGCCAAGCGTGTCCCACAACCGCCGCGCCGACGACGCATCATCGCCATCGTCACCGAGGTCGAGCACCAACACGACGACGTCTGCCGACGCCACACTCTCCTCTGCCCGCGATACGCCCTCACGCTCCACCGCGTCGGTTGCCTCACGGATGCCGGCCGTGTCCACCAGTGTCACCGGGACACCGCCAAACGTCGCGCCCTCCGCCAACAGATCCCGGGTCGTCCCAGGCACCGGTGTGACGATGGCCCGGTCGCGCTTGAGGAGGGCATTGAACAGGCTCGACTTCCCTGCATTCGGCACCCCGGCGATCACGACCAGTGCACCATCCCGCAGGCGCTGACCCGACGCGGCCGATCCCATCAACCGCTCGCACGTCGTCGAGAGGCCCTCCAGCCTGCCGACCAGTGCCTCCGGTTCGATGAAATGAAACCCCTCGTCCGGAAAATCCAGGGACGCTTCGAGCAGTGCCCGCAGTTGCGCGATCTCGTCGCCCATCGCCGCAATGGCGCGGCTCAACGCGCCTTCGAGGTGTGAGGAGGCGACGCGCACCTGCGCGGCAGTCGTCGCGTCGATCAGGTCGGCCACGGCTTCTGCCTGGATCAGGTCGAGTTTGCCGTTCAGGTAGGCACGCAGCGTGAACTCGCCCGGGCGCGCCACGCGCGCGCCCCGTGCCACGCAGGCCTGGAGCACCGCGTCCACGATGACCGGACTGCCATGCGTGCTGATCTCGGCGGCGTCCTCTCCGGTGAAGGAGTGCGGCGCAGCAAACGTCGTGATCACCGCTGAATCGCTGAGACCGTCGGGCAGTCGCAACTGCACGTGCGTCGCCACCCTTGGACGAAACACATGGCGTCCCGCGAGTGCTGCGACCAGTTCGATCGCCCCCGGGCCGCTCAACCGGATGAGCGCCAGCGCGCCACGCCCCGGAGGCGTCGCGGGCGCCACGATCAGGGTCTCTCGCACGGGACCGGTCCGTCCCCGCGCGTCAGCGCGGCGAGATGATGACCGTCTTCACGAGGCCGTCGCCCTGGCTCTCGGACGCGACGGCCGGATCCAGCGAGACCTCGAGGTGCACCAGGCGCCGCGAGTACGAATTGAGCGGCCCCATCTCCTGCGGCATCCTCGTCGTCTTGGCCCTTTCGATCATGAACCTGGCCATCTGGCGCAGTTCCGCGTCCTTGCCCTTCCGGAAGTCGAGGCAGTCGACGACGATGCGACCATCGCGACCGCTCTGATCGCGCCAGATGCTGTTCACCAGGTGCTGCAGCGCATCGAGTGCCTCCCCCTTGCGCCGCACGAGGAGTTCACCTTCCTCGCCACTGACGTCGACCCGGATGCCGTCCGCGTTCACCTCGGAGGTCACCGTCACGGTCACCCCCATCGCGGTAACGACATTGCGGACGAAGTCGGCGATTTGCTCGTGAAGGCTCGCTTGCGTGGTCATGGCTGCTGGTCCGGGTCAGGCCTTCGCCGGCTTGCCCGGCGCACCGACAATGCGGTTGGTAAGATACTGCTGACCGATAGTGAGCAGGTTGCTGAAGAGCCAGTAGATCACCAGGCCGCTGGGCGCCCACAGGAAGAAAAAGGTGAACATCAGCGGCATGATCATCATCACCCGTTGCTGCGCCGGGTCCATGCCCGCGGCCGGCGTAATCCACTGCTGCCACAGCATCGTCGCGCCCATGATGACGGGCGTGATGTAGAGCGGGTCGTGCTGGGAGAGGTCCTGGATCCACAGCATGAACGGCGCGCCGCGCAATTCGATCGCGACGCTGAGCAGGGCGTAGAAGGCAAAGAGCACCGGCATCGTCAGCAGCATCGGTACGCAACCGCTGGCCGGGTTGACGCCAGCGGTCTTGTAGAGCTCCATCAACTCGGTGTTCATCTTCTGCTTGGCCGGGTCGGTGGCCTTGAGGTTGGCGTAGCGCTCCTGGATGGCCTTCACGCGCGGCTGGATGTTCTGCATCTTCCGCATCGACACCACGCTCTTGTGGCGCAGCGGGAAGATCGCGATGTTGATCAGGATGGTCAGGACGATGATCGACCATCCGTAATTGCCGACGAACCCGTTGACCCACTTGAGGGCACGCAGCAGCGGCACCACCAGCCAGGCAAACCAGCCGAAGTTGATCGTGCGCACGAGTTGCTGATCCGAGCGTTGCAGCTGGTCGAAGTCCTTCGGGCCGAGATAGAACTTCACCTCGGTCGGCGCCTGCGGAAAGCTCAGGGCGTATGCCACGAGTGTGCGCGGGCCAGCGGCCGACTGCATGGCGTGCGTCGAGTACTCGACGTGCGACTGCCGGTCGAGAAGTGCCGCGCCGAGGAAGTAGTGGTCGTCCACACCCGCGTAGCGCAACGACCCGTCGAAGACGCGCTGCTCGGCCAGCTTGGCGGCGGCGACACGCTGGATCTTCTCGGCGTACGTGATGGCGTCGGGCGCCTGATAGTAACTGCCGAACATCATGCCGCCAGACGGCTGGGCGCGTTCGATGTCACCGATACCCGGGCCGGAGTGGATCGTGAAATTCTGTGGCTGACCGTTGCGAAGCACCTGGGCCGAGAAGCCGACGAGGAACGCCTGCTTGTCGCGTTCGAACGTGAACACCTTGGTCGCATGCAGGCCGGACGGGTCCTCATAGTCGAATCGGAGCGTCCTGCCGCCGGTGCCGCGCAAATCGAGCGTCTGGGCGCTGGGCGTGAAGTTGGCGCCGGCAAGCGTGTTGGACACCGTCTCGTCACTGGTGGTCAGCGAGAACGCGGGCAATGCGTTGACGTCCGTCGCGACAGGCAGCAGATCGAGCGCGTGTCCGTGCGCACCGGGATACCGCTTCAGCGTCCAGCTCAGGAGGACGGCACCGCGAGTGGAGAACTCGGCGCGAACCTCGTCGGACTCGACAACGATGCGGGCGCCGCCGGCCGCCGCCACGCTGGCGGGCAGCGCAGTGGTGCTGCCCGTCGTGGTCGCCGCGACAGGCGCCGCAGCAGGGCCCGGGGGCTGGGTGGCAGCGGGTCCTGCCGGTGTTGCCGGCGTCGCCGCCTGTTGCTGCGGTTGGCGGCGCGGCGCGAAGAAACTCTGATACACGAGCAGGACCGCCAGCGAAAGCAGGACGGCCTGCAGAACACGCTTTTCCATGGAGGGCGTACCGGGGGAACTGGGTGCGGTCATCGAAACGGCGGTGGCGGCACGGGGTCGAGCCCGGAACCGCCGAGTGGGTGACAGCGAGCGAGTCGCCGGATGGCGAGCCACGCGCCCTTGCGGAGGCCGTGCTGCTCGAATGCCGTCATGGCATACCGGGAGCAGGACGGCTCATACCGGCAACTGCCGGTAAACAACGGTGACAGGGTCAACTGGTAGGCGCGCACCAGCGCCATCGCGACTCGCGCCCCGGGACTGATGCTCACGTTGCCATGCCCTCGTTGGCGACGACCCGCACACGCAGGCGTCGCAGCGCCGAGAGGAAGTCGGTGACGAGTTCCTGGAAGGCGACCGTATCGAAGCCGCGGCGCGGAATGATGACGAGGTCGACGCCGGGCATGGGCTTGTGATGCCTGAAGAGTTCGCGAGCGCGGCGCTTGGCTCGATTGCGGACGACCGCGGGTCCGAATTTGCGCGTCGCCGAGACGCCGAGGCGCGCAGCTGGCAACGAGCACTCGCGCGCGAACATGGTCATGAAGCGCGCATGGTGCTTGCGACCCTGCTCGTAGGCCTGAAGGAACTCCGGCCGCCGGCGGACCCGCTCGTGTGGGCGCAGCGTGTGCCGCATGGCGGCAACGACCCTAGCCCTCTGAAGAGACGCTGAGCCGCTTGCGGCCCTTGGCGCGACGGCGCTTCAGGACAAGGCGGCCGTTCTTCGTGCTCATCCGCACGAGGAAGCCGTGGGTCTTCGCGCGGCGACGGTTGTTGGGCTGGAAAGTACGCTTCATGGCTGCTGGAATCCGGGAGCGTGACCGGGGCTGCCGGGCGCTCGAATGTCTGCGGCTACACCTCGACCGCGAACTGCCGATGGTAGTTCAGGCCGTTAGGCGTGTCAACGCCCAGGGCTGCTTTCGAGGCGCCAGGCGCCGCCACTGTTGACCTACTTTCGAGGCCTCTTCGCTCACAAATCGTGCCGCTTCCTGCTGCCACACCCCTCTGCTACACTCGCCGTCCGGTTCCGCCAGACAGGCAGTCCGAGGCCACTTTTCCACAGCTGTGGAAAAAACTGTGGAAAAAACCGTGGTTTCGCCTGCCGGGTGCACGGGCGAGAGTGATTTTCCGGCCCCGGTCATGTAAGCGAAGGCAAAAACAAGAAACAATCTGGCGTTTTTGACCATTTTCGCCCGGTCACACGGGCGTCACACCCGGCCGCATCTTCGGCGAAAGTCGCCGCTGAAACCGACTCCGGAGTGGCCAATCGCGGGTTCACGGCAGCAAGAAGGCCGATCCATTCG